>JAGVHI010000010.1 GCA_020056635.1 archaeon | reverse complement strand
GCCCACGCTTGTTGCAACCACGATTGAGAACACCCTTACTGCATTGAGGAGGGAGGGCGTTGAGATAAAGGATGCGGGGGGGTCGCTTGAGGACCTGTTCTCGAATTACAGGAAAGGGCTTTTCGCAAAAGCCGCCATACCCGAAATACTGAAGGCTATGGCTGGCGGGAAGGGGACAAAAGAATCCGTGGAAGAGCTGGGGTTGCACAAGATTTCTGGAGAAGAGCTTGAGAAACTGGTGGAAGAGTGCAATTTTGAGATGAAGCAGGTGATGATGAAATACAGGTTGCGCGTCGAGGCTGACGAGGTGCAGAAGCTGATTGCCAGGAAAAAGTAGGGCTATTGCTGTTTTTTCATTTCTGGCTGCAGGTAATCCTTGTCCGCATCCACCTGCTTTTTCCCGTGCCACATAGCCTGCAATTTCTCTTTTGAGTGTAGAAGCAGGCTGCGGTCCTTTGAATGCACTTCAAGCGTTATCGTGCCATTGTAATAGGATTTGAGCGCAGGAATCGCTTTCGCCCAATCGATTTGCCCGGCCCCAATTGGCAAATGGGAATCCTCCTTCCCAAAATTGTCGTGAGCATGCACGTGCCTGATTTTTTTCGAGAAGCGCGAGAGAAATGAGTATATGCCGGAGCCATTCCTGCCGTTCATGTTCGCATGCCCAATGTCAAAAGTGCAGTTGAGCTTGGTCCCGTCAAGAATCCTGGCAAACTCGTCTTCGCTCAATGCGGTGTCGTTGAAATTCTCGAACAACAACTCGCACTTCTGGGATTTGGCAGAATCGGAAACCTCATTTAGGGTTGCGATCGAGCGGGATATGAGGAGCGACCGGTCCTTTGTGATTGAGGAGAGGAATTCAGGGTGAAGTGTGAGCTGCTTAATTTTGAGCGGGACTGCGGCGTCGATTGCGGAATTTATTTCCCCGATTATTGCCTTCTGGATTGAGGGGTAGGGGTGCGCGATTGAGAAATACCATGCCATGTGCCCGAGCACAGGAAGGTTGTATGATGAGAGAATGTCGGAAATTTTCTTCCTGTTTTGCAAAATGGAATCCGGCATCGCACCAGGATATTCTATAGTGAGCTCGAAGAATTCAAATGAGTGCTCTCCTGCAAACTCAATCTCTGATAGCAACTCCCGGTTCGGGTCGTTCATCATTCCTACGAGCATATGTTCATCCTCTTTTCTTTTGGTTTCGGGAACGATAATTTTTTCCGTCGTTCCCGAAAGTGTTGAAACCCGCAAATCCTTTCTTTTGGGGGTGAAACCCCACCGGAATCGCCGAGTCGTTTTTTCGCGAGGCGCTTCCGGTGAAGCCCCTTTTCTTTCCCAAAGAAAAGGGGATATGGGAACGCCCTCGCCAAGATTTGAACTCGGATTTCGACCTTCGCAGGGTCGCGTCCTATCCAGGTTAGACGACGTGGGCTTGTGAAAATGTTTAGGAGCCAGAGTATATATTCATTGCCGCGGGGGGTTTGGGCGGTGTCGGACTAAGGGGGGTGGAACACCCCCTTGGGCTGACATTCGCAGGGTCGCGTCCTATCCAGGTTAGACTACGAGGGCTGTAAATAAATTAGGGGTTGGGGGATTATATATTGCTTGTTGAAGCCGGTAAATTAGGGTTAACGGCGCTTCTTTCCAGCTGCCTTAAGCCTGTCAGGGGCTTTTCTAACGGTTTTTTCAGGCTGCCTCCCTTTCGATGCAGACAATTTCGTTGAGGTGTAGCGCGCAAGCGGGCGCGAAACCCTCGACGGCTTGGGGGCTTCCTTTTCCTCTGGCGATTCCGATTCTTCCTGCGCCTCAAGCTCAGCCTCCTCGATCGGCGTGTCCCCTTTGCCCGCCTCCTCTTCCTCCTCGACCGCAAATTTTCCGGATGTGGCAGGCTCCTCTTCCTCATCAGGCAGGGAGGTTGCAGCCTCCTCAAGCTCTTTTTCAGCTTTGTCAATCTGGCGGGACTTTGCAAGCTTTGCGCGTATGAGCTCAAGCTGGCGCTGGATTGAAGATTGCTCTTCTTCCCAGTTCGATTCCTCTTCCGGCTTTTCCTCTGCCTCTGCTGATTTGGGTTCTGGCGCTTCGCCCTCCTCTTCGGATTTGGAGAGCTCCTCGTCTATAGCGGACTCAAGCTCGGATTCCTCCGAATCAGGGAATGCCCGGGTGTATTCGCCCCCTTCAAGCGCCGCTTGCTTGCCGCCTTCGGATGCATCTTTTCCCTCGTCCGCCACTTCATCAGAATAAACCGATGTCTGCTCGCCCATTTCATTGAATTGTGACTGAGTTTCCTCATCTTCAGCCTGCTTTTTCTCACCCTCCAAAGCTGCCGGCTGCTCCTGATCCGCTCTTCTTGATGCCAGTAAATCGCGCGTTGCCTGCGCGTCCACCTGCTTTGCAGGCTGCTGCCCCTCCTGCGATGGCTGCTGTGCGTATGAGTAGGAGTAATAAGGCGAATCAGATTGCACTGGAGGCTGTTCCTCTTCGCGCCTTCCGGAGAGGTATGACATCAGTACGAAAATGACTGCCGCAACCACAATGAGGCCGAGTATGAGAGGAAGAACGTTCTCAAGCTTTATCGGCAAGCCACCCGAGTCCACTGCCGCAGCCGCGGTGGAGGGGACTGGCTCTTTGGGCTTTGGCTCGCTTGCCTTTGTGGAGATGTACTTTTCTTGCGGGTAGCCGCGCACCAGGTAAGTGTAATAGCCGCTGGAGGTTGCAGAGAATTCAGCTTCCCCTGATTCGTCGGTCACCAGGATGCTCTTGGTGCCCTCGGGGGAAGTGACCTCTATTTCCACCTCAAGGAGCGGCTTTCCGCCATAGGTTGCGGTTATAGGGTATTTGCCGCCAAGCTCTACCTCAAGGGGCGCAGTAAGCTTGATTGCCGGAACCCCAAATTTCACTTCCGGCTGCGAAAGCGCAAAAAGAAGAGACTGGGTGCGCTTGCCTGAGAGCGTTGCGGAAACCACAATTTTTTTCCCGGGAGCCATTGTGCCCAGATTCCAAACCGGGGTGCGTGGGGCTGAAAGGTATGCAGATGGCGAATAGTTCAGTATGCCCTCCACACTGGAGAGGTCCTGCAAAACAGTAACGTTGAGAGCCGGAGTGGATGCAGTATTCTCAAGCTCTATTGTGAGGTAAGAAACATAGGTGGTGATTGCGCCGCCGGTCGTAAGCGACAGGCGCTGGTGCTCCTCCACATTGAGGTTCGAAGCCACCTTAAGGGTGTTCTGTCCATATGCGGTTGCCCCTAGTGCGATAGGCAACAGGAGCATTAATGCTACGAGGAAACGTTTCATTGTAATCCCACTAAATTTTATGCTTTATAACTATTTAAATGTTAGCCTCGGCAGCTTTCGCACCTCGAAATAAGTGGTTTAATTGCAACAATCGGGGTATATAAGGATTTGCAAATTTCCAATCGTTCCCGAATATAAGCTTTTGGAGCGGAAATTATCTCATGGAAAAGGGCAGCGATGAGCAGAGGAGCAAGAGGCTTTACGGACTGAAAAAGCAGCTTGCGCGCCTGCGGTCCATGCGGGGCAGCGGAACCGAGCTCATTTCGGTTTACATACCCTCAGAAGCGCCTGTCCACGAAACGAGCACGAAGCTCAAGGGGGAGGCAGGCCAGGCATCCAACATCAAGAGCAAAAGCACGAGAAAGAATGTGGTTGATGCGCTTGAGCGGATTGTGCAGCACCTCAAGATTTATGGGAATTTGGCGCCCAAGAGCGGGCTTGCAATATTTTGCGGGAATATTTCTGACAACCCCGCAAAAACCGACATTGAGATATTCGCGATCGAGCCCCCGGAGCCCATACATGTGAGCATCTACAGGTGCGATTCCCATTTCTTCCTTGAGCCGCTCCAGTCCATGCTGGAGGTGAAGGAAAGCTACGGGCTAGTCGTGCTCGACGGGAGGGAATGCACACTTGCGATGCTGCGGGGAACGCAGGTGCAGGTGCTAAAGAGGATGAATTCCACAGCGCACGCAAAAATCAGGAAGGGAGGGCAGTCTGCGCGCAGGTACGAGCGGCTGATTGAGGAATCAATTGAGCTTTACTATAAGCGCATAGGCGAAGCGATGGATATGCATTTCGTGAATACCGTGAAAGGAGTGATTGTAGGGGGGCCGGGGCCTACAAAGGAAAATTTCGTGAAGATGTCGCCGTTCAATTACCAAATCAAGATACTCGGGGTTGTGGATACGGGGTATACGGATGAGTACGGGATCCGGGAAGTGATGTCCAAGTCCAATGACATAATTGCCCAGCAGGATGCGATTGTGGAGAAGCAGGTCGTGGACAAGTTCATAAGGGCCGTCGTGTCAGGTGGGCTGGCTGCGTACGGGGAAAACGAGGTGCGGGCGGCCATACGGTCCAAGCAGGCAGAGCTTGCGCTCGTGTCCGAGGGGCTTACGCAAAAGCGGGTGAATCTTAGGGACACCACAACTGGAGAAGAGAACTGGATTACAGTGAAGGGCGATGCTGGAGCGGTTGAGGAAAAGATAAAGTCCATTGGGGGGACTGTGAAAATTGTTGAGGAGAAGCCATTGATTGATGAGATAATCGAGCTTGCGGAGCAAACTGGCGTCCCGCTGCGGGTAATATCAAATGATACGCCCGAAGGGGCGCAATTCCTGCAGTCGTTTTACGGGCTTGGCGCGTTCTTGCGGTACCGCTGATGCAGCGCGATTGCAGCCCAAACCGCCCTCTTTGCATAATCTTGCGCCCTCTTGCTTGCGATTTTTTGCGTTGCGCCAGGCCCTATTATCCCAAGCCCGATTGGCTTTCGGCGGGCAAGAGAGATTGATTGAAGTGTGAGTGCGGTTGCATTGTAAATCGCCTCATCGTGCCTCGTTTCGCCTTTAATCACCGCGCCAAGCACCACTGCCGCATCAACATCCTCGCGCATGAGCAGCTGGTTTGCGGCAAAAGCTGAATCGTAGCATCCAGGAACGCGGGAGATGGAAATTTTGCATCCTGCTTTCTCCGCCTCTTTTTTCGCCGCCTCTTCCATCCTCTTCGTGATTTGGGGATTCCACTCGCAAACTACTATCGCAAGCCTGATTCCTTCGCTGGAAACAGATGCGTTTTGAAATCCAGCATTTTTGCCCATGATACCGCCCGCAAGATTTGCCATACTATTTCCAATGCATGCATATTACCCGTTTATTTCGCCGGCGTCAGGATGCCCCTGCCTAATCCCCTTGCCAGCCTGTTTTGCAAGCTCCTCGGGCTTTGAGAGCATCCACACCGCATTCTGCGCGTGCTTGTAAGAGCGCGTCTTTGCTATCGCAAGCAGCCCCCTGTCTGTTTTTGCCTCGAATGCATGCACGAACACTTCAAGTATGTGCTTGTTTGACATGAGCATTGCCTGTTGTATCCCAAGTGATGCCTCGTGCGCGCACTGCGAGTCTATGGGCTCTGCCCCAGGCATCCCAAGCGCAAGCGCTATATCGCAGTGCTTTTCCTCAAGGAGCTTTTTGCACGCAACAGGCAGGTCCTTTATGCCCGGAACCGTAACAAGCTCTATTTGCGCATCAGGCGCCAATTCCCTTATCGCCCCGATTGCGTATTTTTTCATGTCCACGCGCGCAAACATCGTATCCGCTATCCCTATCCGAATGCCCATGCGGATACTCGCGCTTGCTACCCATTAATAATTAGCTACCTAAAAAAGGGTAGATTATTTCACTGTGATCTGGCAATTCCCGTTGAAAGTCTCATCAAGGGTAATAGTCGAGCGGATTGTAGTGAACCTGTTGTCCGGCTTGCCCTCCTTGACATAGAATACGGTTTTGCCTGCAATCTCGTTCTCAAGGTCTGCGTACGGGACCGTGCGCTGCTTTGATGAGCCCATCTCTGCAGTAAGGCAGCCCGAATTGTCGCATGCATAGTGTGACCTTTCCTTGCCCACGAAAAGCTGGCTACCGGCCAGGTTGGTTCCGCACTGCATTATCTTGCGCGCCGCTTCCGCGTCAGCGCCCCGTATGTCCATCACTATTGCAATCCCCTTGTCGTTTTTCATCATATTGGTCATGAAAATAGAGAACGGGACTGTCGGAGCCTCCGCCTGGATTATCGGGACTACTAGCACCAGCCCAAGAACCAGCATGAGCACGATTATCGCGCACTGGTATTTTTGCGGCAGAGCCATGCAACCCACTCACTTGTTCGTAATCGCATCCTGTATAATGCATTTGTCCATGTACGCGGCGTCGCCCGATGTTGCGGCCTCCTTTGAAACCAGGAGGGTGAAAAGCGGGTTTTTGGGCGTTGCAGAGTATTTCAGGTGGAATATCGGCTCGCCCGACGCCGACATGGAGTTAAGGCACGCATCTGCGTCCTTGGAAGTAGGTTTGCCCTCGGCAAAGCACTTGCTGCCAGCCACCTTATATGTGGAAACCTTTATCCCGTCCTCGCGAAGCGATTTTGCGATCTTTGAGGCGCAGGAATCCATAGAGGCCACTGCCGCGTCGGTTGCGCCGGCGGTATCGACAAGGACGTATGCAGCCCCTTGGGAATTCACCTCAGACATGAACTCAGCGAGCGTTGAGCCGGGAGAGGTTTGGTTGAGCATCACATATGCGCCGGCCGAGCCTGCGCCGACCACTGCGAAGAATGCAATTAGCGCGGCCACCCACACGATCATCATGAGCCTCTGGCGGAACACGCCGCGGAACACGACGAGTGCGCCTGCGAATGCCGCAAGCGCAAGCGATACGATTGAGAGCCCAGTGAGCACAAGCAGCCACAGGGGCATCGATGGCGCAAGCTTCATCCTGTCCTTGTAGTCAAGGGGCTTTACCGTGGATGCAAGGGCAAGCAGGCTGTCCGCGCCTGCCTTCCCCGCGCTCCCTGAAATCGAGAATAGGATGTTCCGGGCGCGGTTCCCTGTGAATGATTTTGCGTCCTTTGCAAGCGAATTGTAATCAGCCTTGAGGCCCACGTACTGCACGCTTTTGAGCGGGGGCTTGAAAGATGAATCAAGGGAAACCTGCTTTGCCTTTAGCTTGCCGAATTCGGATGAGGCGCCGGAGTCCTTTGCGTTGATTGCCCATTCCGCCTCGATCAGAGAATCAGATGATGCATCCTGCGCCTTGAGCGCTGCATAATAAATTTCGGTCGCGTTCTGCATTGAGGCGTTTGCCTCAAGCGCAAGCTTCCCATACTCTGCTATTTTAGCATCCAGCCCCACATACTGCTTTGAGGATATCCCAAGCTCGATTGCCTCGCGCTTTGAATCAAGCTTAAAGACCGCCGATTTGAATGCGTCGTCTGCAAGAATGGGGCGGAGCTTTTCCACCTGCGCGAATATCTGAGGGTATTTGTCATTTACTGCAGAAAGCTTTGCATTGTACTGCGCTATGATTGCGCTGTGCACCTTGAAATCTATCCGGTCATTGGTGGCAGTGGTTATCTGCTGCGAAACTACGGTAGTGCTTTCGGTTTCGGCGAGGCTCGAAGAGAGGGTGTTCGCCGCATTCTCTGCAGAGGCGAGGCTTGAAAAATCAAAAGGGATTGGGTAGCATCTGCCTATAATGTTGCCGCACTCGTCCCTGTGGCTGTTTACATATGTGTTCGAGTTGCATGGGTCTGAAGCCAGCCAGAGCGTTCCGCCGACGCTTACGGCCGGATAGCGGATTATTGAGTGGGACATCTTTTCAGCATTCGATTTTATTAATGGCAGCTTTTGCTTAACTGCATCCAGCTTGCCCACCGCATTGTCGAGAGTCATTGAATTTGCTTCGGCAAGCGCCCCGGAAACATCCTTGCTAAGCTGTACTGAAGGCGGGTAGAACTCGTATATGGCCCTGCCGAGAAGGCCTGCATCGCAGCTCACCGTAGGGTCGATTTGGCAGACCATGGTTGCGGTGCCGATGCATTCACTAAGCGTGCTGCATGGGTTTTGCACATTTTCAAGCTTGCATTGGTCTTCTACCCCGTACCTTGAATACGGATGGATCTTCTTGTTCCTCGAAGCGTTGAATTTCAGTATCCCCTCGGTAATCGCTGTTTTTTTATCATCGAAGCTTACCTCGGAATGGAGGCTGGCGCGCAAAACCGATTGGACCTGCCCAGTATCATTGACCGGCTTTCCATCCAGGAGCAAAAATGCCTCTTGCCCGCCTATTGTCACAAGCGAGTAGAACGCCCCGTTGGCGGAGATGTTTTTCACCTCGATCGAGGAGTTCTCCTCCCCGGGGTATAGGTAGTCATGCGGGTTGAAAGCCGCAAAAAAAACCGAAAGCAAGGCTGCTGAGATAAAAATGGTGAACCATGGTCGCATGGCTAAATTGTGCCAAGCTGGCTTTAAATAAGTTGCGGAAATCGTTCGAGAATTGGGAATGGGGAAATTTGGCGGAAAAGTGATGAGCAAAAAAGAATGAAAGAAAAAAGAAAAAATAAAGGGGGCGCGAACGGGTTTTGCCCGCCCGCGCGTTGTTTGGCTTTTCCTTCACCAGGGCTTAAGACCGTGTCATGCCGTTGATGAAGTTCTGCGCCGCTTCCAGAGTGTTTTCCGCAGTTGCACCTGCAACCACGATCCTGCTCTGGCCAACTTCCTTGACCACTACAGCATCGGTGTCGAAGTTGACGTCGGAGCCCTCAAGGGCGTCTTTCGTCACCATGTTCACGATCGGGCCTCCGACAGTGACCAGGACACTTGCCGACGGAGTCGGGGTGTCAAGGACCACCATCTTGTAGTCCGCTGGCAGCTTGTATGGCACTGATGCCTCAAGCGATGCCTGGCCGTCAATGGTCGCTGATACGCCCGACATGTCGGGTGTGCACAGCGGAACGCCTCCCGGGCCTACTGCGCATGTGCCGGTCCCTGTGATGTCTTTCACAGTCACCTTCACATCGCCGAAGGTCGTGGTTGCGCCCACGCCCAAAGTCTCGCTTGTGGTCGAGGTCAGGTTGCCGCCAACTGACGTTATGGCGAACATCATGTGCCCGACGCTCTTTGCCACCTCGAAAGTCGCGCTGGTGCCGTCAAGCGAAGAGAACCTCGTACCCCTGTTGGCGTAGAATCCCTCCTCCTTGTTGGCGCCAGAGTTGTCCTTCGCGTACCCACCAGAGCTTATTCCGGTGAGCGGCTGCACGTAGGTCACATATGGTGTCGCAGCGTTTGCCACGAACGAGAAGTCCGTGACCGTTGCCCCATAGCCCGACAGGCTGTTGTTTGCAATCACAGTCAGCCTCTCTGCAAGCTGCGCGGTCGTGTTTGTGCGCCCCTGGTCCTCGTACAGTGTCAGGTTGACAATTGCGCTGAAGCCGCCTGTGTTGTTCAGCACACTGTTGTGGGTGATAAGAATTTCACCACCTGAAGTGGTGTCCTTCGCATCGCCTGCAACATAATAGTCGACACTGGCGCTTGGGCCTCCAGAGTCAGCCATGTCATAGCAGCTCGTGGAGCCTGTGGACTTTATGAACACACGGCCGAAAGTGGTGGTGGCCGAGTCGTTCGTCAAGTCGTAGTACAGGTCGTTGCCGCTGTAGCTGCCTACAGTGAACGCAGCACTCTCATCGGATGTGACTCTGATCACGCCGTTAAGGGTGATGGTCTGGCTGGTGTTGGTACAGTTCCTGAATGACGCCCCGTCTTTCAATATCTCGTAGTGCAGGGAGTCGTAGTCGCTTGACTGGAGGTCAAGGCCGTTGAACTGCAGCTCGAACACCGCCGGGTCAGCGATGAAGCTGAACTTGTCGCCCTTCTTGAGCCCGTAGCTCGAAGAGGTGAACACGTTGCTTCGGTCGTTGAAGATGACTATCTCCCGCAGCGCGTCGGCATTGTTCACTGTTGTGTTGGTCGAAGACTTGTAACCCTTGTTCTTCCATTTCAAGACCGTGTAGAAGTCCTCGTTCTCATCGTTGTCGATCTGGTCCCCGTCAGTGAGGATGAGCTCGTCGGAGTACACAGCAATCTCAGCCCACTTCGCGTTCAGGGTGAAACCGGGCGCTGTCTGGTACACGTGGAACTTGTAGTCCACGCCGCCGATTGTCTCGGTCGTTGTCGTGCCCGGGTCAACCTGTATCTGCTTCACGACTGTTCCGGAAGAGTCCAGGATGTCTATGATTGCAGGGTGCACGTTCGTCTGCCCTGTGGCAGTCGATATGTCCGCCAGGCGGATTGAGATCGCACCAGCCTCAAGCGTCTCGCCGACGTTGACTATCTGGTATGCGGACTCCTTCGCCAGGGTTATCGAGCCTCCATGGACCATGCCGGTCGTTGCGCCTATGCCCTGTGTCGGCGCAGTCATGTCGCTGATAATCCATGCGGTGTCACCGAGGAAGTTGATTTTCATCCTCTTGCGCTCGGTAAGCTCGGAGTTCTGGCAGTCGGTCCAGTCGGCATTGGTGTTCGTGATTTTCGAGCACACTGGAATGCCGTAGTCGTCCTGCGTGAACTTTGCGCTCCATGCCATGACGCCTGAAGACAAGTCTGCAATGAAGTCGTCATTTGTCCCGGTGTCATAGTATGTCTTGCCCTTAAGCCATGCAGTCTGCTGCTCGGTGTAGCTGTTTGAGCCGTCCGAGAGAGTCGATGTTTTTAGGGCCGCAAACGAAGAGGAGCCAATCTTGTAGATTGCCTCTGCGTTGTTCGAAACTCCGATGCCTGCTGCGGTGCTTGAGGCGTTGCCACCCTGGTCGCTGAACGCGTTTGCGTCAGGGCCGGTGTCGGAATTCGCATATAGATACTTGTCGTCTGTTCCGGCGTTTACCCTGTTTGCGATGTTCCGGTCAATATGGTCGTTGATCAGGGTCTCAAAAATGGCTGCGCCGCCTGCTGCGCCCGGAAGCTCGACTTCAAGTGTGACCTTCTTGTCTGTGAAGGTGCACGACCCGGAGCCGCCCGTGGAGCTGCCTGCTGTGCAGGTTGCGGTCCCTGATACTGCCGGCGTGAGCATTCCGCTCTTGTACGCCTGGTTCGCGATCGCTGCCGCGATGTTGGCTGCTGCGACGCCGTCGGATGCGGCGGCTTTGGAGCCCACCACGATCTTGACAGTGGGCTGCCCGTTCTGGTCAACCAGCTGAGTGCTGCCGTACACTACGTCGGCAACAGCTACAGAGGCGCCCAGCAGGCCGATACCCGCTGCAAGTGCGGCGATCTTCTGTACGTTTACTCCTTTCATTTTTTCACCTCATGTTTCATTCCTGTTTTGCCGTCGCCTTTGGGGCGCGTCTGTATAGGATAATTAACGGCGACTGGCACTGTTGCGCCCCCATATCTTAGAATTCCCACCGGGAGTGGATGTTAGCCACTCGCTTAGGAATCGCAAGAAGGTCGTTCGCAAGGTATTTAAAGTTTGTCATGTGGCATAAACAAAAGTATGCATATAAAAGATAAAGATACGTTAAATGACTATGGGACGCACCTAAAGGTGACGAATTTTGGTGTGAAAAACAGTAAGAATGGCGCGAAATCCAGCCCTGCCAAGGTTTTCGCATGTTCACAACGCCACCCCAAAATCCCCAAACTTTTGTCTGCTTGCATTGCCTTTTGCCCTATGCAATGATTCCCAAAACATCAGTCCTGATTTTTTGGGCAAAGCGTTTATATTGGCAGGGAAAATAATTTAATTTGAAGTTGCGGTTTTAGTTTTCAGCCAGAGTAAGTGATATGCCGCTACTTTCTCTCCCCGTACTCTTGCACAAATCTTTCGAACTCCGCAAGCTGCGTTCGCGTGATTGAGGGCCGCCGGGAGCGGATTATATTGAGAAGCTCGGTTGTGGAAAGCTTCCGCACGGAGTTCGGGCTCCGGATTCGTTCGCGCACAATTTGCATTTTCGCCTCCTGGCAAATCGAAGTTATGTCCGCGCCAGAGAAGCCTGCAGCGGTTTTTGCAAGCTCGTCTATGCTCACATCTTTTCCTGAATCCCCGAGGTTCAGGCTGAATATTTGCGCGCGCGCCGGCAGGTCAGGGGGCGGGATGTAGAGTATCTTGTCGAATCTCCCTGGCCTCATCATGGCGGAATCTATCATGGAAGGGCGGTTGGTTGCGCCGATGAGCATCACCCCTTTGAGCTCCCGCATGCCGTCCATCTCTGTTAGGATTTGCGCCACGATATTTCCGCCGTATATTTCTCGCTCGGGCGCAATCGCCTCTATTTCATCTATGAATATTATTGCAGGCGACTGCTCTCGCGCGCGGTTGAATGTTTCTTTTACCACTCGCACCGCGTTCGAGTAGCCTTTTTTGTTGAGGTCCGCGCCAGAGAGCACCAAAAAAGCGCTCTTGAGCTCGTTTGCCGCTGCTTTCACAATCATTGTTTTTCCGCACCCGGGCGGGCCGAATAGGAGCAATCCTTTGCTCGGCTTGATTTTGAACTGCTTGATCAGGTCCTCGTGAAGCAGCGGCATCTCGATTGCCTCAAGAAGGGTTTGCTTCACCTTTTCCAGGCCCACCACGTCGGACCACTTCACTTCCTTCTCGGTTTCCTGCTTTTTCTCCTCAGGTTTTCCGGTCCTGCGCTCGAAGTCGAGCCTGAACTGCTCCTGGTCCTCAAGCGATTCAAGCGAAACAGACGGGCGCACGCGCGAAAGTATATCGGTCAAGTGCTTTTGGGAAACAGGGATAACTACGTCCTTTGAGACCGCCTCGCGCGCAGCTGAGCGGATCGCTTCGGTGCAGATGTTCTTTATGTCCGCGCCGGAGTAGCGCTCTGAGATTTGGGCAAGCCGCGCATAGTCGATATCCTCCACCCGGGGCACTTTTTTGAGGTGCACTTTGAAAATCGCCTCGCGCGCCGCCTTGTCTGGCAGGTGCATGTATATTATCTTGTCAAAGCGCCCGGGCCTAAGCAGGGCCGAATCAAGCTGGTTTGGAACGTTGGTCGCGCCGATCACTATCACGTCTTTCTGGTTTCCGAACCCGTCCATCTCCTGCAAAAGCAGGCTCATTATCCTGGGTGCGACATCATCGGTTGAATACGAATCCCGTTTTTTCCCGATCGAGTCAACCTCGTCGAAAAAGAGGATTGCGGGCGCGTTCTTCTTTGCGATTGAAAAAAGCTCGCTTATGTTCTTTTCGCTCTCCCCGTACCACTCCGAGAGCAAATCCGAGCATTTCACGTAGTAGAATCCATAATCGATTTCCTTTGCAAGCGCACGCATGAGCATCGTTTTCCCGGTACCTGGAGGGCCGAACAAAAGGACGCCTTTTGGCGCGCGAAGCCCGTAGGTGAGCGAAAGCTCTTTTTTCTGCAGAGGAGTGATGATTGCATCGCGCAATTCAGCCTTGACATCCTCGTACCCGCCCACATCATCCAGGGTTTCGCTCCCGCTTCCCATGTCCTCAATCCCGAATTTCCCGAACTTCCTTGCCTTTTCCTGCCGCGTGAGGGTCTGCTCCCTCGAAAAATCGACCTTGTTGAATTCGAGCGCCGCGATGATTGCGATTGATAGGATAGTGTAGAGAACAGAAAACGGGTTTAGGGCGCCTACAAGGAGATGGGTGAGCGGTATGAGAAGAAGCGAGAAAGAAACGATCGTTTGCCTGAACCTGTGCTTCACCCGCCCGGGGACAAACCCAATCGCGAAGAGCACGATTGCCCAGCTTGCAAGCTGGAGCAGGGCGGAATCCTCAAGGAACAATTTCACAGTGTTGTCGAAAATTTTCCCGAATGCAGGCATCATCTGCCCGGACTCGGAAAACATCGACCGGAAACCCTCTGCTGCGCCGGATGCCATGTCTGCAAAGCCCGCTTCGGGCTTTCCCCTCTGCAGGTATTCAAATGCAGGGGAGTATGTGCCTTCAGGGGAATTGATTGGAAGATATGCTGCATTCTGCGTCATCCAAATAGTGGAGAGCAAAAGCACGAAGTATATTGCAGGGATTGAGATGTAGATGCTCTTTTTCGAGCCCGAGTAAAGCGAGGCAAGCGCCATAGCAAGGTAGATGAAGCCCGAGAGGTAGTTGAACGGGAACGGGGCGAACGGCGCAAGAATCACGATTTGCAAAAATGAGATTATGCCCCAGAACTCGAACATCTCAAAAAATGTGATTGCAAGCAATGGCAGGAACACCCAGGCAAAAATCGGGGATTGGTAGGCGACAGCTGGGAGCGCAAGAATCATTCCGGCTGCAGTCCCAAGCGGAGCGTAGCGGTATGCGATCGCGCCTGCGATGATTGCAAGCAGAGGGACGACCGGAAGAGGGTAGAACGGGAACGCAAGCAGGAGGAAAAGAACGCCCAATGCGACCAAGACCGCCGCGCCTATGTTCGGGTTCTGCTGCAATGTAAGAAGCCTTGCCTTGAAGCGCTGCCCTGAAAGCGAAAGTGTCTGTTCCTTCTGAATCGGCGCAGCCATATGGGAAATTCGCAAGTAAAGCATTAAAAGCCAAGCAAGGTGCAATTTTAACATGGGAGGCCCGGCAAGCAAACCTGCTTCTTTCGATAATGCGATCAATGAGCTTAATGTGATGGAGGAGAAGGTGAGGGGGGCTACCCCGCAGAACATACAGGCCGTTTATGAGGAGGCGCGAAATCTTTCAGCCAGGACGAGGCAACAGGCGCAGGGGAAATCTGGCGATGAGAGGGTGCTGCTTGTTGTAAAATCGGAAGCGCTTGCGTTCATCGCTGAGCGGCAAAAGGATTTGCTTTTTGCAGCGCAGAAAAGGCAGGAGCTGCAGGCGCTTGAAGCGCACGCGCAAAAATTTGGAAAAACCATACTCCAAGTGGCTGGAGGGAGGGAGGCGCTCCTTGCAGCTTACAACGCAGAACTTTCTAACGTGGTTCAGAACATAGATTTTTTGCATTCCGGAGTGGCAGGGCTTTCTGCGCAGGACTCGGATTCGCTTGCGCGAACGCTCCTCTCTCTCCAGGACCAGTTGCGTTCAGGAATTGCAGCGCTTGGTGGCGCAGGGAACATCGACGTGAATTCTGCGGGCACACTGCTTGGAAGGGCAGCGCAGGCAAACGAGGCGTTCCTCTCAACTTGCGTGCTTGCAAACCAGCTTGACTCAAACAGGATTGAGATAAGCCATATCGAGAACCAGGGGGAGCTGCACAGCATGCTTTCCGCCGCATACGCAAAGGAACAGGGCGGCGCCGGGCATATCTCGCAGATGTTCCGAGCAGGCGGGGAGAAAACGCAGGCTGCACTGTCAGAGGGAGTCAGGATTATTGGCGAGCTTGGCGCAGGCAGGGATGCAAGCGGGGAGGAGTTCACACAGCTGGCAAATGATTCCGGGAGTGCGCTTTTTGTTGCGCACAATATGATGACTGTGGCTGCCACTGCGGGCCAGCGGATTTTGGAGGTGCGGCAATATTCCGCCCATGCTGATGACATCAAGGACGGCGCTGGGGCAGACAAGCTTTTCCTTGAGATGGGGGATGGGAGCAGGCATGTGTTGAGTGGGGCGGGAACCGCAATTTGGAGCGATTGTGATGCTGCAAAAAAGCAGCTTTGGGCCGCAGAATCGGATATCCGAAAGCAGCTTTCGGTAATGGAGAATGCGCTCCTTGGCGCAGGCGCCGACCCGAAATCGCAGCAGCAGGCTGCTGCATCTGTGCAGCAAGAGATGGAAAAGCTGACTTCAGGCTGCCAGAAAAAGCTGGAGAATGCGGATGCGCTGCTTAACTCTGCAAAGGGGAAATTCACAAATGCCTCCAGCTACATTTCCTGGGCAACGAATTATGCAAGGAGCGTGAATGATCTTTATTCGCAGCTTGGGATAGGGCAAGAGTATTCTTCTGGAATATCACAATTGGCAAATTTCACAGCTAGTTATGATGGCAAAGCAGCTGCGGTTTCGGTCAAGAAAAGCGCGCAGGGAAAGGATATCACTGAGCTGGGAGCAGGGGATTTCCAGGTGAAGGGCAGCGCGCACGAATCCGAGCTGAATTCGGCCATTGACGCTTCGCTCTCGCCAGTGAAAAGGCAGCTCCTAACCGAGGTGGATAGGCAACGAAGCGAGCTTGAGCAAAGGATAAACGCGCTTGATGGGTTCAACCAGGAGATAGAGCAGGGCAAAATAGTGATGAAGGGATTCGTGGAGCAGGGTTGGGAAAGGCTGTCAGGCGGCCCGTTTGAAATGGCAGCCAAGACAAAAAGGATACAGGCCACTGGCGAGTCGCTTGTTGCGGCGTACAGGGCGCTTGATGGCGCTGAAGTGATGCTCACAAGAAGGGGTTTTTCCGGGGAGCATGGCAAGGCTGCAACCGGGGAGAACGCGCTGCTTGCTATTTCACAGAGCCTGCAAAACCTTGCGGGTTTCGACACTAACATGAAAAAGGCTGAAAAATATGAGAGCGCGCCGCGCACGGGCTGGGAGACTATTGGCAAAGTGAGCGACATTGCAGCCGATGTGATAATGATTTGCACAGGGATTGCGGCGCCGGTTGTTGCAGGCGCGCGCGGGGCTGCAATGGTGGCAAAGGGGGCAAGCACGCTAAACAGGCTCAAGGCAGGATGGACTGCAGCAAAGGCGATTACGAAAACCGGGGTAGTGGGTGCGCTGAACAAAGTATCCTGGACATACTATGCAACAACCTCTACAGGAAACGCGATTGGAGCAGTGGACGCGTATGCAAGGGGCGAGGCATCCTTGGGCCAGACCGCGCAGTCGGTCAGCGCCTCGGCATTCATGCTCGCATCCCCGCTCTCTAAAATACCGCTCATAAATTCCAAAGTCGGGATGGCGGTGCTCAAGGGGAACGCATTTGTCGCAGGCGGCATAATGGTGTACCATGGAACAGCAGAGGCGCCCAGTGCCGCCAAATTAGGCTGGGGCATGGCAACCGGGGGGCAGGAGATGAGCCTGGATAATGTGGTGGAGCTCATACGGAAAGGGAACAGCATTTACATGGCGGTTTCGGGTGCAATACACTTCCCGTCGCAGGCAAGGGATGCCGCAGTGTCTGCAAGGGAACTTGTTTCTGGAAATAGGCCGCCGCAGCTCCCTCCTGGGAAAACGCCTGGCCAGCTTGGAGAAGGGAGGCGCGTATTGCAGATAGGGCCAGAGGGGGACCCGGGCGGGCATAAAATAATGAGGGAGAGGTATGGCGCGCCAACTGAGGGACAAACCGTTAAAACATCTCCCACCACAAGTACGGGTGGAGAGGAAATGCAAACCACTAGGGCACCAAATCAGCAAACAGGCACTGTAGGGGGATTCCCGCGAGAAGCGCAAAGGGGATTCTTCAGGTTTGGCGTGGATCCGGTCCAGGATGCGCATCAGAGGCTGCGGGATAGGGGAATCGATGTAGTGGGGCTGCCACAGGAACATTTGAGCATGTTTAGCAGGTCGCTTAATGCAGAACGGAGGGCAGGGAAGCTCTCATCGCAAAGGGCGGTTGAGCTTGCAGATGGATTTGCAGAATTCCTGCGGGTGAGGGGGCTTGCAACCCCGCTTCCTGTCCAACAGACCCCGCCTGCCACAGGCGAGCGCCGGACACAGCAACCCTCAACTTCGCAACCGCAGACAGGGGGAGCAGAACAGGGCGGCAGGCGAAAAGGAACAGCTGGCGAAGAAACGCCAGGAAAGAAGAAGGATGGCACAAAATCAGAGGAAAAAAAGCCGGGCGAGAAGGAGGAGGAAGGGGCATACAAGCCCGATGAGCAGTTCCGCGCAAAGGAGATACCGAAACTGGAGGCAAGATGGCAGAGGCTGCGCACCTTGTGGAGCGAAATCCTGAGTTCCGGTACAATAAAGGAAAAGAATGGGAAGCGCAAAATTGTCTGGGATGAGAACGTAGACAATGCGAACAAGAGGTTTATGGCCTCCTGGAGCAAGCTTGCACAGGAGCCTGGCATGCGCAATTTGGCGCGCGCAATGGGAAACACGATTGCGTATCCTTTCAGAGCAGTTGATTACGCATGGCGCACCGAGGTGAAAAATCAGGAAGGGCAGAATATGGCCCGCGCAAAGCAAATAGCAGAGCAGGCGGGCATGATGCATGAGAGGAAAGACATTGAGGTGCTGCTCAATAATTTCACAGGGGGGATAACGCGCAGCCCAAGGGGCATGGCGCAGGGCTATCTTACCCAAACTCCGCAGGGCTACCAGATGATGTTCCTGCAGCTCCCAATGCTCTTCACGTTCGGGCCTGCAAAAGGCTCGCTGCTTCTTGCGTTTGGGGGGCGGGCGCTAAAGCGCGCCACAGCGCTTAGGGGAAAATTCCTTGACGAATGCGGGGACATACTTGCGGAGAAGCTGTTCAAGCACCGCGAGCTTACAGACGGGAGCGGCATGACTTCGGAAATGCAGCGGAGGCTGCTTGAGCTTACGTACAAGCAATGGAAGAGCGTGCCTGAAAAGGACAGGGTTGCGCGCGTGGATGAGGTGCTCTCGGACAATGCTTGGGTGACCAAGAACGCGCGCATAATGGTTGTTCGGAAACTGCATGAGCAGAAAGAGAGGCTTGCGAAACTGGGAGGGGCAGGCAAGAAGGCAAAGGAATGGATGAACAGGCAGGCGGAGCGGGTATCGTTCCTTGAGCCGTATGAGAACATGCGGGCTGCAAATGCCGAGCTTGGGAAGCAGGGGGTGGATGCCACGGTGCTCGGGCTTGCGCAGGACAAGTATATTTTCGGCGCGGACAGCCTTGGGCTGCTGCTCAAATCCGGAAGGGTGTGGGAGGCGATTGGGGCGGTTGCAAAATCCCCTGCAAGGGCATATGCGCAGGCAAGGGGCAAAAAACGGGAGAAGATAAAGAACCTCACGAACATCGCGATTGCAGCAGTGCCCGCGTATACTGCCTGGGGCGTGGCTGCAAATATCGGGGGGATATATGCGCACGGTTTCCACTTGGGCAGCCTTGTATTAGGGTTGGGGACCGTTGGAGGCTATGCAGCAGGGGGTGGCGCGGCGCTTTATGCAGGCGCGCGGAGAGTGAGGGCAAGGACCGACCGGGCGGCTGAAATATTTTCAAAAATGGCGGATAAGAGCCAGTATGAGGTGAACGGGCAGAGCGTGCTTGGAGCGCTTTCAAGGGATGCGACTTTCAAGGGGCTTTTTGAGCACGAGCAGGCGCGCGTGCTTGACCACCTTGCAAGGGAGCAGAGGGGGAGTGGCAAGGCTGAATTCGAATCCTTGGTTGGCGGGCTTGTTGGCAATCCTTCGCGCATGAGGGAAGTTTCGCGCGCAGGCGAGCAGATTAGCCCGAAAGAGGCAGTGCAGGTCGTGGGCGCCAGGGTCTCGCGCACCAAGGCATTTGAGAAGATGGATGATGCGATGGCGCTTGGGCTTGGCAGGTACGTTGAGGGGCAGGTGGCAGCAGCGCCCGACAGGCGCGCAAAAACAAGGGAACTTATAGACAAGCTATCAACTGATGAGAACGCGATGTGGGCAGCGGCAACCGAAGGGCTGTTTGGAAGGCATTTTGTCCCGAATTACGGGATGAAGGGGAGGGCGCGCGCCATTGCAAGGGTGAGCGGGAAGGAGGCGGTGAGGGGCAGCCCAGAGCTGCTTTCGGCGTTTGGGGAGATTTCTCACAGCACTGCGTTCAGGGGGATGGATTATTACAGGCAGCTTGCAGTCGCGCAGTACCTGAGGCATGTTGAGAGGTGGGGAGCGAGCGATGTGCTGCGCACAGAAGCGGAGCTGCTGCGGAATAATGACGCATACATGAACATGGTTGCAACTTCGATAGTGAACAATGGGTGGAGCGCAGTAGGGCTTGCAGGGATAGGGAAGCTGCGGGCAAGGAACGAGATTATGAAAGGCTGGGCAAAGCTTGGGAGTGAGAACCCTGCGCAGAAGCTTGCACAGAATGATGCATTCGGGAAATTGGATACTGAAGGGCAGACGAGGGTGCTCTCCTACCTTGAGGGCCAGCGCAGGGACAAGGGAGCCAAAGCCATGGGCGAGGAGGCAAGCTTGCTGCTTGGAAAAGACGGGAATGCGCTTATCCGGGTCGTTGGCTCTGGGGACATGGAAATGGGGCTTATGTTCGCAGTTGAACCTGCGGCAAAGCCAGGCGTGGCAAAATTCGTCGAATCGTTTGCAGAAAAGGGGGAGCGGGATGCGATGGTGAAATTCCTTTCAGATGAGTATATCCCAACCGACCTTGCGCGCGAGCTTGGGGTGGGAAGCACAGATTCGCACCAAAAGCGGATTGATGCGATTAAGGATGCGATCGCAAGAAAGAAGGTGCTGGAACACTATATGTAAGCAGGCGAAAAGGCGCCCATTGCTATTTCTTCAATCTCATATTCACTTCTGAGCGGAAATCCTGCAGTATGCTCATGAAGTTTATGAACGCCTCAAACGGGCTCTCGTAAGGCGAGAAATAATTGTGCACATCCTGGTCTGAGAGGGATTTTGTGCACAGGTAGTACAGGTGGTCCGAATTCTGCAATTGCCTCCAGGTGTGCAGCATTTCCGGGTCTTTTAGCTGCTTCACAGGAGCTTCGAGCTCCTCTAGGATTTTGAAGCACGCGCGCTGCATATCGTTTCCCAGCCACGCGCTCGTGTCCCGCTCCATGTCCGCCCACGAAACGTAGTGCTGCACATCAATTTCGCCTTTTGGCTCGATGTGCGATGCGACCTCGGACGGGGTTTTGAACGAGAGGTGCCTGTGCTTGCTTACTTCGCCTGGCAATGCCTCAAGGAACTTGAATATGCCGGTGTCTTCCCATTGGTGCTCTCCAAATGTTTCATAATCCATGAACAGGTTCACACAGTCCCCCTGCAGCGCGGAGAGCCAGCTTGCATACTTGTCAGCCGTAAGTGGATATTCGCTCCACCATTTCGCGCCGAACCTGTACCCCACATCGTCCGAGAGCCTGTAGTTTCGGAGCAGTGCTTTTATGTGCCCGTTGCACCCCCGTATCTTGTAGGTGTAGTTTGGCGAGCGCCAGCCCAGGAAGTGCTCAAGCCCCTCGGTCATTATGCCCGAGTACCCCATCCGCTCCGCAAGGTATGCAATATCGTTTGAGAAGAGCGCCTCAGTGTTCCGGAACACTGTTGGAGCCTCTGGCTTGAGCTTTGAAATGTGCTTTTTGTGCAATTCCACCTGGTCGAAGAACTCGGTTTTCTCCCCGAAAAGCGAGGAGAGCGAATGGTAGTATGTTTCAGATAGGAAATCGACCCGTCCCGTCCTTGCCAGCGCCTCGAAAGAGCGCATCACCTCGGGCGCGAATTTCTCGGCCTGCTCCATGAACACACCGGTGAGCGAGAATGAGACTTTGAATTCAGGGTGGCGCTCAAGAAGCTCGAGCAGCAGCTTGTTCGTGGGAAGGTAGCACTTTGTTGCGACCTTGTTCATTATCTGGGAATTGAGCTCATCATCGAAGTAGTGCATCCCGCCCCCATGGTCAAAAATCGAGAATTTCTTTAGCCGCAGCGGCTGGTGGACCTGGAAATAGAAGCAGATGTCCATGCCTATCTAGGGGAAGGGGGGATTAATAAAATTGATATCAAGAATACTATTCCTTGCCATGCAACCATTCCACGACCCCTTTTGCAATTGCACCCCTTAGTCCAGAAAAAAAATTGTGCAAACATGAGTATCCCCCAGCTAGTGCTTCCCAGCTTTCATGTGCAGCCCTCCGTATTTTTGGATTCAAGCGGGTCATTGCATTCAGCCTGAGCCAATCTATATACATTTTAGCATACCTGTCTATTTCGATTGGGCTTAATAGCCTTGCATAGGAGAGCTTGAATGCGTCATCAAGCGGAGTTGAGTTAGAACCTTTTTCGCATATCGTAACCCTGTAGTTCTCCGGAGTGAAATAGACTGACATGCCCCTATGGCCATAGCCGCGGGGGATTATTATTGCCCGGGAAGGGTCCTGCTCGGAGAGCGATTCGGACAGCTTAAATACTAATTTATCCCGTTTTTGGTGGGCCTCGATGAATGCCGTGATAAAAGCAGCAACGAAATTCACTTTTTCTTGGTAGGTTCTTCCAGGCAAAGGGTAGCTTGGCATGCCGCCACCATTAAGCGGCGGCTGGGACAGCTTGAGGAACACTTCAATTGATTGCGGTTCTGTTACGACTTCGATCATGCCAGGATTGGTTTCTGAGATGCCCCTGGCTGTCCGTTCAAACCCCCAAGACCACTTATCCGATTGTGGGTTTTCTATGAGACAGCCCTCCACAGTATATATTTCAAATAGAGCAAGACGCGCCCTCATTGCACTGTTAAAATCCAGCCCTTTTTCTGCAAGCTTGTGTTCGAGATTAGTTTTGTCGAAAAACGGGTACTGCATAGCACCTTCGAGTATAATCGCAGAACGCCTTCCTTCGCTTAACTGCCTGTCTAGAAATGAACCTACTGTTCTGCGGAAAAATGGCCGATCCGCCCTTAAACCCATTGTATTGTGGAGACCGAAAGCCAGTAGCACTGGCGTCCTCTTGTCGGCTGTAGCATGCATGCCAATATTCAGCATTCTAGAGTTTATAAAAGTTAGCTTAGATGGTAAATTGTGTGATGATTACTGCCTTCACCATCAAAACAAGCTCGTTGTAAACTGAAATCGTCTGCTCGCCTGCCTTGTCCCAGGTGTGCAGGCGCGAAGCTGGCTGGAACTGCCAGAACGAAAGGTTAATCAATGTCGCTTCATTATCTGATGCAATGGTGCTTCGAGGCCAGACGACAACCGAGTACACTATCCTTCTGGCCGTAGTTATCCTGACATTTGTTTCCGCAACCACGCTCCTCACTTGGGATTTTGGAGGGGAACGGAGCAGCTTGCAGAAAAGCGAAGCCTATTGGAAGTCCGCCAGGCCTTTTTCGCTCTCGGGCGCAAGCGTGCGCGATAACGGGGACCTGATCCTCCTTGTCAGGAACAACGGTGATAGCGCACAGCTTAACACTGTGATAGTTGATGGCACAGCGCACCAAGTATCAAGCTTCCTTGGCAAGGACACTTCAGTGACAATTTCCATACCTGCCTCCTTAAAATCAAAAAGCGGGGTTTGCTCAGTTTCATTGAAATTGGCGTTCAATGCAGCCGGCATAATCAATTCAATGCAGAAGCCAGAGCAGCCCCTTGTGCTGCGCTGCCCGCAATCGTGCAGGGAGGTGGGGGAGTCCTGCCTGCTCGGCAATGACTGCTGTTCCGGAAGCTGCAATCTTGGCTCGTGCAGGTCGTATTGAAAAAACTGTAGCATGCAAGAGAGTTCTTACTGCCTTGCCTTCACCATCGAAACCAGTTCGTTGTAAACTGAAATCGTCTGCTCGCCGGCCTTGTCCCAGGTGTGCAGCCGCGCTTCTTGCATCTGCATCGGAGCCATCACGTTTGTGAGGGGCTCAAACTGGAGCACCGCAAGCATCCGCTGCGCCATGCCGTTTATGTCCCAAAAATCAACCCGCAGCGCGGACTTCACTATCTCGCCCACACCGGATGTTTTGGAAATTATGACCGGGACCCCTGCGCTCATCGCCTCGAGTGCAGTTATGCCGAACGGCTCTGATGTGGAAGGCATCACATACAGGTCCGACATTGCGTAAATCCTCCGCTGGTCCTCATCAGATATGTAGCCCAGGAAGATGACATCGTCCATTATGCCAAGCTGTATTGTTAGGTTGATGAGAAGCGGGAGCATGTCGCCAGTTCCTGCAACCAGGAATACCACGTTTTTTTGCTTCTCAAGCACGCGTTTTGCGGCATACAGGAACTGAACCGGCCCCTTCTGCTCCGAGAGCCTGCCTAGGAATAGCACGATTTTCTTCCCTTTCTTGCGGTGCTCGTACGGCCCGTTGCCATTCCCGTTGCGGATTTCGAATTTGGTGTAATCCACGGCGTTGTAAATTACGCGGATTTTGCCAATGTCCGCGCCCATCCGCACAAGCTGCTCCTTTGTGCGGTTTGAGACTGCGATTATGCGGTCCGCGCCTGCCAATGCCTCGCGCTCAAGGTTCACTATGAAGTCCCATGGGTTCGAGGTCCTGTCATATTCAGTTGAGTGGAACGTGGCAGCAAGCGGAATGCCAAGCTTCTTTCGCAGGGTAAGCGCCCCGCGGGCTGTGAGCCAGTCGTGCGAGTGTATCAGGTCGTATTTGCGTTCCGCATGGAGCTTTTCCACCACCCTGACCAGCTCGTTGTTGTAGAGCCAGACTGCCTGCGACAGGTCCATGCGCAGCCTTCCTGTCCTTGGGGAAATGTAGGGCATGAGCGTGGTTTCGCACACCTCGATTATGCGCATGTTGGAGGGCAGCTTGACCCCGTTTTTCCCGTTCCGCCTGTTGAGCACAAGCGGCATGAAAAAGTCGATTTCTATCCCTTTTTTTGCAAGGGCATTTGTCAGCTCGTAGCAATGAGTGCCTAGCCCGCCGGACACGAATGGCGGGAATTCCCACCCTAGCATTGCAATGCGCATGTACGCTAACCTCCAGCTTATCCGATGAAGGCTGCGCTTATAAGGGTTAGTGGATTTGGGTTGGAAAAGGTGAAAGTCACAAACGCTTTTTATTCCTCTGGTGAAGAAATAACCCTGGTTTGGATGGCAACTGAAATCTACAATATCATGAACAAGGCATGGAAATCCACGTGCAAAGTCCTTTTTGGGCAGGAGGCAGGCGAGCTTGAGGATTGCGCGGACTGGCTGCGGGAATATGAGGAGGAGCTTAGGATTGAAAAATCCGCAATTTCGGGCAAAGAGGTTACGCTTTCAGCAAATGATTACGCAAAAGGGGCGCATGTAGCAGCATATGATGAGATTGATTTCGGGAAAAGGTTCGCCCCTCTTTCCATAAACGAGATGAAGGACATTGACAGCATTGCGCAGGCCATTTCCGACCGGGCGTTCTACGCAGGCGATATGATACTTGGGAATTCCTCGCATGTTCAAAACTCGAGTGGGGTTATAGACAGCCATTTCGTGCTTGATTCCACGATTGTAAACGATTCGAAATACATTGGATACTCGCGCTACGTTGGGTTGAGCGAATACTGCTTCGGCCTGTATGGGGCGGAAAAGGATATACACGTTGTAAAGTGCATGGGAAGCGAACTGAAAAGATGCTTTGAGTGCCATATGGTAGAGGTGCTTGCGGACTGCTACTACTGCGCGAAATCGCAGAATTGCCAGAACTGCATGTTCTGCTTCGGAACGAGGAACAAGAGCAACATGATTGGCAATACCGAGCTTCCGAAGGACAATTATCTTGCGCTCAAGGGAAAGCTGCTCTCGGAAATGGCACAGGAGCTTAAGAAAAATGGGAGGGTGTTCTCGCTGCTTGCGCTGATTGAGAAAACAGGGAAATATGCGCCCGATGCAAGGCTGAAATTCAAGCAAGAGAAGGAAAAAGCGTTCAATATTGCACCTCTCGAGAAAGCTTTTGAGAATACCACTTCCCTCCTATTCGGAAAATCGCTTTCTGGCATTGATTCGTACGATTCATTTTTGCAGAAGCACGTGCCAAAGAACATCACCACCAAATCGCCCTTTTCCGGAACAGATGTGATAACCTGCGGCTACCGCACCCATCTTTCAAAACTATATTCGATTGGGAAGAGGATTGCAAGCGAGCAGGAAATGATAGATATTGGGGAGTTTGGGATTGAAGCAAACGATGCGGAGAGGCTAGAATTCGACCTCGAAACTGCTGCCGGAATCCTGCACCCGGTTGCCTATACAAATATGGATAAGGTTGCGGGGCAGGTGATAAACTGCCTTGATGCGTCCGTTGCGATTGATTGCCAGGACTGCATGCACGGCTCTGCGTTCATCTGGTCCAAGAAATGCTCGCACTGCTTCTGGACTTCGAATGCAGAGGCAGTGTTCGGCGGGAATGTGGTGCGCAATTCCTCGTTCTGCCTCAAATGCCATTTCTCGAAAAAGATGATGCGCTCATTCGAGTGCGACTCGTGCGAGGGGTGCTCGGATGGGTATTTCCTGTACAACTGCGAGAATGTGAGGGATTCAATGTTCTGCTTCAATTCGAAAAACCTGACAAATGCGATTGGGAATGCCGCGCTTGAGGTTGAAACTTACAAGAAAGTAAAAAGCTCGCTTGTTTCGCAGATGGCGGATGAGCTTGAGAAAAAGAAGGATCTGAAATGGGATATTTACAATATTGGGTGCAGATGATGCCAAGCGAAACTTACAACCTGCTCAATCGCGCGTGGAAATCGACTTCCCGGATAGTGTTCGGGCAGGAGATTGGCGAGCTTACCGATTATTCCGAATGGCTGGCTGACATGGCTGACCCGGTTTTCACGGCCAAATCGTCTATTTCAGGAAAGGAAGTCACATTCGCATCGGACCAATACCCTAAGGGCTCGAAAAGGATGGGGTTTGAGGAGGTTGATTTTAGCAAGAGGGCGGAGCCATTGGGCATGAATGAGATTAAGGATATTGATTCGCTGGTTGACGCGGTTTCGGAGCGGATTTGTTACACTGGGAACATGGTCCTTGGCAATTCAAAATTCGTGGAAAAAAGCTCAAATGTTTCAGACAGTTACTATGTTTATGGCTCATCCGAAATCGGGGACTCGAAATACATAGCGTTTAGCAGCATGGCAAGGCTTTGTGAGTATTCTTTCGGGTGCGCGGCGCCGGGAGAATCGACGCACACCATCCGATGCAACGACACCTATCGCTCAAGGCGCTGCTTCGAGTTCTGGATGAGCGCAAACTGCACGGACTGCTACTATGTCTTCAACCTGAACAACTGCTCGGACTGCTTCTTCTCGTTCAACCTGCGCTCTGCAAGGCACGCGATAGGCAACGTGAAGCTTGAGCGGTTAAAGTATTTGGAGATTAAGAAGCGATTGCTTGAGCAGATGGTTGGAGAGCTCAAAGACAAAAAAAAGCTGCCTTCGCTCTTGGATATTGTAAAAAAGAGCGATTATGAACCTGAGGAGGCGAAAGCTGCTGTCGCAGGACATTTGAGCGCAAGCGATGGGGAGAAGACGAGCCTGACACCCATAGACGAGGCCTTTTCAAGGGCATCTAGAGTGCTGTTTGGAACTGAACTTCCGGGCCTTGAAACCTATTCAAAATGGCTTACAAAGCGCATTCAGCAGGGCGAGCCGAGGAAATCCGTGCTAAGCGGCAGGGGTCTGTTCGTGGGGAATTATGCCAACTACCTGGCGGTTCCAAAGGAAAGGACGGTTACGGAGGAGGATGCGCTCAAGCTCGTGGAGCGTTCAAAGTCGCAGGAAGGCATTGAGAGGATTTTATTGGAAAATGCGCATGAGTTCGTAGGGAAAATAGCCTACATCGCCCTTGACTTCCATGACGGGACAAACAGGAACGTGATAGACTGCATGTCATATGCATATAGCAGCGACGCATACCGGTGCGCACCATGCGTGCAAATCAAGTATTCTGCGTACAATTTCTGGCCCCGAAGCTCGGAACATATTTTCGGGAACGGGGTGCTGTTTGACTCTTCATTTTGCATCCATTGCTACCAGTCCATCAAGCTTAGCAGATGTTTCGAGGTGGATTCTAGCAGGGATTGCTCCGACTGCTATTTCTGCCATAATTGCGAAAACGTTCGGGATTCCATGTTCTGCTTCAACGTGAAAAACCTCAAATACGCAGTCGGGAATGTCGAGGTTGGGAAAGAGGAGTTTGCGAGGCTAAAGAAGCTCGTGCTGGAAAAGATTGTTGCGGAGCTTGCGGCGAAAAAAGACCTCAAGCTCGACATTTACAATATCGGTTCGCATAGGGGCTAGGGGACTATGGCATCGGCTGCATATGATGCGGTGAACAAGGCGTGGAAAGCTACCTGCAGGGTGCTTTTTGGCCAGGAGGCAGGAGATATTTCGGACTGCGCAGAATGGCTTGCGGAATACGAGGACAGGGTGCGGAACGAGAAATCCTCTGTTTCCGGGAAAGATGTGACGCTCTCGCAGAATGATTACTCGAAAACTGCGAGGTTCCGGGCGTTTGACGAGGTTGATTTCGGGGCAAAGTTCCAGCCCCTCTCCATAAATGATATGAAGGACATCGACAGCGTGATAGAAGCGCTGGGGGAGCGGGTTTACTTTACAGGAAACGTGATTTTGGGGAACTCAAGCAACGTGGCAGACTCAAGCAGCGTGGCAGAGAGCCATTTCGTGCTGGGTTCCACCATGGTATTTGATTCCAAGTATGTGGCGTATGCCCAGTATGTGCGACGATGCGACCATGTTTTCGGGATGATGGGCTCGGACAAGAACATCCATGCGGCAAAGTCCACTGGCGCGGAAATGACGCGGTGCTTCGAGTGCCACATGGTCGAGGCATTGTTCGACTGCTACTACTGCGCAAAGGTGCAAAACTGCCATGACTGCATGTTCTGCTTTGGAGCTGAGAATGATTCGTATTTGATTGGGAATACAAAATTGCTGAAAGAGAAGTACCTTGCGCTCAAGAAAAAGCTTGTTTCGGAAATTGCAGAGCACATACGTAAAAATGGCAGGGTTTTCTCAATTCTGGAGCTCCTGCAGAAAGCTGGAGAATACAGGCCGGATTCACGGCTGAAATTTGCAAAGGAAATGGAGGTTCCCACTTCACTTGAGCCTGTGGAAAAGGCGTTTTCGCAAACCACAGGGCTGTTGCTTGGAAAAAAGCTCTCGGGAATTGAGGATTATGCAGGCTACCTCTCAAAACACGTGCCAATGAACGAAATCCATCCATCCGCGCTCTCCGGAAGCAGGACAATAAGCTGCGGATATCGAGTGCACATGCTCAAATTGCATGATTTTTCCAAAAGGATGGCCACAGACGACGAGCTTAGGGGGATTGGGAAGGTAGGGGTTGGAGAGGGTGCGTTAGGGAGGCTTTCGGTGGATGCGGAAACTGCAGCAAATGTTCTGCACCCAGTGGCTTACATGAACCTTGATAAGGTGGCCGGGCAGGCAATCAACCTGCGCGACTGCTCGGTCGTGATAAACGCGCAGGATTGCTACTGCGGCTCCGCGTTCACCTGGTGCAAAAAATGTGCGTACTGCTTCTGGTCCTCTGTTTCGGAGCAGGTGTTTGGCTCTGCATGCGTATTCGACTCCTCATTTTGCGTAAAATGCTTCTATTCGAAGAAAATGACAAGGGCATTCGAGTGCGACGGGTGCGAGAGCTGCTCTGACGCCTATTTTTCACACAACTGCGAAAATGTGAGGGATTCGATGTTCTGCTTCAATGCGAAAAATTTGACCTATGCAATAGGGAATGGGGTTCTGGAGCAGGATAAGTACAAGGAGATAAAGGCTGCACTTATTGCCCAATTGGCTGGAGAGCTTGAAAAGAGAAAGGACCTAAGGTGGGACATATTTGGCATCGGTTCTAAGCGATAAAAAGCCTATTTTGTGGTAGCCTGTAAAGTGATGAATAAAAATAGCAGGGTGTAACTATACTCGGGTACTCTAAAGTAGTATTATTATTGAACTTCCGCTATTAATTACTGCTAGAAAGATAGTTCGTAGAATTATTGGACTGCCTCTAAGCAATTTTGCCTATTTCCCGGTTCAGCTTGCCTATTTCGTCGAGAGCTGCATGGACAAAATCATCGGTTTGGGCTTTTTGGTAAGCATAAGAGATGGCTGATGAGGAGTTTATCCTGTGCAATGGGAGGTCTGCAGCGCTTACTGTGCGCAGCACTTTTGCCACTTCGGAGGCAGAACCCCCCTGCGCCCCCACGCCCGGGATTAGAAGCGGCAGTTTTTTCCCTGAATCGTAGAGTATCCAGCAGATTTTCTCAAGCTCTTCAGTATCAGTGGCACCCACTACCGCGCCAGTGCCATCCGAACCCCATTTCGCAATCTTATCCGCCACTTCCAGAAATACCCTGTTTTTCCCGTCTTCAGTGTAGAGCGACTGGAAATCCTTTGCGCCCTGGTTCGAAGTGCGGCAGAGCACGTATACCCCCCGGTTCTCAGGGGATTGGCAGTAGTTTAGGAACGGCTGGAGCGAATCCTTGCCCATGTAAGGGGAAACTGTGACCGCATCCGCATCCCAAACCCCGAAAGCCTCGCGCGCGTATGCGTCGGAGCTTGAGCCTATGTCGCCCCTTTTTGCGTCGAGTATTATGGGCAATTTGCCCCTGTACTTGCCCATGAGCTGCTCAAGCGCAAGAAGCCCTTCAAACCCGTATTGCGCAAAGTATGCTATGTTTGGCTTGAGCGCGGAAATTGAGGGATTGGGCGGTATGAGGGTAGCATCGATTATTTGCGAGAAGTAGCCCGTGATGCGCTCGGTAATATCCCCGGCTACTGATTCCGGAATTTTCTCAAGCACCGGGTCGAGCCCGAAGCATAGGATGCTTTTGCTGGAAAGCGCAGAGGAGCAGAGGAATTCACTGTAGGTTTTTTCCCTGCCCATGCCTAAACCCCATACTGCTTGCGATACTGCAGGAACTTGTCGTACAAATCCTGCTTCACAATCACTTTCTTTGCCTTGCCCAATTTCCGCCCTTTCAAATAATCGAATATTTCGGTTGCATTTGCAACAGAATGCACTTTTGTGATGTATTTCCCCTCGAATGCTTTGATTGAGTTTGCCCCCTGCTCGTTTTTCTCCTGCCTGTCAAGCGCTATGAACACGCCCGCAATGGACACTTTGGCAACCGAGGAGAGCTGCGCAATCGCCTCTTCCTTTGCGCCCCCAGTGGTGAATACATCATCAACAAGCACCATGCGGGAGCCGTCCTTGGGCTGCGCCCCGACGAACACGCCCATGTCCCCGTGGTCCTTTGCCTCTTTGCGGTTGAAGCAATACGGCTTGTCGATTTCGAACTCATGTGAGAGCGCGATTGAGGTTGCAACAGCAAGCGGAATCCCTTTGTATGCTGGCCCGAAAATCATGTCATATTCGCTTGGGTGCAGCGTATCGTAAATTTTCTTTGCGAAATGGTATCCCAATTTTTCAATTGCGTACCCTGAATTGAACAATCCTGCATTGAAAAAATATGGGGAAACCCTGCCGCTCTTGAGCTTGAATTCGCCAAAAGAGAGGGCGCCTTGCGCAATGCAGAACTCGACGAATTCCGGGTCCATGAATGGATTGGGGCGGGAAGGTATTAAAGAGTGCTTTACGGCTGCTCCCACTCAATTTCGTAATATTCGTATTTGCTTCCGGGCAGTTCAAGCCGCTTGATTGCGTAATAAGTGACAGATGTTTCCCTGTCTGAAATCGCAAGCAGGAGCTCAAGCCCGATGCGCTTGCAATCCTCTATCGCTTCCGCAAGCTCTTCGCCCCCTATATATTCTTCCTCGGAAAGGGAGAACATCAGGTATTTTGGTTTCCCGTCCTTCGGGTTCTCAATCCCGCCCTTGTGGCGATGATAGAGCAGGAAATCCAGCGTTGTGGCAAACGGGTCTTTTTTCTCGATTTTTTTCTTTTTCTTCTCCCCAGGAATCGCAAGTATGAAGGTTTTTTTCACCGAGTGCGCAACCCGGATTGCGCGCGACCACTCTGAAATGAGCATTTTCGAATCGCGGGGGAATACATGGATCACATGCTTTGAGTGTATCCATTCATCGTTTGAGCGGGAGGGGGATGCGCCCGGGAAATATATGCGGAAATGCGTGCCGAACTTGAACCCGGTCTTGAGAACGAAGCCCCGCAGCCTCCAGTCCTCGTAAACCTCGTACAGGTGCAAAAAGTCCTTGTGCTGCCTTTTTGCGTATTTTATCAGCTCGTGCTCATTGGAATTGGAGAGGTGAAGGTTGCAGTGCCGCATGAGGAATAGCGCCTCATACGCATCAAGCTTGGAGAGCTTGCCGCGCTGCTCCGCCTTGTATGTGCCAAACTGCCCGAACCAGTAACGGTCGTAAAGCTCTTTCCCCACAGCCTCATCGTCTATTATGCTCCAGAGGTCGTCAGGGAAGAAGCGCGCCTGCATTGCAAACTTGTCCATCAAGAACGAGCCTGCCGGGTATTTTTTCACAGCGTTCCTGCCGTATTTCTCGCAAATTTCGGAAACCTGCCTTGCAATCAAGCCCCGGTCGCGCCAATCCTTGTAAGTGAAGTAGCGCGCCATCTGCTTCTTGCATTCAAACAGGCCGGCAACCTCGTTGAAAGAGCATTGGTTGAGCGCGGAATCATGGCATTTTGCGTTCCGGATGTCCATTAGGTAGAGCGCTTCCTCTGGGAACAGCTCCACAGTCCCTTTTTTCATGTACCCATAATGCCCAGTGACCATTGAGGTAACGGATGCAGGCTCCTTTACCAGGACTTTTTTATGCTGCTTGTCCAGCTCGAGTTCTACTGCCATCAATCGGATTTGCATCCCCTATTTTAAAAGCTAGATTCGATATCGGATTGGTTTTATGCTAAAGGCGGTTCTGTTCGATTTGGACGGGGTGATTGTGGATTCTGAGCCCGGAGTGGCAAAAATGTTCCAGCGCGTCATTTCCGAATTTGGGTTTCCCAAGCCCAAGGAGGCGGAAATACACAGCCATTTCGGGAAGCCTGCGGATGAGACGATTCGGTTGCTTCTTCCGGAGGTAAAGGATAGGGAATTGCTCGCAAGGATGCATGAGCGGACCGTGACTGCGACGCTTGAGACCATCCCGTACATGAGGCTTGCGCCTGTTGCAGGGCTGCTCCCCAGGATAAAGGAGAGCCATAAGGTTGCGCTTGTAACCAACCGGAGAGCCTCCGCGTACAACGTGCTTGCGCATTTTGCACTCACCAATTGTTTCGATGCAGTGGTCACGCACTTTGATGCCCCGGCAAAGCCAGCGCCGGACATGATAAGGCTTGCGCTCGGGAGGCTGGGGGTGCTGCACAAGCAGGCCGTTTATTTCGGCGACCAGCAGGTGGATTTGCTTGCGGGCAATGCGGCTGGAGTGAAAACATACCTGGTCGGGCCGCGGACAAAAGAAGATTTTTATTCGAAGCTGCTTCTTGTGTAATGCATGGGAAGGCCGCTAATTTCAGTAGTGATTCCAACTGTGAACGAGCAGAAGTTCGTTGGAAAGTGCATAAAATCGGTCAGGGGATGCCACCTTTCGCGCGAGAGGTATGAGATAATCGTGGTGGATGGGGGCAGCACGGACAGCACAGTGGAAATTGCAAAAAAACTCGGGGCAAGGGTGCTGCTTGAGAAGGAAACGCACGGGATTTCGATTGCAAGGAACCGCGGGGCGAAGGTTGCAAGGGGGAAATACGTGGCATTCCTTGATTGCGACACCACAGTGCCAAGGGGCTGGCTTTATTTCATTTTGCAGGGGTTCGAGCAAGGATACGATGTGGTATGCGGCCCTGTTTCTTACGGCAAATTCTGGTACGATGTTTATTCAAACGGGGTGTTTGCACTCACGAACCTGCTTGGGGCGCTTTTCTTCGGGGGCAGGCCCTATTACGTGACTGCCGCAAACTCGGCTTACAGCGCAGCCCTATTCTGGAAGGTGGGGGCGTTTCGGGATGTGCGGATAGAGGATGCGGAATTGAGCAGGAGGCTTCTTAGGGCTGGCACAAGCATGATGTTTGATCCGAGGATGAAAATTTGGATGTCGCCGCGGAGGTTTGAGCACAAGGGTTTCGTGCGCACCGTGCTTGGCTGGGGCATTGAGCAATTCCTGCAGCTGTTCGGAGGCATTTCACAGAAGGGGTATACCTACAGGCACGCTCAAAAGAAGTAATTTGTTTTCTGGCGCTCCTCCCTTACCGCATCATCTATTATGTGCTTGAGCCGCTTTTCCCCAGGCACGCCCACGTATGCGATTTGCCCGTTCACCGCTATTGCGGGAGTCGATTCCACCCCGTACTGCTCCGCCCTTGCCCTCCCGGCTTCGGTTATCATGCTAACTTCGTGGAGTATCACCGAATTCATCTCTGAAACCACCTTTTGCGCCACCCGCACAGCCTTGGGAGAATGCGGGCAGTTTGGTGAAGTGATGATTTCGATGTAGGTCGCCATGCAAAAATTGGCGCGAATGCAGTTTATAATCATGCGTATTTTTATTCGGGAGAAAATTGGCTAATTGAAACGGATGGGCCTGTGTTTTTCACCAGAATTTTGCCTGAAATCGAATCTTGTGGGGCAACAATAAGGCAGTCCACTTTGCGCGAGAACTGCCATTTTCCGTTTGAAAGGGAAAGGGAGCCGTCTGCGTACGATAGGGAGAAAATAGTGCTTGACTCGACAATTCTTGAATTGCCCTCGCCCATTGCGCATACCTCGTTTGCAGCCGTGGCGATGCCGCGCAGGAGCGATTCCGAGGCCGCATTGCCAATCGAAGCGGAGCCAAGCGAATATGTCCTTGAGAGGAGCGAGAGCGACAGGTAGAGGACCCCGACCATCACTGAGAGAAGGAGGAGCATTTCAAGGGAAACTTGCCCCTTTCGCATCATGAGCACCGCGAGGAGATGATGTCGCAGGAGCCTGTCCTGCACTCCTCATCTGAGATGCATGTTTCCCCTATATCTTTTTTGGAGCCAGCCCCTATCGCCGAATCGGTCTTGTTGAACACGGCCTCTGATGCAGTGTCCACCTTGCCTGATGCCTTGTCCGCGGTTTTGATGAGCTGGGAGGCAACTATCACGACTACTGCTATAAGCACTGCAAGAAGGATGAGCATTTCTGCGGACAGTTGGCCCCGCATAGACTAGCTATCGGGCAATTGGAATAAAAAGCTATCAGGACGCTTAGGCTTTTTTCGAAACCGGAACCGTTTTCTCAATCCTGCCTGCGCTTGCGCGAAGCGCGGCTGCGACTTTTACCGGGCCCGAGGAGGAAAGCGCAACTGTCAGGTTTGGGCTGATCAAATCCGCTGTGGCGCGCGCAAGCTCTGCCGAGTGCTCCGCGCGCCTTGCAGTCATCTTTTTTGCAATCCCCTGAGCGAGGTAGGTTGCAACAGCCGATGCAAGCGCGAAATCAGCCTTCACAAGTATGTTCTGGGGCATCTCCTTTGCGTGCTCAAGCGCCGATGAGAGCTCCGAGAGCTGCGACTGGATGCTTGAGCCTGCAACCTGTGTTGAGAACCGGAGCTCTTCAGCGCGCTCGGGCCCAAACGATTGTGCGAGTGCCGCAGCCATCAAAACCACCCAAGGCAATTAGGCAGCGCCTGTTTTTTAGCGTATGTAGGAAAGTTCGTTCTTTTCCGGAAGCGCGCCCTCGGTCGCTTTCTGCGCCTGGCGCTCCATGTGCTTCATGAACTGCTCCCCTTTCTTTGCGCGCTCCTCAATTTTTGAAATGTCTATTTTCATGTCCAGGACCTTGGAAAGCGCCTCGAGCACCGCCTGCGCGGATTTCGGGTCCACGTATGCGCCATGCGTTTCGCCCATGAGGCAAGCCCCATTCATTCCGCGCAGCTTCCCAAGCCCGAGCAGCAGGCCCGCAACCCCTATAATGGAGCCTCGGCTCTCGCCAAAAACTATCCCGTGCTTCGAATATTCCGAAATGAGCGTTTTGTGGCTTGCGGAGCCGAATACGCGCCGGGTGGTAGGGGATTTGCCGGTCCCGTATCCCCCAAGCGTGATAACCGTCTTTCCCCCCTTCTTCTCAAACCAGTCAAGTATTGCGCCGCACACCTCGTACTGCGCCTCGCTTGTGATTGCCTGCACATCCCCAACAAGAACCAGCACGTCATTCTTTTTCCCCGGGATAAGGTAGATGCGGTTCTTGAGCATCCGCATCACGCCGTTCTTCTGCATTATCACCTGGTGCGGGAAATGCGGGGAGATTACATCAGCAATGCGCTCTGCCTTTGAGGATTTTATCAAGTGGTCTGCCGCAAGCTTGCCCACAAGCCCGATTCCAGGCAGCCCTTCCACCAGTACCGGCTTTTTGATTGTTACTTTTTTGAGCTCGATTATCGATGTCTTGTCCATTTAGTTTCCCCGCCTGTCCCTTTCGGGCGCGACCATGCAACTGCGTTGCAAGTCCGTAAAGCCGCCTTGCGGCTTTCCGGCGGAAAAAACTATCGCACGCCGAAATTTTGCGAACCTGTCCTGGAACGAGAATTTTGGGGGGTGCGCGCTTTTAGTGCTTGCGTGGCACTCCTCGCGCAAAGTGTATCTGCCGCAACCTGCGCACTTCCTCATCTTTCTCATTCCTTCTCCCCCTCCCCTTGCGTGAACTCTACGAACAGGGTGGAGGAGGATTTGGAGCGCGCGGATGCGATTATGTCGTTAAGCGCCTTGCTTGCAGCCTTGTAATCCGCAGCCAAAACCAGAAGCTTGTACTGCGGGGCGCCTATGTATGTGAGCGAGACTTCTGCGCCTGGCGGGGGGGAGATGGATGTGAGCAGCGTCCGCACCTTTTCCACACCGTCGGGCGCATAAGAGTAGACCTTGAGCACCCCGCCGACTTTTGCCTTCGCCTTCTTCATCGCCTTTTGCGTGGTCTCGACAAGCGAGGAGAGGACCTTTTTCTCGATTTTGAGGTTCGCTACCGCCGCCTCACCCTCTGATGCGATTGCCTCAAGCGCAGCGTACAAATCCTCAAAGCTTGCCTCAAGCTCGGCTTTTGCGCGGGATATGTCGGCAGGCTTTGCGCCAGAGCCCTTGGTTGCGACCTCGAAGAGCTTCTCCGCACGCCTCAGCCTCTTTGTGCTCTCGGTCTTGCGCTTGCGCTCGGAGTCCGAAACGCGCTTTAATGAGACGTCAATCTGCCCCTTTTCAGGCACGATTTGGTAGACCTTCACAACAAGGTGCTGGCCCTCGTGCAAAAACTCGTGTATGTTCTTGATCCAGCGCGGCGCAACTTCGGATATGTGCAGGAAAGCCTCTCGGGCGCCATATTCGTCAAGCACGCAGAATGCCCCGTACGGCATTATCTTTCGCACAGTTGCGAAGACAAGCTCGTCCACCTCGGGCATCTGGGGCATCCTATAGCACCTGCACCGCCTTTGCGTGCAGCTCAAAGCGCGAGCCAGTGGGCCTGCCAAGCTCAGTGTTGCACACCAGGCATTTCACGGCCGACGTGGCGTTCCCGAATATTATCTGCTCGTTGCCGCATTTGCATTTCACGCGCAAGAATTTGCTTTTTCCCATAAAAATCACGCTAGTTCTCTTTCCCGACTTCCAGCTTCTTCTTCGTCCTAGTGCCGACCACGCGCTCGTGCTTTTTCTTGCACTGGCTGCACTCAAGTGTGACCTTCTGCCTCTTCCCCTGCTTCTTGACTGTTTTTTCGCCTGCGCGCTTGCCCCCGTGCCCGAGCAATTTGCGCTCGTGCTTGCGGTTGCCGACCGCCATCGAGCGGGCGCGCCCCTTTGAGGCAAGCTTCACGTTGTGGGACGTGTGATGTTTGCAGAATGGGCAGTATGTGTTCATCTGTTTGGGATATTTCACCTTATGCACCTTTTTCTAAATTGTTTCGGCGAGCTTGCCGCGAAGCAGTATTTCAGCCTCTGAAGGCGGCAATTCCTGCTCCTCGCCTGGCTTGTACGGGCCGTAAACCGAATTGTCGGCTCCCTTGAAAGCAGGAATCTCCTTTAGGATTCGAAGCTTTTTAATCCCGACGGGTTCGTGCGGCGGCCGGAGAGACTGGCTTGCGACCGCTGATTCGAGAAGCGAGCCGTTGCCCTCAAGAAGCCCGCACACCGAGTCATAGAGCGCGTGCTCCTCCTTGGTCATCCCCGCTGTTTCGTGCTTATGCCCTGCCCCAAGCGCCCGGAACACCACTTTCCTCGTCCTCATCGCATGCAAATCCTTTATCACCTTTAGCATGTTCTCGTATTCCTTTATCTCGTGGAGCGAGTGGGATTTTTCCACTTCAAGGCGCTTTTTTGCGACCAGCTCGAATATTGAGGAGTAGAATTCCGCAGGCAATGAGACAAGTGCGGAGGAGTCGCGCTCCTGGTGCTGCAGTTCGCGAAGCCGCCGGTAATCGTAAACTTCCACCATAGCTCTCCCGAAGGGGTTAATTGGCAGTCAAGGAATAAATAGGCAACTGCTAGCCTATCGCTGCGGCACGCTTGCAAATCAGGTAAGCTGCGAAATATGCAGGAACCGTTATCTGCGCATCCTTTCCGTACGGGCCGAATGTTTGATTTTTCATCTCGATTTTCGGGACCGGCTCGCTTATTTCCACTTTCACTTCAGTAGCTGGGAGCACTACTGCATCCGAGAGAGGATTGAAATCCGAAATGCCCTTCTTCACATCGATTGCGCACAATCCGCTCCCCCCGTGCAGCGAGTTGGGAACCCGAATCAATTTGCTTGTGTCCGCAGTCACGTTGGCATCCACCTGGTCCGAGAGCTTGATTGTGAGGGTTTTAAGTATCTCATTGAATTTCTTCTCCTTGTCGATTATCCGCACAGCATCCCAGTTGCCTAATCTTATCCCGTCAATGAGCTTTTGGGCATTTGGCGGCTTTTCGAACTTCTTCCCAAGTATCTGCACTATCTCGCCTTTCCCATCCTGCAATTGGGATATCGTTTCGCGAGCAAGCTTCCCGTAATACCCCCCATCGGTCGGAAGCGGCCCGTAGATCCTATTGTTCTCGTCCGTCCGGAAGAACGAGGCAAATTCGATGCCTGTTCCGGTAATGTAATCCACAAGCTCGCGCCTCTCCTCGCGCGAAAGTTCAAGTATGGACTGGTGGCGGATGTGCAGGTGGTAGCCCCGGTTGCCGGAAAAATTTATTGCAAAGTCCGGTTTTGCGAACCCGAAATCCGGGATTAGGAAATTCTCAATCAGCTTCAGCGTTTCAGCCTTGATTTTTTCAAGGCAGATTTGGCACGTGAATTTGCCGCATTCGTGCGCAGGGGCGTCCAAATCGAATATCAAATCCGCCCCAAGCCAGTTTTTCTTTGGCATGGGCCGCGCGTCTGGAAACTCGTAGTATGCCGCCGAGTAGGAGAGGTAGAAGGGCGTGTTCACAATCAGGAATTTGGAGAGCGCTTCCTGTGACTTGAACCAAGCGTGCCTTGCCTCGATTTTCTTCTCGAACCCCCCGAACCCGAACTCGCGCTTCTCAAGGGAATTTGGAGCAGGCTGGTGCGACCGGTAGTAGTCCGAGAACAGCCTTTGCACAAATTCTTCTGAATTCATTCTAATCTACCGCCTTACTGCGACCTGCTCTTCGCATCCTCCCATTTCTTCTTCGCAAGCGTCTGCTCTGGGGTTTCCTGTGATGGCGTTCCGGGCTCGCCCTTCTGCAAATCCGTCCTTGTCGCCTCCGCGAACCTTCCGTGCTTCTCTTTCCTGTAATGCACCGGGCTTGCGCACCGACAGCGCGCGACGCAGATGCCGTAGCTGTCCATGGTGACGCAAGATGGCATTGCATACCCTTTTTGCTTGAGGTATTCGACCTGGTAGCGCGTGGTGCCCTCGGAATAGTCGGGCGCGTTCTTGAAAAGCCCGATTATCTCCTCGGGCTTCATCCCTGAGCGCAGCAGGTAGACTGCAAGCGTCCACCTGGCAGTATGCGGCAGGTTCTCGCTCATCCGCAGGCGCACTAGCATGTTCTGTATGCAGGGCGGGTAATTCGAGGAATCAAGCTTCACGGTTGCAAGCTCCTCGCGGGGGAGGTGCAGCAGGAGCTTTTTTGCAAGCGGCTGCACAGATGCAGGCACCTTTGCGTCAGGCAGCTTCCCGACCCTTGCCTTTATCGCCTCCTCCATTATCCTGATGCGCTCGTGCGGCGAAACCTGCACCAGCCCGCCTGAGATTTTCCGGTTCGAGAGCCTATAATCGACCGAATGCGGGTTGAAGCGGAGGTATTCTGGGAAAGGAAGCAGGTATTGGCGGCCGTTTTTCTCGAATCGGAGAGCAAGCTCCTGGCAAAGCAATTCAAGGTTTTGCTCCGATTCGCCGGATAGGTAAGCGCTTGCCCGCTTTGCCTCAGCCACCGCATAGCGGTTTGTGAGGTAGCGGTTGTTGAGCGCGAGCAGGAGCATGCGGGCCGATGCATAGCTTGCGATTTGCGAAACGAGCGCGGATTGGAGCTCAGCCGCAATTTTCGGCAGTTTGCCAGTGGAGAGGGCAACGGTCGCGCGCTCGTACCCGGATTGCAGCGTGTCCTCATCCATCGAAATTCCGGATTCCAAAAGCGCTGACCTCGCGCCTGTTGTGAATGGGTATTTGGCTGCAAAAAGCAAATCCATGGCATGGATTTGGCTTGGGTGGTTTAAAAGGGGTTTGGGAGTGAGTTTCCGGTCGTGATTGCCTTGCAATACTCCCGTAAAACCCTTTTGGGTTTTCCGGCGCCTATTGCGCCGGGCTGGAGGTGGTTTGGGAAGTCTGCACCGAAACTGCCTGCTCCTCCTCATCCTGCGCCGCAAGTGGGCGTTTTGGGACCAGCCTTCCCGAGAGCCGCGAAGCGATGAAATAGGCGATGTCAAAGCAGAAGAGGGTGATTACGAACATGTAGTCCTCGATTGCAACGGCATTCCCGTTTGACGGGATGTGAAGCAGGGTATAGTGCGCAGTGACAAGCAGGACTGCGGCATCCAAAAACAGCCTCCTGCTTGCAATCTGCCGCAAGAGCTTGTTCTCGGACTCGTGGAACCGCTCATCCGCAAAGGATGCAAGCAGGAACGGGATTGCGTATGCCAGCCAGATGTTGGAGAGAAGGCTGTCGAACGAGATGAGGAACAATGAGACGCCAACTGTCGCAACACCTGTTAGGTGGATTGAGCTGTCAATCTTGCCTGCGGCAATCACCCCTGCAAGCGCCGCGAGCCACAATGTGAGCATCGGGGGGTAGAAGTAGCACACCGCGCCTATAGATGCGCCGTATAATATCGCCAGCGCATAAGCCGCGCTCGTGGTGACCCCGGCCTCAGCATGATCGTCCGCAAGCTTCACCAGGAAGCCTGCAGCAGCGCTTGCGATTATTGAGAGCATCCAGCCGTCTACCATGAGATCACTTGAGCACTATGCCGCCCTTCGCATCAGTTCATTCCATCCTGTCTATGACAGCGCACATGATTAGGGGGAATGCGATTGCCGCGTCCGCCTCAACATACACGCTTTTTTTCGAGCTTGCAAGCTTGCCCCAGCTTACCGCCTCATTTGTCCTTGCGCCCGAGAGCGAGCCGTCGTATTGGGTGCCGGTGCCCACATAAATTGCGGAATCCAGACCGCCACGAAGTATGTTCGCGCCCAACAGGTGGTGCTTTGCAAACCCGCCGCCCAGCACCACCCCGCCGGTCTTATCCGCATCAAGCACGAGCTGGCCAAGCTTGGTGAGATCGCCTGCGACATCGATTGCAAAATCCGTTCTTTTTTGCCGGAAGAAATACGCCTGCAGCCCGAATGCCCCGTCGGTTGGGGCCGGGCAGAATACCGGGATGCTGTTTTTAACGCACCAGTAAAGGAAAGAGTTCTCATCCTTTATTTGAGAACCGAGGTCGGCAATAAGCTCGTGCGGCGCAAGCGGCCTTCCCAAGGACTTCTGCTTTTGGTATTCCTGCTCGAAAAAAGGCTGCAGCTTTTTCTCGAGCCACATGTAATGGCTGTTTTCAACAAGGATGTTCCCGATGCGGTTTGTGCCCTTTTTGTGCAATTTTGTGTCGTCCTCATGGAAAGTGCCAAGCCTAAAAGAGGAGTTGGTTTTCATCAAGTCCTCTTCAACCGAGCCTATCCCGGTTATGATTGCCGAGCACATCTTCCTTTTGCACAGCTGCGCGAACACTTCCCGCAATCCGCAGGAAACCATGTTCGAAGTGAAAGATAGAAAAATAGTCTGCTTCCCAAAAAGCATTTGCGAATAGAGCTCTGATGCCTCGCCCACGGCGGTAGCGCCAAAACCTGCGCACTTCATCTGTTTTGCAAGCTCTGATGCGCGCATGCCCCGCTTGAGCGATAGCCCTTTTACTTCCATAAGGGTAACCATTCGTATTGGAAATTAAAAAAGAAGCAGTAAGCAGGTGAAAAAATTACCTGCCTATGGCTTTCAGCAGCGAAATCCGGATTGTCTTGTCGTTGACCGGCATGCGCTTTATGCGCGAGGAAATCTCGCTCTCCCCCATCATGTCAAGCCATGGCGAGAAGTGGCCCCCCTTCGCATGGAACAGTATGCAGTCAAGCGGCGCATTTTTTATCATGTTCACGAATTCCATCGTGTTCTTTGCGCGCCCCACCATTGCCCCATTGGGAAGCTTGAAAACAAACTCCTTTCCTGGCGCTGCATCCCTCATTTTTGCCATAACATCATCCCTCCGTGCTAGAAGGCGCGCTTGCAAGTTTATAACTTTTATCCCGTGACTACACGTTTGTAGCGGTTGCGAAACAGGCTTATAAACCCCCCTTTAAAAAGGGTTTTTTGGGCTTTAAAAAGGGGTTTATAAGCTTTATAAAGGGGCAATTTTACAGGCTTTTTGCATACGCAATTTGCACTTCCCCAACCAAATCCTCGGCGGAATAGGCAAAGCGGTATTTTTTGTGGCACAGCTCGCCTGCTTTCCCGTTAAGGTAAGCTGCGGCACAGGCGGAAATGAAAAGCGGATTTTTGCACGCGAAAGCGGCGCACAATCCCGCAAGCACATCCCCGGTTCCCCCTTTGGTCATGCCCGCGTTCCCGCCAGAGGAAAAAGCAGTTTTGCCATCGAAAGAGGCAATGGCGTCCGCCCTCTTTCCCTTTGCGCCCAAAATCCCTTTTGCAAGAATGGTGCACCCGTATTTTTTCGCAAGCGCAGGGACATTTTTTGCGCTTGGGCTTTCGCCGAAAAGGGCCAGAAATTCCCCGGGGTGCGGGGTAACTAGGCAGTTTTCGTTCAATTCGCCTGGCGTTATCACCCGCAGCGCATCCGCATCAAGCACGAGCTTCTTTCCCGAGTGGAGAAGGGATTTGACCAGTGCCCGTTCTTGCTTGCCCCGCCCTAGGCCCGGCCCGACGAGGACCGCATCGCAGGCTGGAAGCCATTTTTTCAGGCTGGCGCGAGGGACTGTGATTATGCATGCTGTTGCGAGTTTCAATTTTTTGATTAGTGCATTATTTTGCGGAACGGATGAAAAATAAACCAAATCTACGAATTTCGTGGCAGTAAGAGTTGCGAGCACAGCTGAACCGTGGTACTGCTTGCTTCCCGCGACGATTAGCAATACCCCGTTCTGGCCCTTGTGCGAATCCCTTGCCGGCCTGAATAGCGCGCGAACGCGCGCAGGCGATACCGCTTGCACCATATTTCTCCTCTTCCAAAGAAAAGGTATTTAAATATGAATAAAGAATTAGGAACAGTTCACTTGAAGGTGGTAGTAATGGCGAAAATATTTATCGCGAAGCAGCTAGCTGGCAAGAAAATCATCACCAACGACGGCGATGACCTTGGGAAGCTGGTGGATTTGGAAATTTCCGAGGCGACTGGTAAGATTGAGAGCATTGTAGTCGAGCCGAACCTGGACAACGAGATGGCGCGCAGGCTGAAGAAGGAGGATGGGATGCTGGTAATCGCCTACACCACCGTGCTTGCGGCAGGCGACCACATCATCATCGACAAGAAGGGAATCTGAGTTTTCCTATTCCGGGCATTTTTCTTCTTAGCGCAAGCTACAGGCATGAATTAAAACCTATTCTGCGTTCTCCTATTCGGGAGGCACGCGCCCACGCCTAGAGGCGTGGTAGACGGATGCGTGCGTTGTTATCGGCAACGCCTCTACCCGCGTCAGCGGGCTTGGGCGTGGCGCGTGGAGGGTTTTGCGTGATTTTGGGAGTCGATGAGGCAGGCAGGGGCTGCGTGCTTGGGCCAATGGTAATCTGCGCCGCATCGATCGACAAGTTCGAGGAATACAAGCTAAAGGAACTCGGGGTAAGGGATTCAAAGAAACTCACCCCCCGCAGGCGGGAAGTGCTTTTTGAGGACATTATTGCGCTCTGCCAAACTTATGTTGAGGAGATTTCTGCCGAGGATTTGAACAGGCTCATGGCGCGCCACTCGCTAAACGAGATTGAGGCTATGAAGATTGCAGAGCTTCTCTCCCGCGCAAACCCTGAGAAGGGGGCGGTAGTCTATGTGGATTCGCCGGACAACGTGCCAAAGAAGTTCGCGGGCAGGATTGAGAAATATTTCCGCACCAAGGCAAGAGTGGTTTCCGAGAACAAGGCGGACGACAAGCACGTGATTGTCGGCGCCGCATCGATTGTGGCAAAAGTGACCCGCGACCGGATAATCGAGGAGATAAAGGGAGTGGTGGGGTTCGATTTCAACTCGGGATACACGTCCGACCCGATTACGCGCTCTTTTTTGGAGGCGCACGCAGGCGACCCGAAGCTTCGGCCTTACATCCGGACCAGGTGGAACACGCTCATCACTGTGAGGCAGCAGAAGCTCACGAAATATGATTGAGTCGCACGGTGTGGCAAACCTTCGGCGCTCCGAAGGCATGCCAGCCCGTGCAGAAAATGGATGCAATGAAAGGTGCTGGCATGACCACACCGTGTGAGGTGCGTAAAATGAGTTTTGCAACCGAAACCACTGTGCTTATTGTGCAGGTGGCCGCAAGCGCGGCGCTGTCCGTAGCGTCCATTTATGCTGGCGTGAAGGCATTTGACTGGTTCACCAAGGGAATTGAGGAGCTAAAGGAAATAAAGAAGGGGAATGTGGCGGTCGGCATAGTGCTCGGGGCGATTGTGATTGCGATTTCACTCATGATTGCAGGGGGAATCGCGCGCTTTGCAGCCGGGCTTTCGGTCGATGCGCCAATTGCAGACCTGCTCTGGGGCGCATTTTGGAACATCCTGCTGGTTGTTTTCAGGCTCGTGGTAGCAATCCTGACCATATTTATCTCGTTTGCGGTGCTTGATACCCTGACCGCTGACATAGATGAGGTAAAAGAGCTCAAGCGCGGCAACGTGGCGATTGCACTTGTAATTGCGGCAGTGGTGCTTGCGGTTTCAATGCTCATGGCATCCGCGCTAGGCTAGTTGAAGGCTATTTCGGGAAGAATATGTGGATGAGCACCCCGGTTGCGATCGAAGCAATGAAGCCTGCGGATATGCCAAACAGAAAACCCGTAGGCGCAGCCAGAATCGAGAACACAACTGCAAACACCACTGTCCCGACGTTGCCAAGGGGCATCGCCCTGCCCACCGACGCGGCAAAATCTATGCCGTGCTTTCTTGTGAGAAGGATTAATGAGGATGAAAACGCAGCTGGGAAGCATGCGAACAGGCCTCCCCACAGAGGCCCGCCGAACTTTCCCAGCAATACAGCGGTTGCGACAACTGTGCCCGAAAACGCAGCACGGAGCAAAAATTCCCTTTTTCTGGAATGGAACTCGGGCAGTTTCCTGTGGGGAAAGCGGCTTAGGAGCGGAATTGATATTGCAAAAAACAGAGCCCCAACCAGGACCGAGAAAAGCAAATTGTCCAGGTGCAGGTAGGCAAGCGGAAGCCCTATTGCAAACCATACGAGAAACGCGGCTGCAAGCGCGCGGTAGAATCCAAGTGGCTTGTATAGGAACAGGTAAGCTGCTATGAACAGCCCGTTTACCGCAATCCCGGCTGGTATTATCGCAAGCGCGTCAACAGCAGATTGGGCCCCGGTTGTCCATGCAATGAAAATAATGCTTACAATTGAGGTTGAAGGAAGACCGATTGCAATCCCGCCCAATTTGGAGCCGAATTTTTCCGATAGCCAGATTGTGAATGCTATGTAGGTTCCGCCTATCAGAAATGAGAGCAGGAGCTTTAGCAGGAAAATTTCATCCATGCTAATCCTTCTTTTTCTTTTCCAGCGCAGCCCCGAGCAATGCGACAAATAGAGGAGCTGGCTTCTCAAGCCGCGATTTGAGCTCTGGGTGCGCCTGCGTGCTTATGCCGAACGAATCCTTCCATTCGACCATTTCAACAATTTTACCGTCAGGGGAGGTTCCGCTTATTATTAATCCGGCTTCTTCGATTCTGCCTATGTGCTCGGGGTTCACTTCAAACCTGTGCCTGTGGCGCTCGGAAATTTTATCCGAGCCATATGCCTCGTGCGCCTTTGTGCCCTTTTTCACAATGCAATCGTATGCCCCAAGCCGCATGGTTCCGCCTTTTTCCTTCACGTTCTTCTGGTCAGGAAGTATGTCAATTACCGGGAAGGGCGTTTTCTCATCAAGCTCGGTTGAGTTCGCCCCTTTCATCATGGCAACATTGCGCGCAAACTCAATCACCTGCATCTGCAGCCCGAAGCACAGGCCAAGGTAGGGAATCCCTTTCTCGCGCGCGTATTTCACGCACTCGATTTTCCCTTCGGTTCCCCTTGAGCCAAACCCGCCGGGAACTATGATTGCATCCAATCCCGCAAGCGCGTCCTCAACTTTCACTTTCCCCTCCTCGATTTCGCTTGCCTCGACCCAGCGCACGTTCACCCAAACCCCGTGGTGCGCGCCGGAATGGACAAGCGCCTCCTTCACTGAGACATACGCATCTTTTACTGCGGTATATTTCCCAATTATTCCAACATTGAGCTCTCCCTTGGGGTTCTTTATTTTCGAAACAACTGCACGCCATTCCTCCAGATCCTTGTCTTTTAGGGGCAGGGAAAGAGTCCCGAGCAATTGTTCGGAAAATTTCTGCTTCTCAAGCACTATGGGAAGCTCGTAAATGGTCGCAAGCTCAGGGTCGTCGAATATCGCCTCTTTTGGCACATTGCAGTAGAGCGCAAGCTTCTCCTTCGCATCCTTTGAGAGCGGCTCGTGCTCCCTGCAAATCACTATCTGGGGGTTTATTCCCATGCTTGAAATCAGCTTGTTTGCGTGCTGCGTAGGCTTGGTTTTCTGCTCCCCCGGCGCAAGGGATTGCACAAACGTGAGCTGCAAGAAAAGCACATTCTCTTTCTCCTCCCTGCCAAGCTGCCTCATTGCCTCGAGGAAATACCCATTCTCCAAATCGCCGACCGTGCCGCCCACTTCAATCAGGACTATATCTGCATTGCTTTCCTCCCCAACAGAGCGAATCCAGCTTTTTATCTCATCAGTTAGGTGCGGAATAATCTGCACATCCCTTCCGAGGAATCCGCCCCTCCTTTCCTTCTCTATAATGCGCTTGAACAGCTTCCCGCCAGTGATTGAGCAGGTTCCCGGAATGTTAATGTTCAGGAACCTCTCGTAGGTTCCGAAATCCATGTCGCACTCTGTCCCGTCATCAAGAACAAATACTTCGCCGTGCCTAAATGGGTTCATTGTGCCGCAGTCAACGTTCAGGTACCCGTCGAACTTAATCGGAATTACCTTATATCCCTTGGACTGGAGGATTTTTCCGATGGAAGAAGATACGATGCCCTTGCCAAGCCCGGACATCAGGGAGCCTAAGATGACAATATATTTTCTTGGCACGAGTTAATGTAGCGATACGGGTTTTTATAAGTTGTTTTTCTCCCCGAAAGGAAAAACACGAGGTGTCACAGTCGATACCTGTGGAATTTGGATATGATATGTTTATATACTTATAATAACATAATAGACATTCCCTCAGAGGTGCTGTTAATGCAAATTGTCAAATCAATAAACACTCCAGGCTCGCGGCTCATAACAACCAATCCGCCCAACTGGTATAAGCGAAATGGATTGCGCGAGGGGACTTATTTTCTAGAAGCTGCGCGAAAAACCGGCGAGCTCGAGAAGGAAGGGTTCAGGGCTGCGCATCCGTTGCTCAGGTCTGGAAGGATTTGGCAACTTACCCGCGCTGCGAACAGGGTTGTTGAAAATGGAATGGACTCCGTAGTTGTAGGGCAGAATAAGGATTTGGGCATTCTTACACCTAACGAGGTTGCGTTTGCACAGGGATATGCACTCATTTACCCGACTGTCCCCCCTGAGTGGCGCGAAACTCCTGGCGAGATGCTTGAATACCTTACTACGGAGACCCCGCGCGGCTTTGATGGGCGCGGCTATTTTTCGCATTTCACTGTCATATTGGATGGAAACAAGCAAGTTGCAGGCGTCATTACCGGTGCAATAATCCGCGTGGATGAGGAGAGGACGCTCGTGTTCAACGGTTATAGGGTGAGGCGCGAGGATTTGAAGGGTGCCGGGCTAGGCTATATGCTGATGACCTCAGCAATTGAGCGCTCAATGCTTGGAATTGGAAAAGAGGCGTATTACACATTCGGTGAAGCCGGAGGGCCAACTGAAATTGCAAGCGCCAAAATGACCGGCAGGCATGCTGTTTTGGGAATCGATTACCGCCAGCCCGACCTCTCGAACAGGAAGGGGAGTGTTTTTGTGAACTGCGAGCAGCTCACAGTAATGCTTGGAACGAGGAATGATAGGGAGAGGATTCCAGCCTCTGAGATGCAGGAGATTGTAAGGGCAGTATATGAATACTACAACCTTGCAGGAAAAAGACTTGCTGGATTCATGGAAAACACATTCGGCGAGCTTCGGAATGGAGTATGGCGGCTGAATTCAAGCAGCGATTTTGAGCACCAGAAGCGCTAGAAATCCACCAGCCGCTTCTGCCTAAGGATTCTGCTTAATTTCAGGTAGGAGGATTTTGGAATCCTAAGCCTGCCCGCTATAACTCCCATTGCTTCGTGCAATGAGCCAAATTTCCTCGGGGGTTTTTTCATAGCATGCCTTACGTTCTCGCGGACTTCCCAAACCCCAACAGGCATTTCGTATTCTGGCTGGATTTCGCGGAACACTACAGCGCGCGCCTGCCTGTTTTTGCTTGCAAGGTATTCGCAAACCCCAATCCTTGCGGCATAATACCCGCCTCCCTGCGATTCCGCGTAATCTCCCCTGCCAAAGTAGGGCTCGTACTCTTCCGAAATATTTGCATTCAGCCCGCCAGTTGCCCATGCCTCAAACTGTTCGTATTCCCAAGCCCCGGGCGCAAGAAGGATTACAAAATGGTTGTACAGGTACTGGTTTTCGAAAACCAGGAACTCTGAAACCTCGGGTGCAAGCCTAATCTTTTCCATGAGCGTTTTCGCAAGCATATCGTCTATGGCGGTGATTGACCATTTTGTCGGGACAAGCTTGCGGCTGTCTTTTCTCCCAAGCAATCCTGCTGAAATGAGCTTTGTGAGGTAGTAATTGTCCAATCCAGCGCGCGAGAGCTCCGAGATTGCATCGCTTGCAAGTATCCTCTCATTTATCAGCTCATCCACCCTCTTTGGGATTTTTGGGTTCTCAGCAAGCGAGAGCTTTTCAATTGGGGCACTGGCGCCCATAGGGGCATGAACAGAATCCAATTCAATTCGGAACTCGGGTTTTTTTGAGAAATGGGCTTCCACATCAATGGGTTTTATGCTCATTATGGCGTCCTGCGTGTTTGAAAGAATCCGCTCGGTGGTGTAAGAGACTGATTTTGCGTCCATCCTCTTTTTTCCCCGCACTAAAAGCGAGCGCTGCCGAATAATTTGGTCAAAATTCATCCCGTACCAGTCTGCAGGCGAATCCGCAACCCCTTCGTGCGAGAGCGCGACTAGCGGGCCCCAGTAAAGGTTCGGATAGAAATTATGCCCGACAAACACATTTGGAGGGGTTGGGCCGAATATGTCCTGCTTGATGCTCTGCCGCAGCTCTGCTGCGATTGCAAGCGAGGGCTTGTGAGGGCAGTAAACCCTCCCCTGCCTTTTGCAGTTGGGGCAAAGGGAATCGGAAGCCATGTGGGTATATCTTCAGCTAAGGAAAAAAGCCTTTAGCCCATCCAAGGAGGCTGCCCTTGAAATCTTCGCCCGGACCTCTCCTGCTCCAGGAAAACCTGCTGCGAACTCAATTGAGTGCGCCTTTGCATAGCCGAACCCATAAGTAGAGGTGCGTTCTGCCAGGGAGATATATTCTAGGAATAGCTTTTTCCTTTGTGCAAGAGTGGTTTCTTGGAACTCCTTCCCTTCAATCGCTTTTCTTGCCTGCAAAAAGAAGAGTGGATTCCCAAGCGCTGCGCGCCCAATCATTGTTGCATCGCAATTGGTTTGATTTTTCATCCGCAAAACGTCTTCGGGCTTCTCGATTCCCCCGTTCCCGATCACTGGGATTGAGAGGGAGTTTTTCACTTCAGTGATCGCGTTCCAGTCATAATCCGGCCCGAACCCCTGCTCTTTTGTGCGGGCATGTATGCAGAGAGCTGATGCGCCCGCTTGCTCGATTATTTTTGAGACTTCCAGGTAATTTTTCTCCTTGTACCCGAGGCGGATTTTTGCGGTGATTGGCAAGGGGGAGGATTTGGTGCATTTTTCAATTATGTCTCCGGCTTTTTTCGGGGTTGCAAGCATTGCGCTCCCTGCACCCGTTCGCGTTACTTTTCTAACAGGGCAGCCGAAATTCAGGTCTATGAATTTCGCATCGCATTTTCCGGATGAGGTAAGTTCGCTGATGATTGAAGCGGCGCGTGCCACCTCTTCTGGTTTGGAGCCAAAGAGCTGAATCCCAAGAGGATATTTTTCCCCTCTTGCTGCGAGCATGCTTTCAGTTTTTTTGTTTGTGCGGATTACTGCGGTTGCTGAAATGAGTTCAGTATAGGCTCCGCTTGCGCCGTATTTCACGCAAAGCATCCGGTAGGCAGGGTCTGTGTAGCCCGCCATTGGCGCAAGGAGAAGCGGATAGGAAGAGGAAAAAAGCCCTAGCATGGTTTTGTTCCCTACGGGCCTGCCACGTACTCCTTTTCATGGCGCATGGTCTTTATGCGGTCAAGCGGGATATCAAGCACCCTGAAGTATGTGCGCAAATGGCCGTCATCCACATGGGTCACGGTCGAATCCTTCAATAGGTTTCTGTCTTCCTTGACCAGCCCCCCTTTCTTCGCGGTTTCTAGGTCGTACGCAGTAAGCCTCTCGTTTATCCTAAGATAAGTTCGCCCGTCATCCTTTTTCACTATCCCGAGCTTGAACCCTTCCGCGCCAGTGTACACGCCGGCATCTGTGACATAGTGAGCGTGGAACCAGTACCCATTTGTCATATTATTTTTTACTAGTTTTGTGTCATCGTCACCGAGCCCGACCTTCATGGTGATTGGCTCGTGCGTTTTGACTTGCCTGCCTTCTTCCTTGGCATAGACCTTAACCCATTCCTTGCTGCCAACATACTCGTGGTAAGATGGAACGTTTGTAGCTGCTTTTTTGGGGACTGTTTTCCGGCTTTGCTGCGACGAGGCATCAGCAAGGTCCATATTTGCGAATTTTTGCTGCTTTTGCGCTATTGGAGCATGTATATCGCTTGAACCCATGAGTATCACCTGCGATTGGGTTGGTGCTGGAAGTTTATATTCGTTGCCTGAGAAATCAATTCATGCTTTTGCTTGTGGGGATGGGATTGAACCCAAAGCGGGATTTGCCAGTGGGCTCAGTGGAAGCGCTGAAAGGTTGCGATTTGGTTTATGCGGAGAATTACACCAATGCAATTCCGAAAGAGGCAGTTGAGGCAATCGGGAAAGTGATTGGGAAAAATATTTCATTCCTCTCGAGGGGCGAAGTGGAAGGGGAGAAATTCCTGGTGGGAAAGGCAGGCGAAAAAAACGAGAAAGGGGAGGAAAAAACAATTGCACTGCTCGTTCCAGGGGACCCAATGATTGCAACCACACATGTTTCGTTGATACTAGCTGCAAGAAAGTCTGGAGCCCGCACAAAGGTGTTGCATGCAAGCTCCATACTCACTGCCGCAATCGGGGAGAGCGGGCTTCAGGCGTATAAATTCGGGAAAGTGGTCACCTTACCTTATTGGCGCGAGAATTACAAACCGGTGAGCACATTGGAAACGATTGAGCAGAACTTGGCGCGGGATTTGCACACTTTGGTTCTGCTCGATATTGATGAAAAAATGGGGCCTATGGACCCGAAAGAGGGGCTGCGAACATTGCTTTGCATGGCTGATGAGAAAAAAGATGAAAAAATAAATCCCCAAACCCATGTTGTTGTCCTTTGCAGAATCGGATATCCTGAGCAGCGCGTGCTCTACGGGAGCATCGCCTCAATCCTTGATGGGCATGCTGATGCGACCCCTGCAGCAATCATCGTGCCTGGAAAATTGCATTTCTTGGAACAAGAATATTTGGAAACGTGCGCAATCTGCTGCGGGCTCTAACCTTTTTTCTCCCCGACTTCAGTTCCTTTATTCGCAACCCGAAGCTCAAACGCCCTGTAATTCCTCTTTGCAAGCGCATCTGTAATTGCAAACGTGTCGAATTTGCGGCAGTAAATGAGCACCGCCCCGCCTTTTCCGCCTGCAGCGGTGAGCTTTGCGCCAAGCGCACCTGCCCCTTTTGCAACCTCTACAGCCTCGTCTATTTCATCACAGGATACGCCGCGCTCCGCAAGCAGGGTGTGGTTCCTGTCAAGCAATGCGCCCAGCAGCTTTTGGTCCCCGTCAGGCTTTAGCTGCGCCTTGATTTTTTCGTAGAAAGGCATGTACGGGCTGATTATGCGCTCCCGCTGGCCCGAATCAAGCTCGGGGGGAAGCGTGCTTCCCACCTCGACTCCGTGCGCGAATTTTTTGACCATGTCAAGCGTTGAGGAGCGCACCCCCCGATATGTGTCCGCAACCATGAAGCAGGTGTGCTCAGGGAGGGCTAAGGAAAATGGATGGAAATCAAAGCGCGGGCTGTCGTTGAAGTGGCGCTGGAACATCTGCGGCCTGCCCCTAATCACGGTGATTGCATCAATACCAGAAGCGCGGGCGCCGTGCGCCACAAGCTCGCCTGCCTGGGTCGCATCGAATATGAGCTGCTCGGTAGGGTTCATGCCATAGGATTTGCAGAGTGCGTATGCGAATGCGGAGCAGACTGATGCCGAGGCGCCCATGCCTTTTGGAACCCCGCTATAGGACAGTTTGGCATCAAACCCGCCGCCTATCCCAAGCTTGTCGTGCAGGAACTTGTAAGTGGCCGCGAGGTTGGAAAGTGCCGGTGCGCCCTCGTAGCTCCCATCCTTCTTGATTACGCCCTCGCCAAGCGAGCTTTTCAGCCGTATCTCATCACGCACCGGGATTTCGGAAAGCGTTGCTGAGTTGCGGGGCTCTACAGGGATTGAGATTGCAGGGGCGCCGTAGACCACGAAGTGCTCGCCGCACAGGATGATTTTCGAAGGAGAAGAGGCGGAAATTGCCATGAAAGCCTATTTGCCAACAATATTTTTAAGCAGGCATGATGCGGAATTACATATGGAAACTACCAGCATGGGAAAGCCGATTGCAGGAGCCGCCATGAGCCTTCTCATCCCAGGGGCAGGGCTTGCGCTCTCAAGATGGGACAGCCAGAAGGCTGCGCCTGTTTTTGCATTTGCCATGGTCGGGTACGCGCTAAGCGTTGGCATTGCGATTCTCCTGGACCAAAAGGGCGCGGAGCCTGCGCTCTTGGCACTGCCGCTGGCAATCAACATCGCCGCTGCGGCCTACACGCATGACATTCTTGCAAAAGAGGAGAGGGATGCAAAACGGGCAATTCCCTGAATTTTCCGTTCTCCGCCCCAAAGCTTAAAACCCTTGGGCGGGAATATATGGAGTACAGGAGGCATACTTATGAACCTGAGCAAATTCGAACTAGCCCGCGTGCTTGGCGCCCGCTCGCTGCAGCTTGCAAACGGGGCCCCGCCGCTGATTGAAGTGAACGATGTGGTCTCCCCGATAGAGCTTGCAAAGCGCGAGCTTGATGCAGGCGTAATCCCTCTTGCTGTGCTAAGGTAGAAGCTTGCGCAAGCCTACCTGGTGTAGTTTGAAAGCTCGATTTTTGAGCCGTCAGGCGAGATCGCCCTTACCAGGAACCTTTTTTCCGAGTCCACCCAGTAGTAGAGGTTGGTAGTAGCCCCTGCCTCTGTTATGCTTATGCGGATTTTGCGGCACTCGCGCCCAAGCGCCCTCTCCGCGCCCATGTCCTCAAAACGAACCTGCGAGGACTGCGCGCTCATGTTTGAAACCATCGTGGTTATGTTCTCGCCCCATTTCCAGCCAGGCCCGATTGCAAGCATCCAGGTCCCGAAGAACCCAAGCGTGCCGTTTGGCTTTGCCCCATCCTTTGCGCCCAGCACCGTCCCGGAATGGTCAATGCAATATGCCCCTTGCGAATTCTCAATTATCGCAATCGGGCATCCAGGCTCGGTTGAGATCTCGTACCTAAGCTCCGCGCTTAGGTTCAAGCCTGATGCGGAATAGGTGAGCACGTCTCCCGGAGCAAGCCCGACTTGCGAATTTTTGGAAAGCGGCTCCTCGGAATAGGAGAAGGAGAGCGAGAGCGGCGGGGTGCTGGCATACATGTAAATGAATATTGCAAGGTAGAGGAGCACGGATGCGAGGAAAATCTGCAGGTAGGGGTTTGAAAGGAGAGATTTTTTTGGCTGCGCAAGTGGAGAGGGCTTTTTTGGGGCAAGGAATGAGAATGGGAAGGGCGGGGCTCCAGAAATAGTTGGAGTGGCGGCAGCCACCTGAATTGCTCGGCGCTTTGCAGCCCCGGGCTTTATTTCTTTCCTTTTTTCCATTCCTCTTTCTCCTTTTTCGAGAGTGCAATCCACTTCGGGTTCACCGCGCTTCTGTACATCATGTATGTTAGTATGACAAGCACCAGGGTTGCGATTGCAGTGTATATTGCTTCCTCGCCTTCCATGGAAAAATCACACCCTTATTGCGCCTTTGCGTGCCTCTTTTCCCCGTAGTTGGGCTCAATCTCGTGCCGTTTTTCGCTGTTTGCGCCTTCAGGCTTGTGTGCGCGGCCCTCTTTAAGCATTTCCCTTAGGAGCCGGTTCGTTTCGCGCACTTCCAAGAGCAGCTGCTCCTGCGCGCGCGGATCAATTCCAGCCTCATTGCGCTCTAAGGCCATGCTGCCCACTCCCCCATGCGGGGACTTGCTTCGCTCCACCTTTTCCATTATGTCCCCAAGCAGCTTCTCATAGTGCGAAATCCCGGGCAGGATGCCCTCGGATATGCCAGGGTTCGAGCCCGCAGTCTCGATGTTGAGGGTTGCGACCCCCAGCACGCGCTCAAGCACTGTGCGCTCGGTTGAGATGTTCTGTATCCGCGCATATGGAATTACTGTGCGCTTTCTGGTAAAGACCCCCTCGCGTATCACGATTTCATCCGAGGCAAGCTCGTAGGTGAAGTTCACGTAGTTCATGTGCACCCAGATAAAGGAGGGAAGGGCTAGCACGATTAGGAGCAGGAGAAGAAGCGCGACCGGGAATAGAATTGCAGGGATTCCAAGCGAGAAGTGCGAGATGCTCTCCGGGGAGATGATTGAGAATGCGGTCCCGACAAGCCAGACCACCAGGATGATTACGCTTGTGGGCATGAGCCAGACCAGCCGGACGCGCGGGTCAAGGTGGTGCGCAGACTCCATCTTACCCCTCCTCCCCGTATTCCTCATAGTCGGAATCTGAGAAAGAATACTGAGGCTTGTCAGCCCCAAGCGTTGCAAGCACCTGCTGCTTGGTCCCGTACACCCTTGTGGCTGCAGTGGTGTTTGCAAGGTGGAATACCCCTTTAT
>JAGVHI010000023.1 GCA_020056635.1 archaeon | reverse complement strand
GCACATTATATCTTTTTCCGAAGGCAAGCCGGTCTGCAAGCCCATTTGCGCATTTTTCAAAAGTATCCGTCCGGGCAGCAATTCTTCCAGGTATGGCTACTGGTGGTTGCTTGTTCATGGCGCAAATTATGGGTGCATGTGCTTAAAAACGTTTCTTTATGTTACTCAGCCGCCCTTGCTTTCCCCAGCAACAACCGCATTCTCAAGCTTATCCCTAAGCTCCATGAGCCTCTTTCGCAGCTTCTCCTCCTGCTTTGTGAGCTGCCCGACCCTCATTTCAAACATCTCCTTCTTTTCAACCAAGTCCTTTTTCGCATCCTCTTTATTTGCCTGCACTATGATGCTCCCGATTGCCCTATAAATCATCCCGGAGTTCTTGTCCAGCTCCTCGTCCGCAAGCTTGATTTCCTCAAGCTGCACCGAAAACTGCTGCTTCTGCATAATAGTTACCTGAAGCTGGCGCTGCAATGCCTGGAACTCGACAATATCATCCTGAAGAGCCTTGTCTGAAGCAGGAACCTCTACCATACTATCACTCCCCTTACTCTACTCCATCTACAGTTTTAAGTATTTGCATGAGCCGGAGGTACGAATTGATTGTTGCGCGCAGCGCAACCGGGTCCTCGCAAGCGATCTGAATATCCACCTTTTTCGCTCCTTTTTTCACCTTGGACCCTCCCCTGTGCGCGAAATCCGCCTCCTGCACCAATGCTTTGTACGAATCTTCCGCCTCTTTTTGCGTATCAAACCCAATCGAAAGCGAGCAAGTGTATTTTTTCATAGCCACTTCACCTTTGCATGGAAAATTGCTTTTGAGCCGAATTTTGCGCTTATGGCATTTTTCCCTGCATTTACTGCCATTGTTTCATCCTTTTCGCCCTCTCCGGCAATTTCCTTCATGTTTCTGTAATCAATCAATTTTTCAAAAACCTTTCCCTTCGGGCCTGTTACCGCAATCCCGCAAACCGCACCCTGTTCCATTCTCTTTGATTTCCATCCCTCTATCGCAATTCCGGGTTTCATCCACTCCCAACCCTCTTCCGAAACAGATATGAATGAAATTTTCGCAGGCTTTCCCCCCTGCTCAAAAATTATGCAAACCCTGCTCTTCCCCCCCTCGCGCGCCTTCTTTACAAGCTCGCCGATTTTCTTCTTTCCCCTATTGAGAGATTTGCCAAAGGGAAAAAGCTGCGCAAGCGCACGGGCAAGCTTCTTAGCCTCTTCCCCCGCGCGCAGGCTTGTGGTGAAAAGCATAACTAGGCTTATTTCGTGCTGATTTCTTTTGCAACAGGCTGCCTGTCCTTGTACAGTATCCTTGAGCCGCAGTGCGGGCAGCGCACGAACTTGGTCTCAAGTCCCTTTATGTGCTTGTGGCATTTTGGGTTCGGGCAAACGTACATCTTTATCTCCTCCCATATTCGCCAACGGCCCTTTTTGCAACAACTCCTGTTGGCGTGCTAAATGAATAGGCTCCGCCCGCAAACACTGCGCTGCAGGAGCGGCATTTCCAAATCGAGTTTGATTTTCTCCGAACCTTCTCCTTCCCGCATTTCGGGCAAGGATAGGAAGTGTTCTTCTGCGCCCTCACCTTGTATTCCCTGCTCCGGATTTCCGCGCCATACCTTACGTCTGAATTTGCCATCAACCACACCTCTGCATTCATTCCCCTATTGCAGCCGCCCTAAGTGCTTTGCCGCGCTCGAATGACATGTCAATCATGTTCATTACTTCGTTTTTAGTGAAGGCTCCCCAGCCGCCTTTCTGGCCTGCGCACACCCTCCCATCCTCAGTTGTTGAGATGGTCAGCCTTGTGTCAGCCCCAAGCTCCTCATCAAGCGCGGGGTCAAGCAGGTAATGGCTATCCACCTTTGAGAAGGTGCAGCTCACTGCGTGCGATGCAAGCTTGAGCGGCCCGGTGAACTCATTGCGGACCATTTTCAGGTTCTCCACCCTCGGGACTCTTGCGCACGAGAGCGCGCCCATTGCGGCAAGCGCCGCAGTGTCAATCAGGTTCCCGTCATGGTCAAGCACGTACAAGTCCACGTACATCGCAATCACTTTACCATCCTCTATGAAAAATGATTCCAAATCGACCGCTTCCGAGCTTCGTATCCCCCTGTCCACCACTCTTGCAAGCTCGATTGCGTTCTCGCTTGGGGGGCCTGGCTCAAAAAGGTGCGATGCAAGGGGCACGAGCTCAGCCCCGGTTGACAGCACCCCTTCCTTGGGCCTGTCAGCAAACGGGGTTGCAACGTCGAATTTCACGCCGCAAAGCACTTTTGTGTTCCCGATGGTCGCAAGGGCCGAGCCCTCTGCGTTCTGGAGCACCCCTTTGCTCACGGCAAAAGGCCTGTACTCATCCTGCTTTCTCCCATCCGCCCTTTTCCCCTGCGAAAGCAGGTTCTTGAGCGTGTCGCGTTTCAATTCGTTCAATATTTCCATTTGTAACACCTTTCTACATTTTCAAGCCTGACTGCACTGGCTGTGCATACACCCGCCTTAGCGCGTCTGCCTGTATATCGTTTATTTTCTTCGCTGCCTCATATACGAGCTCGAATCCCTGGTCTATTTCATCCTTTGTGAGCAGGCCGTCCATCTGGAACAGCAGCACATCCCCGTTCCTTGGGGCAACCGCAATCGGCATGTCAGATTCGCCGTAATTGTCCTCCTCTTTTGAGAAATCCACTGCCACATGCCCGCCTATTTTCCCGACCGCAACCGCAGCCACAAGGTCCCTCATTGGGATTCCCGCATCCGCAAGCGCAACCGCGGCTGCAGTCACAGCAGCGCACCGCGTCCCCCCGTCCGACTGCAGCACATCAATATAGATTTCGATTTGGGTTTTCGGGTAGGATTCCGCGATTATCACGTTCTCGAAAACCTCGCGTATCACCTTG
>JAGVHI010000007.1 GCA_020056635.1 archaeon | reverse complement strand
GAGATGAGCAGAATGATGGAATCGAGAGCTGGGAAAACAAGCAGGAACGCAAGCCATATGTGCGCAGGGCCAAGCGAGGAGGAGAGGAATGAGGAGGCGGTGAGCGCGAACACAAGGAAGAAGGAGGGGAGCAGCGCGGAGCACGCAATGAAGATGAGCCCGAGCATCGCAAGCTTGGAGGAGAACTCCTTGCCCTCAGCCTGCTGCACCGAGGTTATTTCGCTTGCAAGGAGCAAAAGCGGCTCTGCCTCGCCGCCGTGCTCGTAGCAAAATGAAAGGGCTGCGCAAGCCCGCGAAAAATGCATTGAACCTGAAAGGGAGGAGGCGTGCGTTAGGGCAGAAGGGATGCTTTTGCCTGATTTTGCCTCGTGAAGCGCGGCGCGGATAAGCTGTGAGCAGCCGTAATCCGAGCTTGCAATCTCAAGGAGCATTTTCTCGAAATTGATTTTGAGCCGGAGCTGGAGCGCGGCAGAGCGAAGCGCAAGGGCAAGGTCCGATTCGATTATTTGCGCCCTTCTTTTTGCAGCGGATTTCGGGTAATTTAGGAAAATGGAGAAGAGAAGCGCGAATGAAAGGAGTGAACATGCAAGCGAATCAAGCGCAGGGATGGAGAGCGATAAGAGAATGGCAAAAAGGTAGAGCGAGAGGATCAGTGAGGAGAAAAATGAGAGTGAGAGGTATGCGTGCGGAGATGGCCACATGCCTGCGTGAGCAATTGATGCTGAGAGGGAGCTGCTGGGCTGCATTGGAAGAATGCTGCTTAGTGCATCTCCGATTTCCCTAGCGCCCATGCTTCCCCCCTGGGCGGGGGGCGCCCGCCCCGTATTCGGATATGGAGCTGCAGAACTTGCCGAAATTTTGCCGGGATATGGATTTTAGGAACCTTGCGCGCGCCGAGAGCTCCTTTTTGAGCCCATCTTCAGTCAGATCGAACGTTTGGCAGATGGACTCAGAAACAAACATCGGAGGCGCATGCCTGCAGAGCGCGCCCTTTTCATGGTCAAACGAGAACAGGGTTCGAAGCGAGAGCGAGCCTGCTTTGGGGATTTCGCAGATTTCTGTTACGCGCCGGATTTCACGATGAACGCCCTTTTCGTACTTGGAAATCCGCCGCTGCACGATGATTAGGGAAAGGGAAAGCAAATCGTCATCAAGCACGCCAAAGGAGCGGAGCCTTGCAAGCGCCTCCTGCGCGGATTGCGCGTGGAACGTGGCGTAGCTGCCGCGAGCCTGCCCTGAGAGCAGGGTTTGGGCAAGCGCTTGTGCCTCCTCGCGCGTTCGCACCTCGCCCACAATCACGCGGTCCGGGCGCATGCGAAGCGAGTCTGAAACAAGCTCCTGCATCCCGATTCCAAGCTCGGTGTTGGAGAGCAGGCGGATTTGGTGCGGGTGTGGGATCCGGATTTCCGGGGTTTCCTCTGTGATGAGCACGCGCTCGGACTGGGGGACAAACGAGAACAGCGCATTTAGCGTGCTTGTTTTCCCGCTTGCGGTGTTCCCGCAAACCAGCATGGAGGCGTCCGATTGCATTGCAAGCCAGAGCAGCGCGGCTGCCTCGTAGGAAATGGTGGAGAGCTCGCATAGCTCGGAAGGGGTGAAAGGGTTTGCTCGGAACCTGCGTATCGTTAGTTCGTGGTTTGAGATTGGCGGCATGGATGCGTGGAGCCTATAGCCAGAAGGGAGGATGGCGTTCAGCCTCGGGGATTGAAGCGTAATCCTCCTTCCAAGCGAGCGTGAAAGCCCGTTAACCAGGTGGATGAAGGAATCTGGATGGGTGATTGCCCCGTCGGTTTTTTTCCATCCCTTCTTTCGGACATAAACATACGATGGCAGCCCAAGGCCGATTATCGCAATCTCCTCAATCGAATCGTCTGATAGAAGCGGCGGGAGGAACATGGTTCCCTCGGAATGTGCAATGCAATATTTGAGCAGGTATTCGTGCTGGTCGCCTTCAAGCTCGATTCCCTCTTCCTCGCACATGGAATCAAGGATTGAGGATAGGGCGTCTGCCTGGCCCGCATCTTGCCCATTGCCAGATTTCTGGCCCTCAGAAAACTCCTCGCAAACACGAAGGACGAGCGTTTCCTCCTCAACAGAAAGGCGGACAAAGCCGGTTTTGTACTCAGCGGCCCCGGGAAGCACGCCCCAGCCAAGCTTATTCGAAGCGCCCATGCTCACCACTCCAGCTTATCGCCAACCGACAGCTTCCTTGATTGCCCAGGCGGAAGCTCAAGCAGGTAGAGCGACTGGCATTTTGGCATTATGAGCAGTTTCCAGCTTGGGATTTCTGGGAGGATTTCAGCCACCCGCTTTTCCGGATCAATGTAAACCGCATCGAACCTGAAAAAAACAAAAAGCGAGTGTATGGGCCATATCCCGACATTCGGGAATTTGAAAAGGATTGGAACCGGTTGGTGGCGGAACATAAGCCCGCGCGTACGGGATAGTGGAGTGTCGGCGACAAGCGCGTCGCATAGGGATTTGTCGCGTGATTTGACCCGGATTGGATCGCTCATTGGGTTAGCCTCAACTTTGCAGCCTTTTGCCCATTGCACTTGCCACGCATCATTTGCCGAACCTCCGCTTGCGGCGCGCATACTCCTCTAGCGCTTCCTGGAAATCGGATTCCGAGAAATCCGGCCAGAGCTTCTTGCAGAAAATAAGCTCGGAGTACGCTGCCTGGAACGGCATGAGCCCGGATGTGCGGTGCTCGTTTGAGGTGCGGATTATCAGGTCCGGGTCTGGGATTCCGCTGGTGTACAGGTAGCCCGAGAATTTTTTCTCATCAAGAGCGCTTGCCCTGCCTGATGCAAACTCCTGCGCGAATTTTTTTGCGGCATCTATTATTTCCTGCCTGCCCCCGTAGCCCAAAAAGAGGTTCAGGGAATAGGGCTTGTTCTTTTGCGTAAGCCGCTCAAGCTGCGCCATTCCGTCCTGGAGCTTTTTTGGGAACAGCTCGCGCCTGCCTATGAATCGCACCCGCACCTTGTCGCGGTATTTTGAGTGCGTGTTCGAGCGGCGCAGTATCTCTGCAAGCCGCCCCTTGAAAAGCCCGAATAATGATTCGATTTCGCCCCTGTTGCGCGAAAAATTCTCCATCGAGAACCCCCACATGGAGAGCATACGTATTTTGTATTTCTTGCACCAGCGAAGCACGTTCTCTATGTTGGAGATGCCGATGTCGTAGCCGCGCTCGCGCGTTATTTTGTGCTCCCTCGCCCATCGCCTGTTCCCGTCCGGTATGATTGCGATGTGGTAGGGCTTCATTTGATTACCGCCATTGGCACTGGGTTTGAGCCGGCTGCGTGGGAAATGAGCAGCCTAGCATAAGACGCAAGCTGCCTTGCGCCAATCATCCTGCTTGGCCTGTCCATGTGGCCCCATTCCGAGAGGAAATGGCCAAGCATGAGGGCGTTTGCCGCAGAGAAGGAAAGCTCTGTTAGCGCAGGTGGCATTGTATCCAGGTAGCGGCGCGCGGCGCGGTGCAAAAGAAGGTCGAAGTAATGCCGCCCCCTCCATTCGCGCTCGTACTCAAGAGGGGATTGGCACAGTTTCCCTGCAAGCCTGCCGCAGCTTGCGCCAAAGTAGATTCCGCCGCCGGTTGTGGCTTTTACCTGGCCTGCGGCGTCCCCGACAAGCAGGACTTTTTTTGAGCCGAACACCCCGGCGGTTTTCGCGCGCACAGATGCCGGGATCGTGAAGCCGGAATTGGCCAGCCCCTTTGGCGAGCCGAGGGATTTCACAAGGTAGCCGTATGCCCTTTTGCTTGAATTGGGGGGGCGCACCCCGACCCCGATTAGCGCGCGGTCGCCTGATTGCGGGATTGCCCAGCCGAAAAAGCCGGGGAAATGCCCGGAAAGGTAAACCTCGACGCAATTCGAATCCGGGCATGAGTATTCGAACAGCCCCTGGTAGGTGGAAATGAAGTGCGGCTGGCGCGGGAAGCCGAAATGGGATGCGACGTGCGATGCAGGCCCGTCCGCGCCTATCACCACCCCTGCATCGTAATTGCCAGAAACGCGCCTGCCAAGCTCAAGCGATGCGCCGGAGGTTACAGCCGCATCCGCGCAAAGCGCATCAAAATGCGCGCGGTCGATCACGTATGCTACGGGGAGGCGGGTCCGAACCTGCATTGTTTTTCCGCCGCAGTGCAAATTCGCCCCGTAAATTGGGTTCAAGGCGCATTTCCTGTAATCCACAAAATCCGAAAGCTCTTCTAGGCCGGATGCCGAAACCAGGCCGGAGCAGTTTGCGGGCAGCCCGGCTTTTGCGTGCTCCTCCGTAATTTTGACCGACAGCCCGCGCTTGGATGCCGCGATTGCGGCAAAGCAGCCCGAGGGCCCTGCCCCTACCACGTGAACGTCCATTTTCCTCCCGGACCCCAATGCGCGCTTAGGCTTTTTTAACCTTGGCGGCAGAAAATGGGAGAAAAGGCTTTGATGGGAGGGGAAACCGATGGATGAAGAAGGCGAAATCATTTTTTCTGCAAAGTACAGGGACTGGGTCGTGATAAAGAAGATGAGCGTGGATGCAGGAACGAAGCCCGAGGAGGTTTCCGCCATACTTGCGAGCATAAATTCAACGCTGATGCGCAAAAGCTACGATTTTATTGGCATAAACAGGGAGCAGATTGAGGCATATGCGCAGTCGCTTGCGAAGGGGAAAAGGAAGGCATTGGGCTCGCTTGTGGAAGTGCTGGGCTCGGTGAAGCCCGGCGAGCTTAAGGAAAAATTGCTCGCATGCTGCCCGGACCCAAAAATGCTGCCGATTGCCGAATCGTTCTTCCTAAAAACTCTCATTGAAACAGTCGGGTTCAAGACATCCCTTGATGCGGATGCGCTTACAGCGGTTTACCCGCACCTAAAGATTGCAAAGCCCAGGGGCAATTTCGGGAAGAAGAAAAAATGAGGCGTGGAAAGGCTTAAATGCAAAAATGAAGTGAGATTGGCATGGGGCAAAAAAAGAAATTCAAAATCACCTGGAAGGGCTACCACGACTACATTGAGAAGCTTGGCAACATGGTTAGGAAAAGCAGGTGGAAGCCCAATGTCATTGTGTGCATCAGCAGGGGGGGGCTGCCCGTAGGGCTCATGCTCTCGGAATATCTGAAAAAGCCATTGGGAGTAATCACTGTGCAGAGCTACCACGGGACAAAGCAGGGGAGGCTCAAGTTCAACAAGCATATTTCGACCATTGCGCCGATAAGGGGGAAGATACTGCTTGCGGATGATTTGGTGGATTCGGGAAAAACAATCACCGCAACCAAGCGCTACCTTGAGAAGTTCGGAACGGTACGGACCGCGGTGATGTTCCGGAAAACTTGCGCAAAGTTCATGCCGGACTATTTCGTGCGGGAAACCCCAGGTGGCATGTGGATTGTGTTCCCTTACAACGGATGAATGCCATCATATGTTGTTTTTTGGCGGGCTCGCCATTTTCGTTTCAAGCGTTTCCTCTTTTTTGCGGCTTTTCAGGTAGAAGTAGATGACTATGGCGATGATTATTGCTGGAATGAGGAGGTATCCCAGCACCATGAGCGCAGTGAATAGCATTGCTGCAAATAATTCCGCCATTTTGCACCCCGCTTATTTGGTCTTTTCAACTACCATTGCAGTGCCGGTTGCAGAAACAAGCACGATGCCCGCATACACTTCTGAGGTTTCTATGTCGACCCCCACCACTGCATTTGCACCAAGCTTGACTGCCTTTTCCTTCATGCGCTCTATCGCCTCGAACCGCGCTTTTTCCATCTCAGAAGTGAATGCCGTCACTTCGCCGCCTGCCATGGCCTCAAGACCGGCAACAAACTTGCCTCCAATCCCCCTTGTCCTTGCAGTAAGGCCGGTCACAAGGCCGAAAATTTTGACAATCCTGTAATCATCTGGAGCAGGAGTGTTCATTACCAAGAGCTCTGCCATTTGACCACCTGCAGCCCTTATGATCGGAAGCTGTAATTAAACATGTATGATGTATGCCGCGCTTTGGAACCAACGGATGAGCCACGGCGTAAAATGCGCTCCGGCGGGGAAATGAACGATTATAAACCTTTTTTTCAAATCAATGCTGCCCGCAAGGGCTAGTGGGAGGTGCGGTGGAGCCTTCGGGTGTACCATCCACTTCCTTTTTTCATATATGCCGCCCGCTTTGGGCGGCGCTCCTTTCTTTTCATCACAACCTAGAAACGGCCTTGAGCACATCCGCCTTTGTTATCACCCCTGCTAGCTTGCGCCTGTCCAGCACAAGGATTGCCTGGGAATAGCGCAGGAGCTCCGAAACCGCGCCAATCGGCGCATTTGGGGGGAGCGAGGGGAATGGGGCGTCCATTATCTGCGAAACTTGCATTTGGGCAAGCTTTTCCCTTGGGATACCGGAATCGAGTTTTTCCAGCATCGTCTGCTCGGAAACCGAGCCTATGGCATGCTCGCCGTGCATCACCGGAAGCTGGGAAATCCCCTTTGAGCGCAGAAGGCCGATTGCAGTCGACACCTTGTCCGATGCGGCGATTGAAACCACCGATTTGCACATTATGTCAGATGCGAAAGGCCCGTTGGATTCGGCTTTTGAGTAAAGCGCCTCGAAAATGCGCTTGACGCTTGCATAGCCAGGGGAGATCCGGCCCTTCTCGATTTTCGCAACCATCGATTGGGAAACCCCTGCCGACTTGGCAAGGGCGGACTGCGAGAGCCCGAGCTTGCGCCTCCGGTGCGCTATTTCACCTATTTCAGGAAGCATAAGCATGAATTGGAATTGGGAATTTATATTCCTTTAGGAATTGAGATGAGATTGCATAAAAATTGTGGGATGCAAAAGTGCAACCTATGGGGGACGATGAGGGGTTTTACAGGAGATGCGCAGAGGCGAGGGAAGCGATAGCACGAATGAATGAGCCGCTTATTGTGAACCATTTTGACTGCGACGGGCTGTCCTCGGGCTCGCTTGCTGCGCTGGGATTGCAGAAAATGGGGAAGAAATACAGGATGAAAACGGTGAGGAAGGCAGATGCAGCGCTATTTGAGGAAATAAAGGGCGAGCGCGAAATTATTTTCGTTGATATTGCAGGGGCGTCGCCTGAAGTGGACGAGCTGCAGGGAACTTGCGTTGTTTTGGACCACCACCAAACGAAAGGGGGCAATGCATTGCAGGCAAACCCGCACCTTTTCGGTATAGATGGGGGGAGCGAAATTTCCGCTGCAGGAGTCGCGTATTGCGTTTTCCAAACCGCAGCGGATTTGGCAATAGTGGGGGCTGTGGGGGACATACAGTACCCGCTTATTGGGCTGAACAGGAAAAACCTTGAGGAGGGGGAGAGGGCAGGGGAAGTGCTGCACAAAACAGACCTCAAGCTTTACGGGAGGATGACACGGCCGCTTGCAAACATGCTCCAGTACGCGGATGAGCCGCTGCTGCCTGGCCTGACAGGGAACGAGGAGGCGTGCAGCCATTTCATCTCAAGGGTCAAAATTGAGCAGAAGCGCGGGGAAACATGGACCACGTACGAAATGCTATCCGAGGATGAGAAAAAGAAATTCACAAGCGCGCTGATTGAGCACATGTCCGAGAACGGGATGGGGAATGCTGCGGAGGAATTGGTGGGGGAGGTTTACCTGCTCCCATTGCGGCCGAAACTATCCGAGCTTTCTGATGCGCAGGAGTTCTCAACATTGCTGAATGCATGCGGCAGGAACAGGAATCCCGAGCTTGGCGTTAAAATCTGCATGGGGGATGAGGGGGCGTTGGTGCAGGGAAGAGCATTGCTTGCGGAGCATAGGAGGAACCTTCGGGCCGGGCTGGACTTTGCGATGAGGAATTGGATTGATTTGGGGAAATTCGTGTTCGTGGATGGAAGGGGAATAATCGACGATGGAATTATAGGTGTTGTCGCAGGGATGGTTTACGCCCCAAGAAGGGGGAAGCCGATTGTTGCGGTTGCGGTCGATGAGGAGGGGAAGATAAAAATTTCAACAAGGGCGACAAAAGCGCAGGTTGCAGCAGGCTTGAACCTGGGTGCAGCCCTCCGATCATCTGCAGGGGCGGTCGGCGGAGTGGGCGGAGGGCACAATATTGCAGCTGGAGCGAGCATACCTTCCGGGAAGCTGGATGAATTTTTGCGGGAATTTGCCAAGAGTGTATAACTTTAAAAATTGCGGGAGAGTTATACGGGTCACAGGGGGCGAGAGAATGAAGTCCATTTCAATAATTTCAGCGTCGTTTTCGGCATTCATGAAGAACCCGGCAGGGTTCGTGCTATATCTTGTGCTCTACGGGGTTTGCAGCATAGTCGCATTCGGGGCAGCTATGGGCGCGACTTTCCTTGTGACATACCTCGGGGTGATTGACAAAGCCCTTGAGGGGCAGGTCACGTTCATGGTCGCGACGCTTGCAATATTCGCAGTAATCTGGCTCGTATTCCTGCTTATGGTCGCCGGGCTGAAAGCGGCTTTCTTCCGCGCCCTGTACGAGGCGGGAAGGGGAGGTGGCATGGGGCTGATACAGTTCCTTGAATACACCGCGCACAAGGCGCTGCCAGTATTTGGAATCGAGCTTGGCCTGCTCGTGCTTTTTGCGGTGTTCATGGCCCCTGCCGGGCTATCGATGGTTTTTGTGAAGAGCGACATTGCGACATATGGGCTGGCTGCGCTTGGGGCGCTTGCGTTCTCAATTGTATCGCTATTTTTCTGGTTTGCGGTCCCGGCAATAGTGCTTGACAATGAGAGCAGCATAGGCTCGGTCGTGCGGTCCGCAAAAACCGTGCTCTCAAACCCTGTTGATTTCGTGGTGCTAGTAATAGCGCTTTTCGTGATTAATGCCGCAAGCCTGATCACCATTGTCGGGCCGTTTTTGGTGATGCCGCAGGTGATTGCATACTCCACAATGCTGTTTTACAGCCAGATGAAGAAATCCTAGCGCGGCACGAACTGGCTTTGGTCGCGGATGATGTTGAGTATCACGTGAGTGTTCGTGCGCTCAACGTATGGCTCAGCAAGTATGTGCTTGACGAGCTTTGAGAACTCCAATCTGTTCTTGCACGCAACAAGCGCAACAGCATCATGCTCCCCGGTGATGTCGTATATCGCAACTATGCCATTAAGCGAGCCTATGCGCTTCTCCGCATCGATTAGGTGCCCTCGCGAGATGCTTATGTCAATTAGCGCCATGAACTCGTAGCCCAGCTTGGGGAGCGAGAAGTTTGCGGAATAGCCCGTGATTAGCCCTTCCTTCTCCATCCGCCCGATGCGCTTGATTGCGGTTGTCGGATGCACGCCGGTTTTCTTCGCAACGGTCCGGAACGAATCGCGCCCGTGCGTCCGCAGGTGCGATATTATTTCCATGTCTATCCTGTCCAACATTTGTACACCTCTTGCCCAATATGTTATGCCAATAAAGCAACAATTGAGCTGCTTTTTATTGATTTTTTATCATTTTGTCTATTTTTTCTGCTTACATTTATATATATGCCATGCTCGCAGCGAAGCGATGTGGAGGTGCCTTCATGCTAAGCCAGATACGAAACGAGGAGAAGGAGCGCGTGGTGGGGGATGCAAAGGAAAGGGGCGTTGCGTTTGTGGATTTGGAGTTCGTTGACATATTCGGGATGCCAAAGATGTGCGAAATCACTACAGCAAGGCTCGATGATGTGCTCTCGGACGGGCTGTGGTTCGACGGCTCTTCCATAGACGGGTTCATGAGGATACACGAATCCGACATGTTCCTTGTGCCGGACACCAAGACTTATAGCGTGCTCCCCTGGGGAGGGGGAAAGGTCGCAAGGATGATGTGCGACGTGTACATGAATGAGAAAACACCTTTTGAGGGCGACCCGAGGGGCGTGCTGAAAAAGAACCTCTCAGGGGCAAAGGAGAAGCATGGGTATGACTTTTTCGTGGGGCCCGAGCTTGAGTTCTTCATATTCAAGAGCCAGAACGGCGGGGGGGTGGACCCCAAGAACGCGCAGGTGCATGATGACGCGGGCTACTTCGACCTTGCAACAAAGGACATGGCGGTTGACTTGAGGAGGGAAATTGTGCCTGCGCTTGAGTCCATGGGGCTGGAAATCGAGATGTCGCACCATGAGGTCGCGCCAGGGCAGCATGAAATTGACTTCAAATACGGGGACGCGCTGGAGATTGCGGATTCAGTGCTGATTTACAAAACAACAGTGAAGATGCTTGCAAGGAAATATGGGTTGCATGCTTCATTCATGCCAAAGCCTGTGTTTGGGATAAACGGCTCCGGGATGCACGTGCACCAGTCGCTGTGGAAGGATAATAAGAACGCTTTCTATGACGGGGCTGACCAATATTGGCTTTCGCAAACCGCAAAGCATTACATTGCGGGGATATTGCACCATGCAAGGGCGCTTGCGGCAGTGGTTGCGCCCACCGTGAATTCGTACAAGAGGCTGGTGCCTGGCTACGAGGCGCCCGTGTATGTGTGCTGGGGCAGGACAAATAGGAGCGCGCTTGTGAGGATTCCCAGGAGCCTTGAGGGGAAAACAGCTGCAACGCGTGCGGAGGTGCGGTTCCCGGATCCCTCATGCAACCCCTACCTCGCATTTTCCGCGATGCTTGCGGCTGGATTGGACGGGATTGAAAAGAAGATGGAGCCGCCAAAGCCGATTGAGGAGAACCTGTACCATTTCGATGACAGGAAACTAAAGGAACTGTACATAAAGACGCTGCCCGGCTCGCTTAAGGAGGCTATGGGCGAGCTCGAGAATGATGAAGTTGTAAGAGGGGCTCTAGGCAAGCACATTTATGAGAAGCTTACTGAGGCGCAGCAGGAGCAGTGGGACGGATACCGCCTGTCGGTGAGCGGATGGGAGATTGAGAGGTACCTGCCGGTGCTGTGAAAATAATTTAAGGAGAGGCTTGGAGGAGCGGTTATTCCTCTTCCAAATCCTTTTTCAGCTTAGCAAGCTCGTCATGCCACTCAGGGTGCCGCTTGAGAGGGTCCATGCGCACTTTGGGCTCAAGCTCCGCAATCCTTGCCTTTATGTTAGCTTTTTTCCGAGAAAGGTCCTTTTTGCTCATTCCCATAATCCCACCTTGCGCTGGTTAATTCGGAAGCCGAATTTTTAACCCTTGGCTGCGGAGTATGCGCATGGACCTGCAGCAGGCTTTTGATTCCACTGCGAGGGTGCTGTTCGGGCAGGAGATTGGAAAGCTTGAGGAGTTCGCGCCGTACCTATCTGAGATGATGCAGCCGTACCAAGTCAAGAAGTCCTGCCTGTCAGGAAAGACCGTGATGGTCTCGCTTTCCCTGTATCCAGCGGATGCCAGATTCATATCGCAGGATGAGATTGGGAAGCTCAAATTTGCACCGCTGAGTGTGAATGAGATAAAGGACATTGATTCGCTTTTTGAGGCTGTGGGCGAGCGGGTTGTTTATTGCGGGAACAAGCTGTTCGGCAGGAACCAGAATGTCACAGAGGTCGACAATTGCGTTGATTCGGTCGGCATATTCCATTCCAATAATGTATACAATGTGAAATTCGGGGCATATCTCTCCTTCCTGCGCGATTCGGAGAATGTTTTCGGAGTGAGCGGCTTCCCCCAGTCGAGAAACACGATGCGCTCCTTTTGGGGGGTTGGCCTCAACCGCTGCTTCGAGTGCTATTTTTCCACCAAATTGAGCGAAGTGTATTACGGGTTCAACTGCATCGGATGCCAAAGCTGCATGTTCGCCTTCAATTTGAGGGGGAAGCGGTTCTGCATCGGAAACCTCGAGCTTGAGAAGGGCAGGTATCTTGCCCTCAAGGACAAGCTGACGCGGGAGATGGGAGATAAGCTGCGCGCGGATAAGCGCCTTTTTTCGATAGTCGACATTGCGCTTGCGGGAAGCGATGGAAAAAACCCGCAATGGATTGCGCAAGAGAACCGGGTACCGCCCAAGGTGGAGGAGGCGTTCGGCAAAACCACGCGTCTTCTGCTCGGGAAGGAATTGCACCCCTCAGAAAAATATGCCCAATGGCTGCTTGAGCGGGCGGTGAAGGTCAGGAAAGTAAGGGGCGCACTCGGTGGCCCCGCATACAAGCTTGAAGGCCTGCCACAAGTTGCGCAGATACCGGCGGACAGGCTTGTGCCGCTGTCAGAACAGGCCAAATCGGCCGAGAGCAGGATAGAAATAGGGGAGGGCGAGTCGCCCGGGCTTGACGAGATTTTCAGCCGCGTTTCCAAAAAAGCGCTGCTGTGCTTTGAATTTGAGGACGGGGCGAACGAGGATTGCGTGGACGTTGCAGAGAAGTTCGGGGGGGCGCACAATTACAGGCTTGTGGACTGCACAAACGGGAAATATTCTGGCTTCGGGACTTCTTCCATCAACTCGGAGTACATATTCGGAGGGTACCTTCGCATACTTAATTCGCAGTTCTGCATCAACTGCTTCGATTCCACCGGGCTGGCGCGCTGCTTTGAGGTGGACAGCTCTTACACCTGCAAGGACTCGTACCTGTGCCACAATTGCGAGAATGTAGAAAATGCGATACTGTGCTTCAATGTGAAAGCAATGAGGTATGCGGTCGGGAATACCGAAGTTGGGAAAGAGGAGTATGAAAGGATAAAAAAAATGCTTTGCGGGCACATGGCAAGCGAATTGGAGGCTAGGGGGAAGCTTGGGTTCGACATTTTCTCAATCCCAAAAGGGAAAAAATCGGGAAAAGGAACTTAAATCGGGAGAATCCTGCTTTACGCATGGCAAAGCTTGATAAAGCAATATTTGCAGCTGGCTGCTTCTGGGGGGTGCAGGAAACCTTCCGCACTCTGCCTGGAGTGAAGAAAACAACGGTCGGTTATACCGGCGGGAATGTGAAGAACCCCACTTATGAGCAGGTGTGCACTGGCAGGACAGGGCATGCTGAAGCTGTTGAGATTGAGTTTGACCTCAATGAGATTTCTTATGCAAAGCTGCTTTCCATATTTTTCAAAAACCATGACCCGACGCAGAAGAATAGGCAGGGGCCGGATGTGGGAAGCCAGTACCGCTCTGCCATTTTTTTCCATTCGAAAAAGCAGGAAGAAGAGGCGGAAAAAGCAAAAGCCGAGCTTGAAAAATCGAAGAAGTTCCAAAAGCCGGTTGTGACCGAAATCGTTCCTGCAAGCGAGTTTTACCCTGCGGAAGAATACCACCAGGGGTATTTAAAAAAGCGCAATATTGCGTCCTGCCATTTCTAGGGAATTTGTAAAAGCCTTGCGCGGGAATCTGGGTACCATGGCAGTGGCACCAGGGGCATTTGGGAAGCTTGTTTTCCTCCTGAGGGCAAGCAGGCCGGCTTTCTGGCCAGTTGGGCCGATTTTGTTCGTTGCAGGGCTGCTCTACTCGCATGCGGAACCGGGGGCTGGCACAATTGTGCAGGCACTAATGCTTTCCGTGCCGCTGTGCCTTTTCATTTTTGGGGTAAATGACGCGTATGATTATGCATCGGACAAGAGGAATGCGAGAAAAGGATTGGTTGGCGGCGCGATAGCCGGGAAGGATGCGAGGGAGGTTGCATTTTTTGCAGGCATCTTGTGCGCCGCGCTCATGGCCATTGTTTCCATTTTTTCAAGGAATGCGTGGAATTTTGCATTGGTTGTAGCAGCCCTTCTTCTGGGTTACGCATATTCTGCGCCACCGATAAGGCTCAAGGAGAGGCCCCCGCTTGATTCGCTTTCAAACGGGCTTGGGGCGTATTTGCTGTTTGCGGCGGGCTTTAGCTTCGGGGGTGAAGTGCCATCCATTCCGGCAAAAATAGCATTTGCAGCGCTTGCGGTTGCAGGGATGCATGGATTTAGCTCCATCGCAGATTACGGGCCTGACTTGAAAGCCAGGCACCGGACCATTGCAGTTGCATTCGGGAAAAGGACGGCTGCCCTGTTTGCGGCATGCTGCGCACTTTGCGCGCTGTTTTTCGGTGGATTTTCAGCAGCACTAAGCTTGCTGCTTGCAGGGTTTGGGGCGGGATGCCTGTCTGTTGCGGCAGTTCCAGATGAGAGGCTTGCAAGGGGCGTAGCTGCGCTGGCGTATGCTGGGTTTATAGTTGCCATGGCAGTTGTGCTCCTGAATTTGGGAGTTGCCGCTGCGCTGTGAGTTTATTTTCGCAGCTTTTCAAATTTCCCGAGCTTCTTGTTCTTTTGGCAGTTGTCAGGCCTAAAGCAGTGCCCGTTCATCGCGATGTAAACACCATGGGGCAATGCTTTCACAAAGCCTATTGAAACCCCCAGGTTGAACAGACCGTCTGAGCTCCCGAAAGTGTACGGGCGCATCGCCCCAGTGAGAACGATGGTTTTGGCAAGCTTGGTTGCGGCGAGATATTTTGCCGTTTCGACCATCGTATCGGTCCCGTGCGTGATTATTATCTTGTCATCAGGGCACGATCTGCAGTTGTCCAGGATTATTTTGCGCTCTGTTTCTGCCATCTGCAGGCTGTCCATCATCATGAGCGTGCGGACCTCGAACTCGGTTTCGCACCGTGCAAGCCTCAGCATCTCAGGCACGTGGCTGTCCTTGAAATAGAGAGTGCCGTTTAGCTCGTTGTACTCCTTGTCAAATGTGCCGCCTGTGAGGAATATTCTGATTGCCATTGTATCACCTATGCTAAGCTGTTGCGCGCAGATTGGGAACGCGCATCGCTTATATTCCTTTTCCTTCAAGATTGGGGCTATGTGGTTTAGGCTATCGCTGCTGCTTTCCTTTGCTTTTCTGTCCATTTCCAGCGCTGCCCCCACGGATTCGGTGCTTCGTGCCATTTCAGACCTGTGCATCGGCCTCCAGGGCCTGCTCCCGGTTGCCGGGATGCTGATGGTGGTGGTTGCTGCAGTCATTTACGCTGGCGGGCAGATGATGGGCGCTGAAACAAGGGCGCGCGCAAATGTCTGGGCCACTGCCGCGCTTACAGGCGCGATGATTGCAATACTGATTGCAGCAGTGGCGCCGCCTGTGCTAAAGACGATTTATGGGCCCGACATAACCTGCATCCCAAGCGGCGCCTCCTCTCCTTAGAAAAGCTAGCGGTAGGCCGGAGAGAGCAGCACTCCTTTTACGCTCCTGTTGCCCCAATTGGCGTGAAGGTAGGAGAGCGCAAGCAGCCTGCACGAAGCAAATTTCCCTGAAATTTCAATCAGCACAAGGCAGGAGCCATCGTTTTGCATTGGAGTAAGAGTTGCGCGTGTATCATATTCGGAGTAGTTTAGGAGCACAGGCTTTTCAAGCCCAAGAGAATTGCAGCTGGATTGGACTATTGCCAATGTGGGCGGAACTTCGGAATAGTTTGCAACGCACATGTATTCAGCCTGGAGCTCCTTTGGGGCCGGGCCGGAAAATGCATCAGTTATTTTCTCGCCTGAGAAATTCGTGAAAAATGCGGCAGTGGTCAAACCGCCAATTTGGCGCAGCTTAGGCTCGATTGCAAACTTGTATGCCGAAGCCTGCTTATCATCCAGGAAAACTAGCACGTCCTTTCCATGGATTGCCTCCTGAAAATTGTCAGCAGGAACCAATTCCCCGAAGCTTGCGAAATGGAAAAGCACGATCAGAAGCGCTGCGAGGTAGAGAAGCTTTTCTGGAGATGGCCTTGCAGCTGCAAGCGCGATTGAAAGCAGGAATGCGGATTGCAGGTAGCCCTCTTGCTCTATTGCACCCTGCATATATAGCGAAAGCAGGTCGGATGCAAGGATTGCGATTGCGACAAATGCCAACACCATCTTGAGCCGCCCGTCATTCTTCCCAAACGGAAGCAGAATTGCGAGTGCAACAAACGATGATTTGAAGATTTCGGAGAGCGGGCCTGCATCCACTACTGCGCCTGCAGCTGCAAAGAATATCAGGATGAACAGCAGCCCGCGCAGCGCACCGAGCCGGCAAAATGCGCCGATTGCCGCAAGCGCGAGCATGCAGAACGTGACAAAGAGTAGCAGGAGGGCGGCAGAGGGGACCCATGGGGCGATGGGGAGCCCGATGTCAAACCGGGATATGCCTGGCCAGCCATCAAGGTAGGAGAGTGGAAGGAAAGCGGCAGGCTTGAGCACATGGTTGTGGGACAGGCGGACCGGCGAATCAATGTAGCCTGTATAGAATCTCCCATCGAGCAGGAAAAACCGGGCTGTTGCGTTCTGGAGCGGAATTTCCGCAATCCCTGCTGCCTCTGACTTTGCGCCGGCGCCTAAAATCAGCCAGGAAGCAATCAGGATGGAGCCTAACGCAAGGATTGCGATAAGCACGAAAAACAAAAAGTAGATGCGATGGTCGGTTTCCGTAGATGCCGGCTTTTGCTCCACTTTTGACCGTATCAGGGGGAGGAGGGCGAAGAGCCCGAACAATAAGAGCATCTTCCCATCAGATTTGCCGTACATTACAATGGAAAATGCATGCTTTGCAACAAGCGCAGCATCCTGGCTAAGCAATATGATTGCGATTAGCGCGAGTGAGCCTGCTCCTATCGCAGCCCACCGAAGCGAGTACCCTTTCCTTATTTTCAACCCGAAAAAATCCAAATATTCCTGGCGGTTGTGGTAGAGTATGAGGCCCAGGAACCCAAGGAACAATACCTGCAGCAGGCTTTGGAGCGAGAAGGCGCTGGCAGTGAAATATGCACCGGAGAGCAGCACGAAGGTAAGCACATCCCGCAAGGCTGCCCCAAGCACTATCCAGCGGACCGAGTTTTTCAGGTCAAGCACGTGGGAGAGAAGGCTTGAGCTGAACACATTTATACCGTTCCCTGGAGCGGGTATCCCGATTAGGAAAAATGCGGACTGGTACCCGTATGGGAATGCTTTTTTCGCCCTTTGGATTATTTTCTTGGAAAAGCCGCCTTCTGAAATGCGAGTCCTTCGGAATATTTGCGGGTAGAGGAGCGCCTGGGCTGTATTTAGCAGGAAGCATGCTGCATAAACCCACGGGGAAGTGATGCCCATTGAGAACCCGACAAACATGGCTCCGCGGGCCTCGATGAATGGGATTAGGGAGAGCAGCAGGATGATTAGGTAGCTGGGGTCCACGCACCGTTATCCTTGAGTGAATTATTTAACTTTCCTTAACCAGCTTGCGTATTGCGAGCACCGAGATTATGCCGCATGGGGCAAGGAGCAATGCAAGCGGGCTTTCCAGCAGCCCGAATCCGCCCCGCTCAAGAAGCACTGAGAGCGCGTAAAGGAGCAATGCCGGAACGAGTAGCCCTGCAAGGCCTGCCACGGCCTCGATTGCGCCTTTTAGCGTGAAATTAAGCGGCTTTGCGAATTTGTTTGCTAGAATGAAAATCACCAGCCCGAAAAGGTAGGATAGGGCAAATAGCCCGCCCTTGATTATTCCAAGTGCCCCTGATTGCGGCAGCCTGGCCCAGATAAAATCAAGCGCATGCGTGCAGCCGATTATGAAAAAAGCCGCAGTGAGGATGCAGATTGCCTCCTTTGCGATAAAGAGCAGGGAGTTCGGGAGGGCGGATGCAGCGCCTGATAGGGCTCTTCTGCGCCGTGAACGCATCTCCTCCCCAATCTCGCGCCTCGAGTTTTGCGCCTCTGTCGAGCGCTGGTAGTGGTGGAGCATCTCGTGCATGCTGTGTATCTGCTTGTGCTCCTCTTTCTTTACTATCTGGAGGTTGAATGGGTTGTTGTTCTTCCGGTCGCCGTCTATGTGATGCACTTCCTCGCCGGATTTGAGCTTCCTTCCAAGCTTGAGCTCAGCAACCTCGTGGTGGACCAGCCGGTTGTTGTCTCGGAACCGACAGCTGCCCTCCTTGTCCAGATAGACTTCTCGTTCCCTTGCCATGCTCCCCAAGCGCCTTATTCAGTCATCGTATTTATTCCTTTTGGAAATTGGAGGGGCGGGCAGTAACGTTCTTTAATTTTCAGGGGAAAAGGAAGCAAAGGTGGGCAATTGCGCCAGCATTAGCTGCGCAAGATTAGGCAAAGGTGGGTTTAATGGAAATTTCCAAACGGACAAAGGGGTTGGGTACAGAGACTGCTTTTGAGGCGCTTGCTGAAGTGAACAAGCGAGTTAGGGAAGGGAAGGACGTGATAAGCTTTTGCATAGGTCAGCCGGATTTTGACACGCCAAGGAACATCAAGGAGGCTGCAATCCGCGCGATAAATGAGGGGAAAACAGGGTATACGGATTCAGCAGGGGTGTTCGCTGTGCGCGAGTCTGTTGCGCGCCATTTCTCGCTCACAAGAAAAATAGATGTGAAGCCTGAGCACGTGGCGATTGCAAACGGAGCAAAACCGTTTATCGCATATGCGATTGCGTGCACCACTGACCCGGGAGTGGGGGATGAGGTGATTTACCCTAACCCGGGATTCCCGATTTATGAATCCCAGATAATAGCAAACGGCGCGGCCCCTGTGCCGCTCCCTCTTTCGGAAAAGAAGGGGTTCTCATTTGAAATAGATGAGCTTCGCGCGCGGATAAGCAAGCGCACGAAAATGCTGATAATAAACTCGCCGCACAACCCGACAGGTGGGATAATCAGATTGGAGGATTTGGAAGAGGTTGCAAAGCTTGCGAAAACGCACGATTTTTGGGTGTATTCTGACGAGGTGTACAGGCCGCTTACTTATGACAGGGAGTTTGCAAGCATCGCATCGCTTCCTGGAATGTATGAGCGCACAATAATTTGCGATGGGGCGTCCAAGGGGTATGCGATGACCGGCTGGAGGCTCGGGTATGCTGCAAACCCGACGCTCGGGCCGTACTTTGCGCGCTGGATCACAAATACCGAGAGCTGCGCAAACCACATGTCCCAATACGCGCTGATGGAAGCGCTGGACGGGCCGCAGGAGGAAAGCCGGAAAATGGTCGATAGTTTCCATGAGAGGAGGGATTTGACTGTCAAACTGCTAAATGAGATTGAAGGGGTGAAATGCCTAATGCCAGGCGGAGCGTTCTACGTTTTCCCGAATGTCACTGCAGCGTGCAAAAAGCTCGGGGTTGCGGACTCTGAGGAATTGCGGAAGCTGCTTTTGGAGAACGGGGTTGCGGTGCTTGCGGACAAGCACTTTGGCAGGAGGAACCCAGGGGACAATGAGCAGCACATCAGGCTCAGTTATGCAACTGCAAAAGACAAAATTATCGAGGGGGTTGCAAGGATTAAGAGAGTGGTTGAGGGCGGCGCGTGAGTGCGGGCAGGTTTTTTCAAATGGGTTTCATACATCCGAAATCGGAAGTGGATGCGAAAGCTGCCATTGGCAAGAATGTATATATTGCCGCGTTTGCTGCGATTAGGGCCGATGAAGGGGCTATTGTTGTAGGGGATGAAACCAGCATTCAGGAATGCTGCGTGCTGCACGGGAAGGATGTTTCTATTGGGAAGCATGTGACAGTAGGGCATGGTGCAATCGTGCATGGATGCAGAGTAGGGGATAACGTCTTAGTTGGGATGAATGCAACACTGCTTTCAGGCTGCGAAATTGGGGAGTGGAGCATAATTGCGGCAGGGGCAGTGGTGACCGAGAACATGAAAATACCTGCAAACAGCCTGGTTGCTGGAGTGCCTGCGAAAGTGCTTAGGCAAACGAGTGAGTTGGACAGGAAATTGATTTCCGATTCTTGCGAAAATTACCTAAACAAGCTTAGGGATATGGGGAAATTCGAGCAATAGCAGGGTTGGTATTGATGGGAATAATTGAAGCGGATGGGAAGGAAAAGCAATATTCAGTTGAGGAGATTGGGAAAGCCGCGAATGAAATGAGGGGGTATTCGCTAATTTCGCTTTACTGCGCAGGGAGCGGGCATGCGGGCGGAGTGCTTTCATCAATGGATATTCTTTCTGTGCTCATGCTGCGGGTGATGAAGCACAAGCCAGCTGAGCCAGAATGGAAAGAGCGGGACAGGCTGTTCTTTTCGGTTGGGCACAAAGCCCCTGCCTGGTACATTCCGCTTGGGTATGCCGGGTACTTTGATGTGTTGCAGACTGCAACGCTGCGAAAGCTTGGAAGCCCATTCCAGGGGCATCCAGATAGGAAAAAGTGCAAGGGAATTGAGATTTCGTGCGGTTCCCTTGGGCAGGGGTTGTCTATTGCAGTAGGGGATGCGCTTGCCGCGAAATTGGATAAGAAGGATTATCGGTGCTTCTGTCTTATGGGAGATGGAGAGCAGCAGGAGGGGCAGATTTGGGAGGCTGCAATGGAGGCTGGGCATTACAAGCTTGACAATTTGATTGGGATTGTGGATAAGAACCAGCTGCAGATAGATGGATGGGTCAGGGATGTGATGGAGATCGACCCTATTGCGGATAAGTATAGGGCATTTGGCTGGAACGTGATTGAGTGCGACGGGCATTCGATTGAGGGGCTGATTGAGGCGTTTGAGAAAGCCCTTGGAACAAAAGGAAAGCCCACTGTGCTTATTGCAAAAACAGTGAAGGGAAAGGGAGTAACTTTTATGGAGAACCAGGCGGGCTGGCATGGGAGAGCCCCGAATAAAGAGCAGCTTGAGCAGGCGTTAGCGGAATTGAAGCTCGAGTATCTCCCGAAAGATGAGATGATAAAAATTTCGAATGAATGGCAAGAAAAAGTAGATAGGGAAATTGAGGCATCAATGCCAAAATTCTCGAAAAAATACTGGTGGAACGCAGAGGAGAAAATGAAAGTTGATATGAAGCCCACAAGAATCGGGTTTGGGGAAGAGCTCGAGCAGAACAACAACCCGAACATTGTTGCGCTTGGGGCTGACATTTCAGGCTCGATTTGCATAAACATGTTCTATGATAAGAAACCTGAAAGGAAAAATAGGTTTTTCTCAATGGGAATTGCTGAGCAGTCAGGCACCTGCGTAGCTGCAGGTATGGCAAAAGAAGGGAAAATACCGTTCTTTGGGACTTATGGAGTATTTGCAGCTGGAAGGGCGCTTGACCAGGTGAGGACCACCGTTGCATACGGGAACTGGAATGTGAAAATAGTTGGGGCGCATGGGGGGGTTTCCGTCGGGCCGGACGGCGCGACGCACCAGGCATTGGAGGAAATATTCCAAATAGCAGGGCTGCCGAATATGAATTTGCTTGTGCCTTGCGATTCGCTTGAAACAAAAAGGGCTACCAAGGCGATGATTGATGAAATTGAAGGACCGTGCTATATTAGAACAGCAAGGGAAGCTACCCCAATAGTTACAAATGAAAAAACCCCTTACAAATTTGGAATGGCGACAGTGATTAGGTATGTAGGCGAGAAGGAGAAATTTATTGACGCGTTTGAAACAGTACTTTCAACAGACGCGAATGCAAAAAATGAGAAAGAGGACATTGCGATTATTGCATGCGGGCCCGAAGTGCCCGAGGCTATGCGCGCAGCATGGATTTTAAAAGAGGAATTTGGGTTCAAGGCGAGAGTAGTCAATGTCTCAACGCTAAAGCCATTGGATAAAAAAGCAATTGTTGCTGCCGCGAGTGAAACCGGCGCAGTGCTCACTGTTGAGGAGCACCAGAAAGGCGGGCTTGGGAACATGGTCGCAGCAGCAATACTTGAGGCAGGTGCGCCCGTTGAATTTGGGATGATTGGGGTGGAAGACCAGTTCGGGGAATCCGGAGCCCCTTGGGAGCTTATTAAGAAATTCGGATTGAGCGCTGAGCACATTGCGAAAAAAGCAAAAGAGCTGGTTGGGAAGAAGAAAAAATAAGCTTGCTTTGGTGGATCTGCCATGCTATTTTCAAAACATTTCACAATAGGCAAGCGGCTCTGGCTGGCATCTGCGTTCCTCATTTTGAGCTATGTACTTGTTCTCCTCGGGCTTGATAGGGCAGTGTCTGGCTACCTTTCCGGGCTTGGGATGCTTGGAGCCGTGATTGCAGGCGCGTTCTATACATTGGGCGCCACCACCCCGTTTGCCATGGTAGTGGTGCTTGAGCTTATGAAATCGGGAAATGCGTTTATGGTTGCCATTTTCGCGTGCGGAGCTGCAACCGCAGTTGATTGCTGCCTTTATTACGCAGTGCGCGAAACATTGATAAAAAATAGCAGAAAGCTCATGGGATATATGCATAAGAGGTTCGATAGGTTTCGCTTTGCTTTCCCGTTTGCAGGGTTCATTGTGTTCGGGCTGCCGATACCAGATGAGATAGGGCTTGCACTCATGGAAATGACGGATATTAACCTGTACAAGCTTGCGGCAGTAGTGTTCTGCGCCAAGTTTACCATATTGCTGGCTCTGTGGAATTGGCTGGGCGGATAGGAAGAAAGTCTGGATACAGCAGACCGAATGCAGCTGCGTGTTGATGAGCAAATCAGCCCGACACTGCAAAGAGTGCCATTGCCGCGGCACTGCTCGTTGACCTGCCCCGCCGCTGCAAGCGCGCCTTATTTCTTAATGCAGGTGCAATTTGGCCCGCAGACCTCATCTAGGTCGCAATAGGAGGCATCGGAGCCGTCGCATATCTCAACGCTCTCCTTCACGTTGTTCCCGCAGGTGTGCGAGGTGACGCTCTTTGGGATGCAGACGCATTTCGTCAGGTCGCATTTGTAATCCACCCCGAACAGGTCGTTGCAGTCGTCGCCGCATATGGGGAGCGTGGTGTATATGAACTGGTTTATGCCGCTAGCCTGCGCGAACTGGTGGTTGGCCTTGCAGCTTATTGTCTGCGCAGGCGTGTAGCACTTGCACGAGCTGCAGTACTGCCCGGACTGGCAGGAATGCGAGCCTGGATTGTCTCTTGTGCCAACATCGCACTGCTCATCTCCTTCAAGCGCCCCGTTTCCGCACACTGGCGCTGCAGGCGGAGCTGGTTGTGGGGGAGCAGCTACAGTAGTATTATTTGCAGGCGCAGCTGGGGGAGCAGCAGGTTCTGCTGGGGAAGATGGTGGAACTGCAGGCTGATTAGCCGGCTCTGTTGGTGGAACTGGCGGCGTAGTGGGCGGAGTTGAAGCTGGATTCTGCGGCTGAGATTGGGGTTCAGGAGCCGCGGGCACAGGAGCATTTGCGGCATTTGGCGCCGTGCCCCCTTGCTGCGCGCATCCTGCAATCAAAAATGCAATTATGAGAAATGCAAAAACCGAAATAGGCACAAAGGCTGTCCTCTTCACCAAACCACCCCGGCTATCCAGTTCTCAGGGCACGGTTAAAAGCGTTTTGTGCACACAACATGTTTGTTGCACAGGGGATCGTGGCGTAAGTTTTAACGACGATGCCAGGTGAACTTTTTTTCTGCATTACGGCGTAGGATTCTACACGAAAATGGATGCTGAATTAAGCACGATGATTAATCTTCTCCGGTTTTTCAAGTCCACGGCTCAAACCGGTCCGCCCACTTTTTAAATAAACAGACCTGCCGACAACCAAGCAAATAAAAGCAGGATGAGAAAAGAAGGTGGGAATATGGAAAAAGGAAGCAACATTATACGGAAATTGCCGCTGTTGGCGGCATTGGGGCTATTGCTAGTCGCGGCTTTTGCGTTCAGCGCAGGTGTGACCTCGCTTGCAGGGTCAGATGCAAACACGGCAGCCAAATGCACCGTGACACCGCAGCTCTTTATCGAGCAGGAAAACGTTCCAATTTCAATTGGGAGCGCAAAAACGATTACTATAACAGTGACTGCAATGCACGATGTCGCTTGCGGCCCGGAAACCTATGGAGTAGATTTCACGAATGCCTATGCAGGCGATGCTTTCAACCTAGCCATAATGGGCAAGCAGGAACGAAACCTCTTCACACTTGGGGCAGGTCAGAGCAGGACTTTCGGCGGGGTCATAGGCATCCCGCCATACACGCTGCCCGGCAATTACACGGTTCAGGTAACCGCTTACTCTGAGGATGACCACTGGAAGCAGGTGAGCCGCAACATCAAGATCGAAGCAAAGCCGATAAACAACTACACATACTGGAAAACTGACTTGACAATAGGATGGAATAATGTGCCTTATGTAGAGGGCATCTCACTTTATGGTTGCCCGAACATCACCAGCGCATACCGATTTTCACCTTCAAAAAATGACTATATCACAATGAACAGGTACGGCCCGCTTCTGGTTCCCGCGAGGAACGAAACGGTCCTCAAAAACGAACAGTTTGGCGGGCTTTTTGTCTTTAGCAGGGAGCGCTGCACTGTTGAGAGCATTGTGCCAAACGAGCGCTTCAGTGAAGAAAAATTGGCGCTTTCGGGCTCGCAACTCTTGACAATCCCGCCTGCATGGAACAATGAACCTACGAAAATCCTTGGGGAAGCATGCACTGCGAACTCAAACGTTACCGCCACTGTTGAGATGAAATATTGGAACGCAGGTTCGCAGAAATGGACCAGCGCCTCTTCTGTAGACATTCTCAAAACAGGCCAGGTCTGGCAAATAACCTCTTCTGCAAAATGCACCCTGGATTTGGGGCAGCCTCTTGAAACCCAGCGAGGGAATATTCAATGAATTTACGAGTTGCAATACTCCTGGCATTGTTTGCGTTTCCATTTGCCGCAGCCCAAGCCGATATCCTGCCACCCTCAATAGGGCCATCGGCTAACGAGCTTACGCTTTCCATATCGCTGCAAAATGGCCCTGTAGCCCAAGATACCTTTTTGCAGGTCAATTACAAAACCGCGGAAGGCAGCGATTACGAAACGATGCTGGTAGTGAAAGAGAAAGGAGAGGCAACCCTGTATTCGAGCAGCGAAATTTCAAGCATCTCCCTGCTTTATGATGACCCTGCAACTCCGGCACCAGACGGACTTTGGAATGGAAAGGTAGATGGCAAATCTGCAACTCCTATCTTGATAAAACTCCAGCCCATCGCAGATATAGCCGGCATATTGACTGATTCCGATGGCATGCCAGCAAGCAACGCAGTAGTTGAGCTTACCTGCCCAGATGGCGCAAATATGAACGCTACAACCAGCTCTAGCGGGGCGTTTTCCTTTACGCATGCGAGGGCAGGGGAATGTCTTATCGCTGCTCAGGCAAACGGGCAGGCAATCGCTGAAAATTTGAACCTGTCAGCTGGCGAGTTCAAGCGCCTTGACCTGCAGCTCAAGAAGCCATTTCCGGTAGGAACACTGCTGTTGGCTGGAGCGGTAATTGCTATTCTCCTGATAGGAATTTGGCTAACATTCAGAAAACACAAGCATTCCCCAGTGACTGCAAGCCATTTGAGCAAGAAACCTAAGAATAAAGCCAAACCAGAACAGCAGCATTCCATTCCAACGCAACGGCAGGCAGATTTGATTGCAACCCTTAATGACAAGGAGAAGCTCATAATGGAGTTCGTGATGAAGCAGGCTCCTTCGGCAGTCCGCGTATCCAAGATCAGGCGGGAACTTCTTATCCCTAAAACCAGCCTCACGCGCACGCTGCAGGCGCTTGAGAGGAAGCAATTCCTCCAGCTAAAGAAGGACGGCTCGCGCCTCTGCGTCCAATTGCATGATTTCTTCAGGAAAAACTGACTGGACCGAACGGTCCAAAACGGTCCACCCAGTTCTTAAATAGCCTGTTTTGGCAGCATTGAACAGGTGATTTGAATGAAAAATGACTTCACATTTGCATTGGCTACAATGTTTTTGCTGGCTGCTCTCGCCTACGCTTCCAGCGGAATAGATTCGGATAATTTCGCCAATGTATTTACAGTGCAACCAAGCTTCGAAGCGAACCCAATCCAGTGGCCGGACAATTCCATCTGCCACAGCCTTGGTTATTATGAATTGCGCATTGGCGATTCGATACAGGGGGAAGTTTCAGGTTCCCAGTATAGAATTCAATTTTCAGACATAGGCACTGCAACCGGGCCAACCAACATGCATCCGGGCATTTTTGGCATTTATAGCCCCCAAAGCTGGGACCAGCCATATGGGTACTTGCAGATAAACCCCCGCAATAGCACCTATGATTACACTGCACCTAATGGGGACAGCTTTTCAATAAGCACCTGCGAGGTGGATGGGGGCTTCACGCTTGCAGCCAAGTACGCGTTCATCAATACAAGTCTTACAAATATTACAGTCATTCGGGGATCCTATGGGCTTCCGCAAACTTTACCGCAAAATCCACAAAACCCAAATTCCCCGAGTCCGAACCCCCAGAATCCAAACTACTCAAGTCCAAACTCGGAGCCGTCCCAAACTCCTCAAGCCCAACCCCCAGAGCCGTATACCCCTCCAAACAGGGCGAACCTTATGCTCTACCGCGGCTGGAACATGGTTTCCCCGAGCGATACTGGATTTAGCCTTTCGTTAATCTCCCAGTATTGCAGTGTGGTTGGCAAGGCTTGGGAATACGATGGCAAAAAATATCAGGAATATTTCGGGAGCAATCCAGGTCATGCATTCTGGGTTCGTGTTTCTTCGGATTGCGAGGTGAAAAACGAGGGCCAGCCGTTCGACATACATGAGATATCGCTGCATACTGGCTGGAACCAGATTGGCACCCCAAACGAGAACTATGCGTACAATGCGGCAGCCTCCACATGCACGGTAACAAATGGCCCATGGCTCTACGATACAAAAAAACGCGTGTATGCAATTGGCTCACCTGATGGCATGAAATCGGGCCGCGGATATTGGTTTAAGGTAAGTAGAGATTGCACGTTGTCATTCGGCGGAGGTGAGTTGCCGCCAGTGCCGCCAACTGACGAAATCGCCCCGCGGGACGTAAAAATCCTTATGCAGGGTGAACGGCTCCAGTTTGGCGACGATATTTTTCTCCGTTTTGACGCTGCTGTGCCGCCGCGCGGCCTGCAAAGCAAGTGGGTAGCTGATTTCACCCTGATGGATGCAAACGAGACGTATCTATTTCCCACCCCCTATGTAGATTGGCTTAGAACATATACATTCGCTATCGCAGATGGAGGAAATGCAACGATTCGATATATGGGCGAGGAGTATATGGTAAAAATCTATCATGTGCAGAAATGTATTACCCTTGGATGCGACTGGGTAAATGTGTCTATCAGCAAACTGGTTCAAACTACATGCGAAAATCAAACTAGGTTGAATTGGGTTTGGGAGAGCTCATCCGAGGGCGTGGGAGTTCATTTAGGGGAGGTTCGGGGGGATGGTTCGGTCAAAATCACCCTGTATCAGTATCATAATCGCATACCAATTAAGCAATTCTGGCTCGGACCGGGCGAAACTGATACTGAAACCATAAACGGGACAGAATACAATATACGTGTTTATCAGACGTTGAACGGAAGCGGCCGTCCGTTCGAGGTTGATTCTTCGGGCGTAGGACGCTATATGAAATTGGCCGAACTGTGGTTCAGCGCCTGCAATTAGCTACCTCACCATGCAGAATTGGAGGTCGATTCCAATGGTGCTTGATATCCGTTTGGACTGCTTGAGAATTGCCATAAATGAGGACTGGTTTGAGCTTGAGGCAAAGGAAGCCAACGATACGCTAGTTGTGCGAGTGCGGGACGGTTCCAAAATAATTGAACCAATCAGAAGGCACAGGTGGAAGAAAAGTGCAAAATCTTCCAAATCCATATAAAAGCTGTCGGGCATAACCTTGCTGCCGTATTGGCGCTGCCAGGTTAAGGATTTTGGGGCAGTTTGCTTTTACGACGTGAAAAAGTGTTAAAATTAGGGGTCGTGGCGTAATCTGGCAGCGCGGCAGGCTCCAGAATTCCGAAAGGAAATAAAGAAACCTGCATGTAAGGGTTCAAATCCCTTCGATCCCATACCATAAGGAGGATATCCGCAATCCACCAATCCCCTTAAGGTCTTCAACCCCTTAGCCTATCACCAGCAACGGGAATCTGAATGAAAAACAGCACACTTGCAAAAATCGGGATAAACATCCTGCTCACGCTGGCCATTATGGCAGCCATCCTCTATTTCATCGACTTTTCAAAGCTGGTGCGCATACTCATGGGCGCAAAACTGGAGTTCATTGCACTTGCGCTTGCAGTCTATCTGCTGATTAATGCGCTCATGGCTGCGAGGATTTGGAAATTGCTGCACGGGCTTGGGGCAAAAGTAGGGTATGCGGAAGTGCTAAAGACCCAGTTCGGCGGGATGCTAGCGTCCGATGTGACCCCTGCGCGCTCCGGCTATTTTTTCACCGCATTCTCAATTTCCGCAAAGCACAGGATTGGGCTTGAAAAAACGATGACTGTGATATTCGGCCCGCAATTGCTTGAGTTTTTCCTCAAAATTGTTGCAGGGGCCGCGGTGCTCTATCTTGCAATCGGGAAGGTGTCTGTGATTGGCAGCAATTCGCTTTTTGCCGCCCTTTTCGTGCTTGCAGTGGTTGCAGGAATTGCTTTTTTCGGGCTGCTCATGTTCTCAAGGAGGTTTTTGGGGCTGTTTTCTTTTGCAAAGGGCTTGCCATTTGGCGCAAAAGCGTTCTACTTCTTCGGGCTGATGCAGAACGAGTCGCCCATATTGCTCCGGGAAATCAAATTCCTGCTAGGGCTCGAAGTGGTCACCTGGCTGCTAAAGACACTTGAATGGTCGCTTTACTTCTGGGCATTGGGGCTAAGCGTGAGCAGCGGGGACATGGTTGCGGATTTCGGGTTCTTTTTGATATTCCACGCGCTAATCACGTTCCTGCAGTTCATCCCGCTGCCCACTGTTGCAGGCGCTGGCACTTCTGAAGCTGCAGCTGCAGCCGTATTGGCAGCATTCGGAATACCAATTGAGGCGGGGGTTGCGTTCATGTTCCTCACAAGAGGCGGAATGCTATTTGCGGACCTGCTAGGGCTCCCTGCCATATTGGAATTTGCAAAAAGCAAGAACATTGGGGAAATTTTCGAGTTTGAAAAAAGGATTGGAAAAGAAGTGGATTAGGAGATTGCAAGCCTCTGGGGCTGGCCTGAGTACGCAAGCTGCGCAGGCATGTTCTCGCGCGCGAAATCCGCCTTTGCGATATAGGAGTTTGACACGTTCTTGAAAGCCTTTGCAGGCCCTGCGTTGTAAGCGCGGTGAAGGGCGCGCCTCACGCGCTCCGGCTCCCTGCGTATGTCTGACACCGCATCCGAACCGAATAGGGAGAAGAGGTTCTGGAGATGGTAGAGAGCCGCTATTTGGGCTGAATGGGCGGATGCATGCGGTCCGGTAAAAAGCATGGAGTGCTGTGCAATTATGGCAGAACCGCCCTCCACCCTGGAATGCCGCTTCACTGAGCTGTGCGCGCCCTTAGAAATCTGGAACGCGCCCATGGAAGTGCTTTTCGGGTCGTCAGCGCGCGAGCGGAGGTTTGGGTTGCGCACAGCCTCTGCTAGAATATGGTGAAAGTCGCTTGCAACCGAGCGAAAGCCTGTGTTTTCCGCCACGAACGTTTCAAAGAGCATGCTTGTGAGAAAATCGCGCAGGGCTGCCTTATCGCCAGAAGAAAGCTGCTTTGTCTGCCCGGTTACGCTCTTGAGCATTGCCTCTGATCGTTCGTTTGCGACCCAGGCAGCCTGGCTGTGAATAATGCCAAAAAATTCAGTCTCCCTGCGCAGAGTGTAGTAAGTTGGGGGAGGGGCAGGTGCCCGGAACGAGGGAATTGCATGGGATGAGCCAGTTGAAATAGCGCTGCCCTTTTTCGCGGGAAGCAAAACCCTTGGGACGTAGACTGCATCTGGAGCTGAAAGCCTTGCGCCTGATTTGATTGAGAAGCGGCCATGCTGCCGTGGGGCTGCCTTGAGCAGTTCAGATACTGCAGAGCGTGTTTTGTTGCCATAGAGCCCGTCTTGCGCGCCGCATGCAAATCCAATCGAGTTTAGGGCATGCTGCAGCTTTCGCACAGCCTCCTTGGTGCGCGGGCCGTAAACCCCATTCTCCGGAAGCTTTGAGCGCTCCCCAAGCGCAAAAATGGGATTCCCAATAGCATCCTCCACCTGGAGCGAATTAAGGAACATCTGGAGCTCCTTTACGTTTTCTCCTTGTGGCTGGGGCATAAAAACCGCCTCCTCACTTTTTCATCGCATCAAGCACGCGCTGCCGTGCAATTTCAAGCGCAGCCTGCCGTGGGTTCTTTGCAGCCGTGGTTGCGGAGAGCACCTGCTTTGTGTTGCTTGTGACCTTCTCCTCCACCATTTTGAACATCTGCTCCTTTGTACCGCCAATGTGCTCCACGTATGAGGAGATCACGCCGCCCGCGTTTGCGACAAAATCAGGCACCACCAAAATCCCGCGCTTTGCAAGCTGCTCCTCAAGCTCCGGCTTCATCGGGATGTTTGCTGCTTCTATTACGAGCTTTGCGCGTATCGAGCCCACATTCCCCTCGTGTATCACGTTCGGGCGCGCGCCGGGAATCACTATGTCCACCGGGAGCGAGAAGAGCTCTTCACTTTTTAGCCCATTTGCGCCAGGGTATGCAGTGATTGTGCCGTTTTGCGCCTTTGTGTCCATCGCTTTTTGGTAATCGAGCCCGGTTTGCAGGTACGCTGTGCCTTTCGAGTCTGAGATTGCGACAATTTTCGCGCCCATTTGCGCCAGGTGCTTCATGGTGAAAGTGCCGACGTTCCCGAACCCCTCGATTGCAACAGTTGCGCCCGAAATATTAAGCTTTGCAAATTCGGTTGCAACTTTCGTGCTGTGCGCAACTCCAAAGCCGGTTGAGCCTAGCTCGTGCGGCAGGCCGCCCATTGAGGCGGGCTTTCCGGTGCATGCTTTGGGGTTGTTCAACGCGTTTGCAAAATCAGCCATCTCTTTTTCAGTGGTGTTCATGTCCGGCCCGGCTATGTACATGCCTGGAATGTACGGCGCAATCGCGCGCGCAAATCCGGCTATAATCTGGGCCTTGTCCACCTTGCGAGGGTCGGCAGCTATTCCGCTCTTTGCGCCTCCGAATGGGATTCCTGCAAGCGCATTCTTCCAAGTCATCGCGCGCGCAAGCCCCATCACTTCCTGCGTTGTGACATCCGGGACCATCCGGATTCCGCCCTTCCCAGGCCCGATTGCCGTATTGTCAACCACGAGCACGCCGCGCGCGCCTGACTTGCGGTCGTAGACCTGGACTATCCGCTCTGGCCCGAATTCGTCTGTTGCATGCATGAATTAGCACCTCCCGTTGTTGTTGCTGGATGCATTTTTAACAAACAGATTTTTATTACTTTGAGAGGCAGAGGAACACGTATGGGGGAACGATCGACGCTTATGATATTTTTGCTTCTAATGCTCAGCCTGCACGCAGTGGTTCTATCGGACGAGTTTGTGAAAAAATACACTGAGGCGGACCAGCAGCTTGCAATCTCAAAGCTCAACACTGAGGGCGGGGATTATTTCATCATCAGGCTTGACGGGCAGGAGACATTCCTGGTTGACAATGTGACTGGCAAGCAAGTAGATGAACTGGGGGGGATAGAGAGGCTGCTTCGCGAGGATGTTTATATTAGGGCGGGTTTTGCGAACAAAACCGCGCTGATGAGGGAAAAGGTTGCGGATTTCAATTCCACTCGGGCGCCGGAGGAGGCGAAGTGCAGGCAGTATACAGGGACTGGCACGCACCAGTGCAAGGATAGGGAGAGCTGCATAGTTGCATGCTTCGCAGTGCCGGTTTGCACCGCACTCATAAATGCGGACGGGTTCTGGCAGTCGATTTACAGCTGGAGCGAGAACACTTATGAGATTGACAGGCTCTCTGGCGAATTTGAATCTGGGATAAATGGCATGGAGATGGGCGGAAGCGCGATTGAATCGCAGATTGCCAGGCTGGATTCGATTGTTTCGATTGCAAGGGAGAACCAGGAAAACGGGCTTTTTAAGGGCCAGCAGAACCCCGAGTGCGTGGGGCCCGAAGGGGTTCACTGCTACGATTTCTGCCCTGTTGTTGATTATAGCATAAGCAGCCTGCTCTCCGCCCGCTCAACCCTCGTGGTGCTCAAAACCCAGCTCTCTGCGCTCGGGCTCCAGGGCGAGCGCGCAAAAAAAATTGCTGAGCGCGGGGCAGCGCAAATCGAATACATAAACGGGCGCGGTGCAATGCTTGCAAGGCACAGGCTTTTTGTGGTTGAGGCGCAATTCAATGCAACAAGGGCGTTTGAGGGGCTGAATAGAACCATCCAGGATGGGCAGGCATGGGATACGCTCTCCGAGCTGATGGATGCAATAAACATTAGCGAACAGTATGAAAAGGCAGGGAGGTTTCGGCTGGAGTTTGCAACCGCAGGGAACATAGGCAGGCTTTCCGAGGAGGTCGCGGAACGCGCGGAAACGCTGCTTGCGCAGAAAAAAAAGCTCGAATCCGACTTGGAGGCAGCCAAGGGGAAAATAGGGAAGGCTGCAGGCGTTGGGGCAAACGCATCTGTTCTTCGCGGGCTGAATTTCACCCACACGCGGCTTGAGCAGAAGCTGTCTGAGCGGCTGCAAAGCAGCAAGCTTGGCGAAATTTCAAGCCAGATTTCGCAGCTTGACAAGGAGGCCAATGATGCCATATTGGGTGCGATACTTGCAAACCAGTCAAGCCCAGGAGCAGTTCCCACCACAAGCGTGAATATAACAGGGACAGAGGTGAAGGTGCCAAAGGAAGTGAAATGCACGCTTCCCTTCGCGATATTCGCATTCGCGCTTATTGGTGCGTTTTTCGCAAGAAGGGAATGCTAATTCCTATAGGAATAATTTAATCAGCTAATTATTAAAGCAAAGGATGCGCGAGCGTATGCGAGGTCGATATTATGGCAAGCAGGCACATGTTCACTTCAGAATCGGTAACCGAGGGGCACCCGGACAAGATTTGCGACCAGGTCTCGGACGCGGTGCTGGATGCGATATTTGAGAAGGACCCTAAAAGCAGGGTGGCAATCGAATGCCTCACTACCACGGGGATGATGATTGTGGCAGGGGAGGTGACCACAGACTGCTATGTTGACATCCCGAAGGTCGTGCGCAACACTTTGAAGGATATTGGATATACGAACCCGGAATTCGGGCTTGACTGCAACGACTGCGGGGTGCTCACTGCAATACACGAACAGAGCAGAAACATCGCGGTAGGGGTGGATGAGGGCGGTAACCACGAGCAGGGGGCTGGAGACCAGGGGATGATGTTTGGGTATGCGTGCGATGAGACCCCGCAGCTCATGCCATTGCCGATAATGCTTGCGCACGGGCTCACAAAAAAGCTTTCCGAAGTGAGGAAAAAAGGGGTGCTCAGATGGGTACGGCCTGACGGGAAATCGCAGGTTACGGTTGAGTACGAGGATGACGTTCCGAAAAGGGTGGATGCAGTGGTGATTGCGGTGCACCACAGCCCGGAAGTGAACCAGGCTCAGATAAAGAGCGAAATAATGGAGCATGTGGTAAAACCCATATGCGGGAAATGGATGGATGAGAAAACAAGGCTGTTTGTGAATGAGACCGGAATTTTCGTAGTGGGCGGGCCTGAAGCGGACACGGGGGTTACTGGGAGGAAAATCATAGTAGACACGTATGGAGGGATGGGAAGGCATGGGGGGGGCGCATTTTCAGGGAAGGACCCGTCAAAAGTGGACAGGTCAGGCGCGTATATGGCAAGGTATGTTGCAAAAAACATCGTGGCTGGCGGGCTTGCGAAAAGGTGCGAGGTGCAAATCTCGTACTCTATTGGGGTCGCAAAGCCAGTGTCCGTGTATGTGAACACATTTGGGACAGGGAAAATAGCGGATGAGAAAATTGCCGCTCTTGCTGAAGCGCAATTCGGGCTAAAGCCTAAGGAAATAATAGACACGCTGAACCTGCTGCGGCCTATTTACAGGAAAACAGCGGCTTACGGGCATTTTGGAAGGGAGGAGCCGGAATTCACCTGGGAGAAAACCGATAAGGCAGCAGTTCTAAAAAAAGAAGCTGGGATTTGAAGGCTGGCAGATGGAATCGGCAGAATTTAGGGCGCGTTGATAGTGCGTGCCCCAGTTTCATTCCCAACTATCACGCAGGAGATGTTCCTTGAGAAAATCCCGCATTCCACAACTCCGGGAATGAGCTTTATTTTCTTCTCAAGGGGTGCAGGTTTTGCAATCTCGCCAAAATCCGCGTGAAGAATGAAATTGGAATTGTCAGTGATATAGGGAGTGCCGTCTGCGTTCTTCCTTTGAGCAACAGATTTTGCCTTTAGTTTCATCAATTTCCGCTCAACTGTTGCAACTGCAAATGGCAATACTTCGACCGGAACATCACCCGAGAGAGCTTTTGCAATTTTGCTCTCGTCCGCAACCACTACGAACTTTTTCGCGAGGTAACCAACAACTTTTTCCCTTGCAAGCGCGCCCCCGTATCCCTTAATCAAGTTCAGTTTTTCATCCACTTTGTCCGCGCCATCAATTGCAAGGTGGATTTTTTTCGCATCCGCAAGTGAAATTATTTCAAGGCCATTTTCGCGAGCTAGCTTTTCGCTTGCAACTGAGGTTGGAACGCATTTCAATTTCCAGTTATTCGCTTTGGCTGCTTCTGCCAATTTCTGTATGAATATATTCGCAGTGGAACCCGAGCCCAGCCCGATTACCATCTTGTTCTGCACAAGCTTGAGCGCCTCTTGCGCTGCGTTTTCCTTTGCGGATGCCATGAGAGAAGTTCTCATGAAAGGGTTAAAAATGCCCCTCGGGCAGAACAATAATATGGGCGAATATGTGCAGTTCAACCCAGCACAGGTGGGTCCGGACACGCAGAAGATTCTGGCACCCAACACGATGTCATCTGATTCTCATTCTGAAATAGCCAGGCAACAGGAGCGCGGCATGCAAGAGCGGCAATCAGTAAAGAAGGGAATTCCGATTCATTGCGGGGACGAGCTTGTATCGCGGCTCGGGGTTCATAATTTCTATTCGGAAGGGGACGTGCCGAAACCGACTTACCAGTACGTGCGGGAGGAGCGCAAGAGCATTGACGAGCTTGTGCATTCGAAGGTCGAGGAGGCGTACAGCGCATTGATCACTAGGATGAATGAGATCAACTCTTTATACCAGGATCACGTCCCATTTGGCGCAAAAATGACAGGAACGGTCATTTATGCCGGCCTTGATGCGGACGGGAAGGCATTTGCGCGCACCAGTGCCGAGGGAAAAGTAAAGGAGGGCGAAACGCTGCTTTTCGTTGCGCAGGCGAAGCAGGAACCTGGCCTTTTTAGCCTTCTTAAGGATTGGGACGTTGAAACCAAGGCTGATGGTGCGCTTGCAGGCCTATTCATGAAGGGAGTGGAGAAGCGCTTGGACTGGCTTTACCGGGCAGAGGAGAGCTCCTCGCTTGCCACCGCCGCGCTTATGCACCTTGAGCCGACCAGCGGATTTGACAGGCAGTGGATGAAACAGTGGGAGGGAGGAGTGGTTGCGGCATGCGTCGGAGGGTTTGCATCCACTGAGGGCTACAATCACGAACTTGGGGTGATCAATGCCATTTTCGTAAGCCATGGGAACGGCGAGCCTGGAGCCATGAAGCTCTATGTTTTGAAAAATGATTCCAATGAGTATCTTGTGGCTGACCCGCTTCGCGGGCTTTTCGGGAAGGGAGAAACAATCGATGCGGCAATCAAGGACCTTGGGAAGAGCGAGTTTTACCCTGACGGGGTGATTTATTACAGGGGAGGGAGGACGAACGATTTTACTGGCGGGCTTGTGGCGGATAAAGATTTCTCATCTGTCAGCACTTCGCCCCCCGCTTGGGTGGGTGTTGGGAACAAAACCGCGGGAACAATGGGTTACATTGCGCTTGCAACGATGGCTACTGGTGCGGCAAGTGGCCAGCCCGAAGTAGTAGTGGCTGGGGTAACCATGGGGAACATTTCGATGACATGGTTCGGTGCAATGGCTGCCCGCTATTTTTGGAACAGTAGCGAGCATGGGCGCGATTTCGACCCGACAAGCCTGCAGGACTGGAGGGAGGCATTCACGCTTGCGCTCACAGTTGCGCTAAAAGGGAAGGGCAATACTGCGATGGTTACGCGCGCGCTAAGCCTGATAGGGCTGACTGGAGTGGATATTGCCGATATGGTCAAGCAGTACCACGAGCTTGAGCAGGCGACAGGGGGCATGAGTCAAGAACAGAAAAGCAAGGCGTTTAAGGAATTCTGGCTTGAGAAGGGAGGGGCGCTTGCCACGGTGTTTGCGCTCCAGCTCGCGCCTGCTTTTTCAGAGCTTAGCGCAATGCGCAGGAACATGGGGTTTGGGGGGGCTGCGCTTGCAGTGGAAACTGGCGTGGCAGGAGCCGTAGTGGAAGCGCCTCGCATGGGCTTTAGTGAGAGCGTGGTGAAATGGTGGGATGACATTTGGAACAGGCCTCTGGGGGTTGTGGCGCCAGGCTTTGGAACGACCGCTGCACGACCCAAGGTTGTGAAGCTTGGCAGGTTGTATGATGAGCGCCTGGGAGATATGGCAATTTCAAGGGAGCATGGGAGTGTGTCAGTTGTGAATGGAAGGCTGATATATATGGACAGCTCGAGGAATGGGACAACTATCCTTACGGCACAGGGCCAAAGATACAAATTGGGCAGCGGCCAAAGCCATTATCTGTCTGAAGGGGATGGGATATTGCTCAGCGACAATGCATGCTACTATTTTTCCAATGGCGCCCTGAAGCTGGGCCTTTTGAACCGCAGTACAAACCAGTGGGCTTGGATGGGTGAAACCATTGCACTGCCAAGAATCCAAGCCCAACCAGTGCAGCATAACCGGGCAGCCGAGCCAGTTGCAGTTAACGCAGACCATAGCCCGGAAATTGTAAAGGCGAAGGCGGCGGTTAGCGCAGCGAGGGAGTTTACAGTCAATCCGGCGGATGATGTGGATTTCCTCAGACATTTTCAAAAGCGATACGGCAAAACAGCGCGCAAAGCAGGCCACAACAGCTCGTTTGATTTCATACAGTTTGATTACGGAAGGATGAGTGTGACGGATATTGGGCCGAAAGTGCACATAGCAGTGCCTTCGTATAATGGTGCCGGATATTATACCGCAGGCGCCAGGGTCGTTGATGTTCTTGCGAGGATGAACAGTGACCTGGAATCGATGGGATTGAACCCCCCGACATTTAAGATAGGGAGGAACAGGAATTTCTATAGGGGGGACCAGACTGGGAAGGATATTACGATATACTTCAACAATGCAGAGTCATATAACGCGGCACTACCTTATTTGAGGGAAATCAGCGAATACATGAAGAAACTGGGTGGAGGCGGCGAGCGGCAGTACCTGAACAGGAGGATTGGAGAGCAGCCATACGGCCCGCTAGAATTGAACAGGGACACAGAGATCCATATATATGATTATGTGACCATGGGGATTAGAAGACATGCCGGGGGGCGCATGGAAATCAGGCCCGAAGCCCAGAATGCCATGAAAGAGTATTGGGGGAGAATTTCGCCTACTGAACAGAATGCGATAAACCAAGTTTTCAAAAATAATGGAGGCAGGTGGACATTTGATGACGCTTTCTTAAGGGAGGCGCAGAATTCCTCTGAAGCGTTCCAAGGGTTGCTTTCATTCCTGTATGGCAGGGGTTATTTGCAGGCGGCGATATAGGGAAATTCAACTCTCACCTATCACCATCAATGTTTTTGTTTTTGTAATCCCTTCAATTGATTGGAGCTTTCCAAGTAATACTTTCTGGAAATCTTCAATATCCTTGCACCTCACGCAAACGAGCAAGTCGGAATCGCCAGTAATAATGTCTGCGCATTCAACATTTTCGATTTTCCGAATAGCTCCGGCGATATCTTTCTGCGTTTTTTTCATGTGCTTGAGTGCGGTCACGTCTACAAATACCATCACGTATGCTTTCACCTTAAGCCCGAGCTTAGAATAATTTTTCCGCACGCCCCAGCCGGAAATTATTCCCGCTTCCTCCATTCGTTTTATGCGATGATGCACAGTAGAAGGCGGGAGATGGAGCTTTTTTGCAATAAGGTGTATCCTTGTTTTCGCGTTCTTTTCGAGTATTGAGAGTATTTCCAGGTCTTTTTCGTCAACTTTTGTTTCCATAATTGGATAATTTCCAATAAATGCTTAAAATAGTTGCGATTAATTGGAGTAATTCCAAATTTTATTGGAGAAAATATAAGTAATGGAAAAAGCGCAAGGATTCCAGGTGATATTGGTGGAAGATGCGGGAAAACGAAAGGCTTATGCAAAAATAACTTCTGAAGTGCTGCGCTATTCAACAGACTTTTTCCATAGGAAAGGGTTTGTGCAATTGATGCCCGTAATCCTGTCCCCTATTACAGACCCGCTCGGGCCTGATCCGGGAAGCAGCGTAATCAAAACTGGAGAGATAGAATATCTGGGGCAAAGGCTGTCGCTTACGCAATCAATGATACTGCACAAGCAATTAGCTGTGAAAGAGGGGGTGGAAAAGCTGTTCATAATTTCGCCGAACGTGAGGCTTGAGCATCCGAAAAGGGGGAAGAGCGGAAAGCACCTGTTCGAGTTCTCCCAATTGGATTTCGAGATTGCTCATGCGAAAAAGGAAGATGTGTTTGCATTGATGGATGAATTCGTGCGGGGCGTGGTGGAACATACGAGGGTTGCGTGCAGGGAAGAGTTTGCTGCGCTCGGTAGGGAACTGCTAGAATTTGATGGGGCTTTTCCGATATATACGACACATGAACTGAAAGAAAAATTCGGGGAGGATTGGGAAACTGTCGCTTCACTTGCGCACAAATCCCCATTCTGGGCTGTTTGCCATAAGCGCGAGTTTTATGACAAGGAGGACCCAGAAGAGGAAGGGCACTACCTGAACTACGATTTGGTTTACCCTGAGGGGTTTGGGGAAGCGTTGAGCGGAGCGGAAAGGGAGCATGAATATTCAAGGATAGTTGGAAGGATTGGGAAGGACATGCTGGATGCTGGCAGATATGAGGCTTACCTTGAGCTTGCAAAAGAGGGGCTGGTGCCTTCGGCAGGAGGGGGGTTCGGGATCGAAAGATTGGTGAGGTATCTCTCAGGAGCAACGCATGTTGGGGATGTGCAGATGTTTAGGAGGGTGCCTGGAGAGGCAGTAGTTGTTTGATTGGGGGGGTCAGGAGGAACGCCAAACTGGGGAGGGGGTGCAACCCCCCTCCGCGGCTCCGTGATGCTCCGTTTTTTATTGTTTCCATTCGAAAGGTGCGAGTATGAAAGAGAAAGGTTCCGAATATGTGAAAATAGGCGAAATACTTGCAGGAAAGTTCACTGGCAAGAAGGTGAAAATAAGGGGCTGGGTACACAGGATGAGGAGTTCTGGTGGGCTTGTGTTTGTAGTGATTCGGGATGCGGCCGGGGTGCTCCAGTGCGCAGTGAAAAAGGATGGAGTGGATGAGAAGGGCTGGAAGGATGCAACCTCTGTTTTTGTTGAATCTGCAGTGGAATGCTCAGGAACAGTGAAAGAGGATAAGAGAGCTCCGGGCGGATTCGAGCTTGGGGTGGATGGATTCCATGCAATATTTGTGGGGGAAGCGTTCCCGATTGCAAAGGACCAATCTGTGGAATTTTTGCTTGATACACGGCATTTGTGGCTGCGGTCGCAAAAGCTTACGAACGTGATGAAAGGGAGGGACTATATCACCAGGTATTTGAGGCAGTTCTTTTTCGAGCATGATTTCTTTGAGTGCACACCCCCAATAATTACCCGGAGCGCGTGCGAGGGAGGGGCAACCCTATTTGAGGTGGATTATTTCGGGGAGGCTGCATACCTTTCGCAGAGCGGGCAAATGTATGGGGAAGTGTTTTCGTTCTCATTGGAAAATATTTTCATATTGGCGCCCTCATTCCGCGCGGAACCCTCGCGAACGATTAGGCACTTGGCTGAGTATTGGCACCTTGAGCCGGAGATGGCGTTCTATTCGCAGAAAATGAATATGGAATTGCAGGAGGAGATGATTGAGTTCGTATGCCACAAGATGGCAAAGGAGCACCCTGAAATACTGGAAGCGGTGGGCAGGGACCCAAAGGATTTGCTTTTGGTGAAGGGGCCGTTCCCGAGAATTGACTACTCCAAGGCGATTGAGAAATTGCAGGCAAAGGGATTGAAAATAGAATACGGGCAGGATATGGGAGCGGATGAGGAAGCGGAGCTCACAAAAGATGCGAAAATTCCGATATTTGTGCACAACCACCCCAAAGCTTTCAAAGCATTCTATATGCGAGAGGACCCGGATAAGCCGGATACAGTGCTCTCAAACGATTTGCTTGCGCCACAGGGGCATGGGGAGATAATCGGCGGGAGCGAGAGGATTTGGGAACTGGATGAGCTTATGCAAAGGGTGGATGAGCAGAAATTGGATGTGAAGGATTACCAGTGGTATATTGACTTGAGGAAATATGGGAGCGTCCAGCACTCAGGGTTTGGATTGGGAATTGAAAGGCTGGTGAAATGGATGCTTAACCTTGAGCATATCCGGGATGCGATTCCGTTCCCGAGGACGATTAACCGGGCTTATCCGTAAGGGGATTATTGAATGGTTTTGCAAAGGAACGCGGCTTACTTGCAGGACGCGATACTCGGAGGGCAGGACGGGCTGGTCAATGTGCTGGGGCTCTCGCTTGGAGTGTTCGCATCAACCACAGACCCGCACCTTGTAATAGTTTCCGGGCTTGCTGCGATGTTTGCGGAATCGATTTCCATGGGCGCGTGCGCATACACTTCGGCGAAGGCTGCGATGCATTATGAGGTGAAGAATGCAAGAGAGGCGGATTTTGGCAGGAAGGAAGTGGATGCAATGCTTGCGAAGAGCGGGCTAACTGGCGTGAGGCTGGAGTTTGCGAAAAGGAAGCTGCTTGCGAACATAGAGGATGAGGGAAGCGCTGGGCCGCTAAAGCGGGGGGCGAGGGTCTGGTTCTCAACAATGATAGGCTCTGCTGTGCCGCTTGCGCCGTATTTCCTCCTGCCAGTGATGCAGGCTGCAGCCGTTTCGCTTGCGCTCTCGGTTTTGGTGCTGTTTGCAACCGGGGTAGTGAAAGCCAAATTCACTCTTGGAAGCTGGAAAATTGCAGGGCTGGAGATGGTAGGGGTCGGAGCGCTTGCGGCGGTTGCAGGATTCATTATTGGGAGCATTTTGAAAGTTAGCGCGTAGAGTTGGGAATGGGTTCATAAACTTTATTCGCTAATAGTAATTGTGGGAATATGACCTGTTGGTTAGAGGTTGCGCTCAAGCCTTCTTTTGCGGATCCTGCCGGCAATTCCCTGCAAAATAGAATTGTAAGCGAGCTGGGAATTGTTGGGGTGCGCTCCGTGCGCGTGGTGGATATCTATGCGATTGACACCAGCCTTGGCGAGGCTGAACTAAGAAAAATCGGGCTTGAGCTGCTCTCGGACCAGATAACGCAGAACTTTTCAGTGAACAAGCCGTCTTCAGCGAAGTTTGACTGGTGCATCAGAGTATCGTTCCGTGCTGGAGTGAAGGATGATGTGGGGGAAGCTGCGCGCGGGGCGATTGAGGAAATGCTGGGGAAAAAATTGGCAGGCGGGGTATATTCATCAAAGCTTTATCACATTTCAGGAGCTATCTCACAGCCTGATGCTGAGAGGATTGCGTGCGATTTGCTCGCAAACCCGCTAATACAGGAGTTTCGGGTGTTCTCGAAAATTTCAAACAGCGCGATTGAGCCTGCAATCCCAAGAATGAGGCTTGCTGCGGGAATTAGGGTTGGGGAGGTTTCACTTGAGGAGGAAGGGGCGCTTCTAGATATAAGCAAGCAAAGGCTGCTTGCGCTAACGCAAACAGAAATGGAAGCAGTAAGGGCGCACTTTTTGAAACCCGAGGTTGCTTCAAAGCGGAAAAAAATCGGTTTGCCGAAATGGCCGACTGATGCGGAATTGGAAGCGATTGCGCAAACTTGGAGCGAGCACTGCAAGCACAAAATTTTCAATGCAAGAATAAAATACAGCGAGGGCGGGAAGGCAAAGGTAATTGATTCACTTTTCAAAACATACATTGTTGCGGCGACTGAAAAGGCATCAAAAGGGAAGAATTGGATTGTTTCAGTGTTTTCCGACAATGCGGGGATTGTGAAATTCGACTCAAACTGGAACTTTGCGTTCAAAGTGGAAACGCACAATTCGCCCTCAGCACTTGACCCTTACGGAGGGGCGCTCACAGGGATATTGGGAGTGAACAGGGATGTGCTTGGGGCCGGGTTGGGAGCCAAACCTATATTCAACACAGATGTGTTCTGCTTTGCGCCTCCTGATTATCCGGGGGAGATTCCGCCGAAATTATTCCACCCAAAAAGGGTTTTTGAGGGAGTACGAAGCGGGGTTGAAAGGGGAGGGAATGCCAGCGGCATTCCAACTGTGAATGGTTCCATTGTTTGTGACAAGCGGTATTTGGGAAAGCCGCTTGTGTACTGCGGAACTGGCGGGCTGATGCCTGCGAAAATAAAGGGAAGGGAAACGCACAGGAAAGCAGCTAGGATTGGCGACAGGATATTCATGGTTGGCGGGAGAGTGGGCGCGGATGGGATACATGGTGCAACATTCTCTTCAGAATCGCTAAATGAGGATTCGCCAACAAGCGCTGTGCAGCTTGGGGACCCGTACACCCAGAAAAAAGTAACGGACTTCCTGCTTGAGGCAAGGGACAGGCTGCTGTATAATGCGGTCACTGATGACGGGGCGGGGGGATTGTCATCCTCAGTTGGGGAGATGGCAAGGGAGAGTGGGGGCTGTGACATGGATTTGGCGCTTGCGCCTCTCAAGTACCCTGGATTGCAGCCTTGGGAAATCCTGGTTTCCGAATCGCAGGAAAGGATGACATTTGCAGTGCCAAAGGAGAATGCGAAGGAATTCTGCGACCTTGCAAAAATTCACAGCGTGGAAGCAACGGATTTGGGGGAGTTCACAAATTCCGGGCATTTCATTGTGAAATACAAGGGAAAGCCGGTCACTTATTTGGAAATGGAATTCTTCCATTCAGGGGTTCCGAAAATGGAATTGGAAGCTGAGTGGAAGGAGCCTGCATTATCGGAGCCGGCAGTGAAACCCAAAAGCGGGCTTGGGGAAATCCTGCTGCAGATTCTCTCGCGCTGGAACGTTTGCTCAAAGGAATATGTGGTAAGGCAGTATGACCATGAGGTGCAGGGGGCAAGCGTGGTGAAACCGCTCACTGGCGCAAAAAATGACGGGCCGTCCGATGCCGCAGTGATTGCGCCAGTGTTCGGGAGCAATGAGGGGCTTGTGATTTCAAACGGGATTTGCCCGAAATATTCGGATATTGATGCGTATTGGATGGCTGCAAACGCATTGGATGAGGCTGTGCGCAACATTGTTGCGACTGGGGGGGATGTTGGGGAACTCTCTGCGCTTGACAATTTCTGCTGGACCGACCCGATTTATTCGAAAGAGAACCCTCGGGGGAAGCACAAGCTTGCGCAACTGGTCAGGGCGAATCAGGCGTTATATGACGGGTGCGTTGCGTACGGGGTTCCGCTTATTTCAGGCAAGGATTCGATGAAGAATGATTATAGGCACGGGGGGGTTGGGATTTCGGTTCCGCCCACACTGCTTGTGAGCGCTGTTGCGAAAATAAAGGACATAGGGAAGGCTGTCACTATGGATTTCAAGCGAGCTGGGGAATCGGTGTATGCACTTGGGATTACGACGGATGAGTGCGGGGGAAGCGAATATTACGCACAAGCTGGAGAGATTGGGGCGAATGTCCCAAAAGTTGATTTCGAGAGGAACAGGAAACTGTATTCTGCTCTGAATCGGGCTATGGAAAGAGGGATTGTAAGCTCGTGCCATGACTGCTCGGATGGCGGGCTGGGGGTTGCGCTTGCGGAAAGCGCGTTTGCAGGGGAAGTTGGATGCAGGGTTGATTTGGAAAAGGTTCTGTGTGATGGTAGGCTGGCTGATGAAAAGCTGCTGTTTTCCGAATCGGCTGGAAGGTTTGTTGCAAGCGTGAAAAAGGGGAGCGAGGCGGAGTTTGAAAAAATCTTTTCAGGCTGCGCTTGCGCAAAAATCGGGGAAACGGATGCAGGCGGTGAGTTGGTAATTGTACGAAACGGGCAGGAGCTTGTGCGCAGGAAATTAAGCGAGCTCAAAGAAGCTTGGCAAAAAAGCATGAGATGGTAATGGAGAGTGTGCGCGAGGCTGGCATGAAAAGAATGGATTGATAATGTTCATGGCAAAAAAACCGATTGTATATGTCCTTTCCGGGTTCGGGCTCAATTGCGAGCATGAGACTGCAAATGCAGTGGAGCTTGCGGGCGGGGAGGGAAGGATAGTGCACCTTGCGAGAATTGAGAGCGGGGCTGTGAAGCTTGGGGATGCACATGGGTTTATTGTGCCGGGCGGCTGGTCTTTTGGGGACAATATTGCGGCAGGAAGCGTGCTTGCGAACAAGATGAGGCATTCGCTTCGGGAGCAGCTTGATGAGTTTCGGATTGCGAAAAAGCCTATTATGGGAATATGCAACGGGTTCCAGGTGCTCACAAAACTGGGGCTCGTGCCTGATTTGGCAGGCAAGCTCTCAGGGGAGGCGAACCTGTCTGCAAACACGCTTGGCAGGTTTGAGAACAGGTGGGTTTATTTGAGAGTGGAAAAGAGCCCGTGCAAATTCCTAACAGGAGTGAAATGGGTTTATGCGCCAGTCAGGCACGGGGAGGGGCAGTTCATTCCGAAAGATGAGGAGACGCTTGGGGCCATGAAAAAAGAGGGATTGATTGCGCTTCGGTACGTGAATGAGAAGCTGGAGAGCGGGGCAGGGTATCCTTACAACCCGAACGGGGCTGTTGATGATATTGCAGGGGTTTGCAACAAGGAGGGGAATGTGCTTTGCTTCATGCCGCACCCGGAGTGCAATGTGAGGCATACGCAGCACCCGAGGTGGACTAGGGGAGAGAGGACAGAGGAAGGGAGCGGGCTGCAGATTTATTCGGGATTTGTCAAATATGCCCAGAAATTTATTTGATTTGGAGCATGATTTAAAAGCAGGATGAGGAGCTAATATTGTATGAGCACTAACGACCAGCAAGCTGAAGGCTTGAGGGACCTATCGCGACCGGGAACCGAAGGTTCGGGGGCGTATTCCGCGCAAGCGGAATCACGAAGCGATAAGGATTACTCTTTGAAGGAGTCATGCGGGATTTTCGGCATCTATTCCTTTAGCGGAGAGCAGGTTGCCCCATATGTGTACAAGGGGCTTATTGCGCTCCAGCACAGGGGGCAGGATTCCGCAGGCATGGCTGTTTTTGACGGGAAAAAGGTCCGCTCGCACAAGGGAATCGGGCAGGTAGATGACGTTTTCCGCAAAGGGAGCCTGGAAAAAATGCCTGGGGCAATTGGAATCGGGCATGTGCGGTACCCCACGGTTGGGGAGTGCACTGTTGCGGATGCGCAGCCCATGTGCCTTAAGGCAGGGGAGGGGATTGCGCTTGCGCATAATGGGAACGTTGCGAATTTCGGGTCATTGCGCCGCTCGCTTGAGGAAAGGAAATGGAAGTTCGATTCCACCTGCGATGCGGAAGGGATACTAAAGGAGTTTGCATCTGCATACCGGGAAAAGAAGGATATATTCGAGGCTGCGAAAGCTTGCATGGAAACAATCGATGGCGCATATTCGGTGGTTATGATTGTGGATGGGAAATTGGTTGCTATGCGCGACCCGTACGCCATAAAGCCCATATGCTATTCGCAGACAAAAGAGTGCTTTGCAGTGGCTTCCGAATCGGTCGCATTCGATATAGATAGGCTCCCGCTTTCGGGATTCCTTGAACCAGGGGAAGTGATGGTTGTTTCTGAAGCGGGGAGGGTGGAGAGAAGAGTGCTAAAGCGGGTGAGGCAGGCGCACTGCATGTTCGAATATGTCTATTTCGCAAGGCCAGATTCGAACCTTGATGGGAAATTGGTGTATGAAGCAAGGGTGGAGCTGGGAAGAAGGCTTGCAAAAACCGCGCCTGTGCAGGCGGATATTGTAATCCCTGTACCGGATACTGCGCGGCCTGCTGCGCTTGGCTATTCGCAGGCAAGCGGAATAGAGCTTGTGGAGGGGCTTATCAAGAACCGCTACGTGGGAAGGACATTCATCATGGGGAGCCAGAGCAAGCGAGAGGATGCGGTGCGGCTCAAGCTGAATGCAGTGGTGCCGCTTGTGGAAGGGAAAAAGGTCGTGCTTGTGGATGATAGCATAGTGCGCGGCACCACATCGGGCCCGATTGTGAAGCTGCTTAGGGATGCGGGAGCAAAGGAGATACATGTGAGGATTACGTGCCCCCCGATTGTCGGCCCGTGCTTCTATGGGATTGACTTGCCCACTTACAAGGAGCTGGTTGCGGTTGAGCATTCGGTTGACGAGATTTGCAAGCTTATCGGGGCGGACTCGCTTGCGTACCAGAAAATCGAGGAGCTTGTTGCTGCAATCGGGATGCCAAAAGAGGAGCTCTGCCTCGGGTGCCTGACAGAGAAATACCCGACCCCGCTTGGGAAGAAGCTTTGCGTGCAGCTGAAAAAAGAAGATGGTGGCAAGGGCAGGGTTTGGGAAACTGCGTGATTTAAATAGAGAATACGAGAAGAAAAGCTAGCGGAGCGATTGGAGGCGGTATTGATGGGAAGCGCGGATGGGGCAATGGTTGCGCCTGTGCAGGCGCCCTCTGAAATCACTAAGATCCAGCCTCTTGAAGGCAAGCCCATTGCCGCATTGCCGGAAGCGGTGAGGAACAACATCGCAAACAATAATGTGCGCCAGGCGCTTGACGACCTAAGAGACCTTAAGAAAATGATTGCAGAGCTGCCGGAGGGCAGCATATCCGCCATCACGTTCGTTTTGCGTTCCGGAACATTCGAGGTTAGCACCAAGAAAGATGCGATGGAAAAATGCAAGGAGCTTGAGGCTGAAGTAAGGTCTCCGCAGGAGAAACCGGCGGGATTCGAAAGTGTGGAGCAAAATGCAAGCGGCGGGTTTGAATATAGGGTTGCAAATGCCCCGCAAAACGCGCAAATCAGGCTGATTGACCCTGCAGGAGAAGAGCAGGGATGCACGCTTACCTCCGATGGATTGCTTGAGGAGAGCGGGGCTAAAAACGGGATATACACAGTGATTTTTATTGATGTGGAGGGGCGCGAGCAGCAGATGCATGTGCTGGTGGAGAGGGGCGGGGATGCGACATCTGCAGTGCAGCAGGTACCAGCAATGCAGGAAGTGCAGGTTACACAGGAGATGGTGGATGCTGCGCTTGCGGCCGAGCCAAAAAAGTTCATGGTTAGTGGGCAGGAAGTTGAGATGGTGCCCATTGCTGCCGAGGGCGCTTCGTATTATGTTGAGAAGGCGAAGCTAGAGGCATACCAGAATGCGCAGGATGATGGCGCAAGAGCTGGCGCATATGCGGAATTGGCGCAAGGGGCATATTTAGTGAAGCAAGGAGAAGCGACGCTGGTTGGGGAGGACCAGATTACCGAGGTGCTGCTCCGGCTGTTTTACACTAGCCCGGATGGGGAGTTCAATGGAGGCATAAAGAATCCGAAGCTCACGGGCTATAAGAACAACACGGGGAAGAGCGATGAGAATCATGTTAGGGACGCGATGGAGCAGGCGAAGGGGATCATCGAGTCGCTGCGGCAGGCAAGGGGCGAGGGAGGGTCAGTCAGCCACGAGGAGGAAGCTGCAATCTACTTTGCAGCAACGATACTCGGATATTACGGGAACGCGCAGAAATTCGCAACCGAATACCTGGGCAACAAGGAGAAGGGAGAGGGGATAAAGGAGCAGATGAAATCATTTTTGGATAGCCTTGGGGTGAGCAAAGGGCTTGAGTACACATCCAACAATACGGTAATCACAACTGGGTTGCTGGTGCAGAAGCCGGAAACGCTTGAGCCTGCCAATGTGAAGCTTGCGATGCCAGCCCCTGCAGCACGAGTGGCTGCAGAAACTGTGGCTGCAAGTGAGAATGTTGCGGCGCAAAGCCAAACGGATGCTGCGGCATCAGTGCTAACTATTGAGCAGATGGCAGACAATGCGGTAAGGGAGCTTAGGCTGCCTGAGGAATGGAAAGGGAAGGCAGGCTCCGAGTTTGCAAAGAGCGAAGTCAGGCAGGCGATAGAGGGAGTGGTTGAGGCTGACAGGCAGAATGCAATCACCAACATGGCGCATGAGTTTGCTGCGAGGACAGTGGTGGGCGCGGTTGCACCAGAGCTTGGAACTGAGGCTGAAAGCCAGATAAAGCAGAAAAATGAGGGGAATTTGGGGGCGCAGCAGGTCCAGCCAAGCGTGTTTTTCCAGCTGCTCTACGAGGCCTGGGCGCAGAGGAACATGTCTGCAGAAGATGTATCGAAGCTCTCGAAAAGCCAGGTGCAAGAGGACATGAAGGCAGTGGCAGGCACGCTTGGGTTCGAGCTTAGGGAACCCGCATCAGCTGCAGAGCCAAGCGCGGCGCAAATCAACCCGCTTAAATCCGACAGGGAACTTGATGAGATGCCAATCCAGTGAGCCTAGAGGGCGCATGTATTAAAAAGTGCGGAAGACGAGAATAGTGCATGCGGTTTTCCTGGGCGGAATGCAGAGCAGCAATGCACTGCCCCAGAGCGTTCTTTTTGGAAAAAAAATGATTATGCTTAGCGGAGGGGGTTTGAATGGGAGCTTACAAAGATGAGGTGTTGGGGGCGAAGGATGTGCTCTGGCAGCAGAAAGCGGCTGACGCTCAAACATTAAAACTTCGGGGCGTAACTCCCCAGAATACTCCACGTGCAGAGGGCGAGCAGGCAGTAAAGATGTTCCAGCAGGCGATAAAGGTCGTCTCAAGGCCGGCAGGCTATGCCAATATCGAAATAGAAAATGCGTTTATACAGCTGCAAGCTGCGCGCGGCATATTTTCACGCCTGGATGGGAAGCTCCTCCTGCCAGTCACTTTGAAAGCCCCCCCATTCCAGAACTCGGTTGGCCCGTCTTCCCCCAGCCGGCTTGAGTATTGCAGCGAATATTTGGGCTACTGCAACAGATGGCTTGATTATGTTGCAAAGCCTGGCGATATGCTTAGCGCAATTGGCACAAATGTCACGGTCGTGGATCCGATGAAAGCAGTAATCCCGCTCAAAGCAGATTCGGATGGCATTGCAAGGATTGAGGCACAGAGACCTGGCATATATCATTTTGTTGTGAAGGGATACACTGGCAACACTGAGAGAGTGGTTAGGTACTACGTAGCGCCCCCTGCCCAGGTTGCGGCGCCTACAGGCGCATCTGCCACAGTGAGGGATATGCCCCAAGGCCTGTCCGGGATTTCGCCGGTTGCTGCGCAGGGCGAGAAAATGATAACGATTACGCTGCCACCGGTTGCAAGAGTAACCGAAGGGGGCACGATAGTGCAGGCGCATTTTGAGAGGAATGGAAAGCCTGTTGCAAGCGAGGAGTTTGTGCTTACGGTCCCGAACGGGCAACATACTGAAATACGGACTGATTCGCATGGGGATGCATACATACGGGCGACAGAAGGGGGGCTTTATTACATCAAGGTAGGGCAGGATGTCAAATGCACAATGAGAGTAAGGACTGCGGATGAGCTGAACAAGGAGGCTGCAAAGCGCACCCCCACACTCACCGAGGGGCAGAGGCTGGATAATAACCGGCTTATTGCGCGCGCAATCTGGAAATCGGCAGTTGAGGGGACCGCAAACTCTAACCTTGATACCGTGAACCCGGTCAGCGGATACAAGCGAAGCGATGCAAGGGGAGTGATTGCCGGTTTTGAGAAGGGGAGCACTGCGTACGAGGCATACGAAACCGTGCTTGCTCGCGCAGGGCCGAGGATTGGGATTGAGATTGTGGGGCGGGCTGCAGGAATTGCAGCTGCACGCGGGGATAGCGCGCAGAACTTCTACCTGTACCTGGATGAGGTGTCGTTTAGGTTCCGCGATTTTGATGGAATCAGCAAAAGCACAGGGGGGAGGTTTGCGCAGGGCGAAATATTCGCACGCATGAAAGCGGGGGGCAAGGAGATTCCGCTCAAAATCACTGAGGAGGCGGCAAAGCAATTCTTCGAGGATAGGGGGCACATGGTTTCGCAGGTTGAATCCTACAGGGAGCAGATAATGAAAGCCGGATTTGGCTATGCAAGGGGCAAGGCGGATGCGGACAGGCTATCAGCTATTGCAAATGAGATGCGCGGGCTTAATGCGCGCGAGCAATCAAAGCTTGAGGACCTGTATGCAGAGGCGGAGAAGCTGTATTCCTTCTTTATGAATGCGAAAGCTGGAACGCCGGTCGAAGCGCCAAAGGAGCCGGAATTCCAAAGCAGGCTGGGCGGGCTGCTAGCACTTGGAAGAGGGAAACGGGGAGAGGGGGCTGTTTTGAGCGCATTGGAAGGGGCAGGGGCAATCGCATCGAATGAGAAGGGGATGCAGTTTGACGCAAGGATGCTTTCGGAGGCAGGGCAGGACAACCAAAGCGAGCTTCTTTCATATGACATAAAAGCGAACAGGATGAATGGGAGAGTGGAGCGGTATTGCAGCACTGCGGCGTGCGTGCTTTTGCAGCAGGCAGGAGTGGTGGAGCCAAGGAGCGGAACAGTTGGGATGTACGGGCCTACGCACTGGCTGCTTAGCAAAGATGCAAAAAATGAGGAAGGGGTTTGGGGCAAATTGAGCAAGGGGCAGAAAAGCGAGCTTGAGGATGCGCTGGATGAGGGGAGGCTGTACCGCACCATTGCGAATGGAAAAACTGCAATGCAAATACTTGCAGAAATGGAAAAAGAGGCTGCGGTGAGGAAACCTGCCCCAGAGGCGCCTGCAAAAGTAGCGCCCTCTCCAACAAAAGAAGCGGAAACGGCGAGCAGACCAGGGAGGCAGCCTAGGACAAGCGCTGATTACCTGGAGCCCGCAGATATGTAGTGCCGAATAGGAAAATAAGAAGCATTTTAAGCAGGGAACGGCGCAAATCACATATGGCGCTTCTTGAGGTGGGGGAATGACCGAGGCGACCGTTGCACAGCCCGCCGCAGCACAGCATGAGCCATCCGCTAAGCTTGCAGCATTTTCTTCTTATGTTAAAAGCAAGTCCGATGAGAGGGAAGTGTCCCCAGCAGGGATTGGGACAAGGTTAAGGATAATGCAGGGGGTGCTTGCATCGCCCGAACTTTCGCAGGATGCGAGGTTTGCAAAATACAGGCAGGAGCTTGGGGAGCTGCTCTCAAAGCCAGTTGATTTTCGCGCATACCAGGAATTTGTGGGAAGGTTGCATTCCGAGCTTGAGAAAATTGCACCTGCGCAATCATTTGCCGCAAATACGCCTGCAGTGGACCCTAGGCTTGCGTCCCTGGCAGGCGTAATTCCCTACCGCGATGTGGGAGGCGGGATTTCGCACAACCCGAGGTTTGGGGCGCAAGCTGATGTTTCGGTTTCCCCTTATAACGCATCAGTGAGCGGGATTGGGGGGCCCAAGGGCAAGGAGGGTTACGGGCTTGGGGTTTCCGGAACTAACGCTTCTGCCATGCTGTTTTTGAGAAATAGGCACATCATGCCATCCGCATCTGTGAACATTCTCGGGCTGAATGTGGGATATGATGCGGGAGTGAGCATTTCTGCCGGCCCGGTCTCGTACATGCCAGGGGTCGGGATTGGGTGGAGCTGGCTTGGGCTTGCGTTTGCTGCAGGGCAGGGGATGATTGGCGATACTGTAGGGGCGCTGTCCGGAGCGAAAACAGAGTGGTTTTCAAGGCCGCACAAGGCCATGCTCAACCTGATTGACAGCCAGTTCTCGTTTGCGCTCTACCCGTTCAAGAAATATTTTGAGGCAAGGGCGAACAGAAAGCGGGAGTTTAGCACGGATGAGGTTGGCAAGATTGAGGATGCGCTCTCTGGAAGGACTGGGGAGCGGATTTGGCAGGCGGGGGAAAGGATAAAGGAGCTGAAAAAAGCAAATTCGGAGTTGGCTGATATTTCAAAGGACCTTAGAAAGGCTGAGAAAAAGCTCAAGAAAGCGCAAGGGGAGGAGAAGCAAAAGCTTGAGGATGATAAAAAGTCGCTTGAGGGGAGAAGGGATGCGATACTTGCAGCGCATGGAGATAGGGATGCAATTAAGGTTAAGATGAAAGAGGCGAAAAAGGAGCGCGAGATGCTCATTTCGGACATGCGCGAGTACGGGAATTTCGGCAGGCTTGCAAACTACCGGAACCTTTCGCCCGAGCTTCGCGGCAGGCTTTCGGCAGCGTCTGAGGACATGGCATTGCGCGTGTCAGAGGAAGCGGCATATGCGTACCAGTTCGGGTTTCGGGGAGTAATCCCGAGGTTTGCGCGGAAAAGGGAGTTTGTGAAGCGCGGGATTGAGGTGAACACTGAAAAAAAGCTTAGGGAGAATGGGGAGATGCTGTCTGGGAAGCGGAAATTTGATGAGAATAGGTTTGAGATGAACCTGAGCTACCTGCAAGCCAGGCTTGGCTATTATTCGCAGACCAAGCAGCTAAATGGGATGCTCCCTGGAGAAAAGGAGAGGAGGAAGGAGGAGAACAGGCAGATGGACAGGGGGAAAGTGGCTTTCGATGAGAGCAGGTATTCGGACAATAAGAATTACATCAGCAATGCGCGGCCTGCGGAAAGCGGGATGCCTGATGCGCTGGCCGCAAGGGTGGATGCGCACCTGCAAACAGCTCTGAATTCACAGCAGCACCGACAATATGCGGCAAAGAACACTAATGCGGGAGAGCAAAACCAATAGTTATAAAGCTAAGGATTGGGCAAATTACAAGCGTACAAAAAGGGAGCGGATGGGAAAAAAGCAGGATAAGAGGGGTGGCGATATGGCAACGGATGAACAACTCGCGATGAGATACAGTCCTTCACAAATGATTCCGCAGCCAAAATCAGATAACGCAAGTGACAAATCCAAAAAAACCGTGCCCGCGCTCTCTGCAGAGGGGCACGTGCAGGTCGCGATGGCCATGGTCGGGAAGGCCTCGGAAATGCTGACTACCTCCACCCAGGCAGGCAGGATATACCATAATTTGGCAAGCGCGAAGGAGCATTTCGAAAAGGCTGGCAAGGAAGGCGACAAATACGTCAAGGCCCTTTCCCTGATTGACCCCTCAGGGGATGTGGTGAAGCCCAAATCTTGCGCGGATTACGCAAAATATTGCACAATTTGGATGGCGGAGATTGAGGCAAGGCAGAAACCTGCAGTCACTCCAGCAGAACCAGCGCCAGAAGAGCATGCCCAAGTGGCACAGGCAAAAACACCATCACCAGACTATAGAATTGCGGCCTGGGCGATTAGGACTGCCAAGGCGGAGCGGGTTTATGACGTGTTTGCAATGGAGAACACCAAGACTGAGTTCAAGCTTGCAGACTCGATGCCATACATAAACAGGGTGTTTGACGGGCAGGTGCCAGAAGAAAGCTCTGTTTCATACACCTCATTCGCATACGTGATGCAGTGGCTTGGACCGAGGGTCGGGCTCGAGATGTTCACAAAAGCGTGCCAGAAGGCAGAGGCGGAGGGCGCTGATGTAAAAAGCTGGTACCATTTCCTGGATGATGTGGAGGCGTTCCATTTCGTTGGCAGCGCGAAGACCACGAGCGGCGGATACATACAGAGGGTGATACAGGGGTGGGCAGGGGAGAACTGGGGCGAGCCTGTTGCAGCAGTTTCGTTTGATGAGAGGAAGACTGCGCTCCTTGAGAAAATAAACGTACTGGTGCCGATTGTGGATGAGGAGACCAAGAAAGCGCTTGAGGCGCTCAAGGGGAAAGTGGAACCTCTGAACAAGGACGCAGAAGGGGCGGTTGCGACCCTGCTTGGGTTTGAGAAGGAGTACGAGCCGCTTTTTGAAAAGGCAAAGAAGGGGTTCATAGATTCAATTGATATGAAGATTGACTTGATTGCGGACTGGGTTGGCCAAAGCCCGGCAAACGAAGCTGAATTGCAGAAAGTGGCTGATGACCTTTTTGCGCTTGGGCGCAGGGTGGAGGCGCTCAAGCTCGAGTCGCCAATTGCGGATTTCAAGAAGGAGCATGAAGAGTTCATAAAGCTTGTTGCAAAGGCAGAGGAATTGCACGGGCAGGTAGCTTCCCCTGCAGAAGCCCCAAAGCCGCAGTACATAACGCAGCTTGAGTCGCTTGCTGAGTTCCACCGCGGAAAGGGGAACGATGTGGAAAAGCTCAAGGAAGTGCTCGTGTCGCTTGGGGTAATTGATGCGGATTGGAAGCTCACAAAGAAAGGAGAGGGGTACGCAGATAGCATACAGGCTCCTGAGATTGCGAAGAAATTGTCGCGCGGCGAGATTGGCTCGCTTGGGGAAGAGTTCCTGAGCAGGGTCGCGATTGACCTCCTGCCAAAGGAAATGCTAACTGAGCCCACAACCGACGGGCACCACACCAGGTACAGGCTTGCCCAGGAAGTGAAGGATGCGGCTGGGACCAAAAAGAAGGCAAAGCGGCTTAACAAGATGGTGAACCACAACCGGCTTTTCACGGAAGGGAAGGTCGAGGGCGCAAAAGGGATAACCGCGCTTATCGAAACTGCAAAGCAATTTGAGGCTGCAAAGGCGCCTGCAACCACTGCGCAAACCAGCACAACCGCAGGGGGCACTGCAGCGACCCAAACTGAAACGCCAGCAACTGGGCAGCCGCAAGGCACCCAGCAGGTCGATGTGGCAGCTACGGCCCAGCAGGCGGTGATGGAGTTTGTGAGAGGCAACCCGAACCTTCAGGCGAAAGCGGCAGAAATCGAAGCAAGCCTTGATGCAGAGCACATTCCTGAAACTGTCCCGATAACCATACCGATGGATGATGGAAGCACTATACAAACCAATATGCGCGAGCATGTGCTTGCCAACCTTGCTGATGCGATAGCCAACGCCCCAGAAGACCAGCGCAGGCAGATTTCATTCGAAGGGATGCAGAACACAATCAACCAGATCAAGCTTGATACGCTGATGAATATTGGCGCAAGCGAGGAGATAGTAATTGCGCTAAACAGCCTGCCGGATGCGGATAAGGCAAAGGTGTTCCCGGTGCTGTTCAGCTGGGTTGGGGCAATAGGCAAAGTCGAGATTGAGACAATGCTAGGCGGCACTAACCCGAACCTTTCGGTGGATAGCGAAATCGAGAGAATCACGAGGGAATTTGCCCAAGTTGAGATAAAGGCAGTCAGAACCACCACTGACCAAATACAATAAGCAAAACGAAAGGAGGAGTTGGCATGGTTTCAACATTCCAAGGGCAACAGGCTGGCACTCCGCAGGGAGTCAGAAGTTACATTGACGAGATTTCAGGCGAGAAGAACCAGTTTGCGCTCTTCACCAAGCTTTGCACTCTGCAAGCCAGGCTTAGTGAGATTGGGGTGAAGAACGCGGCGCTTGATGATGCAGTCAAGAAAAGGAATGTCAAACTGGAGGATTACCCGAAGATTTTATCGGGCGTGAGGGCGCAGGTTGATAAGCTCATCCGCGAAGGCGGGTGGAAGGCACCACCAGTAGCCCCCAGCACGCAGGAGCCTCTAAAGCCGCAGCCAGGCATCACCACTATGAGGAAAACGGTCACTGTTGATGGGGAGCGGGTGGACTTGAACACCGCTGCCGCGGAGTACCGAACGTATAGCGGGCACGTGGATGAGGCAAAAAAGCTCGAGGAAGAGATTGCAAAAATGCCTGCAGGAGATACGCGTAAAGCAAAGGAGTACGAGCTTTCAGCAAGGAGGTTCTTGCTTGCAAAAGAGGAGATTTTCCTTGCTGAGCTCCAGAACAGGAACAATGACCAGGGGTTTGCAATCAGGCATCAGATGTTCCTTGCAGACCAGAAAAGCGAACTAAATGCCGTGCTCACATATATGGAGAATGGGAAGGATGCAGCAAATGCGGCATACAATGCGACCAAATCGGTGTATGAGTCAGGGGCTCTGCGCGATTATGTGGTTTCAAGGGACTTGTCCAGCGTTGCGGGAAATGGGGATGAGGTGGTTGAGGCAACTCCCATCGGCAGGATAAGCCTGAATCCCTATGACTCGCGGACTAACAAAGGGAAGTTTGAGTACCCTTCAGATTTCGTTTCGGAAGTGGAGAGGTACAACCGGGATGTGGATGCGTTCAACCGGAGGATAGAAACCGTGCTTTCTGGGGGAAGCGGCGGAAGCGCGCTTGTGAAGGAGCGCAACAGGCTCTGGCAGGAGCAGAACGATTTGGCTGCAAAGCAGGGGCTGTATGAATTTTTGAGCTCCGAGCAGGTTGACCTTATGTCAACGCCGCTTGGCTATGCAAAATACGAGCTTCAAAAGGCGCACATCAAGGCGATTTCCTCCTACACCACATATGACCAGAGGAACATGACGCAGGTTTTCCATTTCGAGTTCTATGACGGGAAGAAGCTTTCGCTTTACTGGGACAGGCCGGTTGACGTAAAACCTGATGCGCACAGGCCACAGAGGGTAAGGGGCGTGTTCTCTGACCCTGGAAGCCCGGACCGCAAGTTTGAAGTGAATTATGCGGAGAGCATGGCGCGCTGGCCAACAATGAACAGGCCTACAGTCGCGTACTACAGGCTGAACATGAAGCAGAGGACCGAAAACTATGGGGAGATTAGGGAGGCGTTCTACCACAATTTTGATACGAAGCACTATTCGTACCTGATGGAGCGCAAGGATGAGAATGTGGGGCAGTCGCTCTGGGTGTTCGGCGACCCGAGAGTGTCAAACACGTGGTTTAGGGATTTCAGAAAGCACCTTGGGTACTTTTCGCAAGAGACTGGAAGGAAGCTTGAGAGCACTTATCTAACGTTGCAGGACAGCGGAATTCCGGTAAAGGTGTTCCAGGAGACAAGCAGTGCGATTTCGCAAATCACCGAATCAGGACAGGTGCGGGGCTTTGTTACGATGTCCGCAGCGCTTGGGACCGGGCAGTCACGGCAGGCAATGGTGAATGCTGACAAGGGGAAGATGGAGCTTGGGGATTACCTGTTCGAGATTACTAACATAAGGCAGCAGGGGATTGAGAACGTTGCGGATGTGACAGTTTATAGGAAAGGAGTGGATGCGCCTGTTGCAAGGATTGAAGGCGTTTCGCTTGTCGGGCAGGAGGGCATTTATTCTTTCAAAGATGGGGAGAAGGATGTCAGCCTGAAGCTTAAGCTTGAAGCCCCGAGGGAAATTGCATCCCGCGTGTCCGGAGTGAACATCGAGTACAATGGGGAGCTTTTTGATCTGAAAATGGATGAGGCAAAACAGGTCGGGCCGTATTTCCTCAAGCTTGTGGAAGTGGTGAGTGAAAATGGGACGCCATTTGCAAGGTTGCAGGTTTATCGGGACCAGGCGCAGGTGGATAGCGGTACACCCGAATCTGAAGATTCGATCTCGGTTGGAGTGCCCCAGAGCATTGCAGTTGGAGGCGGGGAGTACACTATTACAGTTCGGCCGCTCACAGTGGATGTGCCTGCAGAGCAGCGTTTCATAGATGAAACTACGGTTGTGAAATGGAGGAACCTTTACCAGCAGGGGCTATCGCGCGTGGAGGGCGAGCCAGGGCAGAGGGAAGAGCAGACTCGCTACAGACCGGGTGTTGTGAACCTCTATGTGCAGAAGAGGTGGGAAGACCCGTATGGGAAGCCCGTGTTCTTCCAGTCCGAAACCATAGGGTTGCGTGTGCAGAATAAGGAGAATGATGTGCGCGAAAAAGTGATTGCGGAGTACATGGCGTATGAAAGGCCGCAGTTCGGCATGGTCTCAAGCCATATCAATGTGCCAACGCTCACCGCAACATCAGGGGATGTGTGGCTTAAATTTGACAAGAACAAGTATGAAAATGTCCCGATTGTTCCATACGGGGCAGGCGCATCCGGCGCGAACTTCTACCGCGGCGGGAGCTACTGGGTGGAGAACCCGGGCGAGCTTTACAGTGCTGCAAGCTTCAATGCGCTAAAGCAGATTGTTATAGAGAGAGATATTACATTTGCAGATATATTTGCTGACCCTGAATTAAACCGGATGCAGCAGTTGCAGAACGGCGGCAGTGTGATTGTGTTCGACAAAAACGGGATGCAATATTCAGTAAGCCTGGATGCAGCTGGATTCCACGTATCAAATGCAGTCACTACATATGGGAATAACCAGCTCGAGAGAGGGCAGACTACTGCTGGCGGTGACTTTATCATTGACAAGATACGCTCCGGGAACCTCAAGTTCTTCGTGAATGTTGCGCCGTGGCTGTCCGGCTCCGGGGTGATGACAGGCATGTGGGGCACAACCTACCGCAACGACCCTGCAAATAATGAGGAGCTCATAAAGAGCACAAGCCAGATGGTGTCTTTCAGGAGCGATAACAGGGGAAAGCGGGGGTTCAATGTGAACAGCCTGCTCCTCAAAACATATTCGAGCAACTATGCGCCCGAGGGAAGCACGCTGGATAAGAGCATAATCACAAGGCACGAGGCTGAGGTGCAGTACCGCGACACGATACAGTGGATGGTAGGTGAGAGGTACAGGAGGAACGTCGAGCCGTGGGAGAGGCATTCCGGGATAAGGGTAGGGGAGAGGAGCATCAGTTTAGAAGAAGGGCAGCAGGATGGCGGGGCAGGGTTCGGGAGCATAAGGCAGGAGTATTACGGTTCGGCTGCATACGGGGCAAACTACGGGCAGGACAAGAAATTGAGGTTTGACATCGGGCTTCGCGCACGCAGGATAGAGCAGGACAGGTACAGGCGGGTGGCGCAGTTCGAGGAAGGCAGGGAGTTTGAAGGAAGGCCGCAGTCATTGCGCTCAGTGCCAATTGATAGGATTGAGAGGAGCACCGAGCTTGGCACGAACACAAGGTGGAAATTCACTCCCAGGGATGCAGTCACAATAGACCTTACAAGCAGGTGGGGCAGAAGGTACGAGGGGGCAGGCAGGTATTTTGACAGGCAGAGGCTGAATTTCAGGTATGAGCACGATGTTCCAGGGCAGGCTGCGCCTTTGCGGAACCCGGCAAAAGTCACGTTCGGGACCGACCTTACGCGGGATAGGGATTCGCAGAGGGAAGGGAAAGAGGAGCAGACTTACATTGACAGGATATACACGCGGTGGGGCTCTAGCAAATGGCACATTGAGGTGGGGCAGCTTGGCATCAAGAACTTCAGTTTCAGGCACCATTACAGGGGCGAGTATGCCGAGCTTGGAATAGGCTATGGTGCAAGCGACATGACGCTCGGGGTTTACAGGACAGGCGACAATCGGAGTATCAGGTTCAATGCAAGGTTCCCGCTTAGGTACAAGCCCTAGCGCTAATTTATCTTTTTCCAGCCATCCCTGCCATTTTGTAAGCGAGCTTTGCGCAGAAGAAGTCCGAGGAGACGTTTCCAGGGATTGGGGAAAGCTCGACTAGGTCAAATCCCACCACGCTCTTTTTCTTGAAAATTTCCGAAAGGAGGGAAATGCCTGAATTCCAATCCAAGCCTCCGGGCTCAGGGGTGCCTGTTGCTGGAACGAACGCAGGGTCGAACCCGTCCAAATCAACTGTTATGAAAACATTTTTCGAGAGAAGCGGAATTATTTTTGAAACATCAAATTTTGTGCCGTAAAAAATGCTTTTCTCAAGCTTCTCTTTTTTGATATATTCCGCTTCCTCTTCGCTCATGGAGCGTATGCCAACCGCAGCGTGCGGAACCCCAAGCTCGTGAATACGCCTCATGACGCACGCGTGGTTGTATTTCGTGCCCTCGTATTCATTGCGAAGGTCGGTGTGCGCATCAATCTGGAGTATTGAGAGGTCAGAATAAGTTTCTTTCATTGCCTGGACTGTTCCGAGAGTGATTGAGTGCTCGCCGCCGAGCACTATGGGGAATTTTTTTGCAGCAAGGATTTGAGTTACTGCCTCTTTCACTCTTGCGATTGTTTCTTTTGGGCCGCTCATGTCCGGCTCAAGCTCATCGAATGTCCAGAAGCCCGAAGACTGCGAGACGTCGCAACCCAGCTCAATGTCATAGGTTTCCATGTTGCGCGAAGCCTGTATTATTGCGTGCGGCCCGTTGCGCGCGCCTGGGTTGTACGAGGTGGTTGAGTCATAGGGAACAGGGAGCACAGCGAATTTACACTGCTCGAATTTGCGCTCAACCCCGCAGAAATTGAAAGGCGGCCTGGAGTGTAATAATTTCATAAGAGTGGTTGGGAAGCAGGATGTTTTTTACCTTTTGCATGCCCATTGGAGAGCATGCTTGCGAAACTGAGGGCGATATGGAAGCTCACCCGCTTTGAGCACGCGCTCATGCTCGGGATTGCGGTAGTGATTGGAATAGCAATTGGGGCAAAGGAGGCTGGAGTGGCTGCCCCTGGATTGCAAACTATCGCACTAGCTGCCCTCGTATCCATTCTGGTAGAAATGGGCGCGTTTGCGCAGAACGATGTTGCGGATGAGAAGGCGGACAGGGAGAATAGGAGGAAGGAACGGCCGATTGTTTCTGGTGAAATTTCAGCAGCGGAGGCCAATATTGTTGCGTGGGCCGCTTATGGAGTTGGGTGCGCAATAGCCTATTCCCTTGGGAACTACCCGTTTGCGATTGCGGTATTTTTCACCGCAGTATCGATTGCGTACAATTTCAAGCTCAAGGATATTGCGCTTGCAGGGAACGCCTGCATTGCGGCAAGCATGGCAATCCCGTTTGCGTTCGGCAGCATTGTGAGCGCAGGGGGCGCTGGCGCTGCGGCCCTTGCAATCACTGCAGTTGCGTTCGTGGCTGGGCTGGGGAGGGAGGTTGCAAAAACAGTTGAGGATATGAAGGGGGACAGGAAAGCCAGGGGGAGCAGGACCATACCGTTTGTAATTGGAAGGAAGAATGCGCTGTTGCTTTCCGCAATTCTGTTCGCGCTTGCAGTCCCCCTGTCAGCCGTTCCCTTTGTTTTCGGGCTGAAAGCCAATTTGATTGCACTTACTCTCGTAGCATTGACAGATTTGGGATTCCTTTATTTTGCGTATCTCTCTGCAGATGGGCCTGGGGAAAAGGAGATTGCAAAAATAAGGAAATTGAGCCTGGCTGCTGTAGGGATTGGGTTGCTTGGCTATCTTGCAGCAGCAGTGATTTAGGAAATTCGCTCGGCGATTTCTCTTGAAACCGTAGAGATGAATTGAGCTGCTGGCACGTCATTTAATATTTCGCCTTTCCTTGTGCGGATTGCAAGGTTCCCTGATTCCTTCTCCTTTTTCCCAACCACGAGCATGTACGGGATTTTCGCAAGCTGCGCATCCCGTATTTTCGAGCCGATAGTTTCCGCCTTGTCATTTATTGAGCAGCGTATGTTTGCACCGGCAAACTTTGCCTGCAATTCCTTAGCAAACAAGTTGTACTCATCTGCAAGCGGGAGTATTGCGACCTGAACCGGGGAGAGCCAGACTGGGAACGCGCCAGCGTAGTGCTCAACGAGGATTGCGATGAAGCGCTCCATGGAGCCAAGTATGGCCCTGTGCATCATAACAGGAGTGTGCTTCCTTCCGTCCTGCCCCTCGTACTCCGCGCCCATCCTAAGCGGCATCTGGAAATCGAGCTGGATTGTTGCCAATTGCCACTGCCTGCCAAGCGCATCTGTGACATCGATATCGATTTTCGGGCCGTAGAACGCGCCCTCGCCTTCTTTTATCACGTAAGGGAGCTTGTGGGAATCAAGCGCTGCCCGAAGCTTGCCAGTCGCCTCTTCCCAAAGGGCTTCTTCCCCCATGAAATTGTCAGGCCTGGTTGAGAGCTTTATAGAATACTTGAACTTGAAAGTTTTCGAGTAGATGAAATCCACCAAATCGAGCATCCCGTCGATCTCCTGCCCGATTTGCTCGCTTGTGCAGAAAATGTGCGCATCGTCCTGCTCGAATTTGCGCACCCGCGTCATTCCCCCGAGCACCCCTTTTAGCTCGTTCCGGTGCAGGGCGCAGAAATCCGCAATCCGAAGCGGGAGCTCGCGGTAGGAATGGGAATTCATTTTGTACATGAGCACGTGCGAGGGGCAGTTCATGGGCTTGAGCGAGTGCTGCTCCCCGTCGATATCGAGGATGAACATGTTCTCCTGGTAGTGCTGCCAGTGCCCGGAGGATTCCCACAGTGCCTTGTTGTAAAGCTGGGGGGTGACCACTTCATGATATCCCCGCTTGATGTATTCCTCGCGCAGCAGCGCAAGAAGCTCGTTGTATATGATTGTCCCATGGGGCAGGAAGAATGCGCTTCCGGGGGACCACTCGTGGAATGCGAATAGCCCGAGCTGCACACCCAGCTTGCGGTGGTCGCGCTTCTCAGCCTCAGCAAGCATATTGAGGTATTCATCAAGCTGCTTCTGCGAAGGATATGTTATGCCGTAAATCCTCTGGAGCGGCGCATTCTTGGCATCCGCTTTCCAGTATGCAGAGGAGAGTTTTGTGAGCTTTATTCCCTTGAGAACTCCTGAAGTTGGGATGTGGGGCCCCCTGCACAGGTCTGACCAGCCCCCAGCGTTCTCATAAATTGTTATTTCATCGTCCTGCAGCCCTGCAATCATCTCGAGCTTGAAAGGGTTATTGAGGTATAGTTTTTCTGCATCTGCGCGGGAAACTTTTTTCCTTGAAAATTTCTGGTCCTCCTGCGCGATTTTTTTCATCTCGGCCTCTATTTTCGCAAGGTCCGAGGGGGTGAATGCCGGGACATCCGCAAAATCGTAGTAAAACCCGTTCTCAACCGCAGGGCCGATTGTGGGCCTTGCATCCGGGTAGAGCCGCATCACTGCCTGTGCAAGAATATGCGCTGAGGAATGCCAGAAAACCTCTTTCCCTTCTGCTGAATCGAAAGTTAGAGCAGTGAGCGAGCAGTCGGATTCGAGCGTGTGCGAGAGGTCTACTGCTTTCCCATCCACCTTCGCAGCGATTGAGTCCTTTGCAAGCCTTTTTGAGATTAGGGAAATCGCATCGAGCGCGCTGGCGCCCTTTTCCGCCTTGATTTGCTTCCCATCAGGGAGAGTAATGGTTATTTCCATCGAGGAGAGGTTGGGCTTGAAATCTTATTAACCTATCCCGCGAAAGTCGGTCGGTGATGTTCATGCGCCAGAAGGATTCACAAATGGGGTTTGTCAAGGAGACAATAATGCTGTACGGGGAGAACAGCATGGACGAAAGCGGCAAGATATACGTGTGCGAGGAAGGGCTGGTGGTGAAGGACAAGGGAGAAACGATTAAGGCTCCTTTCGATTACGTGCGGATGCTTGTGAAAGTTGGGGAGCTGCCGCTCGGGAAAGTGGCTGTTGAGGCGGAAATTTACGACCAGATGGGCACAAAATTCAATATGGCGCTTAACATGGCTGACAACCATTTTGACATGCTGAAGAAGATGTGCCCGAAAGCATAAAGTTGGTGTTTTGATGGAAGCAAAAGAGTTCCGGTTTGAGAGCGCAAAGGAGGCGGAGGGGGGGATTTTGGCAATCGACGTTTCGGATGAATGCGCGAAAATCATGGCGCCCAAGGCGGTGTTCATGGTGCTCAGGCTTACCAGGGTACGGAACGCTGTTGCGAACATTATAAAGCAGGAGATGCTCTCGGATGGCGGGGATGCGACGGTTTCGCAATACACGGTCAATTGCGCAAGGGAGAAAACGGATGTGCTCATCATGGGAACGCTGCGGCAAGTGAGAGGGCTGGCGAACAAGATGAGGGTGCAGGGTTACTATTTGGGGGAAAAGAGGCAGGAATATGAAGAGATTGCAGACGCGCTGGACGGGGCTGTGAAAAAGAGGATGTGAGGGGTTTGGAGAAAGGTTATTAATCCTGCAATGGCAATTAGTTTTACGGGGTGCATTCATGTTTGGAAAGAAGGATAGCATCAGGGCTGCCGCTTTCGTCCTCATATTCGGGATTGCCGCGTTGCTTAGCATGCGAGTGAATTTCTCGCAAGTTCTCGGGGCTCCAAACCAGCAATTCACTGTTTTCCAGTTCTTCGGGCCTATTGCAGGGGGCTTCTTAGGCGCGGGTTTCGGGGCTGTTGCAGTCCTTGGCGCGCAGGTCCTGAATATGGCGCTCTTTGGGAGCAACATCGTCCTCTTGGATGTGCTCAGGCTGTTTACCATGGTGGGGGCGGTAGTTTATTTCGGGATGGTTGCAAAGAACAAATTTCCAGCCGCGATTGCAGGCGTTTGCTTCGTGCTCTTCGTAATCCACCCAGTAGGGGGACAGGCATGGGTTTACGCGCTCTATTGGCTCATTCCAATCGGGGCTGCGTTCTTTGGGAATAACCTGATTGCAAGGAGCCTTGGGGCTACATTCACTGCCCATGCAATAGGGGGGATACTCTGGCTGTACTTCCCCCCGACTCCAATTGCGGCCACGCCTGGGTTCTGGCTTGCGCTAATTCCGGTTGTGGCATTTGAGAGATTGCTGTTTGCAGGAGGCATAGCGGCATCGTACATTGCGCTAAACTCGGCACTTTATAGGATAGAGATTGCAAGGAAAGCCTTGAACATTGAGCCGAAGTACGCGCTGCTGCTTAAGTAGCCCTCCTTTTTCGGCGCTTCCTTTCTTTTTTTCGTTCTTTTCCCTTTGCCTAGAGCTCAAGCTCCTCAATTATCCTTGAGGTTTTGTAAAGCCCCTTCTCATCGGAGAGCAGCTTCCCAAGCTTCACAATCTTGTACGCCCCTTCCTTCACAAAAGGCGTCTGGTCAGGCCCGAAGACCACCAGATCGGGCGATACCCGCCTTAGCGTTTCTTCCCTGTCCTTTCCGCCAGATAGCGCCAAATCCACGGGCTTTAGCGCCCCAACCATGGCGGTGCGGTACAAGACGTTGTGCACGGGCTTTCGGCCCTTTATGCGCTCTATGGTCTCATCCGTAGCGACAGCGACCACAAGCACGTCCGCAAGCTCGCGCGATCGCTCTAGCGTGTGGAGGTGGCCTATGTGGACTATGTCAAACGCCCCGCCTGTGAGCGCCACCTTGAATTTTTTCCGCAATTCGGGTTTTAAGTGGAATCCCCCTCCCCTCTGCTCCAGCATCCGCTTCTGCCCCTCTGGGAGCTTGGAGTAGATGCCCTCTGGAATCCCGTTGTGGCGCAGGGAAAGTAGGTACAATTCGATTTCCGCACGCATGGAAAACACCAGAATCAGCCTGAAAAATATGGAAAAAACCAATGTAGGGGGCTACTCTTCGTCCTCTTCCTCGTCCTCCCAGTCCTCGTCGAAATCCTCGTCCTCGTCCACGTCCTCTTCCTCAGTCATGTAGTTCACCTGCGCCTACTTTCCCTGCAAAAAGTATATATAGGTATACCTATGTTCGGGCTTCCCAGTTCTTCCTCGTTTGCGTGGGAAAGGGTTAAAAAGGATGGATGAGCAATAACTGCGGTGAGGTTCAATGACTATGGCCAATGCAGTTCCAGCATCTGTTCAACAGCTTGTCCAAATGCGCGGTTTGAAAACAAGAGAGCTGAGGCGCGTAAGAAATGAACATCGCGGGGTTATTGCGCGTTCTTCCTTTGAGTTTATGGAAGCTTTTGGAACAACCAAAAGACGTATCAAGAGCCAAACTGTCGATGAGACAGAACATGCCAAATTGCTATGTGCAGAGGCCGAAAAATACTTGAATACCGTCAACCCCCAAGTGGAATCGCTGCAGACAGTACAAAAGGAGATTGACAGGCGAGGAATTAAATGGGGCCGCATCTGGGGTTTGGCTGGGGCAGTAATTGCATCGCTTTCGGCTTGGGCGGCAGGAATAGGCCCGGGTGTGATTTTTGGAGTATCCCTTGTCGCCGTTGGAGTATTAAATTTCGTTGTCGGCAAAAGCACGGAAAAGTTCTTGAATAAGAATAGCGCCTATGTGGCAATGAGCCATGCCAGCGAAATAGCGAAAAGGAAAGCTGAAGATATCGGTAGGGTTCAAGTATATCTTGGAGGCGTTGGGAACGGGCCTTAGGCGATTCGGCTCCTTCTTTTTCTTCCTAAAACCCCATGCATTTATTATTTCAAACTCCGATTCCTAATCCATGTGCGGGATAGTCGGCTACATAGGCCCGAAAAAAGCGTCTGAAGTGATACTGGAAGCACTAAGGAAAGTGGAATACAGGGGCTATGATTCGGCAGGCATTGCGGTGAGCAATTCCAAAATTGAGATAATGAAGGATGCGGGCAAGATTGCGGAAATTGAGAAAAGGAACGACTTTTCCTCATTGCAGGGGACTGTAGGGATTGGGCACACGCGCTGGGCTACGCACGGGGAGGTAAACAAGCAGAATGCGCACCCGCACACAGACTGCACAGGCACAATCTGCCTTGTGCACAATGGGATAATTGAAAATTTCGCGGAATTGAGGGAAAGGCTGGGGAAGCTGGGGCACAAGTTCAAATCAGAAACGGATACTGAATTGGTTGCACATTTGCTTGAGGAGAATTTGAAAACGGCTAAAGGGGATTTTAAGAAGGCTTTTTTTGATATGCTAAAGGACGTGGAGGGTTCGTATTCGTTCGTCATTTTCAGGCAGGGAGAAAGGAAAATTTATGGCGCAAGGAAGAGCTGCCCGCTTGTAATAGGCATAGGAAAAGGGGAGATGTTCTTTGCATCGGATATGCCTGCTGTGCTGGATAGGACAAGGGAGTTCGTATTCCTGGGGGAAGCGGAAGCCGCAATCCTGAGCGATGGCGGGTATGATGTTTATGATGCGGCTGGAAAGAAAACCAGCCGACCCTCAAAGCATGTGGATTGGACCCCGCAGATGGCGCAGAAGGAAGGGTATCCGCATTTCATGCTAAAGGAAATATTCGAGCAGCAGGCAACAATCAGGCAATCGTCTGCAGTGGATGTGAACTGGGCCGTAAATGAGCTTAAACGAGCTAAAAACATCTCAATAATAGCGTGCGGGACCTCTTATTATGCCGCGCTTGTGTTCAAGCACCTGCTTGCATCCGAGTGCGGGATTAGGGCGGATGCGGTGATTGGCTCGGAGTTCAGATCAGGGGTGTTTGACAAGGGCACTTGCGCGATTGCGATAAGCCAGTCTGGCGAGACTGCGGATACACTTTCTGCAGTGCGGTTTGCGAAGGGGAAGGGCGCAAGAATAATCGGGATAACCAATGTGTTCGGGAGCTCGCTTACAAGGGAGGCTGATGCGACTGTGTATATAGGGGCAGGGCCCGAAATTGCGGTTGTTGCGACCAAGAGCTTCACAAGCCAGCTTGTGGTGCTCTACAAGATTGCGCTAACGCTTGCTGGAAAGAAAAAGGAGCTTTTGCAGCTCCATGACCTGTCAGGGGTTGCAGAAGCAGTCCTTTCCAAGAGCGGCGATGTTGAGAAGCTGGTGGGCGAGCTTGCAAAAAAGAAGGATTTCTTTTTCATTGGAAGGGGGGTGTATTTCCCGATTGCGCTGGAAGGTGCATTGAAACTCAAGGAGATTGCGTATTTGCACGCTGAGGCGTATGCTGCGGGCGAATTGAAGCACGGCCCGCTCTCAATGCTTGAGGACGGGGTGCCGATTATTGCAATCGGGAATTTTGATGAGAACATGGTGAAACTGGTTACGAATGTGAAGGAATGCAAGGCAAGGAAAGCAAGAGTGCTTGCGGTGAGCGACCATTTAGGATTGCTTGCGGAGGCTGACTGGAAATTCGCAATGCCAGCCGTGCCTGGCCTGTTCGCCCCAATCATTTATATTCTCCCGCTGCAACTTCTTGCGTATTACATGGCCGTGAAACTTGGCAAGGACCCGGACAAGCCGAGGAACCTTGCAAAATCAGTCACGGTCGAGTGAATGGATCCTATCACTGGAATAGGGGGCGACCAATATGAACTTAAAGAAGCTCTTTTCGTGCAAGTGCGGCAAAGCGCACGCTTTTGAAATAAGCTCGGAGCTTAATTTGGAGGACGTGACAGTTTCAGGAAACTGCACATCGTGCGGAATGGCAATGCACATCACCATGAGCGCCATGATGGGCGGTTCTGCGGTGCCATCTTCCGCAGGCGGCGCGGAGAGTGCAATCGAGCCAGTTGAAGACCATGGGATTGAGCAGGCGGAATATGCAAGCGTCGGGGACGAGAATGTCGAGGCGGCAGTAAAGAATCTGTTCGGGTAGTTCATCTATGCTCTGCATAATCAATTGCGGCACTTCTTTTCTTGCTGAATTAAAAGAAAGCATTGGCGTATTGGAGCAAGCGTACGAGATTGTCGGTATCGAGAAGCTTGAAGGACATGATTTCGCTAAATATTCGGGAATAGTCATTTCAGGCGGCCCTATCCTGCTTTCAGAAATAGACTGGAAACGATATGCCAAGCCGTTCGAGTTTGTTAAAGACGGTTGCATCCCAGTTCTTGGAGTCTGCCTTGGCCACCAGATAATCGGCCTGCTGCATGGTTCCAGCATCTCATCAGGTACCAAGATAGACCAAAAAGAAAAAATAGAAATCCTAGAAAAAGACGCATTGTTCGCCGGCGTGGAAAACAGATCGCTTTTCCGTGAATCGCACAAGGAATTCGTCAGCCTGCCAGATGGTTTCACGCTGCTTGCAAAATCAGCCAGCTGCGGCAACGAAGCGATGAAGCACGGGCAGAAGGACATTTACGGGGTTCAGTTCCACCCAGAAAAATCCGGCGAAGTGGGAAGAGCTATTTTTAGGAATTTTGCCCGCATGTGCAAACAGTAGCTTTATAGCCCGAGGAATTTTGGAAGCTCTGCAGCTGAATCGAGAATTGCTTTTGGCTTAAGCGCGCCTTTCGTCTTTTTTGCATCAGCTGCATTTGCAACCCCTGAGAGCACAAGTATTGAGTACAGCCCTGCTTTGTTTGCCATCAAAATGTCTATTTCGAGCCTGTCGCCAACAAACGCGGCATCCTTTGGGGCAAGCTTGTGCTCGCGCAATAGTTCGTTTAGCATGAACAGGTTTGGTTTTCCAACTACTTCAGCCTTCTTTCCAGTTGATTTTTCAAGCATCGCAACTATTGAGCCTGAGCCCGGTGCCGAGAGATGCTCGAGCGGAAGAGTGGGGTCGCTGTTTGCAGCAATGAAATGAGAGCCTTGCAATATGAAGCGGTGAGCCGCAGCAGCTTTCTCGTATGTGAGCGAGCGGTCGAGCGAAACTATTGTGAAATCAGGAACCGAGGTTGAAGAGAGGGCTAAAATTTCAATGCCTGATTTTTTGGCTTCTTTTAGCATGCCGCCCTCGCCAATAATGCAGGCGCTTTTTCCAGCACCGTATTTTTCCAGTATGTATGAAGCAACCCCGTGCGAGGAAGTCATAATGTCATTTTCGGATGCGGCTATCCCTATCGAAGCAAGGCGCTTTGCATATTGCGCTCTTGTTCTTGTTGCGTTGTTGGTAAGGAAAAGAGAGGCGATACCGCGCTTACGCAATTTGTCAATTGCCTCGGGCACACCTTCAACAGCTGAGTTTCCTCTGTAGATTACGCCATCCATGTCGAATATTATCGCCTTGAGCGGCTTCATGTGATGCACCCCGTTTGCCCTAAATCAGGCTCCCAAGGAAGTTGCCCAAGAGCGCGCGGAATAGGTAGAACATGAGCCCTGAGGAGAGCATGAGGGGTATTGAGTATTTGAGCCCGTAGAGTAGTTTTCCTTCAGTAATCACCCCGATGGTCACGCTTGCCAGAATCGAGGTGCCGATTATGATTATGTGGGTCATGGTTTGGAGAGTTTCTGGCGAGACTGAGAGCTTGGGGGAGCTTATTGGCGAGATGCCCGCCGTCGAGCCAGGGGTAACCTGCGTTTGTATCCTTGCGAAAGTCTCAAGGAACTGCGTGGAAATTGACAGCAGGAGCGGAAGCCCCATCACAAGGATGAATACTAGGAAAATTGCGTATGTCTTGGTGTTGAGAGCCATGTCTCGCTTCATTTCGTCCCCCTTGCGGAGCTCCTCTGCAGAGGTTTCAAGCAGGGCAGCAAGCTTGCCTCCGGAGCGAAGGCCATTCTCAAAAAATGCCACAGTACGCCTGAGTATTGAGCTGTCGATTCGGGTATTTAGGCTGTGGAGCGCCTCGGTGAAAGATTCAGTCCCAAGGGATTTGGAGCTTATAACCTTGATTTCGGTCTCAAGCGGGCCGAATTCAGGGCGGGCGGAAGCCTGGAATGCGGCATATGGAGTGAGCCCTGCGCGCAGGTTTGCAGCGACCATGAGCAGGAAATCAGGCAGCACCTCCTCTACCCGCTTTGAGCGGTCCGAAATCAGGTAGTAAACATGGAGATAGACAAGCACGATGATTGCGGAGAAGCTGCCGAATGCGAGAAGGAAGGAAAGGCCGAGCATGATTGGCAGGTCGCCCTCGCTTACGACACCGAACGCCAGGTTGGCAACCCCGAGCAGCCGGAAAAGCGAGAAGGGGATGATCCCCCCAACCAGCCCTGCAAGAAGGGCGAGCAGCAGCCTTGAGCCAATCCAGCTCTCGTGAGAGCCAGTGATGCCCGCATAGGAGAGGAGCTGGGATATCTTGCTTGCCTCCCTCTCGTGGAGGGCTGTTGCGAATTTCCGGTAAATTATATACTTCATAGCAAGCACCCTAGCTGTAGATTGCAGGCCGCTTGGTGTACAGGTAGCCGATTATTGCAGCCTGGACAGCAAAGGAAATCCCGATTATTCCAGCGAACACAGCCTCGTTTATCGAGAGCATGCCGAACACCGAGAAAATCACCAGCACGGTCACGCCGACCGTGGGCAGCACCGCAGCGGTGAGAAGGTAAATCAAGATGATGAAGTTGAGTTCAGCGCTGTAGCTTTTGTTCAGGGAGAACTGGTAGTCCATGAGCAGCTTCACAATGCCCTTTAGCGCGGCTTCAAGGTTCGCGCCGGAGCGGATAGCCGTGACCAGCTGCCATGCGGTCTTTTTTAAGTAGATTGATTTCGTGCGCACCGCCATGTTCTCAATCGCCTCGACTATGGACTTGCCTGAGCGCACCTCGCGCACAAGCACCCGGAACTCCTCGCTCACCTGCCCGTAATCCGCATCGGCAACGTTCGCGATTGCGGTGTAGAGCGGGATTCCGGAGCTTATCTGGATTAAGAGATCTCGCGCCGCGAACACAAGCTCCCGGTCCACGCCAGCTGCCACCTTCCCTGCTATTATTTTCGGGTAGATCATGTGCAGCACTAGGAAAACAAGCGTGCCTCCCACAAAAAGCCCGAATGATAGTAGGAAGCCTTGGGGCTCCTCCATTGCCCGCAGCGTGGCAACAAGCCGTCCAAGGAAGCCAAACACGAGGCCCCATATTACTGCAGAAAGAAAAGATGTGGCGGAATAGCGTTCAGGCGCAATATCCAGGTCCGCGTTTACCAGGTCGTAGCGCAAGCCTGGGTAGAGGGAATACACTTTCACCCCGAGGCCGCGGAACCTCGTGCCCAGGGTCTGCGCCTGCTCGAGCGAAAACAGCAATAGGGGAACGCGCATACGATAGAACGAATGGAGGCTATATATAAAAAGATGCGCGCGGAAAAGAGGATGCATTGGGCCGGTAGCTTAGCCTGGTTGGAGCGTTCGACTGATAGAACCCTTTTGCTCGCTCCAGATGGGCACGCTCGCAAAAGCGTTCACGGAAAATGTTTCGTTTTCCGACGCACGCAAAAGCCAGCTATCCATTCTGGTCAAAGCGCAAATCGGGCTTTTAGAAATCGAAAGGTCGGGAGTTCAAATCTCCTCCGGCCCACTGCTATTCAATTAAAAACAAAGCGCATTCTATTTCTTCCATGAAAACGGCGGATGTTTCCGTGGTGGTGCCCGCGCTAAATGAGGAGAAATATATCGAGCGCACGCTCCAGAGCATCGTGGACCAGAAGTTCGCGGGAACGTTCGAGCTTATCGTGTCAGACGGGAATTCCGAAGACAAGACAGTTGAGATTGCGAGGAAATACACAAGCAACATAATAATCGAGCCAACAAGGACAATTGCAGCTGGCAGGCAGACCGGGACGCGGATTGCGCTTGGGAAGATAGTGGCTTACACGGACGCGGACACAATTGCGCCCCCTGACTGGCTTGAGCATCTGACTGAGCCGTTCAGGGACAGCAAGGTGATTGCAGTGACAGGGAAGCCGCTGCCACTTGAGCACGACGTGGTGTCGCACCTGTTCTCGGATTTTGTGATGGACCCGATTGCGCGCGTGCTGTGCTTTTTCCAAATACCGTATGTATATGGCGGGGACGTGGCGATAAGGAGGGACGTGTTTGAGAAGATAGGGGGGTTCAACACCTCGCTTGTGACCGCGGAGGATATGGACATTATAAACCGCGCGAAAAAGCATGGGCGCGTGGCATACGCGCCAAAGGCAGTGGTTTATTTTTCGATGAGGAGGATAAAGAAGTGGGGCTACCTCAAATACCTGTTTTTCCACATAATCAATTTCTTTAGGGCGGAGCTGTTTGAGAAGCCCGCGACAAAATATGAGCCAGTGCGGTAAATCATATTATGAAGCTTGATATTTTCGAGCGCATGTTCACGAACTTCTGCCTGCCATCCGCATCCCTGAAAAACAAAAGTTGCCCCTTGCACCCTTCCATCTCCCCCTCCGCAAGCTCAAACTCCTCGCTTGGATTGTCCCATTTCGGGTAGCGGGGAGAGAGGTCGGCTATATGGGCTCCAAGCGAAGCATTTGAGAAGAAGCCCGATGATTTGATTTGCGAAATTGCCTCCTCAAGGTTGTTTTTAGCGTCCTTTGGGGCATCTTCCGCAAGCTTTTTGATTTTCGTGCGGGTTTGGACCGCATTCCTAAAATCGAAATGGTCATGGAGCAGCCGCTCTGCGGGATATGCCTTATCCGGCCCGTCGAACTCGAGTATGGATACCGCCATGTCCGCGCCTTGCTCGAGCCAGCGGTCGGGCAGCCGCTCCTTTCGCGTGAGCCCGGCTTTTATGATATCCGCGCCGAATGCAGCTAGGTAAATGCAATAGGTCTCTTGTTTCAATTTTTCGTACATTTTGGGGTGCTGCGAGAAATCGCCCACAGTATAGACGCGCGAAACATCCCGGTAGGAGCAGGAGGGGCACTGGCGGCAGTTTATGCAATTATTCGGGCATGGCAGGTATGTTTCCTCTGTGCGGTAGCCCGTGCATGCGCGCATGTCCGAGAAGCGGAAATGGATATTGCCCTTGATGTGCTCTTCCGTAACTTCCTCCTGCTCACGGAATGTGAGGAGCGGGCCACCTGAGAAGTAAAAGTTCAGTATGTGCTTCATGCAAGGTGCTTTTGGGGCTCAATTCTTAAATTGGGGGAGGGTAGGTTTCCGGTCGCTAAATTACGCTTCTTGTCGCACGGTGTGACTATTCTCGTGTGTTTCTGGTATGTCACACCGTGCGAGTGAAATAGTCAGAAAGTATCTCAATGTGCTTCTTATCCAGCAGCCTGTTTGCACTGAGTATTTTTAGGCGCGAGAAATTATGGACAAAATTGCCCGGGACCCCGAATTTTTGGCCGTTTTTTGCAAAGTGCAAAATGAGCGCCTGTGCAGATGCAAACTGCCGCTTTTCCATTGCAGTGACCCTCTCATGCTCAATATGGAGGTTGCATGCGGACTTGTGCGCACGCATGAAATCCTCAGTTGGTTTTTGCATCCAAACAGCGGGACCGTATAGCTTGCGTACAGCGGGGAGAGTTTCACACTGGAGCTCGAGCAAAATAACGCATTCCTTGCTATTAGACCAGTAGTAGTACCCGAACACCTCGAAATCGTTCTGGGAGAGCACGTTTACAAGCGAGAGAGTAGTTTTTTTCAGCTGGGGCCAGAGTATGTCCTCCACAAGGTGCGGGGCAGGGAAGAGAATTGCAAGCGAGGCTGTTTTGCGTGAGGAAATGAGCACTGAGAGCTTCTTCTTTGAGTGCACCTCCTTTTCTTTGAAGAAGAATTGGGTTGCGGGGGAGGAGAGGAACTGCCTGCACGCAAGCACGAACCGGTAGAGTGAGGTGGCGGAGACCACTGCGGCAACGTTGCGCCTTGGGTCAACAGGGTCCGTCACAACCATCGGGGAATCGAATAGTTTCCCAACATCCTGGTTTCCGGTGTTTGCCAAATCTAGGACCGGGCGGTGATAGGAGCAGGCTGAGCGCATCAGTTTCTCAAGTGAGCCGTAGTGCAGGATGAGAAGTTCGCATAAGTAGCCTGAGAACCCTTCAACGCGCAGCTCTGCCCCGTACACGCCGAGTGTTTGCATGAATTTTTTCAAAAGCCGCACTTCATCCCTTTGCTTATCCGTTATTTTTCCGTTCACATATACAGTGTGAAGCTGCGAGCGGTCAACAGAGGAGGCCTTTTCTTCAATTTTATCGATTTTGAATGAGGGGACTATGTCCACGCGCTGCCCGCCAATCCATGCCTTCAGGTACGGGTGCTCTGCATATGCAAGCTCGTGCTTGTGCGCCGCAAGCTTTGCGTAGTGCAGGCCAAGCGAGCTCATCTCATGGTGGGTGTAGTTTCGCGGGAACAGGATGAAAATGTCAAAATCGCGGTTCCCTTTCAGGTTCGTGCCCTTTGCGACCGAGCCCATGAGCGCAACTTCAATGTGCTTTGGGACTTTTGAGCGTATGCTGGAGATAATCCTGTCAGCCTGCTCCAAATCGCGCGCTTGCTCCTTTTTTGTGGGCTTTATCCTCTTGAGAGCTTTCGAAAAAACTGCGCTTGGGCTTTGCATGAAGGGATTTCGGGCGATTTGCTTAAATATCTGCATTTATTTTCAGGGGAAAGGAGGCAAGCTTCGTATGGAGCGCCCCGGCAGGAAGCAGGGTGCTCCCAAACAGGTGGAATGATTCGGCACGGAATCGGCCTGCCGAAAACTCCTTGTTTTCGCGCACGAATTCCGAGAGGTCCGTGTGGCCCGTAGCCCTTGCGATTGTCAGGTGAGGAGAGAACTGGCGCGGGTCCTTTTGAACTCCAGCCGCAAAAAGCGATGCATCCACAGACTGCGCGAGTGTTGCAAGCGAATCGGAATTGCATCCGACCCAAAGCACGTTTGGGCGTGCGGGCTTTGGGAATGCGCCGACACCCAAGAGGGATATTGCAAACTGCGGGTGCGCTATTTTGTCAAGCGCAGATATCACCTGCCTTAGGTTCCCCTCGGGCTGCTCGCCGATGAATTTCAGGGTGATGTGCATTGATTCTGGCCTGACCGGCAAAAGGCCATCTGGCAAGGATTTTTGAAGCTCTGATATCATCTGCTTACTCTTTTCTGGAATTTCAACCGCAACAAATAGGCGCATTTCATTCTACCTGCACGCAGCAATTATCGCTTCCCTTGCGGCCTTTGCAACCTCTTCGAGCTTTTTTTGGCTCTTTGATTCGCAGGTTAGGCGCATCACAGGCTCGGTTCCGGATGGCCGGACAAGCACCCATCCTTCTGGGAAATCAAATCGCAGCCCGTCGAGCTCGGAGCGCTTCCCTGCCATTTTGAGCGTGCCTTTGAGTTTTTCCATTGCCTTTCCCTTGTCCTTGCACGCAAATTTCTCGCGCACAATCGGAAACTGCCTGAATTTGGAGCAAAGGGAGGAGAGATGCTGGCCTGAGGAGGAGATGATGCGGGCGAACATGAGCGCAGATGCAACACCGTCCGCGGCAGGGACAAGGTTCCCGAACACGTATTCGCCGCATGGCTCGCCGCCAAAGAGCAATGAATCCCTTTTCACCTCGTGGGCGATGTGCATGCTCCCAACCGGCGTTATGATGGGCTTTGAGCCCCGCCGCTCGATTGCCTCGCGCACAATGAGCGACGCCTCCACTGTGGTCGCTATGGGCTTGGGCTTCTTTTCCTTGGGGAGCCCGTATTGTATCATGAGAGAAAGCGCCACATCCTGGGGCACGAGCCTGCCCCGCTCGTCAATCAGCACAGCCCGGTCCGCATCGCCATCGTGCGCAATCCCAAACTCGGAGCCGGAGGTGCGGACAAGCTTGCATGCATCAGAGAGGTTCTTTTCAGATGGCTCAAGTGGCCGGTTGAAATGCCCGCCTAGCTCGCAATTGAGCCCGAGCACATGCGCCCCAGCAGATGAGAGGAGGTGGGGGGTTGCAACCGAGCCTGCCCCGTTCCCGCAATCCACAACAATGCGGGGCTTTGTTTTTTTTATTGGAGATACATCGATGGATTTTAGCAGGAAATCAAGGTAGTGCGAAAGCACATCCGGAACAGGGAGCATCCCGCCCGCCCTGCTCCATTCGCAGGGTTTTTGGGGTTGGGTCGCCCTTTGCGCTATTTCCGCCTCGAGTGCGCGCGGGATTTCAAGCCCGTTCTCAAACAGCTTGAGCCCGTTGCATTCCGGCGGGTTATGGGAAGCGGTAATCATTGCCCCCCTGTGCCCCATTTTCCAGGTCGCATATGCAAGCGCCGGAGTGGGGGCAATCCCGATATCATAGGAATCCGAGCCGGATGCATTCACGCCTGAAACGAAGGCCGATTTTAGCATTGCGCCAGAGGGGCGGGTATCGGTTGCAACAATGAACGGGATTCCGGGCCTTGCGGCAGCCATTGCCACCTTCTGGAACAGCCCGCACGTTATTTCGCCCCCGACCGTCCCCCGTATCCCAGAGGTTCCGAACATGAGGCTGTTTGTGGTGGGCAAGCTTTAAAAGGGAAAACCGAGCATGCAAGCGCATGAGCGTTCAGAGAACCAGCATTTCAACCCCGCAGAGCGCGGCAGGAATAATCGGCATTTCCTCCACCACGAACATCGGGGGGTGGAAGTTCCAGCCCAAGTGGGTCGTGGTCACCGCAGTGGCAGTCGTAGTGGTCGTGAAGGCCGTGTCCATACTGATGGGAGCCAAGAACCTCTAGCTTTGGGGAGCAGAAAATCAGAGTATCTTCCTAGCTGCTGCGGCGACTTTTGCCATATTCTTCTTCTCGCAAGCCACAATCAGCCGGATTCTTGAATGCTGCGCGAGTGAGAGCGATTTCACAAGCTCGGATGCGTGGTCTATCCTCTCAAGCTCGCCTGAGTCCCGCAATACCGAAATTTCAGGTGTGCGCCAGAACCGGTACGGAATATCCACCAGCACTGGGCAGCCGGCAGCGTCAGTTATCTGCTCTTGGAGGTTTTTGGGTATTTTACCCAAATCAGAAACAGTCATCTCAAACGCGCGCTTGTACAGCCTGCGGTCCCGGATTGAGGTTGCAAGAGAGGAGGAAGCTGGAATTGCGCACAATTTTGAGAGCATCTCCTCGTCCCCCATCGAAAGCAGCTCTGGTTTGCCTATTGCGCCGGCTTTTAACGCATCACGGAGCGCGGCCTGCAGCATCACTGTTGCAATCCGGACCGTGTGGTGATAGTAGACAGTTGAGAACATCAAAAAGCGCGCAATCAAAAGCGATTCGAGCGCCTCAAGCCCGCCCTCGCAAACCAATAGCTTGCGGGCATGCAGCTTTGCAGTCTGAAGGATCCTGTCCTTGTCTATCACCCCGTATGCGACTCCTGTGTAGTGCGAATCGCGGATCAGGTAGTCCATCCGGTCCGAGCCTATGTCGGATGCGATTATCTGCCCGAGCCCCTCGCCCATTGCAAGCGCGGCGATTTTTTTCGGGGAATAATTCTCGCCTATCGCATCCGCAATCGGGCCTTTTTGTATCAGGCTTGCGCCAAGCTCCTCGTGAGTCCCAAGCATGCCCTGCGTGATTTCCTCAGACTCATGCGAGAACGCGATGTGCCCCACATCGTGCAGGAGCGATGCGAGCCGAAGCTCGTATATGGAGTCTTG
>JAGVHI010000011.1 GCA_020056635.1 archaeon | reverse complement strand
GCAGTAGAGCGCCTGTCTCGTAAGGCCCCTGGGTTCAAAGAAAGAGCCCGGGACTTTCGAGTAAACAGGAGGTCATGGGTGCAATCCCCATCGGGGGCTCCAAAACTAGTTGAACTGCCTCCTTCTCCTGTATTTCTCACGGTAGTTCTCAGGCCTGCGGAAATCCTCATCAGGCCCGGTTGGCACCCCGTCCCCGGGCCCTATTACCCTATCCTCAATCTCAAATTCCATTTTCATCTCCTCACGCTCCAGCCCAAAAATATGGAAAAACAAATCTCGGGAGCGCGCGAAAAAATCATGCAACTATCGTTGCAAGCTCGAACGGCCGAAGGCCTTCCGATGCGCGAACCCTCGAAAAAAGGAAAGGCCTTAGTTGGCCTTCTCAAGCTCCTTTATCCTTTCCGCAACTCCTTTCGCTTCCTTCTCAAGGGATTCCTTGTACTCTTTCAGCATCTCAACCTTCTCTCCCTTGGTCAGGAAGTTCCTTGGGCCGCAGCATCCTCCGCAGCAATTCCCCTCCATCTCTTTCACCTCCCGCTCTCCAGAGCATCTATCGGTTACCCGATATTCAAATTGCTCAAGTATTTAAACATATCGGGCACCCAATACATACTATGCCAGGAAAGGGCGACTACTGCTGCGACATGAGGGGCATGCTCTCCTTCCTAATCCTGTTCATACTCTCGAAAAAGCCGATGCACGGGCAGGAAATTGCAAAAGAGATTGCAAAGCGCAAGGGCTCAAAGCCCAGCCCGGGCACCATTTACCCGGCGCTAAAAGCCCTAAGCGAAGCGGGCTTGGTTGATGAGAAGAAAGGAGGGAAAACCATCACCTATTCGCTCACAAGCCTCGGCTTGCGAGTGCTGAAAGCCGCAAAAATGCAGTTCTGCCAAACGTTTATCGGAATATTGGAATAGGCTAGAACGCCTGCTGCTGCAGGAGCGCAAGCACAATCACAATAACCAGCAGCGCAGCCACTACCGGGAAGAACCTGTCCAAAATATACGTTACTGTGCTCTCGCCCCAGTATCCCTTCCTCATATGGTAAATCACATAAACCCCAATCACGAGCCCGAGCAGGAGTATGCATATGTCAACTATCGAACTGAACGGCTTGTCGCACGGAATTATCCCTTCCGGATTGGTGCAGCGGAGGGAAAGCGATTTCTCCCCTCCCTGTTGCATCACTTCCCCGCCTGCGCTTTCATATATGAACGTGAGGTTGTATGAAACCACTCCGCATTCAGAGCAGCGTATCCCGGCGATGCTCACAGCCTGCGCAATGCCTGGGTAAATATCATAGTTCATTTCCGTGACTTTCGATTCGCTTTCATTCCTCGCAAGCGTTAGGTTTACTCCCTTGAGCGTGAGCACTTCTTCCCCGCTGTTCCAAAGCTCAAGCTCTATCGACCCGTCAATCATCTGCCTTGCGTCTGCAATCGAGAGAGGTTTAGTCGAATTCCAATAGGCTTTGGATTGCGTAAGGGTGGAATTGAAAAATGCGGCAAAGGAAAAAGAAGAAAGCAAAACCACTCCTATCAAAGCAAGAAAAAGAACTCGGCCTGCCCCATCCTCCATCGAAAAACCTAGCTCTTCATTTTGGCTTCATTCACATTCTCTTTCTTGAGCGGGACTGCCACTTCCTCGTACGGGTCCGCGCTTGTAAGGTAAACATTCCTCATTTTCAGCCCGTCTATGTACTCCTGTTGCAGCTCATCGAACTTCTGCTGCCCCTCAATCGAGAACTCCTCAACAGTGTGCTTTGCGGTCATTGCCTGTATCTTTCCGCCCACTTCCGCAAGCCTCTTCTCATTCTCATCTATCGCTTCAACCCTGTCCTTTGCAATCCACACAGCCCGCCCGTTGATCATCCGCTTCACTTCCTCATCCGGGGAAACCCCCTTATCCTCCGCAAGCTTCTTATCTGTAGTAAGCGTCCCGTCAATCACATAAGCCGGCAGCCCGAGCCGGTTCAGCAGGTTGACCACCTGCTGCTGCCTCTCGAATTCAAGGTGCGCAACATCGATGTTATTGCTCTCCCCCTCCTCAAGCATCCCCTTAATCATCTCGGCATCCGCGCGGGGCATCCCGTTCAGCAAAATAGTAAGCCTTGCGATATCCTCCTTCCGCTCGAAATTCTGCTTCGAGAGCACTCCCCTCCTCTTCATTTTCTCGTAAATCGGGCCGGATTTGGAGACTATCGCCTCCTCGCGCTGTTCGGCGGGGTAGGAATCAATCTCGGAGCTCAGCTTGGAAATTTCGGAAGAATGAAGGGTGAAGCGCAGCACGTCCGCTTTCTCAAGCTTTATTTTTATCGGGGAGAGCTTCCTGTTAAGCTCGGCAGCGGCCTCTGTAAGCGCCTTTACGTGGTAATCCTCAACTGATGCGCCATTGCGCACCAGGAAATTCCTCTTGAAATCGGCCTCGCTCTTCTTCCTCTCAAGCGTTACGTACTCGACTAAGTCCCGGTTCGAGATGGTCACTGTTTCTTCCATGTGCGGTTCCCCTGTGCGGTTTTTCGATCAAAACATTTTTAATCAGATGAAAAAGGCAGGTGCTTATTTTGTGGGGAGGGGAAGGGCGCAAAAATCTTATAGTGGGAGGTGAAGTTACGGCTGAAAACTTTGCGGCCCCTTCCCATTCCCCAAAAATAAGTGGTCGCCTTGCAACTTTTGCAAGCATCACTTTGTTTGGTAGAACACCTTTCTCCCGACCTGTTGTTTTTCAAGCAGGCCGAGTTCGTAAAGCCGGGACAGCCGCGCGCTTGCGGCATTCGCCCCACGGTATTTGAAGTGCTTCTGCACCTCTGCCGCGCAGGCCCTGCCCCTTTCCTTTACGAATGCGAATATCTCATCGTCAACCTCCCCGAGCATCCTTTCCTGGGAAGGCGCTTGCGCGGGCACGCCCGCCTCAAGCCTTGAAATCCGCGACTCGAGCTCACCCATCTTCCTCTCGAGCCGCTCGAACATCTCTGAGATGTTCTTTAGTATCCTGTTTGTGTTTTCCTTCTCTATGACCGTCCTGTGCATCAGCGCGCCTATCACGACCGGGTCGTCAAGCCTGTCTTTTATGGACTGGACTTCCCTGCGGATTTCGTCCCGCGCCGCGCTCACCACTTTGAGGGACTCCTCAAGGCCGGTGGGCATAGGCTTATATTCGTTTTTTGCGCTTTGCTCCATGGAATCACTTGCCAGTTGTTGATCGCGATCCATTCCATGAGTGCATCGCGATTTGTTGTTCAAGTGTCATGATTTACTCATGATAATATTTATAAACCCATATTGCCCTCTCCCGGCAAAACTTCCGATTCTTTGTGAGAAATGGTGGATGGATGGCAGCAACTGTCGCACAACTGGCCTCCGAGGTCTATTCCGCTTTCCAGAAAAAGGATGTCCGGCTTCTAAGAAAGATAAACGACCGGTGCATAGAATCAATAGGGATGGAATTCGATTCCGACACGTACAACCTTGCGATTCTCTCGTACGTGCTCTCAAAAATACTCTCGAAGCCCCGCTATTTCCAGAAGCAGGGGATTGCGGATTTCCTTGCATCGATACGGGATTCCCTGGCGGAGTGCTCTTCCTGGGCAAAAAAGGAGAACGAGCGCGCATTTTCCGCAAGCATGAAAAAAACTTTCAAGACAATCGAAAGGCTGGATTCCCGTGACCGAAGGTTCGTAATCAAATTGCAGGAAAAAGCCAAGCTCAAGGTCGCATCCACCCTCTATGCGCAGGGGTTCTCGCTTGGGCAGGCATCCGAGCTTACCGGTATAGAGAAGCGCGAAATCCTCGCGTACGCCGGGCAGACCATGATGTTCGACCGGGTAAAAGAGGAGAAAACAATCCATGACAGGCTCAAGGTTGTGAGGAAGATATTCGGATAAAACGGTGGTCATATGAAGGGTCCAATCCTGGCGGTCATTTGCATTTTTCTACTCTTTGGATGTGCAACTCAGCAACCAGGCCAAACTAACCAACCAAACACCACAAGCAACTCCCTCGTTGAAAATAAAACTGGGTTGACTGTTGAAAATGGCACTTCTATTCCATGCGAGAAAATAACCAATCGTACTGCGCAGGAGCATTGCTTCGAGGCACAGGACCAAAAATATTATGACAATGCAACAGCAAATAATGACATATCGCAATGCGGATTGATACACTTTCAGCCAACCAAAGACTATTGTTACGTGTTTGTTTCGATAGCCACTAACGATTCTGACAGCTGTTCAAAAATTCAAAATCCATTGAACGTGGCTTACTGCTACGGTAATATCTCAGTCAACACTAAAGACGTTTCATTATGCGAGAAAATAAAATCAATCAATTTCGGCGGTCTTCGTGCGGAATCCGAGCTATTAAGCGGTTGTTATGTCAGTATAGCTGCAGCAACAAAGAATATCTCTGTCTGTGATATGGATAATGATAACTATAGCATCGCTAGCTGTTATGCAGAAGTCGCTGCCGAAATGCACGATGTTTCAATATGCGACAGGTTGCCGGCCGTCGACCGAAAGAAATATCCCGGTTTTTCGAAATGGAGTTGCTACGATAAAGTTGCAAAAAACTCCGGAGATGCATCGATATGCGACAGGATAGAATCGGACGACTCTCCATTAATCGACTGGAAAGACCAGTGCTTTATGCATGTGGGCATCGCCAAAAAAGATGCATCAATCTGCAATAAAATCCAAAATTCTGAAATGCTGAAGGAAGTCTGCAACCAAGGGGCGCAATAGGCCCTTTTTCATTTCTTCTGCAATTTCGCAAACAAACCATCAAACTCACAAGGTGCTTCGAGTGCGACTCGTGCGAGAACTGCTCAGACCTCTATTTCTCTCACAACTGCGAGAACGTGCACGATTCGATGTTCTGCTTCAACGTGAAGAACATGAGGTACGCAATAGGGAACGTAGAAGTGGGGCGCGAGAAATACCTCGAGATGAAAAAAATGGTGCTTTGGGAGATTGCAAAAAGGATTCAGGAAAAGCATGATTTGCCCTTCGATATCTATAGCCTTGGGCGGCAATAGCCCCCTGGCTTGCCAAAAGCCTTATGAACCCTGCGACACGATAATACACACGAGGACTGATTTGAATGGGATTCGGAAGAGGAGACGACGACTATGGAAGGGGCCGTGACAGGGGCCGAGGAGGAGGCGGTGGCGGCGGAGGCTACCGTGGCGGTGGCGGCGGAAGAGGCGGTGGCGGCGGAGGCTACCGTGGCGGCGGAGGCGGAGGCTACGGTGGAGGCCCGAGGGAAATGCACAAGGCAACCTGCGCGGACTGCGGGCAGGAGTGCGAGGTCCCATTCAAGCCGACCGAAGGCAGGCCGGTCTATTGCCGGGACTGCTTTGCAAAGCACAGGCCATACTAGCTTTCAGTAATCTGGAATTGCAGCGATGCAATCCACTTCTTTTTTATTTTTCCCCTTTCCATTAGCGCACGCATGGCCGACAATTCGATAGTGTGCGACTCAAGCGCGCTCATCTCCCTCACAGACTCCTGTTTCGTGAACATATTCTACGAGCTTTCGCGCCGCCTGGACGGGCATTTCCTCATTCCCAAATCCGTGGAGGACGAGTGCGTCACAGTGCCGATGCGCTCAAGGCAGCACGCGCTGCACGCAATCCGGATAAAGCAGGCGGTTTCGGACGGGGTGCTTCATGTGGTGACGCGCGAGCTTTCAGACGAGTCGCACGACCTCTCCTGGATTGCAAACAACATATTTTTCATGGGGGAAAGGCCGGTAAAGCTGCTGCACCGGGGGGAAACCGAGATGCTCGCACTCGCGCACGAGCTCGGGGTGAAGAACATACTGATAGACGAGCGGACAACAAGGATGCTTGCGGAAAGCCCATGGCGGCTCAAGCGCCACCTGGAAGACGAGTTCCGCCACAGCGTATCTGTAAACGAGGAGTTCCTGGAGCGCTTTTCAGGGTACATACAGGGAATGAGCTTCTTCCGCTCGACCGAGCTTCTCATAGCGGCATACGAGCACGGGTTTTTCAAGGCATACAAGGACATGGAGCAGGACATGCTCCTTGCCTCGCTCTACTCGCTCAAGAACGAGGGGTGCGCAGTCTCCTTTGATGAAATAGAATCCTTTGTAAAGGAACTGAGGAAATAGGTGCAAATACATGCCAGCCGCACCAGCTTCGGTCCCAAAAATAATCGCGGACGAGCGCGAGCGCTCCGGAATCATAGGCGAGCTAAAATCGCTCGGCGCGGATGTTGAGGTGAAAACGCTTCCAATAGGGGATTTCATAACCTCAGAGCGCACTGTAATCGAGCGGAAAACGAGGAATGATTTTGAGAGCTCTATTCTCGATGGAAGGCTGTTTAACCAGTGCAGGGCAATGGCGGAAAATTTCGGTCGTGCAATCATGGTAATCGAAGGGGGGCAGGAATACGAAACAAGGATTTCCCGCGCTGCGCTCCTTGGGGCATATTCCTCCCTTGTAACCGACTTTGGCATTTCCCTCTTTTTTACGCGCTCCCTTTCTGCAACCGCTGAGCTTGTGTTCGCAATCGCAAAGCACGAGCAGATTGCAAGAAAGCCCCCTGCAAGCGTCTATGCGAAAAGGAAAGCCCTAACGCTAGCATCCCAGCAAAGGGCAATAATCGAATCCCTGCCGAACGTGGGCCCGACCCTTGCAAGGAAGCTGCTCGATTATTTCTACACTGTGGAGAACGTAATCACCGCTCCTGAATCCGAGCTTTTGGAAGTGGACAAGATGGGCGGGAAAAAGGCAAAGGAACTTCGGAGGGTGATCACGCAACGGTACAAGAAAGAGGATGATGCCTAACTATTTTTCTAATTCCTACCACACCTTTCCCCCGCAATCCCACGGCGTAGCCCCCTCGGCGCTTCGATAGGTTCTTAAAGAAATACCCCTTAATGCCTGTTTGCGCTCATTTTATGGGTAACGTGGTATAATGGACGACAAGACCAAGGCAATCATCCGCGCAAAGCTTGAGAAATGGTCCGGCGAAGTAATCGACAAGGACAAGCTCTCCGAGCTTCGCGATGAGGTGTACAAGAAGACAAGGAAGAATAAGTTCGCCCCGTTCTCAAACTTCAAGAAGTGGATAAAGCTGGTTCGGAAGGATATGCACGCGGAAGCAAAGAAGGCGGGCAAATCCGTAATACGCGAGCATGCGACCAAAATCGAGCACGAGCAAAAAGGCGCGGAACCCGAAGCAAGGATAATGTCATTAAGCTCGAAAGTGGAGCGCAGCCTCAACGACTTGAAGGAGGAGACGCAGCAGCTCATGGAAGTGCCGATGCCCAAGCCCACCATCATATTTGACAAGGTATACCTGCAATCCATACAGTACGAGATCGCGAACATCCGCTCGATGATGGAGCGGATAAACAAGCAATTGGACAAGCTTGAAAAGCAGCTCTCCTCAAGAAAAGAGGACTAATTTATTCTTTCCCCTCGTTTTATTCCGCGTGCTGACCAGTGAAAAGTGCCTTAAGCTTCCCGAGCTTACAATCTCCCTTGACCACTCCGAAGGGGATTTGTGCTTTGTTTCGCATGCGCACTCGGACCATGCAGCGCCGCTTCACTCAAGAAAGCCGGTTCTTGCATCCGAGGAAACAATCGCGATTGCAGGAAGCAAAAAACAGCCCCACTCCCACATAGGCTGCAGGCTGATCGATGCCGGGCACATGCTTGGCGCAAAGCAGCTGGTTGCCGAGTACGATGGTGGCGTGTTTGCATACACCGGCGACCTGCGGCTCGAGGCAGGGCTCACCTCCCCTCCAGCTAAAATCCCTCAGGCGGACACTGTGCTTATCGAGGGCACTTACGGCTCCCCTGAATGGAAATTCCCAAATCGCGAGCTTGTTTTTTTGCAAATCGAGAAATGGGTTTCGCAGAATAGGGGCTCAAACCTCATTTTCGGCGCATACGAGGTGGGAAAGGCCCAGGAGATTGTGGCGTTCCTAAACAAGTACTGCTCAATTGTGCCGCTTGTCACCCCAAGGATGGACAAAATCTGCTCAATATACGAAAAATTCGGGGTGAAGCTTGGGCGGGTGAACATCGAGTCCCTTGAAGGGCAGGAGATGCTCTCGCACGGGTTCGTCGCGCTCCTCCCGCACAACCGGGTGAACTTTTCCCTCGCATCCACCATGAAATCGGCATACGGGCGCGATGCGAAAACCGCGCTGGTGACTGGCTGGGCGCTTCGCGAGCAGTTCCCCGTGGACAGGGCATTCCCGCTCTCGGACCACGTGGATTTCGAGGGGATTGTTCAGTACTTGCGCGAATCCGGGGCCAAGCGGGCGGTCTGCACGCACGGGGAGGAGGGTGTGATCGCCGAGCACCTGCGCCGTGCGGGCTTTGATGCAGTTGCGCTCTTTGAGCTTGGCCAGGCAAGGCAGCTCACCCTTCTCTCCTCGGAAATGGGTGAAAAAGCGCAAGCTCCAGCGCTTTAGGTGGCAAAATAAAAACATTGCCCTGCAATCTAACTCCGTGGTCTCGGCTCTGAAACTAATGGGCTACCTGCTCCAGGTCACAGGCATGCTGATTATGTTCTTCGCATTTTTCCAGCTCAGCTCTGGGTTCCAGACCACGTACTCTACAGTCATTTCTACAATACAGACAACCGGTTCCGGAGCGCAGGACATGCGCCCGCTCTGCGAGCCCGGCCAAATATCCGATGATTGCAGGGTGGACTACACTTCCGGGAATGCCATACAGGATACGTTCCAGCCGGTCGTGCAGCAGTACATCTATCTGGTAATCCTTGGAATAGGGCTTGTGTTCGTCGGCCTGATACTGCGCTCTGCTGCTGAGATTTCAGGAAGGTTTGGCAGGGGCCCAAGGATTGCGCAGAAGGACCGCATACGCTTCGGGCAGGAATTTTCCTAGGGTGTTTTTTTGGCGAGTGCCGAGCAGCTTGTTTCGCAAGGGCGGATTGAGAAGGCAAAACGCGCGGCAAGCAAAGCATCATCGCTTCTCTCCAGCGCAAAATCAGACCTCAAGGCAGCGAAGGACAACCTGCCCCTCGGGAACCTGGAATGGATCTTTCGAATGTGCCAATCGTGCGCGTTTTGCTCTGCTTGCGCATTAATGTCGCGCTACGGCTACCTGCCCACCCGTGACGGGGATTTGGAAACGGTGCACGAATTCTTTGAAACTGCGGAACCCGAGGTTGCAAAGCAGCTCTTGCCTTTCCTTTCCCAGCAGAAATCCCCAAAATCCGCAATCGAGCTTGCTGAAAAATTCCTGTCTTTTGCTCAATCAACGGATTAAGCAGGAGTTTGCAAAAGCCCCGGCAATTCGGTTTTAAGCATTCACTTTCAAACAGGGAAGGCGAAGTGGGAAGTGGGCGCATGATACTCAACAGGGTTACCAATTATGTGATGGAATCGGGCGGATGGACGCGCTATGACATTTTCCTCAAAGACGGGCAGCCGCTGTCCGAGGGGCTTGCCAAAATAGCAAGGATAAACCGCCATCCGATATTCGGCTCTGAAGTGACTGGCATAGGCAGGATTACAAGGAACGTCCTGCTTTCCAAGGGCCCCCAGTTCTACATCGCAGATCCGCAAGGCAGGCTGGGCCTTCCGTACTTCACTGATCCGCATGGGCGAAAGGTCTTCGTCGGCATCGACAACATAGTAGTTGACCGCAACATGGCGCTCTACTGGCTAAACGACACCGCGTCCCGGGGTCTGCGTGCGCCGAACGCCCTTACCGCAAGGCAGGACTCGCGCCCCGCATTTTTCAACTGGCTTTCCTCAAGTGCGAATTACCTTTGGCAGAGCCTCACGGATAGGCGGATTGCAGGCTGCGCTACTGGCTCATTTGACCCTGGAATGCGGTCGCTTGCGCTTGGCAGTTCGCTATTGCCCCTGATCGATGAGCCCTCCACGCGGCAAATAGCCCGCGAAATGCGCAACCTGGGGGTGGGCTACAGCTCATCGCTATTCGATTTTTCAAGCCCAAGGCAGTTTTATTCATTTTTCCTTCTTTCGCAGGTGCAGGCAAGCGACTGGCGTTTGCAACACTGGGGGGTAAACGCGCTTTGCAACTTCACTCTGCTGCGCTCGACTTTCGGGCTTCCGGACAGGCACGAAACAAGCTCGCGCCTGCATTTTGCTCTTGCCCCTTCCGCAATGCTACAACTTCCCTTTTTCTTCCAGCCCGAAGCATCCGCACAATCCGATTCCGATTTCCCGCCACCTCAAACCCCAATCAAGCTGCCAAACCTTTCCAGCCCCTCTAATGCGCAAATGAATGCATTTCCAAATGAAATGCCAGTTTCGGCCAGCTCCCAGCAGGCTTTGCTATTGCAACTTCGCTGCCAGATTCAAATGGCAACAAGCACGCTAGCTTCCATGCGCTCAAATCCAGTTGCGGTTGCAACCTTCTCCTCAATTGCAGCCCAGAACAGCTATCAACAAGCCTTGCGGACGCCTTCCCTCAAGATTCCGCATTACCATCCCGCCCAGTCACACGTACCAGCCCTGCTGGCTGCACCAGTCCGCAATTCCGTTTCTGCTCCAATTCTGCTTTCTTCACACGTGCCTGTTCCAACCAGGCAATTCTCGCGCAATTCGATACAGCATATTAATCTTCTGACCAATTTTGCGGCAGAAACAAGCCTGGCTCAAAACATCCCTGAAAGAATGCCCAATGCAACGAAAAGCTCTGTTGCTCAAGCAATCCCCCAGTTCGTGCAAGCAGGGAATAAGGCACATGTTTCATTCGCAGCGCCGGAGGCACAAGTGAATATGGCAAATGAAACAAGGGGCTTGGAACAGCAGCATTCGGTTCAACTAAGAATCAGCGGAAGCAGACTAAGTGCGATAGCAATTACCGCAAAAGAAGCGAAGGCTGCGGCCCTACACTATGACGGGCGGCACCTTTATCATCTCGATGCACCGGTCAATCAGCGCCTTGGTAGTTGCGCTCGTATCCTTGCTAGGCCCGAAAAACTTGTCGTGGAAGTGCTCAATCATCGCGGCAGCCACAGTGCGGTTTTGGCGGACCGCAGCGGTTATGTGCTCGCGCGCTGCCTTCCCATCCCCAAGGATAACAAAGACAATTCCAAGCGCGCACCGCGCCTCAGTGTTCTCGGGCTGCACCTTGCAAACATACTCAAGCGCATCCCTGGCCTCCTTGTACCTGCGAAGCGAAATGAGCGCGTAGCCAAGCATGTGCCAGACCTCCGGGTTCTCCTTGGCAATCTTTGCAGCCTCGGAAAAAGCGCTTAATGCCTCCTCGAACTCGCCTGCCTCATAATGCACGCGCCCTTTCACGAACCAGGCAATCGCCTCCTTATGGTCGATTTTCACAAGCTCGTCTGCGGATTCCTTCGCCTCGTCCACCCTCTTCTCTCCAGAGAGTTCCTCAGCGTGCGCGACAATTTCCTCCTTGAGCTCGTCTGCCATGAAAGCCTGTTGCAGCTCAAAGGATTATAACCTTTTTTGCCCAATCCCCCACTATGGTGTTCATGGAGCAGCTCCCTTCGGTTCCGGTTGCAAAGCCCCTTACAAAGCAGGCGCAGCAGCAGTTCTCGGAGCTAAAGCGCCAGCTGAACGAGATTACCTCTTGGGAGCTTGCCCCAAACTCGTGGGACAAGGTGCAAATCGCATATACCGAAACTGGCAACGAGCCCCAGGCAAGGCAGTTCTATCTTGCAATCTCGCCACCGCAGCAGAAAATCGCAGGGGGTTAGGTTTCGGTCATTTTTTCTTAACGCAAAATATCCCAACATCCAGCCCCTTTTCCTTCTCAAGCTCTGAATTTAAATAATCGAGAAGCATTTTTTTCACCCTCGTGTATTCTTCCTTCCCAACTTCAGTATTCCCTACCGCGTACCTTAGCCCCTTTGCATTGAAGCAGAACATAGCATTATCCATATTTTCGCAGTTGTGGCAGAAGTACGCGTTCTTGGTGGTGTAGGTGCTGTCCACTTCAAACGAGTTCTTCGTATCCGTAACATCAAAGCAATTAATGCAGAATGCCGAGTTCAATATCCTCAAATACCCTCCGAATATGTGCTCTGATTGGATTACCCCTGTGGAATATGCCGAATTCTTGGACTTGGTGGTATCCCAAATCTTGTAAACATTCGAGCCTGCAAACACCGAAGGGGTATCCACGCAGTTCTGGTTCTGCCCGTCAACGAATTCCGCGCTGAAGTAGGCGCATTTAGAGGATAGGGCTAGCATCTCCTGCAAAGACGGCTCCTCCCCCTCTGCAATCTCCACGTGCGTTTTCGCGCATTCCACACTCTCCTGCAGTGTTACAAGCCTGTCTGCAGGAATCTCCCGTATCGCCGGCAGCCCCTCCACCTTGAACGTGGGGCTCCCGAACGCGCCTTTCACCTTCTTTATTTTCATCGCCTTGCTAAGCAGCCATGGTCCGTATCCCTTAATCTCCCGGTGCTCATGTCCGAGCACTATCCTGGTAGTTGCTCGGAATGCCTCCTCCACTTTTTGCGGCACCGGGTCATCATACGCTACTTTTTCCTCGGGCATTTTGCGCCTATCCCTGCCATAATACGCAATATCCGCAATCGAGAACAGCCTCTTTTTTCTTTTCAGCTCATCTGCCATTTCGGAAAGGAGCTTTTTCTTAAGCGAATTGAACCGGTCTTTTGGAAGCTCCAGGTTGCCGATGCAATTGCTCTTCGAGCGCAAATTGAATGAAAAGAGGATATTCGCGCAGCCCACGCAGTTGAAAGTATAGTACGCGTCGCTTATGTTCGCGCAGTAGTAGCTCTCGAAAACCCTGTTCACATCTATCCCTTCACATGAGCGCATGGTGAAATGGCACTGGGGGAAAGGGCCTAGCCCGAACACGAAGTCCGAATTGCGCACATAGGAAAGGTATGCCCCGTACTTCACCTCGAACACATTGTGCGAGTTGCTCACCCCGACGCAATCCACGCAATTGTCAACGCTGCTTACATTCTGGTTCCTTCCAAACAGCTTGTTCCCGCAGTAAACAGTGCGCTCGGAAACAGCCATAAACAGCGAATCAATGTCCTTTATCTCATTCGTATTCAGGGGCGCAAATTTCAGGGCGCCCATCTCATCCTGCGAAATGAATTTCGCGCCCTTGGGGTAGTGCTCGCCTGAAATAATCACGTCCTTGCCGGAAACAAACGATTTTTCCATCCTGCAGCTTGGGACTACCATCTCGCTTAGGTACTCATGGAAATCGCGCAGGTCCCCTACCTCCTCCCCAAAAAGCACCTTGCACGTTGATTTGAACGCATCGTTGATTTCCATAGTCCTTTTACAATGTATCTATAATATTAAACTTTCAAGCTATTTTTAACCGAAATATGCTATAATATTATAAATTTAGCATAAACTGGTAATACTTTATGGAAAAAGAGCGCATTTTTCTCGACATCACTGACAGGCGAATACTCACTGAGCTTGACCTAAATTGCCGCATCTCAACAGCGCAGCTTGCGAAAAAAGTGAGAAAATCAAGGGAAGCAGTCAAATACCGGATTAAGCAACTGGAAGAAAACGGCATAATAACAGGCTACCTCACCTCGATAAACCCCAACAAGTTCGGCTTCTACATGTTCAAGGTCTACCTCCAGCTTGAGAACATCCCAGAAGAGCGCGCCAAATTTTACGATTTTTTGCGCACAAGGAAGAACATCTACTGGTATGGCATCTCAGATGGGGCGTTTGACTGCATATTCGCAATCCTCTCCAGGGGCATAACCGAATACTATGAGGAAATAAATGCGATTTGCGCGCAGTTCCGCAAGCTCATAATACGCAAGCTCCTCGGGGTGATGGTGGACACTACGCAGTACAACAAGAAGTACCTGCTGTCTAACGCACCTCAGAGAAGCGTCGTTTTCGCAGGAAACGTTGTCGATAACAAGCTCGACAATTTGGACTTTGCAATTATTGACATTCTTGCAAACGATGCGAAAATCCCTCTCACGAAATTGGCGCAAAGGACAAAATCAACCGTCGAGATTGTGCGAAGAAGAATGAAGCGTATGGAAGAACTGGGCATAATACTCTCCTACCGCATCGACGTGGACATAAACAAGCTGGGCTATGAATTTTTCAAGGCAATCGTCTATTTCAAATCCCTCTCGCGCAAGGAGGAGATCGCGCTTATGGAATGGATGAGGCAGGAGCCGCACTCTGTCTATTACATACGCTCGCTTGCCCCCTGGGAGGCGGAGTTCGAGTTCATAGTGGAGAACTACATGCAGTTCAACCAAATCATAGACGAGATGCGCAGGAAGTTCCCGAACGTGGTGCGCAATTGCGAGCACGTGATATTCATGGAGGAGCGCTGGATGCCTGGTTACGGGGCAATTGCAGGGCAAGGCTAGATGGATTATTAATCTCAAATCTGTAAAAAACACGGCGGATTCGATGAAGGAAAATAACGAGGCATACGATGAAACGAACAGGAAATGGAAATCGCTATGCAAAATTCTTTTTGGGGAAGAGGCAGGCGAGCTTTCGGATTACGGGAAATGGCTGCGGGAAGATAACGAGCCGAGGCTGATCTGCAAATCGGCCATAAGCGGCAAAGAGGTTGTGTTTCCGCATGAATACTACTCGCCAGGCACTCCTGCAATAGCCCTTGATGAAGTGGACTTTGAGAAAAAATACCCACCAATAAGCATAAACGAAATCAAGGATATTGATTCGCTAATTGCAGCCATAAGCGAGCGCGCATGCTTCACAGGGAACATAATTCTCGGAAACTCGAAATTCGTGCAGAGCAGCACTACTGTTTATGACTCCTATTACGTTTATCGCTCCGAACGGATTGCATATGCGAAATACGTCGCCTACTCCAACAACGGCAGCTCAAGTGAGAACATTTTCGGGTGCCAGAACTTTGGCAGGTCGCAGTTCCTAATGCGGTGCGGCGCAGTTTTCGAGCTGGCACGCTGCCTTGCGCTCACAAAGTCCGACAATTCACAGGACTGTTACTTTTCGCACGGGCTGTTCGGATGCAGGGAATGCCTTTTTTGCTTCAATATCCGCACCAAGCGCAACCGCATCGGGAATCTACAGCTTTCGCCTGAAAAATACGCACAGCTTAAAGGAAAACTGCTGGCCGAAGCGCTTGGGATGCTTAAGAAAAACAAGCGGCTTCCAAACATTATGGAAATCGCAGGGGCAACGAAACCGGATTACCGCTTGCTAAAGGATGTTGCTTCTGGGATGCCAAGCCGGCAGGCGGAAGTGCAGGACAAGCCCATCATAGAGGATGCATTCGCAAAAACTGCCCATCTGGTCCTTGGCGCCAAGCCTTTGGGAATAGACAAATGCCTAGGATTGCTTGAGAAAAATTCAAGCGGCACCACCGAGGACTGCAAATCGTGCCTGTCAGGAAAGCCAATCAAGCTAGGCAGCCACTATGGATGGATAGGGAAGTTCCCGCGCGAGCGGCTCCTGACTTTGGAGGAAGCCGATTTCACTGGCGAGAAGCTATCGCTCTTTGGGCAGGAAACCGATTCGCTGAACTTTGAAAATGCGCCCGCGATTCTCTCCAAGATTGCCTATTTCACCCCGATATGGCTCACTGGCACCCTTCGGAACAACATAGACAGCCCGATAAACCTTTATTCCACAGACACCTACCGCGGAGTCACGTTCATCGAATCGCGCCTGTGCGCCTCTTGTTTCATGGCAAGGACCTGCGAACACGCGTTCGGGTGCACAGATGCGAGGAACCTCTCATTCTGCATCAACTGCAATGATTCAGTAAAGCTCACCAGATGCTTTGAGTGCGACAACAGCTCGAACTGCTCTGACTGCTATTTCATCCACAACTGCGAGAACCTGCATGACTGCATGTTCTGCTTCAACGTGAAGAACCTTAGGCACGCGATAGGGAATTACGAGGTTGGGAAGGAAGAATATATTCGAATAAAGAAAATACTGCTTGATGCGCTCGGAGGCAGAATTGAGAAGAGCGGCGATTTCCCCCTCACAATCTACAATATCAAAATGCCAAAAACCAAGGTTAGGGAATAGCAATATAAATGCTACCATGTAGAAGGAATACCAAGGCGAATTATTTTTTCCAATTTCATTTATTGCTTGTGGTGATACTTTGGAAGAGAACTCTATTCTTGCAGCAAAGGAGAAGGAACTCAAGACCGGCACGACCACGGTTGGCCTGGTCTGCACCGACGGCATAATACTTGCATCGGACAGGCGCGCGAGCATGGGCTACTTCATCGCAAGCAAGGATGTAACAAAAATATTCCAAATCGACGACAAGATCGCGATGACCGTAGCAGGCTCGGTCGCTGACGCGCAGTCGGTCGTGCGGATAATGCAGGCCGAGACAAAGCTCTACAAGCTAAGGCACGGTAAAAACATAACTGTGAAATCCGCAACCACGCTGCTCTCGAACATCATGTTCCAGTACAAGTTCTACCCGTTCTACGTCCAGCTCCTGCTTGCAGGGGTGGAGGACGAGCCGTCCATATTCTCGCTTGACCCGCTTGGGGGCGTGACGGACGAGAAGTTCGTTTCCACAGGGAGCGGCTCGCCAATGGCGTACGGCCTGCTTGAGGCGATGTACGTGAAGGACGGTACGATCAAGGACAACCTGAAAATCGCAGTCAAGGCAATCGCAACCGCGATGAAGCGCGATGCGGCAACAGGCGAGAGCATCGACCTGGTGACCGTGACCAAATCGGGTTTCAAGCGCTACGAGCGCTCTGAAATTGCCAAGATGGCAGAATAGATTGGGTTTTCTGCCAGTGAATTTTACGTTTGCCAAATAAGGCAGCTTAGGCTATAGGCTAGCAAACCAATGGAAAAATTAAGGAGGAAGGAAAATGGACATTAAGGAAATCGAACGGAAAGTTGCAGAACTGATGCCCCCGTCTTGCCAGGTGACCAAGGTGGACGCGGAAGGGCTCAACATCGTAATCTATGTGCGCGACATAAACGAGTTCTACTCAAACGACCAATTAATCAGGAAAATTGCAGGGGCGCTGCGAAAGCGGGTGCTCATACGCTCCGACCCCTCTTCGCTCGTGCCCCCTGAGGAGGCGATGCAGAAGATAAAGTCCCTTGTGGCTACCGAGGCGTCGGTTTCGGACGTTAAGTTCAACCCTGATTTCTGCGAGGTTAACATCGAGGCTCTCAAGCCCGGCCTTGTGATCGGGAAGGGCGGCGTGACGCTAAAGGCAATCATACAGCAGACTGGCTGGGCCCCAATCGTGCTTCGCACCCCGACCATGGAGTCATCAACAATAAAGGGCGTGCGCTCCACAATCCTAAAAGAGGCCGTATCCCGCAAGAAGTTCCTCACGGCGCTAGGGCGGAAAATATGCTCTGCGCCTGTAAAGAGCGAATGGGTGAAGGTGACCGCGCTTGGCGGGTTCCAGGAGGTCGGCAGGAGCTGCACCCTATTCGAAACCCCGAACACCAAGATACTCATAGACTGCGGCATCAACCCTGATACGGTCGAGCCGGCAAAAGCGTACCCGCACCTGACCTCGATGGGCTTTGAGCTTGACGAGCTTGATGCAATCATACTCACTCACGCGCACATGGACCACTGCGGCTTCATCCCCTACCTTTATGCATACGGTTACGATGGACCGGTCTACTGTACAACCCCGACGCGTGACCTTGCGATGCTGCTGCAGATGGACTACATCGACATCATGAACAAGAACCAGAACGCAAAAGCGCCTTACGGGATTAAGGAGATACACAAGGAGCTCTCGCACATGGTCACTGTGGATTATGGGGAAGTGATGGACATCACGCCCGAAATCAAGCTCACGTTCTACAATGCCGGCCACATCCTGGGAAGCTCCATGGTGCACCTGCACGTGGGCGAGGGGCTCCACAACCTGGTGTTCTCAGGGGATATCAAGTACGGGTTCACTCAATTATTCGACCAAGCGACCACGCAGTTCCCAAGGATGGAGACGCTGTTCCTGGAGAGCACGTACGGCGGGCGCAACGACATTTCGCCAAACAGGTTCGAGGCTGACAAGCGCCTCTACTCAATCTGCCGCGACGTTATTTCAAGGAAAGGGAAAGTGCTGATCCCGGTATTCGCGGTCGGCCGCTCGCAGGAAATCATGCTGGTGCTTGAGGAGATGGCATCCCGCAACCCGGACATGAACTTCCCGGTCTACATAGACGGGATGATTCTTGAGGCAAGCGCGATCCACACCGCATACCCGGAATACCTGCGCCACAATATCCAAAGAAGGATCCTTTCAAACGACTCGCCGTTCGAGTCAAAGATATTCGAGCCTGTGAAAGGCAACCGGAAGGAAGTGGCCGAGGGCGACCCTGCAGTCATACTTGCGCCCTCCGGCATGCTTTCAGGCGGCCCTTCGCTTGCGTACCTGAAGATGCTTGCGGACGACCCGAAAAACGCGCTCGTGTTCGTTGGCTACCAATCAGCTCTCTCGCTTGGGCGCAAGCTCCAGCGTGGCATGAAGGACCTGCCAATAAGCGGGGAAGACGGCCGCTCCACCTCCCTTAAGGTGAACATGCAAATCGAAACAGTTGAGGGGTTCTCAGGCCATTCAGACAGGCAGCAGCTGCTTTCGTTCCTAAAAAACATACGGCCGATGCCAGAGCGCGTTTTCACAAACCACGGGGACGAAACCAAGTGCTCCGAGCTCTCGCAGGCCATAACCCGCATGTTCCGCGTGGAATCAAGACCTCCCATGAACCTTGATACAATAAGGCTGAGGTAGCCCGATTCCCCTTTTCATTCATTTCTTAAATATGTCCCGCACGAATTTCACAAGGCAGCGGGCATAGTACGTAACCTGCCCTCCAATATCGAGCTTTGCATTTTGCGGCTTGAGCTGCTCTTTTTTCTCCTCTTTTTCTTTCTTGGGCGCCGCGACCCTTGTTTTGTATACAAAGAAGACCCCCACTACGAAGAATGCTATCCCTATTGGGAGTATAATCGGCAGGTAATCCTCGAGCGGGTTGGGCGTAGCGGCCCCGCCTCCGCCCCAGCCTGAAACGGCAGTGCCATTCGCCCCTGGTGTCTGGTTAATCTGCCCTCCTGGGCTGACTGGTGCGGAATAATAGGGCAGGATGAAGGGATTAATTACGAACCCGTGCCGCAGCTCCCTGTCCCCTATTTTTATTACAGCTTCTGCTCGGGCTGGCGCATCAATCTCAAAATCATTCACAAAGCTGGACGGGGCCACAAAAATAAGGCTCTTGCTCGCTGTTGGGCCCCCTACTGCAGAATATTCCACAGTTGCATTTCCTTCCAGCTGCCCCCCCTGGCTTGCCGGGTCGTGCACTACAACTGTGAGTTTCACCGTATTCTCCTTTACCCTCTCCTGCGCAACCGATGCTATGAGAAGCTGCCTTGGGATGGTGAGCTCATGGGTGGATGGGTTTGCAGATATTATGGTCTTTTTCACATACACCCCGGAATAAGCGGCATACACCTCGAACCTCTGGGTTTGGACGTTCTGGTACGATACGATGCCCTGAGAGTCGGTTTGCAGCACCTGCCCCCCTGCGGAAGACCTCACACTCACCCCTGCAAGCGGCTTTCCCGCCTCATCCCTAACCGTGATGTTCAAGCCGGCAAGCGATACTGGGATGTAGAAAAAAATTTGCTCCCTCCTTCCAGGCTCGCTCCTAAATGAGGTGCTGTACGGTCCGTAGCCGACTGCCCCTTCTAGTGCAAACCCTGCTGCAACATAAAACCTGATTGTCCCGCTCGGGTCGCTTGACCTGCGCGCTATGAACGGCGATGTTGTGGATGCGACTGCCCCGGGAACCGGCAATCCAGCCTGGTCAAGCACCTTTACGCTCACTTCATCGACCTTTATGGGCGCACGGAAAATCGTGAGCTTCTCGCTTGCGTTGGTGGCCTCCACAACCTGGCTGCTGCTCCAAAAATACGTGTTCGCACTTATGTTGTAGCGCCCAAGCGGGCGGAACTCCTGGGCAACCCTGTTCTCAAGCGAAGCGCGGAACTCGCCTGCAAGGTCAGTGAACCCCTTCTCTTCCCCGTCGCTAACCAGGTTGGCATTGGATTTCTGGTAAGTGATTACTACCCAGACATCCGGTATCGGCTTTCCTTCGCTGTCCACTATTCGCACGGTCGCATTTTCCATCCATGAGGCAAATGCTGCCCCAAACAGCGACAAGAATACGACTGCCCAGAGCGCCTTCATAATGCGATTTCCCCAGCTCCAATATTTAAACCATAGCAAACAAGCTTGCTAGCTAACGGCCGAGCAATTTTGCGAGGCTGTTAGAAGCCTATTTTCCTTGCCGCCCAGTTGGCCATCGGAACAATGTAGAATGGTAGCGCAAACCCCGCAATTGCCCCTGTCCAGAGCCTAAGTGAGTTCGTGCTCTCGCGCATCCCGATTATCTGGGTCCCCCCATCTATCGCAATCGGAATGAGCGCAACCACAAGCAGCCATTTGTTCGGTATGTTCTCGCTTTCAATTTTCCAGAAAAACGGTAGTGCAATCCCGCCAATAAGCATTGCGAAATAAATGCCCAAATCACGCGCGCAGACAGGCAGCTTATACCCAGTTCCGCCCGCAACTGCGACCTCGCTTGTCTTTGAATAAGAAAGCTCCGCGCTTTCGGTGCAGTCCCCTATCACACTGCTGCCTGATGGGAACACGCAAAGCGAGCGCGAGTTGAGCTGGTGACAGGTGGGCGCAAATGCCCCATACAATGGCTTTGCAAGCGGGCTTTTAGCCATCCCAAGCAACGGTGCTGCGACTATCAGGGCGCACCAAATTGCCATCGCTGCCATATACAGCGCATAGGGCAGCTGCTTTCTTGCTTTTTTGTCCATCGCATGATTCTCCAATTGAATCTTTTTAAACATCCGCAGCGCAAACTTATCCATAAAGGGCTCGTAGCTCAGCTTGGATAGAGCGGCACTCTCCTACAACCCTTTTTTTCGCTCCAGATGGGTACGCGAAAAAAAGCGTTGACGGAAAAACAATCGTTTTCCCGTCAATTGCGAAAGTGCTCCATTGGCTTTTCTTTCCCGGAAATTGGTCTGGAGAAAGGTGAAGGTCGAGAGTTCAAATCTCTCCGGGCCCGCTCCTGATTTTCGTTTGCAAGTGGTTCATATGGTTTCGGAAACTGAAATTCCTTCTCTCGCAAAATTGCTGGAAGACGCGATATGCGCTAACCTCCCCTCAAAAGTGGCCGTTCCGCTCTCTGGCGGGCTCGATTCCTCGCTCCTTGCAACCATTGCCTCAAAAAAAGTAAAAGTGCTTTCAATAACAGTAGGAACTAAAGATGCGCCAGATTTGGAATATGCAAAAAAAGCTGCGCATGAATTGGGAATTGAGCAAATTGAGCATATTTTTACAAAAGAGGAGCTTGCGGCCCTTTACCCAAAGTGCCAATCAATTTATCCTTCCGATTTCCTCACTGGCGAGCTTCTCGTGCCTCTTTACAAATGCTGCGAACTCGCAAAAGAGCAAGGATGCGCAACACTTCTCTCAGGTTCAGGCGCGGAAGAGGCATTCTTCGGCTATGACCGGTATTACAAATACCTAGGAGAGGGAAAGGATTTGCGAAAAATACTAGATGATGAAATGAAAACGCTTCCCTCCCGCGACATTTCGGCTGCAAACGCGATTGCAAAATTCCATTCAGTTCTGTTCCTCTATCCATTCACAAACAAACCGCTTTTTGAAAAAATAAAAGCAATTCCGATTCCCGAGCTTGCGGGCGAGAGAAGCGAAAAAAAGCCTATTTTGAGAAGGATTGCAAGGTCTCTTGGGGTTCCAGAGCTTGCATGCTCACGGCCAAAGAAGGCGATGCAGTACGGGAGCGGGGTTCACAAGGTGCTTCTTTTGCTTAAGAAAAATAGGGCGCTTAGCTAGAGCAATATCAGCCGTTTTCCTCATCATCCTTGTTCTGTGGCGCAACCTCCCCGCACATATCTGTTTCCATCATCCCCTTGATTTTTTCATACGGCGTCCTGTGTGCCAAAAGCCAGTGCAACTTTGTAGTCATGGACTCCATGCTCATGTCAAATGCCTGAATAACCCCTGTCTCAAGCGCATGCTTGCCAACTAGGTTCAGGTTCATTCGCGTAACCCCATTCGGGCATTGGGTTGTTACTACTACCGGGATTTTCCTTTTGTGTGCCTCGTCCAGGAACGAGATGAGCCAATGTGGCATATCGCCCGCTCCGAAAGCCCTTAGCACAAATCCCTGAATTCCGGCCTCAACCAGCGAATTGAACATTTCCCCGGAAATTCCCGGTTCCATTGTTATTACTGCAAGATTGGATTCAAACCCCGGTTTAGCTTCCAGTTTCCTCTCATGCCTCCTTGCATATTTTCCATTCATTTGTATTTTTATCCCAATCTCTCCAACATCCTTCCCATTGAACGTCTTGAACGCATTCAGGTCATATTCATTGTCTTTCTTCGCTCTGCACCCAAGCATTATCCTGCTCCCGAACACTACATATACACCTGAAATATCCATCGCCGCAAGCTTCACTGCATTCACAAAATTCTGCCGCGCGTCGCTCTCAAGCTTGTTTGCAGGTATCTGCGCCCCGGTCAAAACCACTGGCTTTCCTATCCCTCGCAGCGCAAACGAAAGTGCGCTTGAAGTGTATCCCATAGTATTTGTCCCGTGAGTAATCACGAAACCATCATATTTTTCGTAATTCTCCGAAATCGTCTTCACGAGCCTGTCCCAATGCCCCATTGTCATGTTGCTGCTGTCAATGTTGTCTATGAAAATGACGTTCAGGTCGTACGCTTCCCGAAGCCTTGGCTCAAGGTTCAATATGGTTTCTGTTCCGCCGCCAACATCCAATGCGCCAGTTTTCGGGTCCGGCTCCATCACTATGGTTCCGCCGCAGAAAAGTACGCAAATGCGGGGCTTCCCTCCAGTAAGTTTCATCCTCCTTCACCCGCAAAAATATGCCAATGCTATTTATTAACTCTTGTCAAAATTGCATTATGTTTGAATATCTCTTTGTCATTAAGCTGGCTGTCGCAATCTCAGTGGTGCTGGGCCTTTCAATAGTTACGGAGAGGATTAGCCCAAAGCTCGCTGGAATATTAGCAGGCATTCCAACCGGCTCTGCAATCACGCTTTTTTTCATCGGGCTTGAGAACGGAACCGATTTTGCATCCCAAGCTGCCCTATACAACATGATTGGGATTATCGCCATGCAAGCCCTGCTCTTTGCCTATTACAAAGCAAGCATCACGTTCAAGGGCAATTCCCTGGTATTGTCTTCCATTCTTTCAGTCACAGGTTACCTAATCGTAATTTACCTACTGCAATTCCTCCCAAAGGACATACCCCTAGCTGTCCTGCTCCCGCTTGCCTCCATATTCCTTTTCACTTATCTCTTTAGAAAAATAGAAAACACAAAAATAACTGAGCGGATAAAGCTAAGCCCTGCGGTTGTTTTGGCGCGTGCAATCGCAGCTGCTGCAATAATACTCGCTGTAACCGAAGTTGCGGGATTGGTCGGGCCAAAGTGGGCTGGTCTTCTCACCGCTTTCCCAACCACGACTTTTCCCCTGCTCCTCATAGTCCATTATACGTACGATGTGAAGCACGTGCACACCATAATCAAGAATTTCCCTGTGGGCCTTGCCTCGCTGATTGCATATTCCCTCACCATATCCCTCGCATTCCCCCTATTTGGAGTATTCTACGGGACGCTGGCAGCATTCCTGTCCGCCCTTATAATATGCGTGTTCATCTACTTTATTCAACCGGGGAAAAACAAGCTCTTCGAATAAAAATCCCAAACCTTTCAGGGACGCAAACCAATTTAAAATCCGATTGAGCATCATACTCTGCAAACAAGGGCCCATAACTCAGCTTGGCCAGAGTGTCTGACTTTTAACGCTCGTCTGCAATTGAGCAGAATAGCAGGCTGAAATCAGAAAGCCGAGGGTTCAAATCCCTCTGGGCCCGTAGGCCTTTCTTTTCCCTCCGGGAAAAGAAACCCCTGGGAAAGAAAAGAACCAGGACTGCGAAAAATATCCTGCGCTTGTGCGCAGGTTTTTTCGCCATGAAATATACGGCGAGCCAAATGGAAATAATCGAAAAATTCCCTGGCGTTTACACTGTGGACAGGATGCTTGCCACAAAGAACCTCGCCCCTGGCTCCAAAGTATACGGGGAGCGGCTGGTGAAATCCGAGAAAGGCGAATTCCGCATCTGGGACCTGTACCGAAGCAAGCTTGCAGCAGCGATAAAGCGCGGCATGCCACTGCTCCCAATCAAGCAGGGCTCAAAAGTGCTTTACCTTGGGGCAGCAAGCGGCACCACCCCATCTCACGTTTCGGATATTGCCGGCGAACCAGGCGAGGTATACTGCGTTGAGTTCTCCGCGCGCTCAATGAGGGACTTAATACAGGTCTGCTCCAAGCGCCCCAACATGCTCCCGATACATGCGGACGCAAGGCAGCCGCATCAGTATTTGGAAATCGGGAAAGTGGATTGCATTTACCAGGATGTTGCGCAGCCGAACCAAGCCGAGATACTGCTTGCAAACGCGAAGGCATTCCTGGCAAAAGGCGGATTTGCAATGCTGGCTGTAAAATCCCAGAGCATCGATGTGACTGCAAACAAGCACAGGATTTTCGAAAAAACAGAAAAGGAGCTCGGGGCAAAATTTGAAACGCTTTTTTCATGCGAGCTTGACCCCTACGACAAGGATCATCTTTTCCTGCTGCTCCAATACCGTGGCTAGATTCCCTTTTTCCTCCTCCCCTTAAAGTATAGGAAGATTCCAACTACGAGCGCTGCGAAGAATGCCATCATAAACGCGCCGAGCACTATTATCGCCACGCTGAGCAGCCTGGCGTTTCCGCCTTCCTGCCGCGCTGCATCTCCCGCCTGCTTGGCAATCTCCTGCGCCGTCGCGGGGTCCGAGTACGCTTTCTCCTTGGCTGCTGCAAGCATCAGCCTGGCGCCTTGCAGGTTCGGGCCCAGCAATATCTTCCCATTCTCAATCAGCCGGAACTCGCTCTCGGTAGCGTTGATTGCAGAAAGAGCCAACCCGACCTCGCTGCCAGTGGCATTGAGCTTCCCCTGCGCCTTTAGTATCTCCTGCCCTATGAATTCAAGGCTTGCGTTCGCATCAAGCAGGTTGCCAGCCAAAAGTGCATTTCGCGCAGACGCAATCAGGCTTTGCGCATACCCAAGCTGTGCGCTTGCATTGAGCTCCAGGGCGCGCGCTTGGACTGCCTTGGCCTGGGCCTCATACTCAACAAGCCTGGCTTCTATGCCTGCCTTGGCCTGCTCCTGCTCGTCATCTATCTTCTGCTGGCTCTTGGAAACGTACATCTTTTCGAGCTCGGATGCCGATGCAAGCGAAGCGATTATAGAATCAGCCGCTCCAGCATAATCCTTGGCATCCAGTTTTGAGGCTCCGGATGCAATCTTGTTTTTCACTTCAGTCTGCTTCAGCCTGAACTCAACATCGCTGGAGCGGTTTTCATAGAGCGCAAGCTTCTGCCTAGCGGACTCAAGAAGCGACCTCCCTCTCACAATGATTTTCTGCTCAAGCTCGGTCTTTGCGCTCCTTGCATCCGATTCGGCTTGCGCCGCAATCGTCTGCGCATCCGTGAGCTTGCCCTGCGCATAAAAGGTTGATGCCTGCAGCAGCAGTCCAGGCGCAGTTGTCGAGACAGTCGCATTAAGCCGGTTTCCAATTGCGGCAAGCGCAAGATACTCGCTGACGCTCCTGTTTGCGGACTCTATCGCCCCAACTACCCCCCGCCCAAGCGAGCTTTTATCCATGTTGAATACAAGGACGCGGGAGTTGCCCGTGTCCGCTACATACAATTGGCTTTCCATTACAAGTAATCCCTTGGGCGAATCAAAGCTCGCATTTCCTGGGCCGTATCCATCAAACGTTTCAAGCGGAAAGCCATCCTTTGAGAACACCACTATCCTATTGTTTCCGGTGTCAACCACGTAAACCAGGTCAGTGACATACACGTCTTCTGGCCTGTTCAGCTGCACCCCTCCCTCCCCGCGGCCAATGGTCCTGATGGGGGTCAAATTAAGGTCATATACTGAAATCCTGCTGTTCATGGTGTCTGCGACATAAATTAGCCCGTCCTCGATGAAAATCCCCGAGGGGTTGTTAAACTGCCCGTCCCTTAACCCTGGCATCCCAAGCGACCCGATGTAATCCCTGTTTGCCTTGTCATATACGAACAGCCTGTCGCTTCCAGCATCAATGACGTAGACCTTGCCCCCATAAGCATAGATCCCTTTCGGTTCTGTCATTTCATAAATTCCCTGCCCTATTTTCTCAAATGAGGAGCTGCCGGCATATATCTTGACTATGCCATTGGATCTATCAGCCATGTAAAGCTTCTGCCCGTCATGGTAAATATGCTCCGGTCCATCTAAGTTCGAGTCAGTATGGCCTGGCCCACCTATTTTCTGGACGTAATTTCCGTCACCGTCCACAACATAAATAAAATCCTTTTTCGCATCGGAAACATACAGCTTGCCATTTGCATATGCAAGCCCCACCGGTTCCTCAAAGCTGTTCACGGTGCCTTCCAAATCTATTGTTTTGGCATAGTTGAACGTGGAAAGCGGCAAGGCGGCAAGCGCAATTGCAAAAAACAGGAATAACATTTTCATTCGGAGCACCCCATCCTGGCTTTCCCTTGGATACAATATAATGGTTTTCCTAAAGCCATGCTTGCGTCTGCCCGATAAGGATTATAAGCCAAGCACGGGTTATCCCCCCAATGGAAGCGCCAGGCCGCCAAATGGACCCGAGCTACCGTTTCATACTCCCAGAGGGATTCCGCAAGGACCTTGCGAAAATGGAATGGGAAAGCCTTGCGCAGTTTGCATCGGACCTCAATTTTCAAGCGCATAAGGGGCGCAAGGAGACTGAGGAGATGGCGCGCGAGCTTGAGCTTTCAAAGCTTGTGCTCCTCGAGCATATATCGCATGCTAAGCACCGCGCACCGCCCGCAAAGCTGCTGGTGAAAACCGTAAAGCTCCTTGAACGATGTGAAATGCTTGCAAAGCGCCACTCTATCGACCTGTCGGATTTCGCCCTGTTCCTCACCATAGTTATCGAGAAAATGAAGAACGAGAAGCTAATTGTCTATGCGCCTAAGCCACGCCCCCAGTCGGCCTCCCTGCCGCACGAAGAAGAAGGCTTTTCGCACTTCAAGGAGATGGTTGAGAAGACGGCACGGGCGCAAAAGCAGGCATGATTATCTTTTCACAATCTTCCCCTGTGCAAAAGACTCGTTACCGCCCCCTACTGCCCCTTCTTTTTTGAGCAGTTCCAATGCATTTCCTGCCCCTATCGGGCACCTTGCAACCACATACCCATCGCTTCCGACCAGCACTACCCCTATCCCTTTTTTCGAGACAGATTCCGCAATCATCCCAAGCGTCTTTGCAGGATACGGCAACCCGGCAGCCCTCGCTATCTTTTGCCCTTTTGCATTTGCTTCATGCACAATCCTTTCAGCCTCGCCCTCTGCTGCAACTTTCGAATACTGCTCAAGTGACTTGCCCCTCTCCTTCCATTCTTCAAAAAACCTTCGCACAGTCGCAGGAAGCTGCTCCGGCGGCACTTTCACCGATTCCGATGCCTCCTCAAGCAGCCTTTCCCTTGCAAGCGAATATTCCGCAGCAGCTTTCCCCGCCTTTATAGTGATCCTCTCAAACCCGTCCTGAATCCCCTCGCATTTCACCACGCGCACAGGCCCTATCTCCCCAGTCCGCTTTATCACGTAATGGGTCCCGCCGCATGCCTCGTGGTCCACGTCCCCAATCGACACCACTCGAAGCTCCTTTCCTGGCACCGCGCCCCCCTGGTACAGCCTAAACCCGTACTTCCCTTCAGCTTCGCCCCTTGGCAAAACCTGCAGCGCAATTGGCATGTCCGCCATCACATAATCGTTAATAAGCCTCTCAATCTGCCAAAGCTGCTCCTTGCTCACGTGCTTGTAATGCGTTATATCAAGGGTCGCCTTGTGCTCATCTTTGTAGCTTCCGCCCTGCCACACGTGGTTTCCCAGCACCTTCCTTGCTGCCGCATTCAGAAGATGCACCGCAGAGTGGTTCCTGGTGATTTGCAGCCTTCTCTCCCTGTCCACCTCCCCGTGCACTTTCATCCCTGATTTGAACTTTTCCGGATGCGCAACCTCATGCAGCGCAACCCCTGCTTCTTTTGCAACGTTAACCACTCTTTCCCCATTAAGCGATCCCGCATCTGCGCACTGCCCTCCGCCTTCAGGGTAGAATGCAGTTTTATCCAGTATCACGTACTTTCCCTTCACGCCCGCAACTTTCGCATCGAACTCATAAACTCCTTCATAATACATCTGCGCGGTCTTCTCATACTCGCTCAGGTCCATTTTTTTCTCTTCCACTTCCTCATCCGCGTGCCGCACCTTTGCATAGAAATTGTCAGGAACCTTTACCTCAAACCCTTCTTTGGCTGCCAACTGCTCAACAAGCTCAGGCGGAATCCCATCCGACTGGTAAAGCGTAACCAGCTCAGCTTCTCCAATGCCTCTTCCTGTTCCCCTAGCTTTTGCAATCATGTTCGCGACTTTCCCCCTCCCCTTCTCCTGCGAAACCGCGTATTTCTTCCTCTCCTCAGCAATCACATCAACTGTTGTGGCAACCCCTTCCCCCAAATGCGGGAATATTTCGCGCAATTCCCTCGCATGCCCCGCAACAGCCGCAGCATAATCGATATTGAGGCCCAGCTCCTCGTTTTCCGCAAACACCCTGCGCAGTATCATGCGTAAATTGTACCCGCCGCCAGAGTTGCTTGGCAGCATCCCGTCAGTTGTGGTGAACAGCACGGTGCAAATGTGGTCCGCTGCTGCATACAGGCTTTGCAATTTTCGCAGCTTCCCAAAGAGCGTTTTCACATCTGTTCCCAGCGCCGTTGCCACCATTTCCTTCTCAGCCTGGTAATTCTTCGCCTCCTCCACATCCAGCCCGCCGGAGAGTTTTGCATATTCCAAAAACAGCTTTTTCTCAATATCGACTCCCGCATCCCTTTTCATTTTCTCAATAACTGACCCGAACACTATTTCGTAGGAAGTGGGCGCCCCATGCGTAATCCATGCAAGCCTGTTGAGCCCTGCGCCCATATCAATCACTTTGGTGGGCAATTCCTTTGTCCCCTCGCTGGTTATTGCATACTGCATAAACACGCAGTTCCCCAATTCCAGCCCGCCTGCGAAATATTCGATGCACGGGCCGAAATTCCCGCCGCCCATCCACACGTCCTCCTGGAACACCAGTTCCCGCTCATCAATCCCCAGCGCTTTCAAGTACCCCAAATCGTGCGAAATGGCCTCCTCTTTCCAATAGAACTGCCCGGTCTTTTTTGTGTTGAACGCGTGCTGCCCCACCATCACAAAATTCGTGAAATGCCTCCCAGTCACCCCTACATTTGCAATATCTGAAAAGCGGATGCAGGTTTGCGGCACTATCAGGGGATTTCCCGGAGGCTCAATCTCCCCGTTCACCACATAAGGCTGGAAATCATTTATCGATGCGATGGTGAAATACAAGTCATCCCGCCACCTGCACACTGTTGGATACGGTTTCACGCTTGTGTGCCCGTTTTTCACAAAATACTTTTCCAGTGTTTTCCAAGTTTCCACATAGGACAATGGCTTTTTCGCAGGCGCATCCCCTATGAACGTGTACCCCATGCACCCGGAATCCCCGCAAATTTCGCGCTGCGCCACGGACCAGAAGAACCGGTTGCATTTTTTGCACTGCTGCCTGGTGTATCCTTTCTCGGTCAGCGCGCCGATTTTGTAATGCTTCTGCCAATCCTTGCGGAATTGGGCCCGAAGCTCGTCCTTTGTGACCATAGGTTGGGCTTTCTCTCCCAATTCTTTAAAACTCTCGCAAAAAACGCTAATGCGATGCCCTTTTCCTAGCTGCAGCTTCAGCACAGCTTGGCTCTCTTGCTGGAAACTCTTTCGAACCCCTGTCCGCGAACTGCAGCTTCCCATCCGGGGCGAACTCGCCCATTTTCCTCTCCCTCATCGCTTTCGCAGCCGCCTCAAATATCCCTGCCACCCAGTGCTCCTTAAGCCTGTGCTTCCTTGCCACATCCGCAACATCCCTCCTGTTGAAAATAAGCTCCTTCTGCACATCAACAAGCACCAGGACGCCCGCATTGTTCGCCCATAGCTGCTCCCTCCAGAAGCAGCCTGCCACTATCACGAAAATCCGCATGAGCGCCTCATGGTCTTCCTGGTCAATCCGCGGCGGATGGGCGCGTTCATCGCCCTTTGAATTCCCAGTCCTTTTTTTTGCATCATGCGGGGGCTTCTCGGCTTTTGATTCGGCGGGAGGGCTAGCGTTCGGAGGCAGTTTGGACTCGCTCGTTATTGTTTCCACAGCACTTTCCACCCTGAGTTCTCTCACTTCAACAACCGGCGCAGCCGCAGTGTTTGTGCCTTCCTCCTCCCGCGCACTGTTCACTTCACCATCTCCAATCCCATTCCCCTCTGTCACACTCCCTGCCTCTTTCAAGTATCTTGGCGCGGGCTGGCGTTCCTTCGGTTTCCTAATGGTTTTTTTCCCCGGCTCTCTTCCCCTCACTTCTGGTGATTCATTCCTGATCTGGAACCTCTCATCTTTCGGCAGCTCTGGGCTCTTGCCCTTTTTTTCCCCGCTCTCCTCCGCGCTTGCCATGAGCGCAAGTGCCCCCCACCACCCGATCAGCCTGCCGTTCTCAATGCGCTTCTCGTTTTGCATGGAAGTTTCCCAAATGAATTTCCTAACATCTTCCCACAGCCGCTTTGCCATCCCGTCTGCCTGCACTTTGTCCGAGATGGCTTTGCATGCAGAAAAATTCCGGGAAAATTCAAGGAACGCCGCCTCCGGCATAAGCGTGGGCGCATACTTGTCCCGGAACAGCCGGAGCATTCCCAGTCTCATCGACCTTTCCTGCGATGCATTTTGATAGATTCCGCTCGCTTCCCTCGCGACTTTCTCCGCGTCCCGCTCCATCATCCTGACTACCGACTCCACCCCAGGCCCGCAAAATCCCTGGCACTCGGAGCGGAGCTCCCCTAGCAGCCTCAATGCCTCGGTAGCAAGCTCCCGCGTCCTTTTCGCATCCAACATATATTCAGTTATTATAACAAATTATATTTAAATCCGATTCCGCGCCAAAGGGCTTGCTTATATTTTTTCCACTCCAATTCTCTCTTAGTGGGGGCAATGGACAATTTCACAGAAGCAGATCAGAGGATTCTCTCTAAGTTCTGCACCAACACTGATAAGCCGATATTCGCGCTGATTAATCTACCAGAAGTAGTGATGGGCGCGCTATTTTCCCGCTATTCTCGCTCGAGCAAGAGCCTGCGGCGTGTTTTGCTTGATGAGTTCATAAACAACCAAGAATCAGGTTTCTCAGACATCGTGCAAACTGGCAAGGAATCAGGCGAATCCCAGCTTGTTGCAATCCGCAAGGCCGAGGAATTCTACGAGCGCGTTCTCGTGGGATACGGGGACGATTCGGTTGCGGAATTGGGCGGTGCGCACATTGCATGCGAAGACGTTTCCAACATAGCCTCAAAAGTGCTCGAGGATTCGCGCATCGGGCTTTCGCCACTTGAGAAATCCACCCGCTACGTGTATTTCAACCAGAAGGACGCAAACGGAAAATATTCTTACTACCGCGAGCCTAAAATCATGCAAACGCCCCTCGCGCCCGAATACGAATCCACATGCAACCTCCTGTTCGATACCTATTCCAAGCTTATTGAGCCAATGACTGCCTATTTTACCGAGCGCTTCCCAAAGGACGCTCAAACCACTGACCGCGCATATGCTTCAGCAATACGCGCAAAAGTGTGCGACAACCTCCGCTGCCTCCTTCCTGCTTCCGCATTCACGAATGTTGGCATATACGGCAATGGGCGCGCGTTCGAATACCTGATGCTCAAGATGTATTCCTCCGACCTTGCGGAAATACGCTTGCTTGCAAGCGAAATGCAATCAGAACTTTCCAAGGTAATCCCCTCTTTTGTGAAGCGCGCGAACGACCGGTACGGGCAGCCTACGCAGGCTTATATGAAGGAGGTAAGGGGAGCAATTGCAAAAGAAGCAGATGAAACTGGGCTAAACGCAAAACTGCAAGCAGAACCAAATATCTTGCCAGCCAACTCCTCGATGATTTCAGTCGAACTCGTGGATTTTGATACGGATGCTGAGCGCAAAGCGCTTGCTGCACTGCTATTCCCGCACTCCACCCTCTCGCTTTCTGAAATTTATGCAAAAATCGATTCGATGCCCCAAGCAGAAAAGGAAAAGCTCATGCTTTCCTACATTGGGAACAGGCAGAACCGCCGCCACCGCCCTGGCCGCGCATTCGAGAACATCCATTACACTTTCTCATTGCTCGGGAATTTCGGGATGTACCGCGATTTGCACCGCCACCGCCAATTAACTCAAGAGCGTCAATTGCTCACCACGCTGCACGGGTTCGAGATTCCCCTCGAGCTTGCTGATGCGGGGTACGAGGAGGAAGTGAAAGAGTGTGCAACCGCAGCCCACGACACTTATGCCAAATTGCTTGCGGCCGGCCTGAAGGAAGAATCCCAATACGTTGTCCCGATGGGCTTTTTGGTCCGCTGGTATGTCACCCTAACTCTTCGCGAAGCATACCACCTGATAGAATTGCGCTCCATGCCCCAGGGGCACATAGATTACCGCTCAATGGCGCAGAAAATGTTCCTTGAGATAAAAAAAGTGCACCCATTGCTCGCATCGGGAATGAAGTTCGTTGACATGAGCGGTTCAGGCCTTGAACGATTGGACTCCGAGAAGAAAATAGATGCAAAGCTCGAATCCCTAAAGCAAAAATACGGGAAGTGAACCTATGGAACCAGAAAAGCTCTCCAAATGCCGCGCAGAGGTAATCGAACGCTTCATAAACATAGAATTCCTGCTAAACGCAATAATCTCGCAGGCATACTTCGGAAAAGTTTCGCGCCAGTTCCTACTTGAAGTGCTCTATGATGAGTATTTCTCGTTCGCGCTCAAGCGCAAGGTGATTGAAAAGCTTCTTGTTCGCCATAAAATGCTGGACAAGGTGGAAATAGAAGACCTGAACAGGCTGAACACAATACGCAATTACTTCGCGCACCTGAACATAGAGTTCATAGAAGGGGCAAATACCATAGTCCCGAACCCCCGCAACCCTCTCGAGGCTGTGGATTTCGAGAAGCTGCACAAGGAATTCCTGCAAAAGGAAAAGCCAGCAAGGGAATACCTGTTTGGGGTGCTAAAGGAACTAGGCGGAAAAGTGGAACGTAACTGATTTTTCAAGTGGGCCCGCGAGGATTCTCGGAAGCGCCGCCGTGAAGGCAGCTCTGGAACCGCCGGCAAAAAAATTGCGGCGATTCCTCGATCGAACCCCGAGTCTTCGCTGTGTGAGAGCGACGTCTTAACCATTCGACTACGGGCCCTAAGGGAAAGACATATATAATGGGAAAACGCCATATAAATCTGCCTACTTTCAGAGGACAGGCAAGTTGATTCCCAATGAAAATAATGCTCCAATTCCCAGAAGGGCTAAAGCGCGAGGCGCTAGCCTATGCGAAAAAATACGCGTCTGAGGGGCACGAAGTGTTCATCTCCTCCTCCGCATGCTATGGAGCGTGCGATATCTGCCTTGACGAAGCAAGGGCAGTCGGAGCTCAGAAAATTATCCATTTTGGGCACGCGGAATTCATGAAACTCAAATCCGATATTGAAATCGAATATGTCCCATATGAGCAGAAAATAGACGGGAAAACTCTGCAAGCAACCCTCTATGCAGCAATTTCGGAACTGAAAGCGAAAAAATTCTCGAAAATCGGTCTTGTGACCACTGTTCAGCACATCAGGCAGTACGCAGATATCAAAGCCATTCTAGAAAAAGCGGGGTTTGAAATCCTTACTGAAAAAGGGGGCGCCCATGTTCGGCACCCAGGCCAAATGCTCGGGTGTGATTCCATCGCAGCCCAAAAGGCGGCTAAGAATGCAGACGCAATACTCTATTTTGGAGGCGGAAGGTTCCACCCGCTTGGAATAGGCTCCCAAAAGCCGGTTCTTTGCGCAGACCCGTTCCAGGTGAACTCCTACTGGATAACTGATGACATAATCAAGCTGGAAAAGAGAAAGAAAGGCGCATTGCTTGCAGCCTCGCAGGCAAAGCGATTCGGAATACTGGTCTGCACGAAAGCGGGGCAGATGAACCTGCCGGGCGCAAGGCTTGCAAAAAAGAAACTGGAGGAGAAAGGGAAAACCGCAGTATTGCTTGTTTCGAACGAAATAAACCCCCGCGCGCTCGATGATTTCAACTCGTTTGATGCCTACATCTCAACCGCCTGCCCAAGGATAGGGGACGACCACGATTTGTATTCTAAGCCAGTACTTGACCTGGCCGATCTGCCCAGGCTGCTTTCGCTTCTGGTTTAGGCAAAGCCTTTTTAAACCCCAGAATGGCAATTACGCCGGGGGACAATGGAAGACAAGGATGAGCTGGAGAAGAGGCTCCGCAAGAAGGAAGATGAGGCGCTCTCCAGGTACGGGCTCTATGTGAAAGCAGGCCCGGATGGGAAGCAGACCCTTGCGAAAGCCGAGTCTGCAGAGGAGCTCGAGGGCGCTGACTGGCTCGTGGAATCCTCGTTTGAAGGGGAATCCGTAATAGTCACTGCACACCTTCCCGGAAAGAAATTGGACGACATATCGGTAGAAATAGGCGAGGAATCGCTTGCAATCTCCTCAAGGAAGTCAAACTCAGTCCCAAAGCTCTACCCCCTCCCGTGCAAGGTGCTTATAGAAACCGCGAAAACAAGCATGAGGCACGGCATACTCAAGCTCACGCTTTCAAGGAAATAGGGGGCAGCAAATGGGGCTTATTATCGGGCTTACTGGCGAAAACTGCGCAGGCAAAGGCACTGTTGCCGAATACCTGCAGAAAAAGGGCTTCTACTACCTCTCTCTCTCAGATGTAATCCGGGAAGCGCTTGCTGATGAAGGGAAGGAAATCACGCGGGAAGCGCTGATTGCGAAAGGCAACCAGATGCGCTCTGAATCCGGCCCTGCCGTGCTTGCAAAAAAGACGCTTGCAAAAGTCCAGCCCGAGAAGAACTACATAATAGACTCTATACGCAACCCACTTGAGGCGCAGGCCCTCAAGGAGAAGCAGGGCCTGGTCCTAATCTACATCACCGCTTCGCCCAAAATACGCTTTGAACGCATGAAGATGCGCAGGCGCGAGGGCGACCCGCGCTCGTACGAATCGTTCCTTGCAATCGAGGCTAAGGAGCTCGAGGGCGCCGCGCACCAGCAGAGGCTGAAGGACACGTTCGCGCTCTCCGACAAGAAGCTGGTGAACGAGGCCACTTACAAGGACCTGTATGCCGCAGTTGATTTGCTCCTCTCGGAACTCTCGAGCGAGTTCAAGCCGACGCGCCCCTCCTGGGACGCATATTTCATGGGAATCGCGCAAGTGGTTGCCACAAGGAGCAACTGCATAAAGCGCCATGTGGCTGCAGTCATTGTAAAGGATAAGCGCATCGTTTCAACTGGCTACAACGGCACTCCCCGGGGGGTGAAAAACTGCTCGGAAGGGGGCTGCCCAAGGTGCAACAATTTTGCGGATTCGGGCACAAAACTCGATGAATGCCTCTGCTCTCACGGGGAGGAGAACGCAATAGTGCAGTCCGCCTACCACGGGATTTCTATAAAGGGCACGACTCTCTACACCACATTTTCCCCATGCCTCACGTGCGCAAAAATGATAGTGAACGCGGGCATAGTGGAAGTGGTGTACAACGAGGCATACCCTGTGCAGGAGGCTCCTGCCAAACTGCTTTCGGATGCAGGGGTAATTCTGCGGCAGTGCAAGCTTGAAAAGTAACCTTATTGCCTACCGCGCGCCCTCAACCATTTCCACAAGCTCCTTTTCAACCCCGTTAGCATCCCCCTCGCTTATTTCCGGGAAGAATTTCACCATGGCGCTCGGCCGCATCGTGGCAATTATGACTTTCCCACCCTGTTCAAGCACGTTAATTTTGCAAGGCATGCAAAGTGAAACCAGCCTGTTCTTGGAAAGCATCCCGTTCGCATGCCTTGCGTTGCATATCTCAATTATCTTCAGCCTCTCCTGCGAAAATCCCTTGGCCAGGAGCCTCTCCCTCACATCATATACTGCAAAAAGCGCCCAGCCTTTCTTGTCCGCTTCCCTAAGTACTGAAACGACCGCATCGTCAAACCCCTTTTCCGTTTCTGCAGTATGCAAAAGCTCCGCAATCTCCATTATCATCGCCTCCTCGCTCAATAGCTGCCCCTCGCCCTTTTAACAATTCGCCCAACTGGCGTTTCTGCCCCTATCTCACCAAGGCAACCAAAGATCTCCCTGTCCGATTCAATTTTTGCAGCAGTCGCAGAGTTTCGAGTAGCCCCATCCCGCGCGCAGGATGTTCGGTAAAAAGAAGGCTCATCCGCCGTCTACTACGGTTCCTGAATGCCCCTTCCCTTCAATCGCTTTCCTCACTTCTCCCAAATTCCTCCCATCCAGGAAATGGGCCTCTATTTTCGAGCGCGCAATCAGCTTGCATGCGACAAAATCAAACACGAAATGCGTTCCCGCAGCCCGCGTATCATGCTTCCCAGCAAGCTGAATCATCTCAAGGTAGCTCATCCTGCCAAACTTTTTTGCCTTGGGGTTCTTTTTCGGGTTGGAGGCATACACCCCATTCACATTCGAGAGGTTTATCACCCGCTTTGCCCGGAGGCACTCTGCAAGCAGCACCGCATCGGTATCGGTGGTGATTCCCGGTATCGTGCCCCCCATCACCACCACTTTGTAGTGTTTTGCAAGCGACCTTGCCTCTGAAAAATTGTCAGCCATGACCGGGGATGCAACCTCTTTTTTCGCAACATCATTTATGATATTCATCGCAGTTTTCGCATTCTTCTTTGTCCAAGAGACCGCAGCCTCATCAGCCTCGAACTCATTGCCCCCGTGCGCCCTCACCATGTCCGCAGCAATCCGTGCGTTCTTCCCGCCGCCCACCACCACCCCGAACCTGTATTTGCATGAGAGCAAGAGAGACGCAAACTTTTTCACATAGTCCCTGTCCGGCTTTCCCGGGTTCACCAGGCTTCCCCCAAGCGAAAATACAACCGTGTCCATGTGCAATCTCCCGAAATTTGATTGAAAGAAGAAGTTTATATACCGCACGCCCGATATCCAACCATGAAAAAGTCCCTCTCCAGCCTCAAAATCCAATCGCTAGTTTCCGAGCTTGAGGCCAGGGAGAAGGAGCAGGACAGGATACTTGCAACCACGCGCGAAATAATCAGGCACTGCTCAAATTCAATAAAGCTCATGCACGCAGGCGAGCTAAAAGAGGCAAAAACCGAGCTTTCGCACATTGAAAAAAAGCTCTCCCCAATTTCCAAAACCAAGGTGTTCGATTACCTTCTTGAGCAGACCTACCAAGAGGTTGCTGAGGCGCATCTTTTGCTTGCAGCTGTAGAGCGAAAGGAGCTCCCTGGGTTCAGGGAGCTTTCCATGCCATTTGAGCCCTACTTGCTCGGGCTTTGCGACCTTGTAGGCGAGCTTAGGCGCGAGATGCTTGAGTGCCTAAAGCGAGGGAAAAAGAAGGATGCGGAATACTATTTCGACCTTATGAACGCAATCTACGACGAGCTCGTGCCTCTGCGCTTCTCAAATTCGCTTCTCCCGAATTTCCGCAAGAAGCAGGATGTGGCGCGCGGGCAGGTGGAGCAGGCAAGAAGCGAGCTCGTGCGCGCAATGGGGTGAATCCGGATGAACAAGTTCCACGCAATCGCAGCGCTCTCCTTATTCCTGCTGCTCTTTGGCTGCACTATCCCATTCCTCAATCCGCCGGACAATTCCCCTCCAACTGGCAATGCCACTCCAATCAAGCCCAATGGCACCCCTCCCGGGCGCGACCCGGACAACCCCTACATAAACATAATACTGCCAAACACTTCCGACAACGACACCCCATTCTGGCCAGTCGAGCCGCCCCCAATCACCCCCCAGGGCAACCAGAGCCCCAATGCCACGGTGAACAGGTCTGACAAAATAGGCTCCGACCTCAAAATCACCCCCACTCCCTTCTCCGACCTTGAGCTCTTCTTCATGTCCTTTGGTGGCGGGGATGCGATACTTATCAGGAAAGGGAGCTTCACCATGCTGCTTGATGCAGGGGGGAAAGATTCTGCCTCTGACCTTGCGGAGAAGCTCCGCTCAATTGGCGTTGTGCGCATTGAAGTTGCGGCAATTTCCTCCCCGACCGATGACAATACGGGCGGAATGCCCTCAATCCTCCGCTCGTTCCCAGTGACTGAATACTGGGACAACAGCGCGCCTCCAGGCAATTTCACAAATACCCGGCTCTACCCTGACCTGAAAGCCGCACTTGAGCAAAAAGGCTATTTTGCAAAGCGCCCGCAGGAGGGCGACCGGATGACAATAAACGGCATGGACATTGAGGTGCTAAACCCGCCCCCTACCCGCTCGCTCTCTTCCCCGAACATCGACAGCCTGGTATTCAAAATAACCAACAACCAATATTGCGTAATCCTTATGGGCAATTCGGTGATGGGTGTTGAGGACAGGATAATCGGGACCGGCAAGGACTTAAAGTGCGACCTGATAAAAATCTCAGACCATGCATCCGGCTTTGCAACCCAGGACTTGCTCATCACTAAAGTGCGGCCAAAAATAGCGGTAGTGATTGAAGGGAACGCCGCCCCTAACCCGACCATAATTGAGCGCTTAAGGCTAAAGGGCGTAAACGCAACCCGCGTTGCCCCTGGGGCTGCAGTGCGCATCATAAGCGACGGCGCAACCCCGTTCCAAATAAGCTCTGGATAGGCCGCTTTGCTATTTTAGCACAACAAGGTTTGCCATTCCCCGCCGCTTGCGCTCCACAAACCCCTTAGACTCAAGCCGGTCCAAAATGCGCGAAACCTTTACTTTCGAGCAACCCATTTTTTTCATAATCTCTGACTGGAACACAGAGCCATCGCCCTCCCTCACAACCCCCAGCAGCTTTTTCTCCTCTTCCCCAAGCGACGACTCATCTGGTTTCTTATGCGTTTCTCCAGCCCCCGCAAAATGGCTGGCTGCCAAATGCGGCTTTTGCCAGAACAGTAGATATGCCCCTGAGCCTGCCAAAATTGCAATCACCGCAATCAGCGCCGCAATAATGGCATTCTGCGTCCCCACTATCTTCTCGTGCGGGCAGTTGTCAGACGCATCAGAGCAGCTCCCAGCTGCAAGGTCCACAAGCGCGTGGTTGTAGAAATAAACGGTCGCCGCAAAGAGCAGCACTACTAGCGCAACGGCCCCAACAATAATTTTTCTATCCATATTCATTCCTCTCTGCAACTGGTTGCTGAAACTAGTTTCACTGGAACTATATTAAGCTGTTGCCAACTTTCACTACTTGCGCATTGGGGCAACACTTTTATGCTGTCCTGTGCGCAACCGATTCAAAGGAGGCAAGAGAAAATGAAAATAGAACTGGCAGTGGATGGCATGACCTGCCCAGGCTGCGAGCAGACTATCAGGAAGGTGCTGCTCTCTGTTCCTGGAGTAAAGTCAGCAAATGCTTCGCGAGTTTCAAAATCAGCATCGGTTGAAGCAGACGCTGCTGTGAAAAAGGAAACGCTTGCTCTTGCAATACGCAAGGCAGGCTACAAGGTGCTCTAATGGCTGAGGAAAAACAGCACGAGGCGGCTTGCCACCCGCAAGAACAGGAAAAGATGCACGACTGCTGCAAACCGCAGGCAAACCACCGCACTCTTTCCCAGAGGCTTAATTCCTTCCTGCACGATAAGGAGTGCTCGCTTGAGCGCATAATATTCGCGCAGGCGATCGGAGTCGCAGCCTTGCTGCTTGCAATGTTCGCCATTTCCTTCTTCACATTTTTTGGCTCATCTGAGGAATTCTTCTGGAGCCGCGGAATATATATGGTATATCTGATACTCGCGGTTGCCGCAAATGGGGGTGCAATCCTGCACTTCCGCGCATACAAGGGCGACGTCTCGTGCTCCGATGGCATGATGATAGGCATGACGGTTGGCATGATGGCTTCGTTCATGGTTGGCGCAGCAATAGGCGCGACAAACGGGATATTCGTAGGCTCTGTGGTTGCGGTTGCAATCGGGCTTGCATCAGGTGTGCTCACCGGGAAGTGCTGCGGGATAATGGGCATAATGGAGGGCATGATGGCGGGGCTCATGGGCGGGCTCATGGGCCCGATGACCTCGGTGATGATGTACTCGGACAACCTTCTCCTGTTCATGCCAATTCTGTTCGGCACATGCCTGCTCATCCTCTTCGGACTCACCTACATGAATTTCTCAGGGGGTGTGCGCGCGAACGCAAGCGAGGTCCAGGCGCCAAATTTTGCGCAGTTTTTCACAATCTCTTTCGTGCTTTGCGCAGCCGTCGTGGCAATAATGGCATACGGGCCGCGCTCTGCGCTGTTTGCTGCAATCGGATAATTCGGGGTATTAACATGGCAAACTCTAGGAAAAAGGAAAACGGGCATATCGCCATTGCTGCGGTCATTGCAATAGTTATTTTTGCAGGGTTTATGCTTGCCGCGTTCGGCGGGGCGCATGCGGGCTGTGGAATAAGGTGAGGTGAAAAAATGGAATCTAAAAACGCAATCTGGGCAATGTTCGCAGTCGCTCTTGTGGCAGTGTTCCTGTTCGCAGCATTCGCATCAGCACAGAACTCAGAGCGCGCTGCAAGGGCCGCGGCATCATCGGGCGGCGGGCCGGATTATCTGAACATGGATGTTCCGGCAGATTTCAAGCCGTCTGGACCATCACAGCCGGATGCCCCAGCTCAAGCCCAAACAGGCTCTGAAAAAACATTCACTCTCGGGCTTGGCGCAAACGGCTACTACAGCCCAGCTCAAATCACTGTAGACCTTGGCGACACGGTCACGATTGAGGGTGATATGAGCCAGCTTAGGGGCTGCACGCGCGCAATTGTAATTCCCGCATTCGGGGTTGCTAAAACGCTCTCCGCCTCGGACAACATCATCTCATTTGTTGCCAGCAAGAAGGGCACGTTCCCGTTCTCCTGCTCGATGGGCATGGTGAGGGGGACCCTGGTGGTTCAGTAAGCTGTCAATATAGAGGTGGAAACATGGAAGGCAAAAATACAATTTGGATGATTGCGGCAATAGGCATGATATCTGTGTTCCTATTCGCGGCTTTCGCATCTGCGGAGAACTCCGCAAGGGTAGTTCGGCTCGCGGCAGCTCAAGGGGGGCAGCCCAATTCCGGGACAGGACAGGCTTATGCTGCACAGCAGCAGGCCCTGGCAGCGCCTTCTGCTAACCCACTTCAGGCGCTTCTGCCTTCTAAATCAGGGGGAGGCTGCGGAATGGGCTCTGGTGGCGGTTGCGGCGGCGGCTGCGGTGCCGGGGGAAGCGGCGGCGGATGCGGATGCGGCGGGGGCGGCGGAAACCAGCCTGCAGTAGTTCCGGCAGCAGACCCTGGAGTGAAGCCCACTGGAGTCACAAAGCGCATATCGCTTGGAGTAAGCGGCAGCTCATACGACCCTGCAGTCATTACTGTAAGCAAGGGCGATACCGTAATACTCGAGGGCGACATGACTCGATTGCTCGGGTGCGACCGGTCGTTCGTAATTCCCGGATACGGGATTAGGAAAACGTTCCAGACCGGGGACAATGTGCTCCAATTCGTAGCGGACAAGGCAGGAACATTCCCATTCTCATGCTCGATGGGGATGTACACCGGAACCCTGGTAGTACAGTAATTTTTGGGAGGCAATATCCGTGAAAAAAACAGAGCTTGCAATAGGCGGGATGCATTGCGCCTCATGCGCCACGCTGATAATGCGCGGGCTTGCAAAAGTCCCGGGTGTTAAGAGCGCGAATGTCAATTACGCGGCAGCGAAAGCAACAGTGGAGTTTGATGAGAATGTGGCTAGCGCAAGCCAACTGATCGAGGCTGTGCAAAAGCGCGGCTACACCGCAACGCTCGGGGTCGACCGCGAGCGCGAGAGGCAGGTGCGCGAGAAGGAAATTTCCGATTTGCGCTTCCTGCTGCTATTCAGCGCAATATTCGCAGCCCCGGCACTCCTGATTGGAATGCTTTTCATGGACAGCCTCCCAAACGCAATGCTAATACTATTCATCCTTTCCACCCCAGTGCAGTTCATCTCAGGAAAGAATTTCTACCTCGGTGCCTGGAGCTCGCTCCAAAACCGCTCCGCATCAATGGATACCCTTATCGCGCTGGGCACAAGCGCAGCCTACGGCTACAGCCTCGCGGCTCTTTTCGGATTTGTTTCAGAGCAATATTTCGAAGTTTCTGCAGTGCTGATTACTCTAGTCATACTCGGGAAATACCTGGAAGCTGTGGCAAAGGGCAAGACGAGCGAAGCGATTAGGAAACTGATGGGGCTCGCTCCAAAAACCGCGCTTGTAGTCCGTGGCAGAAGCGAAATCGAGGTTCCAATTGAGCAGGTTGTAGTTGGCGATACGCTGCTTGTAAAGCCAGGGGAGCGCATCCCTGTTGATGGCATCGTGACTGACGGCCATTCCGCAGTGGACGAGAGCATGGTTACAGGCGAGAGCATCCCAATTGAGAAAATCAAGGGCGCCCCTGTAATCGGGGGCTCGATAAACAAGAACGGCGTCATTTATTTCAAGGCAACCAAAGTAGGCGCGGACACGGTCCTATCCCAAATAGTCCGGCTTGTGGAGGAAGCGCAAGGCTCAAAGGCGAACATACAGCGCTTCGCTGACGAGATAAGCGCGATTTTTGTGCCAATCGTAGTTGCAATAGCGCTTCTCTCATTCATCGCATGGTACTTCATTCTCGGGCAGCCATTCTCATTTGCGCTTGTGATTGCAGTTTCCGTGCTTGTGATTGCCTGCCCGTGCGCTCTCGGGCTTGCGACCCCGACTGCAATCATGGTCGGCACGGGGCTTGGCGCGCAAAGGGGCATCCTGATAAAGGACGCGCAAAGCCTTGAGATGATGCACAAAGTCACCGCAATCGCTTTCGACAAGACCGGCACAATAACTGAAGGGAAACCGAAAGTCACTGATTTCCTCATGGCGCCCGGGGAGGATGAATCGAAGCTGCTCTCCTTCGCCTACTCTGTTGAGAAAAATTCAGAGCACCCGCTTGCGGATGCCATAGTGGAGTACGCGGAGAGCGCCGGTGCAAAGGCTCTCAAGGTGACGAATTTCAAGGCCATTACTGGCTCAGGGGTGGAAGCAAGCATCGGGAAGGCAAAAATCTATCTTGGGAAGCCGGACAAGGGGGGCCATTCCGATTCGCTGCACGGCACAGTAAATAGGCTTTCTGAAGACGGCAAAACCGTAATGCTCCTCAAGGTTGACGGGAAGCCAGCCGCAATAATCGCTGTTGCGGACACTATCCGCCAAAGCAGCGTGCAGGCTGTTTCAGAGCTTCGCAAGCTTGGAATCGAATCATGGTTGATAACCGGGGACAACGAGAAAACAGCAGCTGCAATAGCGCGCAAGGCAGGCATCCCCAATTTCTTCGCAGAGGTGATGCCTGACCGGAAGGCGGAATATGTAAGGCAGCTGCAGTCCTCTGGAAAGAAAGTGGTGATGGTCGGGGACGGGATAAACGACGCGCCAGCGCTTGCGCAGGCTGACATAGGCATTGCGATGGGCTCAGGCACGGATGTTGCAATGGAAACAGGCTCGGTCGTGCTGATGAAGAGCGACCCTATGGACGTGGTGCGCGCAATCAGGCTCGGCAGGGCGACCATAAACAAGATAAAGCAGAACATGTTCTGGGCGCTTGCGTACAATGTGCTTGGGATACCTATTGCTGCAGGCGTGCTCTATTACGCGGGTTTCGGGATTCTGCTCTCCCCGATAATGGCAAGCGGCGCGATGGCCCTTTCTTCTGTCTCCGTGGTTACAAACGCCCTGACACTAAAATGGGCGAAAATATAGGGTGATTATTTGGGAATTCAAACGTTCATTTCGGAAAACCGCGGCGCGATAGCATTCGCGCTAGCCCTCATCCTAATTGCCACAGCTGCCTATTTCCTCACAGGCTCAGACCGCATGGGCGCAGGGAAGACATACGGGCAGCTGCTTTTGGGCTCAAGGTTCAAGGTTGACTCATCCGAGGGTGTAATCGATGTATATGCCCTTGCAAAGAACAACGCGCTTGCAAAACTCCCTGCCAAGGAGGGGAGCTCGATACAGGAGGCTGACACTCTTGTGCTTGGCAGCACAGAGGGCGAGGCGATGAAAGAGGAAAAAGAGTTCTCCTCAATAGGCGACCAGATACCCATGCTTAACATAAACGCTGCAGTCGGCGGGGTGCTTGAGAAGACCGGCACACTCATAGACATGGTGCATTTCCTTCCTGAATCAAAGTTCAATTCCCTTAATGCGACCGAGGGCATCATTTTCGCCAAAGTTGCCAAGGACGGTTCCCCGAAAATATTTTACAAGCTCCCGCTTGGCGAGCGGCTTCCGGGCAATCTCACGTTCTCTGAAGGCAGCATGCGCTACTATGAAATACACAAAATAGCAGGCAAAACTTTCTACCCTGTCATTATCGGCTTTGACGAGGCGAAGATGATGCGCTCCGAGAAGCTTTTCTCAAAGCCCGGGGACACGCTAGAGGGATTTTTCGGGAATGATGTGATGATAGCGGGTGTGCTTGACAAGTCAAATACGACTGCTGACATGCTGCATTTTATCCCACTGTCAGAGGGCAGCCTGAACTAAACTGATTCGAGGCGATTGGAATGGAAAAAACACTGAACATAGGTGGGATGCACTGCGCAAGCTGCGAAATGCTCATTTCGGATGCGGTTGATGAGATAGCAGGAGCAAAAGTGCTCTCAATCAGCCATAAGAAGGGCGAGGCTAACGTAAGCTATGATTCAGAAGCCACGCTTGCAAAAATCAAGGGTGCGATAAAGAAAGAAGGATACTCTGTCTAGCCATTTATTTTTTCAAGACCAGAATCAGCTTGCCCATGCGCTCGCCGTGATGGTCGATCCAACCGGGCAGCCTTGCAATCTCCCGAAATCCGACAGATGCATATAGCTTCCTTGCCCGCTTATTTTTCTCGAACACGGACAGGTGAATATTCCTCGCTTTCCACCGCCTCTTCGCAAGCCCAATCATCTCCTTGAGCATAACCTTCCCAAGCCCTTTTCCCCTCCATCCCTTTGCAATCGCAATCCCCAGCTCTGCATTCCCGCTCTCCTTTCCAATCCCTCTCATGGCGCTGCACGAGCCCACAAGTTTCCCCCTAAAAAGCGCCTTGAGGTATATGTTCGTTCCCTTCCTGTTACCGGCAATTTCTTTTGCAAACCATTTTTTCTCCTCTGCAAGGCTGAACTGCTTTGAATGGATCAGGTAAGCGCGCTCCAAAATGAGCTTATTTATGAATAGCTGGAACTCGCGAGCCCTCTCCTTTCCAGTAAGCTGCTCGAGTGAGATTTCGGTCTTGTCTCTCAAAAGAATTCTCTTTTGGAACATAACATCAGAACTCAAGACCATCGTCATAGCCCTTAGGAGGCTCAGGAATACCTCGTTGTCATCACTGGGGCTATTTGGCAAATGGTTTATTTATTCCTTTGTTCCGATATTGCAATATGAACTCCTACTACCTGCTTGCAGCGATAATGCTTTTTTTCATAGCGCAGCTCTCGCTCCCGTGGTTCACCGATGCTTTCATATTCAAGCCGGACTTGCTGCTCTCCGAGCCATGGCGGATATTCACAAGCATGTTCATGCACAGCGGGCTCACGCACCTGTTTTTCAACGGTTTTGCGCTTCTCATGTTCGGCCCTTACCTTGAATCGATAATCGGCCCTCGCCGCTTCCTCGCCCTTTTCTTTGCCGCAGGGCTTGCAGGCTCGCTCCTCTACTGGCTCACCTACGCAATTGGCATCATCCCCGCAATTCCGGCGCTTGGCGCAAGCGGCGCAATTTACGGGTTGCTCGGGGCGCTTGCCTATCTCCGCCCCAACATGATGATATACATGTGGTTCTTCCCGATGCAGATGTACCAGGCCGCCTTCGTCTGGGTGCTCTTTGGCCTGTACGATACAATGAACACCGCTTCGGGAATCGCAGGCGCAGCGCACTTAGGCGGGCTGTTCCTCGGGCTTGCATACGCTCACTTTGTTAAAAAAAGCGGGAAGCGGTTCGAATTCCATTCCTAGCTAAATCATCTTTCCAACATCAATCGGAATTCCCATCTTCCCTTCCACGAGAAGCGCAACCGGGTCCAGCGCTTCCCCGTTCCCGCCCCTCTCCCTTGCCTCAAAATGCACGTGAGACCTTGCAAGCTCCCCATTGCCTCTCGTAACCCAAGGCCTTGCCTGGTTTGCGTTCCCGCTCATTCCCACGCTTGCAATCACTGCCCCTTGCGCAACGTCCTCATTCTCTCCTACAAAAATATCCCTGCAGTGCAGGTACCGGAAATAAAAATCCCCGGCAGCACCTGTCACCTGCAAATCTACATAATCCCCCGCCCTCGGGTGCTCGTACAGCACCTTGCTTATCCTGCCCCTTCCTGCAGCAAGCAGGTTGGTCCCCTCGGGCGCGTAAATATCCACTCCAGTATGCGCATACCTCCTATCCTGCTCCCCATTGCGCCTTGGCGCCCCGAACACGCCCCAAGGCGGGATGTGCGCGGTAATTACCTCAAGCGCTTCCCCTTGCGCAGGCGGGCTTGCTTTCCCAGCATACTGGGGATGCCAGGACATGATAAGCAGTTTTGAGTATTTCGGATATTCCCCAATTGCATAGCCGTTCTTCAGCACCGGGTCGTAAACGCATTCCTGGCCCCTGTACACATACCTTACAAGCGCCCGCTCGGTCCCATCAGACATCCTTGCAAGCCAGACGCTCCTTCCCTCCCCCTTTTTCGCCCATTGCGCCGCATGAAGAACGCCGCTGTTTGGCACCACGGCCCGGGCTGCTGCCATACGCCTCACCAATCCTATTAAACATCTCATGAATTTAAAGTTATGCACACAACCATTCCCTGTTTCCCCTTCCTTTTTAAACCCGAATTCTAAATCCACTGTAGCGTGATTCAATGGAAAGCTTTGTGCTAGGCTCGCTTGCAATCCTGTTTTTCATCCTGCTCTCGGCATTCTTTGCCGCAGCCGAGGCATCGCTTCTGGGGGTTTCCCGCGTTTACCTGCGGACGCTTCTTAAGCAGAAGCTCCCTGGCGCCGAGAACCTTGCAAAGCTCAAGAGCGACCAGCGCAGGATGCTGATCACGGTGCTCATTTGCAACAATATTGCAAACGTCGCGGCATCCGTGCTTGCTGCCGACATCGCGCTGATCCAGTTCGGCGACGCAGGGCTTGGGGTTGCAACCGCAGTGATGTCCTTTCTGCTCCTCACATTCGCGGACATGATTCCAAAGAGCCTTGCGACCACAACCCATGGGCCTAAGTTCGCACTGCTCATCGCGCAGCCAATGCTCGCGCTCGAATGGCTCCTCACCCCGCTCATCACGTTTTTCGAGGTCCTAATCCGCCTCATCCCTGGCACCTATTCCTACACAGCGCGCGGAATCCCGATCACTGAGGAATACATACACGCAGCGCTCGAGGTGGGCGTTGAGGACAGGGCGATTTCAGGCGAGGAAAAAAAAATGCTCACCGCGGTGCTCAACTTTTCCGATCTTCGCGCAAAGGACGTGATGGTCCCAAAAAGCCGAGTGGTCTGCCTGAACGAATCCGACAAGGTATCCACGCTTGCTTCCCGGCTTTCGCGCACCCCGCACCCACGCTTCCCAGTCCTAAACAAGGATTCGGAGGTCACAGGCATGGCAGAGCTATCGCACATCATGCGCGCGCACATGTCCTCCGCCTCTGTGATCAAGCTGTCCTCAAAGCCGTACTTTGCCTCAAAGGAGCTTGCAGCGCTCTCGCTTTTGCGCCAGATGCAGCACGAGGACAAGCGCATGGCAATCATACTTGACGAGTTCGGCAATTTCGAGGGCATCGTGACGATTGAGGACCTGTTCGAGGAGTTCGTGGGCCAAATCGGGCCGCAGGAGCAGCTCCAGCACATCTCCTCCAAAATAATAGTCGCATCCGGGGACACGCGGCTTGCGGACATAGAGAACGCGCTTGGAATCGACATAGGCGACGATTCAGACTCGCTCTCCCTATTCCTGCACAAGCGCCTGCAGCGCATCCCGCGCGAGGGCGACATAGCGCTTTTGCGCAACTGCAAAATACAGGTTTCCGAAATGCGCAAGAATTCGGTGGTGCGTGCAATAATCCACCGCCTCTAGGGCGGGAGCAAGGCTCAAGGATAAAAAGGGCGGATGAAAAGATGCAACCGGGGGCACATATGCTCAGGATAGAAACCAAGGATGCGCTCATTTTGGATTCCAAGCTTAAACATTTGCAAAAAAAGCTCTCGCCCAAAATATCGCAGCTCCAATCCCTGCTCGATTCGCGCAACTACTCAGATGACGCGTGCTCTATTTTGCTTCCGGACGAGGAGCTTTTCCTCTCTCAATCCCAATCGCTTGCAAAAAAGCTTGGCACTCCTGCCCTGCTCATAGTCATTGGCATAGGCGGCTCAAATCTCGGAACTATGGCTGTGCAGGAGGCTGTGCTTGGGAAGCATTACAACCTGCTTCACCCAAAGACAAAAGTGCTCTACGCAGACACGTGCGACCCGCACTCGCTTGCCTCAATCTCGTCCATCGCCCGCTCTGTTTCGGATTCCGGGGGCAATGTGGTGCTAAACCTGATTTCAAAATCCGGGGGCACAACGGAATCCATTGCGAATTTCGAGTACCTGCTCTCCTCGCTCACCTACCCTACGGTGGTGGTCACCACTGACAGCGGCTCATCGCTTCACTCGCTTTCGCTTCGCGAAGGGTTCCACACGCTCCAAATCCCAAAGAAACTTGGGGGGCGCTACTCGGTTTTTTCTAATGTCGGCCTATTCCCCCTCTCGCTTCTCGGAATCGACGTGCAGGGGATGCTTTCAGGCGCGAAAAAAATGCGCAATCTCTGCCTGGCGGACACCCCAAAAAACCCTGCAGCCTCCCTTGCATCCATAATCTACTCCCATTCCAAATCCAATAAGTGCATCTTTGACCAGTTCCTATTCTCCCCGGACTTGGAATCCGCTGGAAAGTGGCACCGCCAGCTCCTGGCAGAATCAATCGGGAAGGAACGGCCCGCAGGCAAAGCGCGCACCCTCCGCTATGGAATCACCCCGACTGTTTCAATAGGCTCAACCGACCTTCACTCAATCGGGCAGCTCTACCTTGCAGGCCCGCGCGACAAGCTCTTCCGCCTTGTGCAAATAGCGCACGACTCTCACCCACATCCCCTGCCTCACATGCACCAATACGAATCCCTTGTGCCAAACATAGGCGGCAAAACAACTGGCGAAATAATGTCAGCCATATTCTGCGGCGTCCAATCTTCATTCCGCAAGCGCAGGCTCCCATTCATCTCACTCCTGCTTGCGGACCGTTCTGCCGAATCAATGGGCGCGCTGCTGCAGCTTGAGATGCTCGAAACCATCTACCTTGCGCACCTGCTCGATTTGAACCCGTTCGACCAGCCCGCGGTCGAGGAATACAAGCGCGAGGTTCGCCTTATCCTCTCCCGCAAAACCCATGGTTCGAGGTAGGGGAACCGAAAGCTTTATACATAGACTTGAGAAAGGAGTAGCAAGGGTGGCCTTTAATGAAAACGAAAGCGGCAAAAAAAACGAAGAAGTTCATGCTGCTGTCCAAGGCGTGCATGATACGCGAGCTCGCGTTTGCAAAGGCGTTTGCAATCATGCTCGGGCTCTACATGCTTTGCCTCGGGCTCGTCGCAACCTACATTGGGCTTGGCGCAGGGCTTGTGTCTGCCATAGGCTCGGCCTACATCGGGTTTGTCCCCTCGCTTGAAGGCTCGCTCATCGGCGCGGTCTGGGGCGCCATTGTGGGGTTCCTGATGGGATACGTTTCAGCATGGCTCTACAACAAGCTATAGTAAACGGGTGGTGCGCTTGGCTAAAACAAAATCAAAAAAACCAGCAAAAAAGGCCGCTATACTCACAAAGTCCCATAACCTCAACGAGCTCGCGTTTGCAAAGGCGTTTGCAATCCTGCTCGGGCTCTACATGGTCACCCTCGGCCTGCTTGCAACCTACACCGGGCTTGGCACCCCTCTAGTAGAGGCAATAGGCTCAGCATACATAGGCTACACAAAATCGCTCGAGGGCGCAATCATAGGCGGCATCTGGGGTGCAGTGGACGGATTGATCCTCGGCTACATTTCCGCCTGGCTGTACAACCGGTTCACATTCTAAGGTCGCTTGCGGAGCAACCAATAATAATGCCCAGCGCAGCAAGTTAGCGCATGGCAAACCCACTTCTCCTGATTTTTGCGGCTCTCGCGGTTCTCATAGCGCTTGTTCTCCTCTGGGGTGCGCTAAAGAAAATGCTCGAATGGCTCGTCACTCTTGCAATCAACTCTGTGCTCGGGCTAATCATGCTCTACGTGCTAAACTCACTCGGGCTCGGAATCCCGATAAACTATGTGACCCTACTTGCAATCGCAATATTCGGGCTTCCTGCGGTAGCGATTCTCGCCATTCTCTCATTTTTCAAAATGATATAAGCTTTTATACCCCACAGCGCAAATGCGTGCTTGGTGGTGTCTTATGCACAAATATAAGCCAGAAGCAACCCAGCCGATTCAAGGCGCCGATACTTCTTCATTAAGGAATGTTGCTGTTGCCAAGATGACTACACAGGAGCATCTATCAAAAATGCCCGAAGGTGTAGCCATGCGCTTTGGGAGCAGGGTCTTTAAGGAATCCATAAGCTCTATACTCGAAAATGAGCCGGGGAACAAGCTAAATTGCGACCTTGCGGACCAAATGGGCAATTGGGACAAATACAAGGTCCATGCCCAGGCAGTTTTCTCTGCCATTGCAGGACAGCTTGGAAAATCCAAGCTCAAGGGGGTCAATGAGGTTCCAGGGACATACGACAACTCCGAGGCAGCCCATGCATTGGATAATTTTGAAAAGACTGACTGCGTGCACCAGGGCGCAACGCTGGAGCGCACACAACGAGGCTTTAAGCTCACTGTAGACGGGATGGATCGCCCGACGTTTACGGTAAATTTCTCTGTGAACGGCAACTCGGTATCTGTAACCGGCATCGAGTGGCAAAAAACCCACCCTGTTAGCGGGGAATGAGAATAGCTTTTTATTCCTCTCTCGCGAATCCCCTAATTGGTGGTAGGCATGGCCAATGAACTATTCATCTGTTTCCCTGCTCTGTTATTCATCATATTCCTTGGGGGCATAGCCTCAATACGCATCATTTACCAGTACGAGCGCGGCATCCTGTTCATGCTCGGCAAATACCAGACCACGCTTGACCCTGGGCTAAATTTCGTAATCCCAATCCTGCAAGAGCTCCGCAAGGTCGACATGAGAATCCAGACCCAGGACATTCCGAAGCAGGAAGTGATCACAAAGGACAACATCCCGGCGCTCGTGAACACAGTCGTTTATTTCAAGGTTGAGCGGCCTGGGGACGCGATCCTGAAAATCGAGGATTACCAGTTTGCGGTCGCGCAATACACACAAGCCGCGCTGCGTGATGTGATCGGCAACGCAGAGCTCGATTTCGTTCTCACAGAGCGCGAGAAAATCGCGCAGAACATAAAGAAAATCGTGGATGCGGAAACTTCAGAGTGGGGCATAGACATCGCCTCGATAAAGATTCAGGAAATTGAGCTTCCAGCCGAGATGAAGCGCGCAATGGCAAAGCAGGCTGAGGCAGAGCGGGAGAAGCGCGCCCAAATCATAGTTTCCGAGGGAGAGCTTTTAGCCTCGAACAACCTCAAAAAGGCTGCTGACAACCTCTCGCAGGCATCAGGCGCGCTGCACCTTCGGACGCTGCAGACCATCCGCGACATCGCAGCGGACCCCTCTGAGAAAATAATAATAGTGGTCCCCTCCGATTTCCAGAACGTGGTTTCTGGTTTCCTGGGAAAGAAAAAGCAGTGAGAGGCGACGCGATGACCAGTTTTTCGCAGGGAGGTCGGCGCGTTGGGGAAATGGTGCTTGAGAGGAATAAGCGCTACCTGCAGATTGCCTTCAACGGCTCGCTTGAGCAGGCAGGTTCCCTCCTCCCAAATATTCCGCGCGACGAGCGCATCCTGATTGAGGCAGGCACCCCTTTCATAAAGCGCTACGGGGCAGAAGGCATTTCCCACATCCGCTCCAACTGGCCAGGCTACGTTGTTGCGGACATAAAAACGGTCGATGGCGCGCAAGCCGAAGTGGATGAGGCATCCTCTGCAGGGGCAAACGGCGCAACAGTGATGGGCTCCTCGCCCCCAGAGACCCTAAACCTATTCATCTCCTCTTGCGAGAAGCGCGGAATGGACTCATTCATAGACATGCTAAACGTGCAGGAGCCTTTCAAGGTGCTGCGCACGCTTCGCAAGCCCCCAAAGGTGATAATACTCCACTTGGGCAGGGATGAGGAGACCACAAGGAGGAAAGTGATACAGTACCGCAACCTCTCGCGCATAAAGAGCAAATATGGAATCCTTGTTTCAGCTG
>JAGVHI010000006.1 GCA_020056635.1 archaeon | reverse complement strand
TAATGCCATAGAGGCGATCCACTTCGGCAGCAGTTTTCAAGTCCTGTTCCGCTTTTTCGGCATCACCCTTGGCGCCATATATCTTTGAGCGCAATAGATAGGCATCTGGTTTTGTTGGGCATGTTTCTATCGCACGCGTTGCATGGAGGATTGCGCCTTCATACTTCCTGTCAGCCATCCATTCCCGGGCCTCCTTCATGCACTTGACATAATATGCAGGATTGGCTTTTTCAATGAGTCTATTGGACTTTTCAATGTCCTTTGCGGCCTTCTCGCCTTGCCCAAGGAGGCGATAAACAGTTGAGCGGAGATTGTAATACTCAGGCGCATCCGGGACAAGTTTTATGAGCGCATTGCAGTCCTCCAATGCCTTCCCGAAATCGCCCTTTGCCAAATAAGCATCAATGCGGTATTCGACCTCCGGATGCATGCAGTATATATCTGCAGGGTTATCTACAGGATTGCAGCGTATTGCCTCGGAAAAGTGCTCCACTGCCTTGTCATAATCCTTCAGCTCAAAGAGAACCCGCCCAATTCCGCAGTGGGCTTCGGCAGGACTATATTTTATCAGTTCCCCGTACGCCTCAAGCAGCAGCGGAGTTTTATTTTCATTTTCCCCGAGTCGGAGATAATTTATCCGCGACTGCAGCTCGTTATATTTTATCCATTCGCTGAATGGAACGTCAGCCATTTGAATCGGATACGCGTTTCGGAACCGCTTCTCATTGTAATACGTATCCATCAGATAAAGCGAACCAATCGAAAAAAACCCGATTTCCAAGGCATTGTGGTCGACCAGCCTTCTCCCGAATACGGTTGTCTCGAAAAATATTGGTTCGTTTCCAACCTGAACTTTTAGAAGAGCATGATGTGGAACCAGCACTATGTTGGACTGGATTCCAAAGGCGTTTAGCGCATCGGCAGCCACCAACGCGCTTGTGTCACAGTCAAGGTACCTGCGATTAGAGAGAAGCCAATGGCGCCTGAATTTTTCCTTTTGCTCTGGGGGAAATGCCTGCGTGAGTATATAGGTGGGACTGTAATCAAAATTGCTCCATATAATTGAGCAAATATCTGCAACAAAGTCGAGGGTTTCTCCTTTCGTTGCCGGAGGCTTTGACCATTCCTCCCTTAGAACGCGGATGGCGGTGGACAGGAAATCTGAATATTCAGCCTTTACCAGTGCCTTGATATTATTGGCAGCTGAACCTGCGTCCTCTCCCCACCCATGTCGCCTGTACTCATGCTCTATGATATCCAAACCGATATAGTGCGGCGTTGGAATTATATTAGAACCCTGCTTCAACGCAGCCTCTGCCATTGGAGATTGGATTGGTTCCCGCGTAATTGCATTTTTCAGCGCCATGTTATGTTCTCTGTAACCATGAATAAAAGGTCATCGACTCTGGAAGCACTTCTAGCAGTAGGAGTGCAACTCCGAACACCGCGCATGGGCTGTGCGGGCTAAACCGGAAGCGCTTGCCTCAAACTTTTTCTCTTTCGAAGAGAAAAATTTTGATGAAAAAGAGAAACTTTACTGTGGCGAATATCGCTTTCGGGCGTTTCGCCACCTGAGAAATAGAATTTAGCTACTTGGTCTGGAAACACTTCTCGCAGAACGAGTGTACGAACCCCTGCTTGTCCACGTGGTTCTTCTGCGTCGCTCGCGTAAGCTCCGCCTTGCACTTCTCGCATGAAAGGAAATCGTGTTGCATCATAATCGCCTCAGGAGGATGTATGCACCTGACATTTATATAAACCCATTTTCGCGGAATGCTGCACTCCAAGGCATGGAAAAAATCAAATGCCGCTCAAAGGGAGATGCCACTGTCCTCGAGCTTCTCTTTTCCGAACAACCTAATGCCGGTTTTGTAGAGACTAGACAGTTCTCCGCTGTTGCTGTCGCTCCCATACACGCCCCTAACAGGCATAGAGGTTCCAAATGGGCTCCCCCTATGCTGCTTTAGAAAAGCGAAGTAATTGGCAAAAGCCTCAAGATTGCCCTCAGATGGATTCCTTTCCCACCGGAATTTCAGAAGAGCCTCCATTTGCCTATAGTAATCCCGGCCAAGGGCATTGAATGGATCGGCTAGCCTTCTGAAAAGCCCGTCGGAAAAGCCGAAATCTGCGCCAAAGTAGCTAAATTGCCCTCCCTCTTCACTGGCATTTTGCGCCACCCATTTGTCAACGGGCAACAGCGATTCTGAAGCTCCGAATTCCGCAAAGTCCAATAGGAATCTTTGCATCATCTCGGGGTGCTTTTTGCTCCATAAATTGAGATTGGCCTGTGCAGTCTCATTGCTTAGGAGTGCGGTCGTCTCAATGTGGTGCGTGACCCTGCCGCTTTCGTTGCGGCGCGCCACCAGGTAGTGCCGCGGCATTATTACTGCCTCAAGCATCAGCCCGCGCTCCCGCCCCAGCTGTATGAGAAGTTCGGATGACAGGTCGCAGTCTATCTTTCCATTGATAAGGCCCCTGGCGTGATTGGTTTCGGGCTTATATACAACACCGTTCTTTTGCATCGCATATGCGAATGCGGTGCACGCAGCCTTCGTGAGTTCCGGCGCCGGGCTTCCAAATGGCACGTCCAGGAGCTCATTCAGCTTCACGTTGAAATCCGCCCTTATGTTATGGAGTTTCCAGAATGCCGCAGATGCGTCTTTGATGATTCCACCCTGTCTCGGTTTTAAAAGAAAAGATGTTGCGACAAGCGCTGGGGAAACCAATAACGCCGCGAATTTGGCTCCATTGCCAAGTCGTGCCCGAAGGCCGAGCTCCGCCAGCAACTCTCTCCCGTACAATCCGCCAGCCAGCTTCTCGATACTGGGTATCCTGCTCAATTCGGGCGCAAGGAACTCAAGCCCGTAATGCTTAAGCAGGGAATCGAGCTTCGTTGCCGCCTGCGGCGCAGCTGGCATGTATGACATGTTGAAATTTCGCTGTCCCGGAATAAAAACCCGCCCTCCCTTGCACAGAAAAAGGCTGAGCAGGTGATAGTTTTAATTTGCCAATGCACAAAACAATTCTGTGCCGGGGTCGCATAGCCTGGTTAGTGCGGCGGATTGCTAATCCGTTGCCGAAAGGCACGCAGGTTCAAATCCTGCCCTCGGCGTAACATTTTTCCGTCTTTTAGATAGGTTTAATTTACCAGCAATGGCACAAATTAGGCATGGGGAACATGGTTGATGAGCTGCCGGGACAGAGGAGGGGGCCTCCTGCCGAGTTTGCATCGCATGCTCCGGCCGTTTCCGATTCGCATTCGCATTATTTGGAGCAGGCTAAAATAGCAAGGCTGGATTCAAATGGCCAGACCAGCGTGCGGGAGGCGGCAGTCCTTGCTTTGGGCAGGCCGGATTTGGTGAGGGAATCTGCAGGCGAGCTGCTCAAGAAACTGGATGGCGAGTATGCGAGGATGCAGTCGCTCTTGCTTGACCAGCCAGTTATGGGGCCAAAAAAGGCCGCGCTGGATGCACTTGGCACGTCTTATGAGGAGAATTTCCTGCAGGCTGGGAACTTGCTTGAGATGCTGAACAGGGGGGAATTCGGAAGCGGGAATGACCGCGATGCGGCAACAAGGCTGATGGTGAATTTCATGTCGGCTGCCGAAAGCTCGCTTTATTTGCAGCTGGACCAGATGGTGCCATTCTTGGAAAAGGGGCAGAAAAGCGCAACTTCGGGATACGAGGCAACCGGGAGGGAGCACATCGACTTCCTTTCAGGGGCGCTTGGGAGGGGCGCGCTTGACGCTTCATTCGTTTCAGGCTATTTCGCGTGGAAATCTGACGTGATCTATTACGGCGCAAAAGAGTTTTACGAGATGGGCAAAAAGGATTATGATGCGCAGGGGCTGGTTTTCTACGGGCCGCACCGGGAGTTTGCAAGCCCGCAGGCATTTGAACGCCTGTCTGGGGAATGGAATGATGCCGCAAACAGGATATCCGCACCAGTTGAGGGAGGGCATTCCGCCTGGGTGGAGGGGTGTTTTGGCATAATAAGCGGCCTTTCGGAAAGCTGCGCCGGGCTCGAGGTTGGAATAAAGCAGGGCATCCAGAGGAAAATCAATGTGGAAACCGGGGCAACATCGCCTGTTTTCGGGGGGCTGTTTGAGGTGCCCGAGAATTTCCGGCAGGATGCGCTGGCATGGAACAAGGTGGTCCGAGACCTCTCAGTGGTCGGAATCGGCGCGGTTGGCGGGCCGGTTGGCAAGCTGTTCGAGAAACTCTATTTCAGCTTTGAAGCAGGGAAGCAGATTGCGCAGGGGGATGAGCTAGGGGGTTCGGTTTTCCTCGCTGCGCTCTGGGCAGGCCCGCTTGCATCAGGCTTGCGTGCCATTGGGGTGAAGTCCGGGCTTGCGCTTGGGGCAGTCGGGGCGGCTGGGGCAGGAGCTGCAGGATACATGCTTGTCGGGATGGGGGAGGGGGCTTACTTTACCGCAAAGCAGATGGCAGATTTCGGATTCTCAAGCCAGGCGCTAGCAGCCCTTGTGGAGAATGGGATATTTACCTATATTGGAGTGAAGGGGGCGGCTGAAACAGGGAAGCAGGTTGCAAAAAGGGCGCGGGCTGAAAAAGAGCCAGGGGTTGGGCAGCAGGCTGATACTGTTTCGAAAATACGGGAAGCGGGTGGGAGAAAGGCCTCGCCGCAAATGGAAGAGGGTGCTGGCGAGGTTGCAAAGCGCATCAGGGAAACAGGGAGAGGAGATGAGGGGACAGTGGAAGATGCGCTAAGCATGCCGGATGAGGCTGTGTCGCGCGCGACACTTGGGGCGTATGAGGCGCTTTTGAGTAAGGAGAAGTTCGATGCAAAAGAGCCGCTCAATTTGCAGAGGTTCAGAGCGTGCATTGATTTGATAGTGGAGGAGCCTGGCGCGCAAAGCCAGCTTGCTGCGATTGAGGCGCTGGGAACGCTGTTTTCAAGGGGCAATTTCGCCCCAGGGGAAATGCTTGGGAGAGTGGCTGGGATACTGGCAAAAACAGGCGAGGAGAGCCAGGTAAAAGCCCTTGAGCAGTTTGGCACATTGATTGATGCACCAATGTTCCGGGTTGCAGCAGAGAGGTCGCTTAGGCTTGTGAGCGCCATGACTGAGCGCTCAAGCGAAATGAACCTTGCGAACGCGCTTGGGGCGTTGAGGGATATTGCACAGGCTGGCGATTTCAGCCTTGGGAAGCTTAAGGAGGTAGAAGGGATAGTGGCGCACACAAGCGATTCCAACCTGTACATCGCGCTTACGTGCTATGATGCGATGCTGCACAGCCCGGACCTGACCTCTAGCGGAGTGCAGAGAGGGGTGGAAATCCTAAACAGGATTGGGGTTGAGCCTAAAAGCGCGAATTGGGAGGATGCTGCGTTCCTTGCTGAAGCGACATACCGCGAGATAAGCCCAAGCGAGCTTCAAAATGCGCTTTGGAGAATCCCGGAGGATGTGAGGCAGAGGCTGCTTAATGAGTGGACTGCGGCGCATGACCCGAAATTGCAGAGGCCTTATGCAGAGCTTCGGGAGATGGTGCTAAATGTGGGGCCGCTTGCAAGAACCGAGAGCCAGAGCCCTGGAATTGCGGCAAAATTGTGCAGGGAGAACGGGATTTCGCATTTTGGCAGGTGGAGCGCGCAAATGCTTGAGTCCCAGCTGCTGCCGAGGGACGAATCAAAGCCGCTTGCAGTGGTGCTCTATCCCCAAGCAGATAACAACGGGGCATTTTACCATGATGCCGCAAAAATAGACGCGCTTAGGGAGCACTATGATGTGAGGGTGATTGAGGCAGGGAGCAAGCGGGAGGCGGTTGGCAGGCTGAACAGGATTGCGCGAGAGTACGGGGGGGCGGACGGAATATCAGCGCTTGTGCTTGGCGGGCACGGGACCGAGGGCATGGTGCAGCTTGGGGGAAAGGAAGGGGAGTTTATCAGGGTGGGGGATTTGGTTGGCGCGCCGGGAATGCAAAGGTGGTTTGCGCACGATGCGGGCGGAAACCTTGATGTGGATGTGATATTTGTATCCTGCTCCACAGGAAAAGAGGGAGGGATAGTGGAGCAGGCTTCGCAAGCTTATCCTGGAGTAAGGATGAAGGGGCCAAAGGTTCCGACGCATTTGAAGGAAATTACGTTTGAAACAGATGCGAAAACCGGCAAGAAGAGGCCGGTTGCAAACTGGGCTGACGAGGGGATTGGGGCGGAGTACCACCAGCAGCCGAAAGCCGCGGTTGCTGGAGAAAGGCACGAATCGCGCGCTGGAATCAGGCTGAGGGTGCTGGGCGGGGAAATTGAGATTCCGAACGCAGTGGCACAGGGGAGAATGGGCGAGCTTGGGCTGGAGCTGCAGCGGTATGTGGAAATCCACCCTGATTCGCCTGAAGAGGGATTTGTGAGCCTTGAGGGAGTAGGCGAGTCATATAAGGGGTGGTCATCGAAAAATTCAGGGGATTTTGCGGAATTTATAGGATACCTAAACCAGAATAATATGCCGCACCAGCTCTACCCTTACATGGGGGCGATTGAAGGCGTGCTGCAGCAGGAGATTGGGATGCGGCATGACAATTCGGCAAGACCAAACAGGTATATCGCGTCAAACAGGGTTTATGAAATACAGGTGACTGACGGAACTGAAAAAAGTTCCGTGTTCGTGAAGCTTGCAAATGTTGCAGAGGAGGTCGCCTCGCACAGGATGCTACGGGAGCTTGGGCTTGACCTTGGGTATCGCATGTTCGACTGCGGGGGCTGCGTGGTTATGCAGAGGGCGCCAGGGATGGCATTTGGCAGGTTCCTGCGCGTGGAGCAATACCAGGATTTGGTTGTGGAGGACATAATGCAAGGCGGAAGCAAAAGGGATGCGTTCCTTGGTAGCGTTGCGCGGCTGATGGCATACCATGAGGCAGGCCTGCTTGACGATCCGAACAGCCAGAACTTCATGATTAGGGGAGATGGGACGCTTGGGAGAATTGATGTGTGGGGGGCAGGGTTCGATATCCCAATGGGCCTTGAGAGGGTGTGGGGGCTTTGGAGCGGAGATGCAGGGTTGAGAGGGGGGCTTGAGGCAACGCGAGCGGAGATGGGAATGATGAAGGCGGAGTTTGAAAGCGCGTGGGGCGAGATAGGCAGAAATTTCAATTCAAACAGGGGAGAGATACTGGAGGCATATGGGCGCGTCGGGCAGAGGCAGAACGGGACGCGCGTGGATGCGGCAAAAGTCGTGGAACGCATTGAACAAAGCTTGTCCAGGGATGCAGAGCAGGCGTGGAATCAATTTGCAGGTGAGAAACAATGAGGAGCACAGCATTTATCGGGAAGACAGACGTGCATGAGTTCATAGCAAGGCAGCCTCGGTTCTCAAACAGGGAGAGCGCGCTTAGGGCGCTTGCAGGGCGGAAAAAAACAGGAGGGGGATTGGGGAAACGGCTGGGATCGCCTTTGCATGAGAGTACGGCGAACATCGCATCAGGAGAGGTCAAGGAGAGCAGGGCGATTTCGGAAATCGGGAATGTTGGGAGGGAGCTTGGATCGTTTGCAAAAGCAGTTGGGCTTTCCAGAGTGGCAATCGGAATGGCAGGGCAGTATATCCCTGAAAGCGGCGAGCTTAGGCTCGAGGCAGAAGGCGCGCTTGCGGCTGCCATATTGGGGAAATTCTTTGCAAGGAGGCTGGAGAAGGCTGCACCTGCAATACATGCCATGCTGAAAAATGAGGCGCTTCCTGCCGGGCTGGAGCCAGAGGATGTGGCTGCTGCGGCGTTTGCAATCCACATGTGCAGTAAAGGGATTGATGCAGTATTTAGAGACTTGGAACTTGGGGAAAAGCTGAAGGCTGGCCTTGAGGCAAGCGGCAGGGGGCAGCTTGTGGAGGATGCGCAGCAGGAGCTGCTTATGCTCCACCTTGAGTTTGCAAAAGTCCTGTACCTTGGCTCGAAAGCAAAGCGGGAGTAGGCGCAAAAGCCTGATGATTTCCCCTTCTTTTTTAAAGCCTGATGCAGTATCCATATCCGAGAGGGCTTATTGATGATCCCAAATATTTACTCCGGGAACTACAAGCTACTTGCAATAGTGCCGCTTGTGGTCATAATCGCATCCCTGGCAATACTGCTGCATTTCTCCCCTGTGGAAAAGGGGATTGATTTTAGGGGAGGCATACTTGCGGATTTGCAGTATGGGAAGGATGCGAAGCTCAATTTTGAAAACGCGGCTGTGCTTGAGGATGAGTTTGCAAAAAGAGGGTTTGCGGATGCGAGGGTGAGGGAGTTTGAGAACCCGTTGGGCAAAGTAGTGGAGGTTGAGCTCTCGAGGGATGCGAACCTGTCGCGCGCCGAGGAGCAGAAAAGCCTGTTTTTCGCGAAAATAGACGAAGTTTCCAAGCTTGAGGCGGATGTCCTTGCAACCAACAATACCGCATCAAAGGAGAAGTATGCAATCGAGCGCGAGGCTGTGGAGAAGGCCGCCTTGGAGATATTTTCAATTGCAGGGGAGGGAAAGGACCCTGCGCAAATGACCACGAACGAGATGAAAAAGGAGGTTGCAAGCGCGTATGCGGAGCTTAATGACAGGTACAAGGAGGAGCTCACCGTTGCGTTTGAGGAGCTGATTGGAGAGTATGAGTCAATATCATTCCAGGAGATTTCCGCCACATTGTCATCCAAGTTCTTTGACAAGGTGGTGTGGATTTCAGTCATATCGGTGCTCATCACATCGGTTGCGGTGTTCCTGATTTTCAAAAGCGTGGTGCCGAGCATTGCAGTGCTCTTGGGCGCTGCGGCGGATATTGTTATTGCACTTGGGGCCATGGGGCTGTTTGGGATACCGCTCACGCTCCCAAGCTTTGCCGCATTGCTCATGCTAGTCGGGTTCTCGCTTGATACCGACGTGCTGCTCACCATGAGGGTGGTTAAGCATCGGGAAGGGCATGCGAAGGACAGGGCGTTTGAGTCAATGAAAACAGGGCTTACGATGAGCGCTGCGGCGCTTGTGGCGTTCGGCGCGCTGTTCGTGCTTGCGTCCCTCACCCACATCAACACGTATTATGAGATTTCAAGCGTGGCAATAGCCGGGCTGATTGGGGATATGGTAGCGACCTGGGGGATCAATGGAGTGCTCGTATTGCACTACATGGAAGGGAGGGAGAAGAGGGAGCGCGAGGGGCATGTTGAGAAAAAGCCGATATTTTCAAGCATATTCCGGAGTTAGGGAACATGATTACGAGAGATGAATTGGTAAGGGGGCTTGCGGACCGCAAAGTGCTAACCCTGTTTGGGATAGCCCTGCTTTCGCTTATTGTGAGTGTTGCCGCGCCAGGGATGGGCGTTGCGCCGATCATAATATCAATCGCGCTAATCGGCATGCTCACTATAGTGTGGAGGGGCGGCAATGTGAAAATCGCCGGGCTTGCGCTAATAGTGTTCCTCTCGCTTGCGAACTCAAGCCTGCATGGGATTAGGTTCGGGATTGATTTTTCAGGGGGAGTGAGGATTCCGCTTTTGCTTGAGAGGCCCGTCACGCAGCTTGAGATGGATGAGATGGTGCAAACAATCAAGACAAGGGCGTCGACTTTTGCGCTCACCGAGGTGAGGGTGAGCCCGGTAGGCGACAGCGCAATCTATGTGGAGGTGCCACAGAGCAACCCGGAGTTCGTGAAGGATGTGGAAAAAATCCTATCCACGCAAGGGGTTTATTTTGGGGTGGTGGACGGGAAGGTGGCGATTCGGGGGGACGATATTTTTTCAGGGACAATTGCGCGCATGCCCTCGCAGTATTTGCAGGGGGCTGACTGGGGGGTGACTTTCCAGGTCACCGAGGCAGGGGCGCAGAAGTTTTCGCAAACTGTAAAGGGGAAGGCTGATTTCCCGCTGTACATGTTCCTTGACAGGCCGACGGATGCGATAATCGTGGTGAACCGGAGCGACCTGCTTGCGAATACCGTAACGATTGGGGCGCCAGAAATTGGGGAGAAGGGGGCAGTGACTGCTGCGGGTGACGCATTGCGCCTGTCCGGCGGGGATATACGGATGTACTTGGAGGAGAATTTCGAGCTTGTGCAGGATTCGATAAAGCCTGCAAGCAATACGAGCAAAGCAATCGTTTCATCAAACGCATCCGCGAAAATAAGGGAGGCGCTTCTGGCGAAGGGATTTGTGGTTGTGGAGAAGCCAAGGGATGAGATGCAGCCTAGGTATTCTTTTGGGAAAGGTGGCGAGGCCACGGTTTCAACTTGGAGGGCAATTGGGCTTCTCTCCTCGCCCAGGCTTGCGGCCTCGGTTACAGAAGGGGTGAAAAATTACGGGTATACTATTTCGGGCCCGGCTGAAGGGGTGGGCTACAGGGACAGGTCGATTTCAGCGGACAGGAACGCAAGGGAAATCGAATCGATACTCAAGGGAGGCGCGCTTCCGGTCCAGATGAACGTGGGGAGCGCAACATCCATTCCAGCGCCGCTTGGGGCGGAATTTCTGCGGCTTTCCGCGATTGGCGCAGTGCTTGCGCTCATTGCGATTTCAATAATGGTCGGGCTTAGGTACCATACGCTCAAAGTGGTATTGCCAATAGTGTTCATCAGCATTTCGGAAATAATAATACTGGTTTCGATACTTGGTTCGTTCACAATCGACCTTGCGGGGATGGCGGGCATCATTGCCGCAATCGGCGTGAGCGTGGATGCGCAGATCGTGGTGACTGACGAGCTTTTGAAAAAGGAGAGCGCGGACATGCACAGGAAGCTGGAAAAGGCGTTCTCAATCATTGTGACAAATGTGATTGTGGCAACCATTGCGATGCTGCCCCTCATGTTCTCGGGCTTGGTTGAAATCATCGGGTTTGCGCAATCCACGATACTGGGTGCGTTGCTTGGAGTGTTCATCTCAAGGCCGGCATACGGGGCAATTGTGGAGAAGCTGTTCGAGTAGGCGAGGCAATGGAAGGATGGAAGCGTGGGCAAGGGACATCTGAATACTTAGTCATACTTGCGACAATACTGGTGATTGCGCTTGGGGCAGTCGTGCTTATCATGGCGCTTATGCCCTCGATCACGAGCACGCACGACCAGCAGATCAAGGAATACTGGAACAATGTCGCAAAACCATTCTCTATAATAGAGTGGAGCGAGGATGAGCCGTATGCAGCCGCGATCACTTACAACCTAAGCGTGATAATTGAGAACATGGAGGACAACCAGAAAAACCTCACCATGCTCAAAATTGACGGGAACGATACTGCCATCATCGCAGTGGATGGAGCGGCATGGGCGGATTGGCCAGTGCCATTTGACCGGGGGCAGCAGAGGACCGTGATGGTGGAGCTGCCAGGGTGCATGAGGCACCAGAGCAAGGGGCATGAGCACACAGTAACCTTGGATTATGACAGGATAAGGGGGATTGCAGGGCAGGCGCAGGTTGGGAGGGAACCTATCAACTTCTATTTCGAAGGGACTTCGATCTGCGGTGATTAATCTTTTTTCAGCGCATCTTGCAAAATTGAGTATGCCCGGGTTGCATCCTTGCTTCCAAGGACGAGCGAATATTCTGTGAGCGTGGAAACCGACTCGTAGATGTTGATGCCGTTCCAGGCAAGCGTGCGCGTGATTGTCGCAAAAAAGCCAGGGGTGGTGACAATTTTTGGGGGTATTTTGATTGAGAGAAGGGCGAGGTCCCCCATTTCTGAGAGGATTTTTTCGCCTTTTAGCTTCTGCTCGATTGCCCGCTTGTATTTTTTGTTTGCGATGATGCTCACTTCGTACGTGCCGTGTATTATGTTCAGCGTGTCGCCCCGCTCATGCTCGACCAGCGCGTAAATCCCGTGCAATTTGTCGAATATGTCAGGCGCGCGGACCGCGGTTATCTCAACTATGTCCGAGCGTATTGCAAGCTCGATGCCGGAAAGGGAAATGCGGGTGCGCTCAGACTTGCGCTGCGCCTTTAGCCTGTCCGAGAGCCGGTGCAATGCCATTATTATAGCGGCGTCGGTTGCCTTGTGCCCAAGCTCGGATGCTATTTGGGGCGCCAATTCCTGGGAAACGCGCGCGAGGTTGAGGATGCCTTGCGACATCGCATCCTCAAGGTAGGGCTGCGAGGAGACGAGCTTTTCCACGATGCGCGCAACTGAAACCATGCAAATCACGGAATGTTATTTTTCCAAAGTAATAGTGCGAAAGCGTTAATAAATTGGAGTGGGGGAAAGCATATGGGCGGACTATGGGAAGGCCTACCAACGGCACGGTACTTGTTGCTGCGAACATCCCGACTTCCGCAAGGAATGCATCTCCGAGAGAAAAGCCGCCCGACTGGAAGCTCATTAAGGAGAGGTTACAGCAGGCATTTGACAGAAGCAGGAAACTGGGGCTGAATTTGGGCCTGCAGAGCCTTGAGTGCACGCTTGAGGACGTGAGGTACGAGTTGGGAAGAGTGCTTACGTGGGCGCTCATTGACAGGGGACATTTCCATGGATGGGTGCAGGAACTCACACGGGACGAGATAGGGGGCCTGTTTGCCGTTCGAAGGGCGCTTAGGGAGGAGCTAAAGCGCGTGGAGGGGGTGTGGAGCAGGAATGGGATTGGGCGGGAGGAGGAGATGGCGCTGCAAAAGGAGAAAGCCATGGTATCAGAAGTCCTAAAGATTGTGAACCTTGTGCTGGAAGGGAGATACGATGCTGCAAACGAGCTTGTAGCAAGAGACGTGGCGCAGGCAAGCCATGCGCAGGTAATGGCCGAGCTAGGGCTTGCGCCAAACGGGATGCCCCTTCCCGAAGTGAATAACAAAACAGACTAATTTTTGTTATTTTGTTAACATAATGTATATTAATATACAGCTGCAGAAGAGATGCAGGTGGAAGCATGAGTAACCCCCAGACCAAGCCATCTGCGCAAGCAGCCAGGCTGGACGCCGCAAGGAAAGTCGTGAATGGGATATGCAGGCTTGCGGGAGCAGGGGAGAGGCTTGCGTTCAGGCTGAGGAGGGGCGGAGTGGATAAGGAGGCGGCTGCGGCAATAAGAATGGAACTTGAGGAAACGCTGCACCAGCTGAATATTGCGGAAGGAAAACCGAGCATCAGGCCTCGCGATCTGGTATCGACCAGGATTTGGGAGAATGCACACCGGGGTGACGAGATTAGGGAAACTGACTGTCCTGGCGAGCATATCGGATGCTGATAATAATATATTGGATAGGAGGATTGGTAATATGGCAGATGCTGAATGCCCTGAATGCGCTGGGATAATTGCGCTTGCTGCAAATGTAGAGGTAGGGGAGATTGTTTCCTGCCCGGATTGCGGATGCAAACTGGAAGTGACCGTAGTGAACCCGCCTGCAGTGCAGAAAGCGCCAGAGGTGCAGGAGGACTGGGGCGAGTAGAGAAGTTTTCACAAGAGGCGAGCAAATGAGATTGGGGGTCGTGTATTCAATCATAACTGTGGAGAACAAGCAGCTCTGCGAAGCGGCGAGGGTGAGGGGAGCGGAGCTTGAGAAAATAAATGATTCGGATATTGTGATGGATGCGCACGAGACAGGGGAGCTTGGGAAGTTTGATGCGATACTGCAGCGGTCCTCGAGCTATTCTAGGAGCCTGTACATTACGCAGTACTTGGAGAACGCGGGCGTGCCTGTTGTGAATTCCTATGCAGCGCAAAGGCTGTTTGGGGACAAGGCATCCACCTCGTTTGCGCTTGCAAGGGCAGGAGTACCCACTCCGAGAACCATTGTTGCGTGCTCGCCCCAGAGCGCGAGGAAGGCTGCGGAGCAGTTGGGATTCCCGCTTGTGATAAAGCCAGTAGTGGGCAGCTGGGCAAGGATGGTGCAGAAGCTGAATGACTGGGATGCGTTTGAGGCTGCGATTGAGAGCAGGGAAGAGATGGGGAACGTTTGGCAGAAAATTTACTACCTGCAGGAGTTCGTGCAAAAGCCGGGCAGGGATATTCGGGCGTTTGTGATTGGGAACGAGGCGGTTGGTGCGATTTACCGAAGCTCGCCTGGCTGGATTACCAATACCGGGAGGGGCGGGAGCGCAAGCGGATGCGCGCTTACACCTGAAATGAAGGAACTTGCAGTGCGGGCAAGCGCCGCTCTTGCGGGGAACGGGATTTACGGGGTGGATATGATGGAGGGGAAGGAAGGGGTGATGGTGCACGAGGTGAACCATACCGCCGAGTTTAGGAACTCGATTGCGCCAACTGGAGTAGACCTTCCCGGGAAGATGATTGATTTTTTCATGGGCGTTGCAAAGAGATAGGGGTTGATTTGATATGATTAAGGCAAGCGTAATTGGGGCATCCGGCTATACTGGGGGCGAGCTTTACCGCTTGTTGCTCATGCACCCGCAAGTGCAGGTGCAAGAGATTACAAGCGAGAGGTTCGCAGGCGAGTTTGCAACCAAAATACACCCGAACTTGAGGAGCTTTTCGCAGCAGAAGTTCAGCTCAGTGAAGGATATGAAGCGCGATTCGGATGTGGTGTTCCTTTGCACCCCTCATGAGAAGGCCATGGATTACGTGGCGGAGTTCATGAATAGCGGAATGAAAATCATTGATTTGTCAGCGGATTTTAGGCTGAGGAATGCGCAAACTTACGAGCGATATTACACCAAGCACAGGCATCCGGAGCTGCTCTCGCAAGCCGTGCTTGGGATTCCGGAGCTGCATCACGAGGAGATTAGGAATGCGAAGCTCGTGGGAGCCGCAGGCTGCCTTTCCACCTCAGTGATACTGGCGCTTGCGCCATTGGTGAAGAACGGGCTTATAGACACTGAGAGGATTATTGCAGACGCCAAGATCGGAAGCGCTGCTGCTGGCGCGAGCTTTGACATTTCAACCCATCACCCGGAAAGGCAGGGGGTTGTGAGGTCATATAAGCCGACTGGGCATCGGCATACCGCAGAAATAGAGCAGGAGATGAGCTTGCTTGCTGGAAGGCAGGTAAGGGTTGGACTCACCCCGCATGCTGTGGAAATGGTCAGGGGCATAATGAGCACTGTGCATTGCTGGCTGCCAAAGCAATTGGCGGATATTGACATGTGGAAAGCGTATAGGGGGTTTTATCGGGACAGCCCGTTTGTGAGATTGGTGAAGGAAAAGGGAACGCTGTACCGGTATCCTGAGCCCAAAATGGTGGTGGGAACCAATTTCTGCGATATAGGGTTCGAGCTTGACCCCACAATGCCAAGGGTGGTTGTGATGAGCGCGATTGACAACTTGGTGAAGGGGAGCGGGGGGCAGGCAATCCAGTGCATGAACCTCATGTTCGGGCTGGATGAGAAGGAAGGGCTATGGAGGCCAGGAATGCATCCAATTTAGGGGATGGAATGGCGAACCGGGATGGGCGAGTGAGAAAATGATAGTAATCAAAATGGGTGGGAGCATATTCGGAAAGGAGGAGAAGCTCCTTGCGGATGCAGCAAAGCTAGGGGAACCGTTTGTGCTTGTGCATGGCGGGGCTGCTGAAACCACGAACCTTGCGGAAAGGATGGGAGTGAAAGTCGAGCAAATCACTTCCCCAGAAGGGTTCAAGTCACGCAGGACTACAAGGGAAATGATTGAGATTTTCATGATGGCGGTTGCTGGAAAAATAAACAAGAGCTTGGTGGCGAGGTTGCAGAAGCTCGGAGTGAATGCAGTAGGCTTGTGCGGAATGGATGGGAGTATGCTCCGTGCGAAGAGGAAAATACTCACAAGCTTGGAGAACGGGAAAACAAAGATGATTCGGGATGATTATACAGGCAAGATTGAGAAGGTGGATGCGAAGCTATTGCAAATATTGCTGCGGGAGGGGTTTGCGCCAGTGGTTGCTCCAATAACGCTTTCAGAGGAATTCGAACCTTTGAACTCGGATGGGGACAGGAGTGCAGCGATGATTGCATCTGCGATTCGGGCGCAGAGACTCGTGCTGCTGACTGATGTGGACGGGTATTATGAGAACTTTCCGCAAGGGTTGGTTGCAAGAATGAGCGCTTCGCAAATAGAGGATGCGATTAAGAAGGCGACTGGAGGAATGAAGAGAAAGCTATTGGCAGCGAGGGAAGCGCTTTCTGGCGGAGTGGGGGAAGTGATAATTGCGAATGGGACAGTGGATTCGCCAATTTCATCCGCGCTTTCGGGAAAGGGGACGCATATTTCAAAGTAAATGAGTGGATTGCATGGAAACAAAGGAAATATTGGAAATGGAAAAGCGCTTTGAGATACCTGTTTACCCAAAGAGGGACATTGCGCTTGCTAGGGGGCAGGGGTGCAGGGTTTGGGATACTGAGGGGAAGGAATACCTTGATTGTGCTGCAGGGGTTGCGGTAGCGGTTCTGGGCCATAACCACCCTGCGCTTGTGAAGGCTGTGAGCGAACAGGCTGGAACGCTCATTACTTGCTATGAGCTGTTCCAGAATGAGAAGAGGGCAAGGTTGCTTGCGAAGCTTGCGCAAATAGGCGAGCCATTGGGGGTGAGCAGGTCATTTCTCTCGAATTCCGGGGCAGAGGCGATAGAGGCAGCGCTCAAGTTCGCAAGGGCGCATACCAAGAGGAAGAATTTTGTAGCATGCATGATGGGCTTCCATGGCAAGAGCATGGGCGCATTGTCGCTTACTTTCAAGCCTGCTTACAAGGAACCTTTCCTCCCGCTTGTGGAGCAGGTGAAGTACGCAAGATATGGGGATGCGGAGTCCATGAGGCAGGCAGTGGATGAGAATACTGCTGCGGTGTTCATGGAGTGCATACAGGGGGAAGGGGGCATTAGGGTTCCTCCAGAGGGATATCTGACGGCTGTGCGGGAAATTTGCGACCAGAAGGGCGCGCTTCTGATAGTTGATGAGATTCAGACAGGAATGGGAAGGACTGGAAAGATGTTCGCGTGCGAGCATGAGGGGATAAAGCCAGATATTGTGTGCATAGCAAAGGGGATTGCGGGCGGGCTTCCTATGGGCGCAACTATTGTGCGGGAGGAGGTTGCGGCATCGCTAAAGCCATTGCAGCATACCTCAACATTCGGAGGGAACCCACTCTGCTGCGCAGCTTCGCTTGCGGTGTTTGAAACTATTGAGAAGGATAGGCTGCTTGAGAATGCAAGGGATGTTGGAGAATATTTCATTTCAAAGCTTAGGGAGCTTGCAGGGAGGAAAAAGGATATTAGGGAAGTGAGGGGCAGGGGGCTAATAATCGGGGTTGAGATGAAAAAGCCTGCGAAGGAATACCTGCTTGCGCTGGCTGCAAAGGGAGTGATTGCTCTTTCTGCAGGGGACACTGTGCTTAGGTTCGTCCCTCCGCTGATTTTCACAAGGGAAGATGCGGATAGGGTGATGGCTGCGCTTGAAGAGATAGTCCAATGAACAGAATGCGGTAGGGTTGAGGCGATATCATGAATGAAACAGAATTTTTGTTAGCGCTTGTGGAGGCATACAGCCCTTCCAGGCACGAGGCGCCAGCTGCGCGAGTGCTTCATTCGCAGATGAAGGAATTGGGGTTTATGGAGAGCTGGATAGATGAGGCTGGAAATGCAGTTGCGACCAATTGCAAGCGCAATGAGCCCATAGACCTGCTTGTGTTCGGGCATATTGATACTGTCCCGGGAAAGCTGCCCGTGAAGCATGAGAACGGGAAAATATTTGGGAGAGGGGCAGTGGATGCCAAGTCCCCGATGGCTGCGCTATTGTTCGGTGCGGCTAAGGCAAATGTTGATTACAATGTGATGGTTGCGGGAGTGGTGGAAGAGGAAATCACCACTTCGAAGGGTGCGTACCATCTTCTTACATACTGCAAGCCAAAGCTCGCGATACTTGGGGAGCCGAGCAACATGAGTGGAGTGATTATTGCTTACAAGGGGCGCATGGTGATTGAGGGCAAGACGCATGGGAAGGCAACACACGCGGGAATGAGCGAGGAGAACCCGGTCGAGAGGACATTTGAGTTCTACCAGGCAATGAGGAGCACTTACCCGCAGCACGGGACATTTGATTCTGTAATCATGAATATTACGCATGTTAAGTGCGGGGATAAGGAAGTGCTAAATGTCATTCCCTCGGAGCTTGAGTTTGACATTGATGTGCGGTTCCCGCCTGGGAAGAGCGCATTGGATATTGAGCACAAGATGAAATCGATATTGCCAAAGAATGTGCATATTGAGGTAAAGGAGCAGCTTGCTGGGTATGGGATTGAGCCTAATCACCCGCTTGTGCGCGCGTTCGTGCCTGCAATACGGGAACATGGGCTTACTGCAAGGTACGTGAAGAAGAGCGGGAGCGCGGACATGAATATCACAGGGCCTGCCGGCATTCCGACAATTGCGTACGGGCCGGGAGATTCGAAGCTTGACCATACAGATGAAGAGGTAGTTGAAATTTCTGAGTACAAGAAGGCGATTTCAATAGTGAGCGGGGCGATGGGGAGGCTCAAGAGCTCGTTTTAGCATTTGGAAACAGGAATTTGAAATCAATAAGCCGCTTTTTCACCGCTTCCTTGTCCCTGCATAAAAGAACAATCCTGGAAGGGATATGCTCTGCAGCTACCAGGTATCCTGTGGCGTCTGCCAGCTTTTTTGCGTATTCACGAATCTCATCCATTGAGAGCATGGAATCGAACGATAGCCCTCTGCTTGGATTTCTTGAGCCGCCTACGAACACCATGCTTTTTACCTCTGCATAATGGGGCTTTGCAATAAGGATTTGCTCAATGTAGCCTTCGATTGGCGCGGTATTCACATTTCTTGTTAGCGTCATTCTTAGTACAGTCCTTGTTTTCTTTCCAAGCTCTGGGAACATTGCAAGTGTTTTCATGTACTTTTCCCATAAAATTGGCGAGATTGGCCTGATTGCCTTGAGATAAACTTCCTTATTCGGAGCTACGAGCGAAACATATAGTTGCGTTGGGAGGGTTTCCCATTTTTCAATCGCTTCCGGGAATGTGCCGTTTGTCACCAGAAATGTGGAGATGCCGCGCTTGTGGAACTCTGAGAGCAAATCCGAGAGGTAAGGGTACATTGTGGGTTCGCCTGTGAGCGAGAGCGCCACGTGCTTCGGGTCGTTTGCCTCCTTGAAAAGCGTCTTGCCCACTAGAGAGCTTCCTCCGAATCCTGAAACGGTTTTGCGGTGCGCAGAGATGAACTGGTCCACGATTGCTTCGGACTTGTCCCATTCAAACTCGGGAGCAGGAGTATCTGAAAAGGCTGGCTTGTTTAGTATTAAACTTTCCTCGGGCATCATCCGCCAGCAGAACACACACGCGTGGTTGCAGAAAAGCAGCACAGGGGTGGACTGGATGCAGCGGTGGGATTCGATTCCGTAAAAAGCATTTTTGTAGCAGGCTATGCCGCCTTTGATTTTTTTTCCGGTCCAGCCGCACATTTTCACAGCCGAGTGGTTTCCAATAATATGGTATTTCTGTTTCACGAGCTTCTTTAGCACCGGCTCTGGGATTGATTTTGCTTGCTTGAGAAGTTGGCGGAAATTCTTTGTCTTTGAGCGGTCTTTGGTTCGGGACATGATAGATCACATGAAAAGAAATGTGGGAGATCTTATCGCTGGCGCGATAACCCCGTAACGCTTTCAGCGTTCCGGTGGGATTTTTGTGACAATAAATGCGGGAGATGGGATTTTTGGGCAATCCTTTTCTTTCCATGTTTCAGGGCGAAAAAACGTGAAGCGGAGCTTCCGATATTTTTCGCAGTCACGGCTTTCTTTTCCGTGAACGCTTTTCTTTCCGGGAAAGAAAAGGGTTCGAACCCACGAACCCACTAAGGGACGAGGTCCTGAGCCTCGCGCCATTGACCGCTAGGCGACTCCCGCGGGAATATTAGGGAAGGCGAGTTTTTATTGATTGGTGCGCTGGGGGATTTGGATTAAAAGCATGATTTGCCATAAGCTTGGACATGGATAAGAAATTTATCGGCCCGCTTATTTTTGCACTTGTAGAAAGGCAGAGGGCAAAAAGGAAACAGACGTTACCAGCAGAACCGAGAAGCAGGATGGGAATGATGGGCAGGCGCGGAACTGCGGATGCCAATAGAGAACAGGCTCTGAGAAGTGCAAAGGAAGTTGTAGAAAGAGGCAGCCTTGAGCCAAGCACCGGTAAAGTGCGTATGATAAAGGCTGATTTTGCCAGGCTGTCAAAGGGAATGAGGATATGCCTTGTGTCATTCCTTGGGCAGGAGAGCCTTGAGGGGTATAGGGGGCACTTAAGGAACGAGCTAAAATATACGGCGCCATCACTTGACATGAAAGGCGAGATAGACCTGCCCGGCGCGCTTCTTCCGAAAAACGTGAATCTGATCATAATGGATACTGAGGAGTGGCGCATTCCCCAGATTATGGAATTTGCGAGGGGTGCAAAGCAAGCTGGGATTAAAGTGATATTGGCGAGCAATGCCGGCTCGCGGAACATACAGCACGACAGGCTGTATAATGCGAACGATGATCCGGATTTTGCGAAGCTGGATTTGATGGTCATCGGATTGTTGCGGGAGATTGCAGCGGAGCAGAAAGCCGCAGCGCGAAAAGCGAAATAATAGAGCACGGGCTAGCGACTTCTTATAAATCTTATCAGTTCAATCACCTCGGAGAGGTGGATTCATGACCATAGACGCATCGCTATACCAGGCTATCGCGCTTATTTGCGGGCTGTTTGCAATCGGCGGCTCCATAGTGTACTACTTGAAAATCAAGAAGCTGCCGACCGGGAATGAGAGGATGAACTTCATAGCGGATGCGATAAGGGAAGGGGCGATGGCATACCTCTCAAGGCAGAATAAGACTGTGGCAATGTTTGCAGCGGTCATTGCAGTGCTGTTCTTCGCGCTTGGAATGTACGTGGACCCGACGTGGATTGGGATTGCAATAGCGTTCATAGTTGGCGCCGTGTTCTCTGCGGTTGCAGGGTATATGGGGATGGCCGTGACCACATTGGGGAATGTTCGGACTGCCGAGGCTGCAAAAAAGGGGCTGAATGCGGCGCTCGGGGTTTCGTTCCAGGCTGGGACCGTGATGGGGCTTGCGGTCGTGGGATTGGGGTTGACTGGAATAGTGGTGCTTATTTATTGGTATAATTATGCGATGGAAACAGGGCTGCTGCCTTCAGGGGCGGACAGGATCACTTCGCTTCTCCAAATGATTGCGGGAATGGGATTCGGTGCATCGCTTATTGCAATGTTTGCAAGGGTTGGGGGAGGGATATTCACAAAAGGCGCGGATGTTGGAGCAGATTTGGTGGGGAAAATTGAGGCAGGCATTCCTGAGGACGACCCAAGGAACCCTGCGGTGATTGCAGATAATGTAGGGGACAATGTGGGGGACTGCGCAGGGATGGGCGCGGATTTGTTCGAATCGTATGTTGTGACGCTCATCGCGGCGATGATACTTGGGAATTTCGTGTTTGGGATATACGGGGTGATATTCCCGCTTTTGATTGCGGCAGGCGCAATAGTTGCGACCGTGTTTGGAGTGAATGTGGTGAAAGTGAAGGAAAAGGGAGACCCGATGGCTGCGCTTTGGAAAGGCATATTGGTGACAGCCGTGCTTTCTGGGATAACATTTGCAGTGATTTGCTTTGCAGTGCTTCCGGGAGATAACCCGGAGGTGAGCCAGCTTGGCGCGTTTGGGGCATCCATTGTGGGGCTGGTGGTGGCGCTTGCAATAGTGCAAATAACCGATTATTTTACTTCCACCAAGAAAAAGCCTGTGCAGACAATTGCAGAAGCGGCAAAAACAGGCGCTGGAACAAATGTCATAGCCGGGCTTGCGGTCGGGTTGAAGAGCACCGGCCCGTTTGCGATTGTGATTGTGCTTGGGATATTCCTTGCATTCAAGTTCGCAGGGGTGTTCGGGGTTGCAGTGGCAGCGATGGCGATGCTTTCGCTCACAGGCATCATAGTTGCAGTGGATACATTCGGCCCGGTCTCGGACAATGCTGGTGGGATTGTGGAAATGAGCAACATGCCAAAATCGGTCAGGGATATTACTGATAAGCTTGACGCGGTCGGGAACACCACCAAAGCAACTACGAAAGGGTTTGCGATTGCCTCTGCTGGGCTGGCCGCGCTTGCGCTGCTGCTTGCGTTTGCGCAGGAAGTCAATATTGCGGCAGAGAAAATCGGAGTGGCAGGGCTGGCAGTGGTGGGCGGTCTGCCAGTCATAAACATCATGGAGCCTGCTGTGCTCATTGGGCTGCTTATCGGAGGGGTGCTGCCTTTCGTGTTCTCCGCCTACTCGATGATGGCTGTGGCGAAAGCCGCGGAAGGCATAATTATCGAGGTGAGGAGGCAGTTTAGGACCATGAAGGGCATAATGAAAGGGACGCAGAAGCCGGATTACGCAAGGTGCGTTGATATTGTAACAAAAGCATCTCTTGGGGAACTGCTCGTGCCCGGGCTGCTTGCAGTAGGGACCCCGCTTGTGATCGGGTTTGCGCTTGGGCCTGCGGCAGTTGGCGGGTTCCTTGCAGGCGCGCTCATCTCAGGGCAGTTCATAGCTGTGTTCATGAGCACTTCAGGGGGCGCTTGGGACAATGCGAAAAAGTATATTGAGCGCGGCGCGTTCGGCGGGAAAGGGAGCGATGCGCACAAGGCTGCGGTTGTTGGGGATACTGTTGGAGACCCGCTGAAAGACACGAGCGGACCTGCGCTAAACCCGATGATTAAGATATTGAACACAATATCGCTGCTGTTCGTGGCATTGTTCGTGAAATACTCGCTGCACCTGATCTGAGTTTCGTGGGCGACCGGGAAGCTGAAGGCTTCTCGGGCTTGCACCGCGAGGTGCATGATAGTTTTTTTGTCGCCCGCGAAAGTGTGCAGGTCTCTTCTTTTTATTCTTTTTTCCACATAAGCTAGCCTATGGCAAAGGGAATTGGGATTGTGTTATGTTCATTGCTGCTTGCTTTGGGGTTAGCATTTGCAAGCGAGGGGGGATGCGCACTCCGGATAGAGAGCGAAGTGCTTGGCCCGGGGGATGAGGCGCGAGTATATTTTTCAACCGATGCGGGGTGGCGGGAATCCGTGTATGTAGAATGCCCTTTGGGCGAGCGATGGGTTGGTAACGGAATCCGGAGCGGGAGCGCAATTTGCAAGTTCCAATCGCCCGGGAATTACAATGTCAGCATTTCGATAAACAAGGAGCAGTGCACAAGCCTGAGAGTCGAAGTGGGGGAGCCGCATTATGGATACAGGACGGAGAGCCATGGAGGGGGGCTCAACCTGTCTAGGTGGGATTACCCGGTTGGGTGGGGCGGGGAATATGCACATCGGGGAAGCCTGAGGCTCTGGGGCAAGAATTACGGAGTAACGTGGAAAAGGTAGGGAAAAGCTCATTTTGGGAAAAGAAAGAACGGAAAAAGAAAAGAAGCGGGGCAAAAAGAAGCCCCGTGCGTTGCGCTTGCCTGTTGGAGATTTACGCTGATTTTGAAATCTCGTAGAGCGCCTTTAGCGCAACTATTGCCGCTGCGGGCGCGGTGAATGCCACAAGGTAGCTCATTATCCCTGCGACCCACTTGCCCATCTCAAGGTCTGCAACCGTCGGGAGCACCGAAAACACGCTTCCAAGCGAGCTTGCGGAGAGCAGGAATGCAAGCGATGCGACCAGGAAGAGCATTACCTCCTTCTCGGTCACGTTTGCAAGCCCGACTAGCAGCCCGAGCGCCATTAGGCCCCAGATTGCGGTTGTGTTGCCAGGAGCGAAAACCCCCGCAAGAACGGCAATCAAAAGGCCGATTATGTAAGCCCATGGCCCGATTGTTGCCAGCATGTCTTTTCCTTTTGCCACCAAACCACCTCAAAGGTTTATCAGGAAACTAAAGAGCTTATCGGGAAGGGGCATTTAAAGGTTTCGGGGGGTTTGTGGCAGGGAATGGAACGCCGATAAGAGGCGCTTCTTGGGTTGCTTTTTTAATTGTTGATTGCGTATGGATGTGGCGGATTTAGATGTTAGGGAAGATAATAGAGTGGCTAAGGAAAAAGCTCTTTAGGAAGAGGAAATCGATCGCCCTTGGGCTGTACGGTGCCACGAATGCAGGGAAAACCACGCTTGCCAACCGGATATGCATAGACTGGTCCGGAGAGCCCCTTGGGGCAGTATCCGTAATACCCCACGAAACTAGGCTGGTGCAGAAAAAGGAGCATGTAGTGATAAAGATGAAGGGCGGTATGACGATACCGATGACAATACTGGACATGCCGGGAATTGCGGTGAAGGTTGATTACCGGGATTTTATGGAGTTCGGTTTGGGCGAGAAGGAAGCAAAAGCCCGTGCAAAGGAAGCAACAAGGGGCATAATCGAGGCGATCAAGGGGCTTGCGGATGTGGATGCCGCGCTTGTGATGATGGATGCAAGCGAGGACCCGTACACGCAGGTGAATATCACGATTTTGGGCAATCTTGAGGCAAAAAGCGTGCCAGTCATACTCGTTGCGAACAAAATAGATTTGCCGACCGCAAACATGCTTCGGATAAGGGAGGCGTTCCCGCAGTACCCGATGGTCGGGATTTCCGCAGTGACTGGGGAAAACGTTGAAAAGCTCTACGAAACAATAGCTGCCAAGTTCTAATCGGGGTCTTTATGCACACGTGCAAGGTCTGCGGCAAGGAGTTCGAGAAGGTGCGGCAGACCTGCGACTGCGGCTCCTCTGCGTTTGTGTTTACCAAGAACGGCAATGGGAAGAAGATTGTTGCGCTGGATTTAGAGAACATCAGGATGCTTGAGCGAGGGGTGTTTGAAATCGACTTAAAATCCCTCTCGCGCGACCCGGTCGTGGTGATGGACGAGAACGGCGTCTATTACGTGCGGCTGCCAATAGTTAAGAATACCTTTTGAGAATTGGGAGCATGGCAAGACACCTGGACCTGTTTTTGTTCGCCATACGCAACATGAGGCAGCGGAGGCTTCGCTCTTGGCTCACCGTGTTCGGGATTGTGATCGGGATTGGGGCGATAGTCGCGCTCATCGCCATTGCGCAGGGGCTGACAAATGGCATAAACAAGGAATTGGAGATGTTCGGGAAGGATGAAATTATCGTCACCCCCGGGAGCCTGAAGCAGCTGCAGTCCGGAGGGGGAGGAGGGCAGCTTTCGCCAACAAGCGGGAAGCTGTTTGAGAATGATGCGCAAAGGCTTGAGAAGGTCCCGGGAATAAGGCTGTCTACAAACGTGATAATGCAGCGGCCCACAATAGAATTCCGGGGGCAGAACCTGTCTGCGAACATAATGGGAGTGGAGCCAGAGGCGTTTACTGACGTGACTACGATTGAAATCGAGCAGGGAAGGTGGCTTGCGCCAGGGGACAGGGGGACTGTGGTGTTCGGGGCGAAGATTGCAAACGACATTTTCAGGTCTCCGATTGTGCTGAACTCTGTTGTGCTCATAAACGGGAAGAAGTTCCGCGCGGTCGGGCTGATTAAGAGGACTGGGAACACTTTTGATGACACTGATACGAGCGTTTACTTGCCATATGAGGACGCAAAGGACATGTTTGGCTCTGTGCTGCTCCCAAACGAGATAAATTATATTTACATGAAGACCAAGCCCGGGTTTGAGGCAAAGGACGTGGCAGAGGATATCTCACTTGAGCTGCGCTCCGCGCACAAGGTTGGCGAGGGGAACGAGGATTTCACCCTGATCACATCGGATTTCATAAACGAGCAGGTGGGGAACATAACCAGCCTGCTCACGGTATTTTTGGGTGGGATTGCAGGAATTTCGCTCCTCGTGGGAGGGGTGGGGGTAGCTAATGCGATGTTCATGGCCGTGATGGAGAGGACGCAGCAAATCGGCGTATTGAAGGCTATTGGAGCGACAAGGAATGACATACTTGAATCGTTCATACTGGAAGCGGCCCTTATTGGGATGGTTGGGGGGGTGCTTGGCGTGGCGCTTGGGGCCGGAGTGTCGCTGCTTGTAGGGGCGTTCGGGATTGCCGCAGAAGTTTCAGTCGAGCTTGCGCTCTTTGCAATGGCGTTTGCGCTCGGGGTCGGGGGGATTGCAGGGTTCATACCGGCAAGGAGGGCTGCAGACCTGCCTCCTGTTGAGGCGCTAAGGTATGAGTGAGGGGATGAGGTATGAAACGAGTTTATTGGGCAATTTTCCTCTTGTTCGCCCTGATGCAAACTGCCAATGCGCAGGATGAGCCGCAGCTGTGCGCCCCGGTTATAGATTATATTAAGCTCACTTTGGGCATCGAGGAATTTGATGCCAGCTATAACACGCACAGGCTTGGTGAGATAAACTTGGAGCAGAATGAAAGTGCGGATTTGGGAGGCATGGATGCGGCATTTGAGAACCTGAGCATGGCGCTTGAATATACTGATATAAACGAGACGTGCGGCATTCCGGATAACCATGACATTTGCGCTGGAATGAATGTGAGCCTGCTTGGGCACCATTTGATCATTAGGGACATGAAGCCTGAAAAAATAGAATATATGAGAATGCTCCTTAATCCTGAGAAGGGCGTCCGGAATTATTGGGAGTTTGCAGGCAGGACATTCTCCTTTTACCTAAAGGACATTCAGATTTTAGGGGCATGCGATTACAAGGAGGGGTATTATTGCAGCGATATGACTGCACGGAACAAATGCATGGTGATAAAGCCCAAAGTCTGCAACATCGAAGTGTTTGCAACTGGGTATAGGATTTGGGACCCGAAAAAAATGCCTGGCTTGTGCGGATGCCCCCCGTTCTACTCAGTTGACGGAAACGATTGCATGCTGCCCGAATGCACCGAAGGAAATTGGAAAAACAGGAAGTGCCTTTTTTCCGGAGACAAGGACGGCTCAAGAGTTGCCGGGACATACTGCCTGAATGGCAAATGGAGGTATGATTTTGCTGTTGAGGACTGCTCTGCAAAAGGGGAAACGTGCATTTACTCCCAGAACGGGGAGCCGCTATGCTCGGATTTCAAATGCTCTGATGGGACTGCGTTTGGGGAGTGCTCTGCGAATAAGCCGCAATATTGCACGCCAAAAGGCAGGCTATTTGAGGATATAGAGAGGTGCGGCTGTCCGCAAACGCACCGGGCGGATGCGACGCAAACTAGGTGCATTCCATTATCCTGCAGCGACGGGACGCTGGAGGGGAATTGCTCGAAAAATGGGCAGATGGTATGCATCGAAGGGGAGCTTGTAAATGATACCGGCCTGTGCGGAAGCGTTGAGGCAGAAGAGCAAGAGGGTGAAGGGGGCGCAGAGATTGGAGGGGGGGATGTAGAAAACAAGAGTGCTGGGAATATTACAGTAGAGCCAGCCCCTGCAGAAACGGATAATGGAAAGGAGGAGGGCGCTTTAAAGCCAGAAAACAATGCAGGGGGCAGCGATATTTACGTTTATGCGCTTGGTGCAGTTGCCATAGCAGCTGCCGCAGGGGTTGCGTATTTCAAGTTTGCAAAGCGAAGAGGAGGCGATGGCATCCTGCCGCCTTCTTCAAATGTCCAATAGCACCTGTATTCTCCAGCCATTAGGCGATTTCTCCACAGCAAGCTCGTGGTAGGTGACCGCTTTTATTGAATCCCTTGGAGGCTTGTGCTCACCGTAAGCAACCAATGAGAGCGTGAACTTGTTCGGGTCGAATTTCTTCACTTCGATTTTTGAGAGCACCATCTCGCGTATGTCCGATTCCGCAAGCAGCTGCGCGAGCGTATCAACTACGAGAAGCTCAAGCGAGGTCGATTCAATCTCCAGCACGAACTTCTTTTTCGGGTTTGCATGGCCGGTGATTGAGAACATTGCCTTTGCCGCGTTTGATATTGCCTCTGGAAAGTCCTTTCCGTAGGCCTCGAACATCACGTCAGCCGTGTGCTCTATGAACTTGAATCCTTCACCCTCTGGCTCCATGTGAAAACCCTCGGTTTGATTATATTCCTTTGGAGCTATAAAATGTATCATATGACATCGATTGGAAATGAGCAGCAGGCAGAGGTAGAGGGGATTGTTTCACGCTTCTTTGAGGCAAGGGGAACGCTAGTCTACCTGATTTCAAATGAGAATGGGGTTACTGAAGCGCTGAGCCCGGAGAGGTTTGCAATAGGCGAGTATGTGAGAATGAAAGGAAGGCTTGAGTTTAGGGGGGAAAAAGCACAGCTTGTGTGCGAGCAGGTAGAAAGGGTTGAGGGGAAGAAAGCTGCCGAGGTAGTGGAAAAAGCAGAGAGCGGTGCGAAGCTTGCGAATGCAAAGCTGTTTTTGGATAATGAAACAATGCAAAAGCTTGTGCCCGAGATGCAGAAGGCTGCGAGGAAATTGCTTGCTGCAAAATTGCTTGGGAGGCAGGTTATTCTTCGCTATAACAACGATGCGGATGGGATTTCTGCAGGCATTGGGGTTGCGTCAGTGCTTCGACCTGCGAAATTCTCAGCAGTTCAGCACAATTCCGCAATTTACAATACTGCTGATGCGCTGCGGGACATTTCTGCCCTTAGGGGCGCATTTGCCCCCCTGCTTATTTTGGTTGATTTTGGCGCGAACGTTGAGAGCGTTGAGGCATTGGCTATTGTGAAAAGCGCTGGAATTGAAATCCTGATAGTGGACCACCACCCTCCCGCTTCATGCGCACATGAGCTTGCATCAGTTTTCGTAACCCCTTGGAGGGCAGGGGCTGCAAGCGAATACCCTGCGGGCCTGCTTTGCTGCGAAATTGCGAAAATCGCCGGGGTGGAGGCGGGCAGGATGGACGCGGTTTCAAGAATATCGCTCACTGGCGACAAGAGCAGGCTATACTCTCCAGATGAGGAGGATGAGAGAAAGGCGCTTGCGCTTGATTTCCTTGCAACCTATGCGAACTTTGCAAATACACTGGAGTTTTTCGAGAGCGTGCTAACGGACGAGGGATTGCTTGCGCAAATTGTCGGGCAGGCAAGGGAAAAGATGGAGAACATTGCAAAAATGGCTGGAGATTACGCAAGGGAAAAGCAGGTTGGGGGGTTCAAGGTGTATTTGATTGGGCTGGACAAGCTTGCGAAGCACAATGAATTCCCTTCCCGGGGCAAAATCACGGGCGCGTATTTTGATTCTGTGAAAAAAGAGGGAGAGCCCACAATTGTGATTGGGCACGGGGAGAGGCTGATTTCGTTCAGGGCGAATTCCGCAGCCCGGGATGCGGGGTTCAATGCGACAAGATTGATTGAGGAGCTGAAATCAGAATTGAGAGATGGGATTGAATCAGGGGGCGGGCACGATGTGGCTGCGTCGCTTCGGATTACAAAGGAGTTTGAGAAAATCGTGCTTGAGGAAGTGCTAAAGAAGATTGAGAAACAAGGTTCTACTTCTGCTCATGGTAGCTGATTAGCCTGCGAAGCATGTCGCACATGTCGAAGAATATTTTGCTCCGCACGTGCTCTGGGCGGGGGCGGGGGATGTCGATTGGAATATCAGCAATAACCCTCCCAGGCCTTTTCGACAATACGATAACTCTGTCAGCCAGGAACACTGCCTCTTCGATTAAGTGCGTAATCATAACGAATGTGTTCGTTTTTGTTTTGGGGTTGCGCCAAATCTCAAGCACGTCGTTGCGCAATTGGTCCGCGGTCATCGCATCGAGTGAGGAGAATGGCTCGTCCATAAGAAGCACCCTTGGCTCGATCGCAAGCGCGCGCGCAATTCCCACGCGCTGCTTCATACCGCCCGAGAGCTCAAACGGGTAGGCGGTTGCAAAATCCTCAAGGTCCATGATGCGCAGGTACTTGTTCACTATTTCCACACGCTTCTGCTTTGGCATCCCTACAGACTGGAGGCCAAGCTCAATGTTCTCGGAAACGTTGCGCCATGGGAGAAGCGCAAATGTTTGGAAAATCATTGCGGAGTGCTTGGGGTTTGGGCCTGCGATCGGCTTGCCGCAGAAAATGGCGCGGCCGGAGGAGGGGAACTCAAGGCCTGCCATGATGCGAAGCAGGGTGGACTTGCCGCAGCCGGAGGGGCCCACAACGCACACGAATTCGTGCTCGTTTATCTGGAAAGAGATGTCCGAAATTGCAACCCCTTTTGAGCGGTTCTCGGTGAACTCCTTGGTCACGTGCCTAAGCTCTATTTCGGGGTGCTTTCCTTTTGCCATTTTTACGTCCCTTCGAACTTGTATTTCTCAGCATATGCGAAAAGCGGGCGCCAGACAAGGTAATTCATCAGCAGCACCGTGAGAGTCATGGTCGCAACCGCAAGCGTTATTATCCACGGGTCCGGGTTTGGCTGCAGCGTCGCGCGCGTAAGGAACGCCCCAAGCCCCTGCACAGAATAGGTGTTGCTTGAGAAAACTATATATTCGCTCACGATTAGCGCGTTCCATGCCCCGCCCCATGCCTGAATCGAGCCAAGCAGGATGCCGGGAATGATTGCTGGGATGAGGATGTCGCGGTAGAACTGCTTTCCGCGCACCCCGAAAGCGCGCGAGGCCTCAAGCACGTCCCCAGGTATGTGGCGTATTGCCCCGATTATGTTGAATAGGAGGTACCACTGCGTGCCTGTGAGAAGCAGGAGTATTGAAGCGGCCTCGATTGAGAGAGTGCCCCCGCCTAGCACCTGTATCACAATCACTACTATGAACGGGAAGAGCGCAAGCGCCGGGGTTGATTGCCCTATGTCGAAAACCGGGAGGAACAGGTCATAGAGGCGCTTGCTCCTAGTCACGAGGATTGCGGCAACCATTGTCCATGAAAGCGCAATCAGGTAGGCGGCGAGTATGCGAAGGAATGAGAAGAATGTGTAGGCAGGGAGGTTGAGCGCATCGGGGTACGAGGAGATGGAGTGCACTATGTTGCGGAGCTGCTGCGCAAGCGCAGAAGCGTAGAAGAACGCGAACAGGAGCATTATTCCGATGAAAAGGCCGGTGTAGATTGAGAACACCTCCCAGCGCGGGAGCGGGACGTGCACGCGCCTGCGGGGGATGTGCCTTATTGGGAGCTTTACAGTCGATGCAAACGCCCCTAGGCGGTCAAACGCCCTTGCCAGGAATTCGTCAATGCCTCCCTTGCGCTCCATGAGCCATTCAAACATGTCGATTATTTTACCCTCTGCCGGCTCGAACTTCACTGCAGCATTCGATTCCATGGTCTGGATCCTAAAGCGCTTCGAGTAGGCAATCAAGGGCTTCCAAACGGTCTGGTTTATGGTATACACGACCGCGATGAACAGGATGAGGCCAAATATCGCAGATGCAATGTTGCCCTGCGAGAAGACCGCGTTCCCCATGTACGAGCCGATTCCTGGAAGCGCGTGCGGCACGCTCCCGTATGATATGAGCTCTGCAGCCACAAGGAAGTACCAGCCGCCGCCCCACGCAAGCACGCTTCCGGTTATGAAAGCGGGAAATATTGTAGGGAGCACCACATGGCGCACGTACCTCCACCCGCGCATGCCAAACGAGTTCGATGCCTCCCGGATGTCATTTGGGATGTTGCGCACCGCGCCTATGATGCTGAAGGTCACTGCCCAAGCCATGCCCGTGAAAATCAGGAATATGGATGCGAGCTCGTAGCCAAGCTCGCCCGGAAGGATGTTGACGAAAAACAGGATTGCGGCAGGCAGGTAGCCAAGCACTGGAATAGACTGCAGGATGTCAAGGAGCGGGAGCATTAAAAAGCGCGCGCGGCGGTAGAGCCCGGCTATTATGCCATACGGGAATGCGAACAGGATGACGAGTGAATAGGCAAGCAGCATTCGAAGAAGGGTGCGGAAAATGAGATAGGGGAGCAGCACTGTGTCCGGGTTTGAGAAAAGCTCGCCCCATTGGTTGAAGTAGGTGAAAGTCAGCAGCACCCCTAGCGAGAGCACCGAGAGCACAAGCACTAGCTGGCTTGGAGCTTTCATCCAAGGGAGTTCGGGGGCGCGAATGTTTATATTCCTGCTTTTGCCATTAGCGGAAATGGTGCATCGGATGGAAAAGGCGATATTGTTCATCTGCGACGGGCTTGGGGACCTTCCGGTAAAGGGCAGGACCCCGCTTGAGGCTGCCAGGAAAAAGAATATTGACAGGCTTGCAAAAGAAGGGATAAATGGGATGATGAGCACGCTTGGGGAAGGAATAATCCCTGGGAGCGATACCGGGCACCTGCAGCTTCTTGGGTACAGCCCGCGCGAATTTTACCCAGGGAGGGGGCCGCTCGAGGCGCTTGGGGCAGGCATTGATTTGGAGCACGGGGATGTGGCTTTTAGGTGCAATTTCGGGAGCGTGGACGCGAAGGGAAAGCTACTTGACAGGCGGGCTGGCAGGATTTCAACAGCCGAGGCTGCGGAAATTGGGAAGGCGCTTGATGGGATGATGGTGGATGGGGTGCTTGTGATTTTCAGGCCCACTGTGGAGCACCGCGCATCGGTCGTGTTTAGGGGGAGGGGGCTTTGCGCCGCAATCAGCGACACAGACCCGCATGGGGAGGGGGAAGTGCTTGCGTGCAAGCCAAAGGATGGGAGCCCCGAGGCGAGGAGGACTGCAGAAATTGTCAACAAGTTCATGAAAATTGCGCACGAAAAAATGTCCGCACATCATCTGAATTTGAAAAGAATGAAGGAAAGGAAATTGCCTGCAAACGTTGCGCTTCTTCGTGGGACCGGGATGTTCCATAAGATTCCGGGATTGAACGAGAGGTTTGGGATTGCCGGAACATGCATTGCAGGCGGGGCGCTGTACAAGGGGGTTTGCAGGTATGTTGGGATGGACGCACAAAATGTGAAAGGGGCAACAGGCACAAAAGACACTGATTTGGATGCAAAAGTGAATGCTGCGATTGCGGCGCTCAAGACAAAGGACTTTGTGCTCCTGCACGTGAAGGCGACTGATAACTTCGGACATGATGGGGATTTTGAGGGGAAAAGAAAGATGATTGAGAAAATAGACGCGGCTGTGGGCAAGCTTATGAAATGGGGAGGGGCGTACATTGTGCTTACAGGGGACCATTCGACCCCGGTTTTGCTAAAGGGGCATTCCGCTGACCCTGTCCCAATCTGCATCTGGGGGAAGAATGTCCGAACAGATGATGTAAAAAAATTCGGCGAAAGGGCTTGCGCGCACGGGGGATTGGGGCACATTCTTGGTTCTGATGTGATGCCAGTCATATTGGGCCTTCTGCTTAAGGCAAAAATGTACGGAAGCTAGGCAGGCGCTTGACCGCGGTTTTTGTATTGGAAAAGAAAGGCGCTAGCCCAAGCTGGACCATGAAAAAGAAAAAAGAAGGAAAAGGGAAAAAATTTACTCGATTTTTGAGACGATGTTCGCAGTCATCTGCCGGTCAGGGTAGCCGGATGGGTCGTCCTTGTTCTTGTACCATACCCAGAGCTTGCCTGAGAAGTCCGAGCCTTTGGTGAAGCTCGTGCCGCCGTTCACGTCCGTGCAATACACCTTGTTCATGGTATCATTGAATTGCGCGCTTCCCTGCGCAGTGATGTTTATCGCAAACATCGGGGTGGCCGGGGCGGTTTGTGGTTCCCTGCTTGCAGTGCATATCACGTCCTTAACCAAGATTGAGTTCTGCATCCCGTTTGTAAGCGTCATGTAAAGCACGCCGCCTGTCCCAATTATTGGGTTTGAAGGCTGGTTGCACGCAAGGCCAGAGCCCTCGAAAATGCATTGCTGGCTTGCCTTGAACGGGTTTAATATGAGGAGGACACCGATTGCAATCACAATCACGAGCAATGCCCAACCGTAAGTCATCAGATACTCCATAGCAGCTTGACCTTTCCGGAACACAACAATCACCCGAGAGGCATACGGGAATTTGCAATATAAACCTTTCTCCCGAAAGCGGTTTGATGGAAAAAAAGGCAGTCGCAGCATCACTTCTGCTATTTGTGTTGCTTGTTGCCGTCGCTTGGCTGTATTTAGAAAGTTTAAAGCCAAAAATAATTGCGCCGCCCAATGCAAATGCGAACAATACCTCGGCCGATGATAGGGGCCCGGGCAGGACAGTTGGAGGGAACTACTGCGACAGGCGGTGCGATGATGGATACTGGTGCAACCCGGGCGTGTGCGGCCCGCCGGGCGCTGCAGGGCCAGGGATGCCCGATTGCGCAGAGGACGAATGCATCAAAAGCTGCAATCTTGATTTTGACTGCCCTTCGGGATTGGTTTGCGCTGGAGTGCCAACCTTCTCCGGTGACGTGATAATGGGCTGCAAAAATGGTTGCATCGAGAAAAAAGCAGCTGAAAATTACCGGAATATGTGTTGATTCTACTTCGCAAGGGAGAACTGCGCAAGCATTGCAATTTTGCCTTGCGCCCTGCTTTAAAATTGTTGTAATGCACTAGTAAGCAGGGTAGCAAAATGCATTTTGCACGTTTGCAGGAGTTTGCAGTTGAAAACAGATGGCTCCTAATTTTCTTCCCGATATTCCTGGCATTCCAAGTCTACCAGTCCCTTCACTATAACTGGGACCCGTACGTATATCTTTTGGAAGGGAAATGGTTTTGCGGGGAGAGGATTTATTTTGAATTCCTCAGGGCGCCGCTACCTGGGGCGGTAAACTGCGCGTTTGGCGCTGGAGAATTGGCTCCATTGCTTTCAGCCATTTTGGCAAGTTTCCTCTACTTGGCCTCGCTTGTGCTTGTTTATAGGAAGGAGGAGATGGGGCGGAAAACAAGCCAGTTTGCCTTCGCGGCGCTTGCCCTCCTCTTCCCGACAATACTTTTGAACTCCAATGTTGGAAGCGACCTGTATGCATTATCGTTCCTGCTTATTGCATTGTCGGTGCCCACCAATGCGAAGGGGCTGCTCTTCGGCCTTTCGACCCTTTCCAGGTATAATTTTATCCTATATGCCCCGGTTTTCCTGTTGCAGATTAAGGGAAAGGGGTGGCTATGGTTCATCGCCGGTTTCCTGCTCGCCTGGGCGCCATGGCTTGCGTTCAATTATGCCCAGGCCGGAAACCCGCTTTTTAGCGTGGATGAGTTTTTGTATCTCAATATCGGCATGAAAGGGATAGCTGCGCCCCTTGGAATCGAGCATGCTGCTGCCATAATTTTCTTTTTGGCCTCCATATACTGGGCGGCTGGACTGGATGCGAAAAGCGCCAAAGACCCATACTTGCTGGCAGGATTCATTGGGATCCTGCAATTCCTATTTTCTGGAGTGAAAGAAATGAGATTTTTGGATATACTTGTGCCGGTGCAGGCGCTAGTTTTGGGGGGGAGGTTCTCGGCTTCTAACGCGAAACAATTTCTGAGATTGCCCTTGAGTGGCCTTGCGGTCGTGCTTGCAGCTGCCGCCATTGCAGTGCTGCTCCTCATGCCAGCCGCTTTAGGCGGGCATGAGAAATATTCGATACCGCAAGACCAAAAAATAAGGGAATGCAGGGTTATGAGCGACAGGTGGGTTGATTTTTACCGGGAGGGGGTGGTTGCCGAACCCCTTCCCCTCGAGATTGATTTTGTGGATTTTCTGGAGCGTGGAACCAGCTTAGTGGTCTACGAAAAGCAGGTTGGCATGAATGAAAGCCCTGAATACGAAATCATAAATGGGCAGGAGTATTTGTTCCTAAAGTCGAAAAGGTGCGACCCGCAGCCCAAGAGCTATGTATTCAAGGTCTGGCGCGGGAACGCTTGAAAAGAAGGCAGACTACTTCGCAAGCGAGAACTGCGCAAGCATTGCTTCCAGCTGTATGCGCTCGTTCGCCCCTTCAACCAGCCGAAAGTTGTATTCCCCAAGCTTGTCTATCAGGAAAACCTTGCTCTTTTCAGGAACATTGAGAAGCGGGATTTCGCGGTATACCTGTATCATGACGTCCTCGCCAGACATGCCATAGCTTATCATGAGCGAATCAAGCTTCTTTCTTGCCTCAAGGAAATTGCCCCCTATTGCCAAATCAAGCATCTGGCGGATTTCAACAGGCTTTGCGCGCGAGGAGAGCCTGTGCACAAGCTCCGCGGTTATGTGCTTGGAAGAGAGGGCTGCCCCCTGGAGCGCGTTTATTGCCCTGCGCATGTCGCCCTCTGAAACGTATTTTAGCGCAGCCATTGCCTCCTTATCCACCTTGAGCCCTTCGTTCTTGGAAATCCGCTCGATCATTTCCTCCACTTCCTCTTCTGGCAGTGGGCGGAACCTGAATACGGAGCAGCGGGACTGGATTGGCTCGATTATTTTGCTTGAGTAGTTTGCGCCCAGAATAAAGCGGGTGGCTGAGACGTAGAGCTCCATTGTGCGGCGCAATGCGGATTGGGCATCCGAGGTGAGCGAGTCCGCCTCATCTAGGAAAATGAGCTTGAAGGGGACTTTTGCAATCGAGGTGGAGCGCGCGAAATCCTTTATCTTGCCACGCACCACGTCTATGCCGCGCTCGTCGGACGCGTTTAGCTCAAGCAATGAGGAGCGGTATTCATCCCCAAGAAGCTCGCGCGCAAGTGCGAGTGTTGCCGTGGTTTTCCCGATTCCAGGCGGGCCTGCGAAAAGAAGGTTTGGCATGTTCCTTGCGTGGACATAGGATTTCAATGTCGCCACTATTTCCTTGTGCCCGACCACCTCGTCCAATTTCTGGGGGCGGTACTTCTCGGTCCAAGGAAGCAAATCGATCGCCATAGCTCCATCCCGCTGCTTAATTGGGAAGCAATGAATTAAAAGCGAGGGGATGATGCAAAAATCGAGAAGAAGGACAAATACTTATATAGGTTGGCGGAGAATCCATTCCATCAGTTTCGAGGTGGAAAATGAAGCGTCTCAAGGCGCTTTTCGTGGTGGTGGCGCTTGCCTGCGCGCTCTTTGCGCTCGCCTGGGTTGCAGACCTGTTCTCGATTAGGGGACTGGGCTGGCTTGCGCTCCTGTTCTCGCTTGGCTCATCAGTGCTTGGGTTCTTCATGACGGAGTTCGAGCGCAATATGAAGGGCGAGAGGCTCTGGGTGGTCGAGGCCGCGTACGTGCTTGCAATAGCGCTTGCGTTCGTGGCAATCGAGGCAGGGGTGCCGCAATCTACAGGGGCTGCAAGGATTTTCGTGCTGTTCCTTGCTGTGCCGCTTCTATCCTCACATGTGATACGGCATTTTAGGATTTGAATAAAACGGTGCGTTTATGCACAACCAAAGCAAACTAGAGGAATCCGTGCTCCAGTTCTGGAGGAAGGAGGGCATTTACCGCAAGGTGAAAGAGGCGAATTCCAAAGGGAAGGAATGGTATTTCTGCGACGGGCCGCCCTATGCAACCGGCGAAATCCACCCTGGAACCGCATGGAACAAGTGCCTCAAGGACGCGGTGTGCAGATACCGGAGGGCGCGGGGCTATTCTGTGCGGGCGCAGCCAGGTTATGATACGCACGGGCTTCCGATTGAGGTGAAAGTCGAGCAGGAGATGGGCCTTGGGGGGAAAAAGGAGATTGAGGAGAAGGTCGGGATTGAAAAGTTCGTGCACCGGTGCAGGGAGTTTGCAACCAAGTACATCGGGGTGATGGGCAGCCAGTTCGAGCGCGCTGGCGCGTGGATGGACTGGCAGGCGCCCTATGTCACCTACAAGGATGAGTACATTGATGCAAGCTGGAGCACGATTGCGCGCGCAAGCGAGCAGGGGCTGCTCTCGCGCGGCGTGTACGTGCTCCCCTATTGCTCGCGCTGCCAGACCACGATTGCGAATTACGAGCTGGAGTACGATGAGCAGGATGACCCGAGCATATACGTGAAATTCAAGGTGGCTGGGGCCGAGGACGAGTATTTGGTGATTTGGACCACCACTCCCTGGACGTTGGTTTCGAATATTGCGGTGATGGTGCATCCCACATATACGTATGTGAAGGTGCAGGTTGACGGGGAGAAGCTTATTGTGGCAAAGGACAGGCTTGAGGTGCTCATGGCATTCATGCCGCTGAAAAGCGCAACCGTGCTTGGCGAATTTTCAGGAAAGAAGCTGGATGGGGCGGAGTATGAGCTTCCGCTCCAGAAAAAAATCAGGAAAAAAGCAAAGCGCAAAGTGGTGATGTCGGACGAGTATGTCACACTTGAGGACGGAAGCGGGCTTGTGCACTGCGCGCCCGGGCACGGGCCTGAGGATTTTGTGATCGGGAGGAGATACGGGCTTGACATATTCTCGCCACTTGATTCCGCAGGGAAGTTCACACATGAGGCAGGCGAGTATGAGGGGATGCTTGCAAGGGAATCGAACAAGAGGATAATCGAGGATTTGGATTCGAACGGGGCGCTCATACACGCAGGAAAGATAAGGCACAGGTACCCGCACTGCTGGCGGTGCAAGACCCCGCTCGTGTTCATGACCACTGACCAGTGGTTCATAGGAATATCGCAAGTAAGGGGCAGGATGCTAGAGGAGATTGAAAAAGTGGGCTGGACTCCTGATTTTGCCAAAACTAGGTTCCGGGATTTTGTGGCAGGCGCCCCGGACTGGTGCATCTCAAGGCAGAGGTATTGGGGGATTCCGCTTCCAATCTGGGAATGCGCATGCGGGGAGCGAAAAGTGGTGGGCTCCAAAAGCGAGCTTCCAGAAGTGACTGAGCTGCACAGGCCGTACATAGACAGGGTTGTTCTGCCATGCCCGAAATGCAAAAAGAAAATGGAAAGGGTGCCAGACGTGCTTGACGTGTGGTTCGATTCAGGCAACGCAATCTGGGCGTCGCTTGCGCCCCAGGAGAGATTGAAGCTGCGAAAAGCGGATTTCATTATAGAGGGAAAGGACCAGACACGGGGATGGTTCTATTCATTGCTTGGGAGCGGAGTCGTGCAGAATGGGGAGGCGCCGTATGCCGCAGTTGGGATGCATGGGTTCTTCGTTGATGAGAAAGGGGAGAAGATGTCAAAATCAGTGGGGAATTTCGTGCCGTTCAATGAAATGATTGGGAAATTTGGCGCTGATTCCTTTAGGCTCTGGAGCCTGTCCAACACCTACTGGGACGATTTGAAATTCAACTGGGAAGAGCTAAAAGAGGCGCACCGCAAGCTTGGGATACTTTACAACATGGGCGTGTTCCTTGAGCGGTTCTGCCTGCAAAAGCCCCCAGTGCCAAAATCGCTTGAGACCGAGGATAGGTGGATGCTTTCCAGGCTGGCCGCAGTCACCAAGGTTTCAACCGAAGCATTCGAGGGGCACAAACCGCACGAGGCATCGAGAGCAATTATTTCATTCCTTGTGGAGGATGTGAGCAGGTTCTACATCAAGCTTGTGAAAGAAAGGCTGGATTGCGGGAGGAACGCTGATGCAGCACTGCATGTGACGTACAGGTGCATGCTTGAGTCCCTTGCGCTTGCGACCCCGATTGTGCCGTTCATTTGCGAGGACATTTACCAGAGGGTGTTTAGGAAATGGGAGGGGGCTGAATCCATAAGCCTGCTTCCCTGGCCCGCAACAGAGGAGAGGGCGGTTGAGCCTGCGCTTGAGAAGCAGGTTGCAATCGCGCAGTCCATTGCAGCCTCATCGCTTCGTGCGCGCCAGCAGGCGAATGTGAAGCTTCGCTGGCCGCTTGCGGAAGCCGTGATTGTGAGCGATTCCACAGAAGTGAAAAATGCGGTTGAGAGGCTCGCAAACCTAATCGAGCTTCTCTCAAACGTGAAAAAGCTGAAAGTTGCATCAAGCATGAAAAGCGCATATTCCGCTAAAGTCAATTTCGCAAAAGTTGGCGCGAAATTCAAGGAGAAGGCGGGGGAAGCAAGGAAATTGCTCGAGGGGATGGATGCAGGGGAAATTGTGCGGGAATTGGCTGCTGGCAACGGAAAGTTCATGCTTGGCGGGAAATACGAAATCGAGCGCGACATGGTGGAGCTTACGGAGAGCGCGCATGGCTATGCGATCGCGGAGTTCGATTCTGGGAAAGTGTTCCTGAAAACCGAGATGTCGGAAGCGCTTCTCGAGGAGGCGATGGTGCGGGAGGCTGCGCGGAGGATACAGCTTGCGCGCAAGGAGGAGAAGCTGTTGGAGGGGGACAGCATTGCGGTGCGGGTGGCTGGGAGCAAGGAGCTGGTTGCGATGCTAAAGAGGAACGAGAAGGGGCTTGCAAAAGAGGTAAATGCCGAATCCATTGAGTTCCAGCAGACCGTCAAGGACGGGAAAAAATGGGAGATTGCGGAGTACGAGCTTATTGTAGGGATAAGGAAAGTTGAGAAGTAGATGCCACTTATCTTAGGGATAAGGAAAAGTGGAAGAAATAGCTTTTTCTATGCGGACTTGAACTTCTTTCGCACAGACAGTTTGCCCCAGCAGTCCTTGCAAATCACGAGCCGCGTGACCTTCTTTAGCCTCTTTGCGCTCTTCTCGCAGTTCACGCAGACCATTTTCCCGCAGTATTCGCACTTCTCAACGAAGTGCACGTTGTCAGAGCACCGTTCGCAAATCATGGACACACCTAAGCAAATATCATATTATTCTCCCGATTAAGCATTATATACCTATCTGTAAGCCCCAGGGGGCTAATTCAGAATAGAATACTTGCTTATGTAAATCTGCGTCTGCAGCACGATTAGGAACGGCATTATGATGATAGAATTTAGCGCAAGCAGGAGCCACGGCACAATCTCGTGGGGCAGGATTGCAAAGAACAGGAACTCAGGTATTGCCAGTAGGAAGAATGCGATTGCAAGCCAGAGCAGGAAATAGGGGAGCTTTGAGAGCACCATGGAAAATGATTTTTGCACTGCGCGGAACGGGCGCAGGTCATCGATAACCAGGCCTGCAGGGGCGTAGAAGAACGGCAGGATTGCCAGGAACGAGAGGATTGGGGAGAGGATTTGCTGCGCGCCCCACTCGAAAGTGAGAAGCTGTATGATTAGGAGCAAAAGCTCGGCCGAGAGGTAGAGCCAGAACACGTTTAGCGTGTATTTGGAAAGGCCGCTTATCACTTCCTTTCCTATGTGCGTCTGCGTGCGCTCTGAGCGGATTACAAGGTTTATGTTCACTATTGCAAATGAGATTAGGAATAGGGAGATTAGGAAAGAAAGCACCATTACAGCGGACTCCACCTGCGTAAGCTCGGGAATCGAGCCTGTGCGGAGGAATATTGCGCCGATTGATACGAAAGTCGGGATGCGCACGAAAAGCGGGATTAGGAAAGCGAAGAGGAGGGATATGGAAAATAGGGAGATTAACCGAATATGGCTCAGGTACGTTTTCAGGGAATACTGGAGGATATTAGCCATCGGGGAGAATACCCAGAGGATATTTTTATAGGCATGCCTTACGAGAGAGAAATTGGTGAGTGGGAGGTTGCCGTTTATTTTTTCCCCTTGCAAGCAATATCGTACACTGAAATCGGCACGCTCTTCCTTTTCTTAAGCTCTGAGATTGCCCAATCCTGCACCAATTTTTTCACTTTGGCAAACTGCTCAGGCCCAATCTCTGCGTTCCCGACAGCGTAGCGCTTGGATTTGGTGTTGAAGCAGAATAGCGCACTTTGCAGCCCTTCCACATTGTGCGAGAACCATGTGTCAGAGCACCCGCGCCCGGAGTCCACCTCAAAGCAGCGCTTGAGCCCTACCCCATCAAAGCACTTGAAGCAGAATTCGGAATTGAAAACAAGCCCGCTTCCGAATATGTTCTCCGAGTTGCGGGGCCAGGCATTGTATCCGCAGTACTTGTCGTGCGAAGCCACCACTGTCCGGTAGCAGTCAGTGGATTCCGCGCCCCATTGGCATGCAACAAGGTTCTTGTAAGAACCAAGCCTCCGCTCTGGTGGAAAATATGCAATCGGGCTAAGGATATGAGGGGCATCAGCAAGCGAAATGGAAGATGGAGGGGTTTGCCACGCAGCAAGCTTCTCCCCAAGCACTGTCGCTTCCTCCTGCGTCACAATCCTGTTTTCAGGCAATTCCCGCATAATCGGGTACTCGGATACCTGCAGCGCTGTTTTGCTTAGGACCGATTTTGAATCGCGCGTTACAATCGTGTGCCTTGAAAGCCACCCTGCATAAGCATCTATCCCTTTGAGCGGTTCCCCGAGAACTACGGAGGATGCTTTTGTGAATGCCCCCTCAAGCCTGGATTTGTCCTTGTCACGCGTGGCAGAAGAAAGACCCTTTACAGCAGAGAGCGCATGCGAGTAGTCCGGCTTTTCCTGCGATATGAGCTCGATGAGCGAAGGCAGCTTCTTTTTTTCCATAAGCTCCGAACGAAGCTCAGAGAGAAGCTTTTCCTTGAGTTCTGAATATTTATTCCTTGGAAGCTGCAGATTTCCTATTGCATTGCTTTTTCCTATCAGGTTGAAGCAGAATATGCAGTCCTTGCAGCCCTCCAAGCCATATGAGTAGTATGAATCAGAAGTGTTTCCCCCAATCCAGAGTTCAAAAGAGCGCTGGTTGCGGTATACTATGCCACAGCGTATGCAGAATTGCGATTCGCCTCCTTCGTTTGTGCCAAAAAGGTTCTCGGACAGGCGCATCCACTGCGAATAAGCAGCGTTCTTGCATCCGGAAATCCTTGTGCACTTGTAGACAAAGAAGCTGTCCGATACTTCGGAAGAAGATTCCACGAATTTTGAGTTGCCTATTGTAATGTTCCCGCAGTAGGAAAACCGTTCTGCGACAGATTCAAAGAGCGAATCGATGTCTTTCATGTCGTTTATTGAGATGGGCTCGAACTTCCGCATGAAGTCTACCTGCGCCATGTCCTGCACTGCAGAGCCTTCGCAGTAGCTATTCGAAGTCATTGCCACCATATGCCCGGAAGAAATGCGCCTAAGGGTAAGTGGGTCATTGAGCCCGCAGAGCCATTCCTTGTACTCGTCAAGCGGGCCTATTTCGCCCCCAAGCACTATGCGACATGTTGCCTTCCACTGCCTGTCAAGTTCCCTGTAAACCTCGCTCATGGTCAGATTTTATATTCGAAGAAGTTTAAAACGGACTGGTAAATTAGATTATCCGGTAAATCTGAAGATGCGGCACTTCCCCGAATTTCAGCACCGAGCCCTCGCTTGCCAGTTTTGTCTTAATCGCGGCACCTACTGCCTTCTTTCCGACCAGGTTTGCGCTTGTGCACTCGGAAAGCGCGGAGATGAGCGTTTTTTCCCCGCATGGCTCGCCCATGTAAAAGGAGCGGAACTTGTCCAAATCGAGCACTAGCGCATCTTTGCGAAGCACCTTTCCAATCTGCGCCTTGTCGCAGGCTGCGACTATTGTTTCGTTCCCTATTTTGTGGATTTTGAGGTACATGAGGACACCCATTTTGAATAGGCAGGAGAAGCTTTTGAAATTTTTATTGCCATCACTTCTGGAACCTTGTATGAATGCATCGCTTTTATCGCTTTCTCAAGTTTCGGGAAGTTGGAATCGGTAGTTTTCATAAGCGCGATATGTTCAGGATGTGATTTCATTTTACCTTTCCAGGCGTATAACGAATCGCACCGAACGATATTCGCGCATGCGATTAATTTTTTTGCAAGGAGCGTTTTCGCTATCCTCTGCGCTTCGAGTTTCGTTGCGAATGTTGAGAGCACGAGCAGCATAACGCACCTTTTGTAAATAAAAAATAGCCCCAACCGGATGAGCGGGATTAGGCGCATGATTTTGAGCCCGAATCCTTTCGAACCGATGTAACGAGGTTCAGAGCCTCGTGTCCTTGACCGCTAGACGATGGGGCTAGTGAGAAGAGTTATGTGAAAATAGGTTAAAAAACCCGGCAGAAATGGGCCCGCGAGGAATCGAACCCCGAGTCTTCGCTGTGTAAGAGCGACGTCTTAACCATTGCCGGCTTTGCTGGCAAGCTTTGCCCATAAGCAAAGCATTCGACTACGGGCCCGTTGCATTTGTTACGCTGGAGAAGAATAAAAACCTCCTATAGGAACCCGAACAGATTGACGCTTGAGGAGACAATAAAGACTGCTGCGCCAAGCGGGGCTGCAGTGAAAAAGTAGATTGGGGCGCGCCTGATTTGACCTTCCTGGTTTGCGATGAACAATGAGGAGATTGCCGAGAATATGAGAAGGTAGGCAAATGCCGAATCGCGCGCTGCAGAGAACAGGCCTTCCGGAGCTTTTGCCTGCGATATTTCCAGGGTTGCAAAATCCTTTGCAAAACCGGAAACCGCGAGCGTGACAGAACCTAGTATTAGGGGGATTAGGATTGCGGATGCGGCAAGCAGGGTGTATTTCTGCAGGGAAAGGGCGGATGCGCGCTCGCGCATGAGCGAAAAAAGCGATAGCATGTCCTCGGCTGCCACGCGCACTGCCCAGTATGTGTCTGAGCCGCCGCGGTAGGCGATTATCAGCAGATGAGCACAGCGCGAGAGGAGGAGCGAGTTTGTGCGAAGCGCGAGCGAATTGAGCGCGTCTGGGGGGTTGGCCCCTGTGCGGATTTGGCGCATCAACCCTTCAAACTCAATTGAAAGCTGCCCGTAGCCCGCCTCTGCTATGGAGGATAGCATCCGCTCAAACGAGACGGATTTGCCTAAGGAGGAGGCGCGGAACATCGCATCGGGTATGGCAGAATCAAGCTCAGATGCACGAAGCTCTGAGAGGTAGATTAGTGCGGAGAGCAGAAGCGCGGGAAGCGAGAGGCAGAGGATTGCAAGAATCGATTGGTTTGCGAGGAAGAAAAGGCCGGAGAGAATGAGCGAGAGCGAAAGGATGGCGGCTGCAGAATGCAATAGCGGGATTGGCGGGGAAAGCAGGGAGTAGGAGTATGCGATATCGGAGAGGGGGTGCGATTTCCTTGTTTGCAGGAAAACAGGCGAGCGGAATAAGGAGATGAGCAGAATGATGGAATCGAGAGCTGGGAAAACAAGCAGGAACGCAAGCCATATGTGCGCAGGGCCAAGCGAGGAGGAGAGGAATGAGGAGGCG
>JAGVHI010000025.1 GCA_020056635.1 archaeon | reverse complement strand
TATTTTCTCGGGGTTTGCCTTTTTTATGAACTCGAACATGTCCTGCCTGCCGGCGTGCGCTGAAAAGTCAAGGTATTCGACTGGCACCTCGAATTTCTTCTCAATCCCATCGATGGTTAGGGGCTTGTTGTTGAGCAGCCTCCAGCCATTGGTGTTCTCAAGGCAGAAGCCTGTGAAAATCACCTTGGATTCGGAATTGAGGTGCATTAGGTAGCCGAGCGCCGGGCCTCCTTCAAGCATGCCTGCGGTTGAAACTATCACCGCAGGGTCTTTCATTGCGCTCTTTTTCCCGGGCTTGCCGCGCGAGTAGGTGACTGAGGAAAACGCCTTTTTGTAGCCTTCAGGGTCCTTTACGAATTCTGCGTTGCGCGAGACTATTTCGCATGCTTTCCGCGCCATCCCATCTATGTAGATGGGCATGTTTGGGTCGAAGTGCCGCAATACGGAGATGAGCTCCTGCGAGCGGCCGACCGCAAATGAGGGGAGCAGGAGAGTGCCGCCTGATTCGGTGATTGCGATTGCTTCCCTGTAGAGCGCGCGCTCCACCTCAGCGCGGGGCGGGTGCTCCTTGTTGTAATAGGTGCTCTCAATTATGAGTGCAGTTGGGGGATGCTCAGGGGGGCGGGCGGGGGAGTGCAGGCGCGTGTTGCTCATCTTGAAATCGCCTGTGTAGAACAGCCGCTTTCCCTCGTGGAGTATTTCGACCATCGAGGAGCCAGGGATGTGGCCCGCATCGGTTAGTGTGATTGTATTGTGCCCGAGCACAAAGGGATGGTTGTAATCGACAGAGAACATGCTGCGCAGCGCAGTTTTGTAGCTTTTCATCTTGTAGTGCGTTTCCTGCGAAAGCTTAATCGAGTCCTCAAGAAGCAGGTTCGTGAATTCGTGCGTGCATTTCGTGCCAACTGTCCTCGGCTTGCATGTTTCGTAAACACCGGGGAGAAAGCCACAATGGTCCAAGTGGCCGTGGGACATCACCACCAGGTCGACGGGGGAAGGGAGCGGAAGCGGGTACATGTGCTCGGACTTGATTTTGAGCCCGTGGTCTAGCAATATCCGCTTGTCGGTTTCGAGCAGGAATGCGCTTCTGCCTACCTCTCGCGCAGCGCCTAGGAAGTGGAGCCTCATACGGGTAAGCTATTTAAACGTTGTTTAAATAAAGGTAGCCGTGAGCGACTTAACTTTCCTGGACCTTGTGGTCATGCAGAAAATGGATGCAAACTCGACAGTTGAGAAATTCGGCACCATGATCAACACCTCGTTTTTCGAGTCTGCAAACATGCTTGGGACGCTGAAGGTGAAGGGGTATATTGAAATCGAATCCTCGATTGGGGGGAACAGCAAAATCAGCTTAACAGAGGCCGGGGCGTCAATACTGCAGAATGCGGTTGGGAAGGATGAGGACCCGGTTGATGCGCTGGATAATGCGGTAATGAAAACGCTGGCAAGCGGGATTAGGGACTTGGATAAGTTGCAGGAGGCGCTGAACATCCGAAGCTCGGATTTGGCGTACCATTTGCACAAGCTTGAGAAGCAGGGGTTCGTGCACTACGATGTGCGGTCTGCGAAAGTGAATCTTGCGCTTACGGAAAAGGGGTTCAATTTAACAGGAGGTTTTCGGGCGGTTGAGCAGAGGGGGCCTGTTGGAGAGGCTGAAAAGGAAGCGCATGAAATAATCAAAACCAGCATGCCTGCATCGCCTGCGGGCGTGCAGACGGCAAAGGCACCAAGCTCGCCTGCGCCAGGTGCGCCGCCCTGGGCGAATCTTGGGAAGCTGCTCGGGGGAAAGCCGGCTCAGAAAAGCGCAATTCCCGAAGCGGCAAAAGCGCCGCAACCAACTGCATCCGCCAGCACAGGCGCACAAGTGGCGCAAATCGCGCAACCGGTGCAGCCCGTTGCCCAGAAAGCACCATCGCAAGCAGAATCCGCAGTTGCTGTGCAGGCGGCAACCCAAACCACGCTTGCGCAGGGGCAAAAGCCAGCCACAAAAGGGGACATGGCCCTCTCAAAATACTCATTCTATGCACAAAAGTATGCAATAGTAATCGTGTTCGGAATATTGCTCGGGCTGGTTGCAGGCTACCTATTTTTCCTGCAAGGGAAAATTTAACCTGGCCAAATTGAATTTACTTCTTGTGTCCAGCTCGGAGATGTCGGCGCAAAAGCCGCACCCCCTACGTCTTGTTGTCCAGCTCAGCGACCGCTTCAGGGTTCATGAGCGTTGAGATGTCCCCTACCGGCTCGCCAACCACTTTTTTGCGTATCACGCGGCGCATGATTTTTCCGGAGCGCGTTTTTGGCAGGTCGTTCACGAAATAAAGCTCATCCGGCTGCGCTATTTTCCCGATGTCGTGCGCAACATGCTCGCGAAGCTCCTTTCTAAGAGGTTCGGAGGGAGAGGAGCCTTGCTTGAGCACTACAAAGGCGACTATGCTCTCGCCCTTTATCTCGTGAGGCTTTCCCACAACAGCAGCTTCGCTCACTGCAGCGTGGCTCACAAGCGAGGATTCGAGCTCGGAATTGGACAGCCTGTGGCCTGCTATTTTGAGCACGTCGTCCGCACGGCCCTGCACCCAATAAAAGCCGCTCTCATCAACGCGCGCAATGTCGCCTGTGAGGTAGACGCCAGGGTATTTTGCCCAGTAGGTATCCTGGTATTTTTCCGGGTTCTTGTACAGCCCGCCAAGCATCGCCGGCCAGGGGCGTAAGAGAACCAGGTTGCCGCCCTGCCCGGCTGGAGAGGGCTTGCCGCTCTCATCATAAACTGCTGCAGCCATTCCAGGGAGAGGGTGCACTGCGGAGCCGGGCTTGAGGTCAGCGATTGGAAGTGGCGCGATCGCAAATGCGCCTGTTTCGGTCTGCCACCAGGTGTCCATTATCTGGCAGCGCCCTCCGCCTATGTTCTCATGGTACCAAATCCATGCCTCGGGGTTTATGGGCTCGCCTACTGAACCCAATAGGCGCAGCGTTGAGAGATCATGCTTTTTCACCCACTCTGTTCCGAGCTTCATGAACATGCGGATTGCAGTGGGCGAGGTGTAGAACACGGATACCTTGTAGCGCTGCACTATGTCCCACCATCGGTCTGCCTCTGGCCAGTCAGGCGCGCCCTCGTATATTATTGAGGTCGTGCCGAGCATGAGCGGCGCATACACTATGTAGCTGTGCCCGGTCACCCAGCCCGCATCTGCTGCGCCCCACCAAATATCGCCATCCTTTAGGTCGAATACCCAGGAAAGCGTGAGCGCGATGTTCACAGCGTAGCCCGCGTGGCGCTGGAGCACCCCTTTTGGCTTCCCGGTAGTGCCGGAAGTGTATAGTATATAGAGGAGGTCGTTTGCGTCCATCTTTTCCGTTTCGCAAGCCGGGCTTTCCGTTGCAATCAAATCCTTGTAATTTAGGTCCCTGCCCTGCACCCATGGGGCGTTTTCCTCTGTGCGGCGCACAACTATTACGTGCTCAATGGTTTGCGTTTGCCTGACCCCTTCATCGGCCTGCACTTTGAGCTGCACAGTTTTCCCCCTGCGCCAGAATGCGTCGCATGTAATGAGTATGCGCGCGCCGCAGTCGTTTATCCTGTCCGCAAGCGCAAGCGAGCTGAATCCCGAGAATACTACGGAATGCGCCACTCCGATTTTAGCGCAAGCAAGCATTGCAATTGGAAGCTCGAGAATCATCGGAAGGTAGATTGAAACCCGGTCGCCCTTTTTTAGCCCGAGACGCTTTAGCGCATTTGCAAGCCTGCTCACTTCGTCCGAGAGCTGCTTATATGTGATTGCGCGCATGTCCCCGGGCTCGCCCTCGAAATAATAAGCAACCTTGTTGGGGGTGCGGCTCGCGTGCCTGTCCAATGCGTCATGCACTATGTTGTATTTTGCGCCCACGAACCAGTTCGAGTAGGGAAGCTTCCAATCGAGCACTTTTTTCGGCGGGGAGTACCACTCCACAAATTCCTTTGAAACGGTTCCCCAGAACCACTCAATATCCTGGCTTTTCTTGAGCAGCTGCTCGTATGAGCTTATGCCGTGGGAAGCCATCCACTTGTTCACGTTCGAGTTTTCTGCTAGTTGCTTGCTTGGCTTGAAAATGCGGTTTTCGTTGAGTAGGACCGAGATGTGGGGCTCTGCCATAGGATCACCTGGAGCATATATTTTTGCGAGGTTTATAAGACTCTGCCAGGATTGGTTGTAAGAGGTGAATTGGTTTGGTTGTTTTATGTGCGCGGGGGGCAGGATTTGGCGGATGTTTATAAGCATTCCAACCCAATCATCCCTGCATGGAAAAGTTACTAGCAGTATTGCTGGCAGGAATCCTGCTGTTCGGGTGCGCCCAAACAGGGGAGAACGGCGCAGTTTCCGGAAACAAAACGGGGGAGATTGGGATGAAATTGGAGAATAGCAGTTCAACTGGCGGGATTGGGGCAAAAAGCGGGGACATTGTAGAAGTGGATTATGTTGGCACGTTCGACAATGGGACGCTGTTTGACACTTCGCTTGAGGCTGAGGCGAAAAAAGCGGGCTTGGAGCTGCGTCCTGCGTACGAGCCGCTCAAATTCACAGTGGGCATGGGGCAGATGATAAAGGGATTTGATTCTGGAGTGGTTGGGATGAAGGAAGGGGAAAGCAAAAATGTTAGGATACTTGCAAAGGATGCGTACGGGGAATACAGGCAGGAGCTGGTGGGCGAGATTGGAATAGATAAGGTGCCTGAGGGCGTGAAAGTTGGCACAGAACTTTCTTCTGGGGAGGGGATGAGGGGAATCGTGACTAGGGTGGGAAGCGAGAACGTCACGATTGATTTCAACCATCCGATGGCTGGGAAAGCGCTGAACTTCAAAATTACAATGAGGAAAATTGCAAGGACTTGAGTTTGGGCTATTGCTAGAGTGAGGAGCAAAGCTCCGCTACTTTTTTTTCTATTTCATCCCGCACTGTGCGGAAGCGTTTTATCGAGTGCTCTGGGGAGCGCAGGCCCCAATCAACTGTTTTGCGCGCTGGAGTGAGAGGGCAGTTTTTGAGGCAGCCCATTAGTATTATCCTGTGCGCGCTGCGGGCCATTTCTGGCGTGAGAAGCTTGGGCTTGGAGCGGGAAATATCCATGTTCATTTCCTTCATGACCTTGATTGCAAGAGGCTTTATGCGCTTTGCAGGGGAGAGGCCTGCGCTGGCTGCGGAATACGAGCTGCTGGTGTTGAAGGCATTGAAGAAGGCTTCCGCCATCTGGCTCCGGGCGGAATTTTCCGTGCAGACAAAAAGGATGGTTTTTTCCATAAGGCGGATACGTGAGGGGATAAAATAAGCTTAACTGAAAAGCTGGGTAAATACACTATTGACCGCCACGCCTTGGGCTATTAAAGCCGCCGTCACCGAAACTGCACATCAAAGTTCCGTTCTGCGTCTTGCAAGCCCCAGGCATGTTCCCCCTTTGATTTTGCATTTCACAGGATTCCCCCTCCGCCTTGTTTTCGCATGCGGCTGTTGCAAGCCTTGTGCGCTCAGCAAACATCTGTTGGCGCTGCTCTTGGGTCAGGTTGCCTGGAAAGCCGCCAGTGCGGTTGCCAAACCTTCCATTTGGCCCGCCGCCCATCTGGGGATTCCCACTATTTTGCGCCGAGTTGTCCTGCTGACTAATTTGATAGCTTCCTGCATCCGGTGGCGAAGTTTGGGCCTGGTCATTTGATGTGCATCCGGAAATCGAAATGATTGCCGCAATAAGGATCACCAGGAAGAAAAGTGCAAGGAGTTCCGCCCATTTTTCCATTGAAACACCCTAAAACATCATCCGTTGCATTATTGGTTCTTATAAAAATGGGAGGAAGGGCCACATAGCCCTCCCCTCCATTTAATGGGTGGTCTGCCCATCATTGCTCTGGAATTGCAGGCATATCGACATCGTCTGCAGCGGAGTTTGCCCTGAATTTATGCATCCCGCGGCCAAAGCCGAATCCTGAACCTGCCCTAACGCCCCGGGCAAATCCGCCGAGTTGTGGCCCGCCTGGATTCATGCCAAGCTCAGTGCGAAGTTCGCCCTTGAGCTTTTGGATTTGCGAGTATTTCGCAAATGTTGTTTCGTTCAGCTTTTCGAAAAGCGGCCCGCCAAACCCATAGGACTCGTGGAGCTGCTTTGCGGCATCGTAGTTCCCGTTCTGGACAGCAGCACTGAACTCATTGAATTGTGCAGTTATGTTGTCTGTGCCATTCCAGCCCACGCACCCTGGCGCGCTCCCGTTCCAGTTCTGCATGCGGTGCACTATAGGCATTCCGTCCGTCCCATTCTGCACCCCGATTCCGCCCCCGCCAAACATCCGGTTCCAGCCAGGCATTGCAAATGCAATCCCTGCAAATACAAGCAACGAAACTGCAAGAACTGCTGCAAATACTTTCAGATCCATAACATCACCTGCATTAGGATCTGCTGGCCCTATATAAGTAGATTTTCCGAATTGATGCCAAAATTGTGCCAGAATTCAAAGCAGCAATTTAAACCTTGATGGCCCTAGAGCAATCGGGAGTGCATGGAAACCATAGAGCGGCTGCTGTTCTGGCTTCTTGAAGGGACAAGGGGAGGGCCGACAAGGGTGCAGATTCTTTCCATACTGCAAAAAAAGCCGATGAATTTGCACCAGCTATCAAAAGCAGCAGGGCTTGATTACAAAACAGTATCGCACCATATGGACCTGCTTGAGCGGAATTCAGTGGTGGAGTGCTCCGGGAACGGCTACGGGCAGGTTTATTTCGTTTCGGAGATTGTGCTTGCGCAGAAAGGATTGCTCGGGAAGCTTAGGGGGGATGCACATGGCAAAAAAGGCAAAAAATGAGAAAAAAATCATCAGGCAGAATCATGGGTTTCCGGCTGCGCTATACACAATTGGGCTCATAGCCTTGGCCATAGGCATAATGGTTTTCTCCTCGCTTCTGCTTCCGCGGTTTGACCCGGTGCTGCGCGATGGCGAGCAAAGGTTCATGCCGCACCAGCAGCCTGGCCCGCAAGAGGGGATTGCAGACGAGATCGGGGAATACTTCATAATCAGGCTTGCGCTCTCATTTGTGAACCTGGCAGTCATAGTATACCTGCTGTTCATGCATGTGAGGGATTACATCAGGCTGCGCTCGAAATTCACGCTCGGGCTGGTTGCGTTCCTGTTCTCGTTCCTGCTCTACGCGCTCTCCACTGTGCCGGTGGTGCACATGCTTCTTGGGCCGTACGGGATTGCAAGCAGGCTGTCATACGTGCCCATGCTGTTTTCCGCGCTCGGGCTGCTGATATTCGCAAAATTGAGCAATGAATGAACAAATGCGATGGGGCGGCTGGCTCGCACTGCTGCAGTTTGATTTGGGCGGAATTTGGGCATCAGCTTGGGAATCGAATATAAGCATAGCGGAATAGAGGGGTAGCTGGATGGGCATGGATGAACCGGTGCTGCAGCTAGTGGATGTTTCAAAGCAGTATGACAGCGAAGGCGAGGCTCCGTTCCTTGCGCTGGATGGAGTCAGCCTCAAGATATCAAAAGGCGAGCTGATTTCCATAATCGGCCCTTCAGGCAGCGGAAAAAGCACAATGATGCACATTCTCGGGTGCCTTGACAAGCCGACAAGCGGGGAAGTTTACCTTGATGGGAAGGCAGTTTCAAAAATGAGCCAGGACCAGCTTGCTGATGCGAGAAGGGATACCATAGGGTTTGTGTTCCAGGCGTTCAATCTCGCTCCAACGCTGACTGTTTTTGAGAATGTAGAGCTGCCGCTTTTGATTCGGGATGTGCCAGTAGGGGAGCGTGATAGGATAGTGCGGCGCAATCTTGATGCTGTGGGGCTGACGGACAAGTCGCACAGCAGGCCGTCGCAGCTTTCCGGCGGGCAGAAGCAGAGGGTGGCGATTGCGCGCGCGCTTGTGAACGAGCCGAAAATACTTCTTGCGGACGAGCCCACCGGGAACCTCGATTCCAAATCGAGCAAGGAAATAATAGAGCACATTACAGGGCTTTGCCGCAAGCTTGGGATCACAGTCATATTCGTCACGCATGACCCGAGGATTGCGGAACAGACCAATAGGGTCATCAGCATAATGGATGGGAAAATCGAATCAGATGCAAAGAAAAAAACTGTAAAAAAGAGGGATGTTGCATGAAAATCGGGAATATTTTTGCAATGATGCTTGTTGTTGCATCAGCAGGCGGGATTGCGTTCGCAGCGACCAGCAGCGAGCCTATTTTGCAGGTCACCAATTACACCACTACGCCATCTGAGTTGTATGCTGGCTCGCTGGGCTATCTGCAGCTCACACTTTCGAATACGGGGGATGCGGATGCAGAATCTGCAACCGCATATTATACCGCGAGGGGAGCGAGCCAGGCAGTCTCGGTTGGAAGCATAAGCGCAGGCTCCACTGCCCGCGTTTCAGTGCCGTTTGAAATATCGCAGGGAGCAGGCGGGTCGATACAGCTCATGACAGTTGATGTGTATTATACATACAAGCCATCTGGCTCAGGCACTTCAAGCAAAAAAACCTCGATTTCGGTCCCTATGAGCGTGCTGCAGCAGAACCCGCTTGAGGCAAGGACCAGTTCGATTGGGAGCCAATCCATAGCCCCTGGAGAAAAATTGAGCGTCGGGCTGGAGCTGGTGAACACTGGGGGCGTGGTGAACAACCTCGTAATAACAATGCCCTCCAACTCCTCGTTCTCGCTTTATGGGACAACGCAGCAGGCGGTCGGGAGCATCCCCCAGAATTCAGGGAAGAATATCACCCTAGTGCTTGCATCGTCCTCTTCGACTGAAATCGGCACTTACAGCGTGCCAGTGGTGTTCACATACCAGGATTCGCTAAAGCAGCCTTCAGAGCAGATATTGTATGTGGGCCCGATAAGCGTGCTGGATGCGTCGACGCAGTACCGGCTTTCGCTCGTGCCAAAGGAGACTGTCGAGATAGGCTCACAGGTGAAATTCAAGCTCGGGATCGAGAATACGGGCTCGATTCCCATGTCCGCAACCGTGGATATCAATTCGACAGACGTTTTCACCCCGGTCGGGATGCAGAAGGCATATTTTGATTCCATTCCTGCAGGCGAAAGCGCGTACATGGATGTTACGATAGGAGTTGGTTCAACAGCAAGCGCAGGGTATTATTCCCTGCCGCTCAAGCTGACTACAAGCACTGGCCAGACTGCGACCTTCAATTCAGGTATTGCGGTGGAAGCGACTCCCGAGCTCACGGTGCGCATAGACACGCAGAACAGCCAGATAGAGATTGCGAATACAGGGAATTCGCAGGTAAGGAGCGTCTATGCGTCTGCAAGCTCCGGAGCAGGCGCAACATCCGAGAGCTTTGTGGGGACATTGAGCGTGGATGACACTGCCACATTGTCGCTTCCAACGGGGGCATCCGGGAGCGTGAATGTTGAGATACGCTTCAGGGACAGCAACAACCTTGAGCACATTGTGAAGAACACTCTCCAGCTGCAGCAGGGCTTGGGAGGCAACAGCACATTTAGAACGGGTGGGGCGGCAGGGGCAGGGTTCGCAGGGAACAGCAGCAATTCGTTTGCGAACAGGGGGGGGAACAACCCGCTTGGTTTCCTGCTAGGAGGCGGAAGAGCCGGGCAGGGAACTGCGCAGGCAGCAGGCATCAACCCGGTGTTCCTGGTTGCTGGCGGAGTGGTTGTGATTGTGGTTGGCTATTTTGCATATAGGAAGTGGAAAGGGAGGAAACTGCAGCATCAGCCGCCTGCTGAGGGCAATGATGCTGAATCGAAGATGGGGAGGAAGCAGAAATGAAAAACCGCGAGATAGCAAAGCTTGCGGTCAAATCCATCCGCAACAGGAGCCTTAGAAGCTGGCTTGCGATACTTGGGATAGTCATAGGCGTGGGCTCAATCATATCGCTCATTTCGATTAGCACCGGCCTAAACCAGCAAATAAAGAGCAATCTTGGGGGGCTTGGGGCGAGCGTGATTACAATAAGCCCAGGCGCGGCAAGGGCTGAGAGGTTCGGGTTTGGGGCGCCTTCGGGCGGGCCGCCCGGAGCAGGCGGAGGATTTCAGACCGGAAGCGCAACTAGCAACAAGATAACTTTCCGCGAGGCGGATGCGCTGCGCAGCATCGAAGGGGTTGCAAAGGTGGATGCAAGGCTGTCCGGGAACGCAAGGATAAGCTACAAGACCAAGAACACTTCGGTCACTGTTATCGGAGTTGAGCCTGCGGCATTCCCTGCAAGCTCGGCAAACAGCATTTTGAAGGGAAAGTCGCTTGGGACAGGGGACCTCACCTCAGTGGTTCTGGGCTATTCTGTAGAAGCAGAAACGTTCAATGAGAGCATGGTTGGCCAGAGGATAAAAATAGACGGCACAACGTTTAGGGTTGTTGGGGTGCTAAACCAGTCCGGGTCGAGCTTCGGGGGGTCGGACAGAAACGTGTTCATTTCGCAAAAAGCCGCAAAAAAACTCCTGAACCAGACCAAATATGCAAGTTCAGTTGTAGTAATAGCCTCCGGAGGGAGCGACCCGGATGCTGTGGCAAGCAGCCTCGCAACAAAGCTCCAGTCGCTGCATAGGGTCACCGCGGACACGCAGGATTTCACAGTCACCACCGCGACCACTATCCAAACAACGATATCGAGCATCACAAACACGCTTGGGATTTTCCTTGGGGGAATCGCATCAATTTCGCTCATAGTCGGGGGGATTGGGGTTGCAAATGCGATGTTCACAAGCGTGCTTGAGCAGACAAGGTATATCGGGCTGCTAAAATCGCTCGGGGCAAGAAGAGGGATGATTTTGAAGCTGTTCCTGTTCGAGGCCAGCATGGTAGGGCTGGTCGGGGGGGTGATTGGCATACTGCTCTCATTCCTCGCATCCGCGGCATTGGCCAGCTTCGGGCTGCCCTCAGCCGTAACGTTGGAGCTCGTGCTGCTTGGGCTGGGGTTCTCAGTAGCAGTGGGCGCTGTTTCAGGCCTTATACCTGCAAGGAACGCTGCGTCTGTAGAGCCAGTTGAAGCGCTAAGGTACGAGTAGGGGCATGCTGGAAAAAGAAAATAAAAAGAGGGGCTTTTGCCCCGGTTTACCGCTTCGCTGTCGCATCCTCCTTCATCATGAATTTCACTATTGTGAAAACAACAAGCGCTATGATGAGGAAATCGATTATTGCGCCCACGAAATCCCCGACCAGGAATTTCACAGGCCCCATGTCAAGCGTGGCGGTTCTCCATTCCCCGCCCGGGACTATTACGCTTATCAGTGGCATGATTATGTCAGCCACAAGCGAGCTCACAAGCTTGGTTGCTGCAGTGCCGATTATGACTGCGACCGCAAGCCCAAGCACCTGGTATTTCTTCACAAAGTCCATGAACTCATGATGTATGCCCATTAGAGCACCTCCCAAGTGGAATTCGAGAGCACTGCATAAAAGGATTAGCTAGCTCCCGAATTTTGGCCCGCGCTTGTGCGGCCCTGAATAGGGCTCCGGATGCACGAGCACTTCGCGCACTTCAGGGAATTTTTCAATCAATGTGTGCTTCACGCTGGCGCAGATTGCATGCGCGCGGGAGATTGAAAGCCCGGGCCAAAGCTGCACGTGCACGTCGATTAGCGTTTCCCCGCCTACAATGCGAGCGCGCAATTTGTGGAAGGATTTGACGCCACGGACCTTGCGAAGCGCGAGTGCATAGCGCCCAAGCATCTCCTTTGGAGGGCCGATGTCCGTGAGCTCGCCAAACGCCCCTTTCCCAACCCAGTAAACCACGCGGAACATGAGAAATGCCACAATGAGCGCGGCAATGGGGTCGGCGATGTGGAATCCGGCGCCTGTTGCAAACAGCCCGACTAGAACCAGGGAATTTTGCAGTATGTCTGAAGAATAGTTGCCAACGCTTGCCTGGATTGCAGGGCTTGCGAGGTTTGCGTGCTTTTTCAGGTAGGAAACGACCCAAATGTCCACTGCGACCGCAACCGCCATGATTGCGAGGTCTGCAAGCGTGATGTCAAGTGCGCGCGGGTGCGAAAACCGGTTGAGCGCTTCGGCTGCAATTAGGAAAGCGGCTATTGCAATGAGCGAAATCTGCGCGATTGAGGAGATTGTTTCGTACTTCTTGTGCCCGTAAAGGTGGTTGACATCTGGCGGCTCGCTCCCTTTCCTGACCCCGAAATAGAGGAAAAGCGCGCCCACCATGTCCATCAGCGAATCGATAAGGACCGCAATGGCTGCGATGCTGCCTGTCAGTATTGCAACAACTAGCTTGGCAAGAATAAGGAATGCGTTTGCAGCAAGCACCGCTTTTGAGGCGCGGAGGTTGTCCCTGGGTTCATTTTCCACTTGTGGATTATCCGGGGATTTGCTTAAAATAGGTGTGAGTGAAGCCTGGCTTGGCCCATGCTATTTTTTCGCTTCCTGGAAAAGCCCGATTACGTTCCGCTCCGTGTCAATTATGTAGGCTATGAAGCCCATGTCGCCTATGGCCTCTTTTTTCATCGCGACCTTTCCGCCGGATTTCACCACTTTCTTGAGCGACGCATTTATGTCCTTGACCATTATGGTCACAGTGGGGGATTTAAGCACTGAGTTCCGCTTTGCCATCCCGCCGTTAATCGCGCCCGGCTCCTTGGGATTGTGATCCTTTCCGCGCGGAGTGGTTATTGCCCCAACATACTCGAACTGGGGATAATCCTCCAGCTTCCAGCCGAAAGCGCTTGAATAGAATTTCTTCGCGCGCGCAAGCTTGTCCACAGGAATCTCAAAATGCACTACCTCATCCATCAAAATCAACCTCCAATCTAATCCAAATGTTTAATGCGCAGATAGGGTTGCGGAGTTTGGCACGGGCTGGTGGGTCTGGCCAGTATCATGCCGTACAGGCTCCGCGCCTGCTGCATTTTTGGATGCGGCCGATACCGGAATCCTTGCGGATCCGAAGCCCGTTGCCAAATGATTCCGCCTGCGTTTCCGCAGATGAAATCTGTTTCATGCTACAAATTGCGCGATTTATATGCATTTCCCCAACTCCAACGCGCCTGCGAACAGATATAAACATCGGGTGCGCTTTCACATGCATGAAGATAGCCGATATCCCAGGGAGCCTGGACATTTCCAGGATTCCGAAGGACTTGGAGAGGCTTGCGCCGTTCGCCATGCTTGCGGTTTTCCTTCTCCTGGTGATGACTGTTGTCCGCACAAGCATTTTCGGGCAGGTGGACCCGGAAAAGCATATCTATTTCGAAATAGTGTTCCTGCTGCTGCTTGCGGTGCTCGGCGAGGTGGCAGTCGTTTACCTAAAGCAGCCTTCAGTGATGATATTGATGGTGCTTGGGATATTGATGAGCCCGAGCGTGGTTGAGGTTGGGTGGGGGGCGCTCAAGCTGGCTGGCGCCCCTGTCCCTTCGTCCCCGCCGCACATACTGCGGTTCGAGGAGGTCATACATGTTTTCGCGCAGCTCGGGGCGGTGATTCTCCTGTTCAAGGTCGGGCTGCACAACAAAATCGAGGGGATATTCGCATTTGATAATATAGTGGTTGCAGTTGCAGGGGTAATTGTGCCGTTTGCTGCAGGGTATTTGTATGCAAGCATGAGCGGGGGGGATTTTGCCTATTCCATGTTCGTTGGCGCCGCGCTGACTGCCACGAGCGTGGGAGTGACGGTTGCGCTGCTTCGGGAGCTTAATTTGATCGGTGCAAGATTTGCGCAAATAATAATCGGGGCTGCGGTGATTGATGATGTGCTTGGCCTGCTCGTGCTCTCATTTGTGCTCAACGTGACAGGGGATAGCGGGCTTGCAATCGGGCAGCTCTTGATAACAGGCCTTTCAGCTGGAGTGTTCCTGCTAGGCAGCATGCTTGCAGGCAAATATTTCGTGGATTACCTTGACAGGAAGGATATGAGCCCGAAAAGGTTCCTGCTCGTGCTTGCGCTCATGCTCATGTACGCCTACGTTGCGGAGTTCATCAAGCTCTCCGCAATAGTGGGCGCGTTCCTTGCCGGAATAGTGCTCAACCGGAGCAAGCACATCAAGGAGATAGAGGACAAGACGTACGGGCTTGAGCTGCTGTTCATGCCTGTGTTTTTCATTTCGCTCGGGCTGCTTGTGGATGTTGGGGCGCTATGGCAGTATGCGGTCCCGATTCTTGCGCTCACTGCGATTGCGTTTGCAACCAAATTTGTTGCGTGCGCCGGCGCTGCACTTTGGGCAAAATTGAAATTGAAAGAGGCAGTCGCAGTTGGGGTGGGAATGGTGCCAAGAGGGGAGGTTGCGCTCATTATCGCATCCCTGGGGCTTACCTCCAATGTGCTCTCTGTTGCGCAGTATTCAATAATTTCAGCTATGGCATTGCTCACTACGTTTGTGGTTCCGCCGATTCTGGTTCGGGTGCTGAAAAAATAGGAATTCTCAAGCGGGTTTTGCAGACGCTATTGCACGCTAATTGCAGCCTAGAGCGGCTTTGCGCCTGCGATTGCGCGCAGCCCTTTCGCATTCAAATCGCAAATCAGCAGCCTATCGCCATTATTGAAAGCAACAGGCTTTTGCAAAATGAGCTTCGCATTCCCTTTTGAGCCCTGCTTTATCTCAGCTGCGCACTCGATTTTTGCAGGCTCGAATTGGAGATTGCAGCCAACGTGCAGCGCCATGCCATTTGAAATTGCGGTTTTGGAGAATTTCGCAACTGAGAGCTCACACGAGATTTCATTTGAAACGTTCATGGGTTCGGCTGCGAATATTGAGCCGCGCTCAACCTGCTCTGATTTCGCCCCTTTTAGCGAGAGGCCCACCCGGTCCCCGCACTCTGCAGATTGCACGTCAACGTCGTTGCGCTGGATTGTGCGGACCTGTATTTCCGTGCCAGAGGGGTAGGAAACGAGCGTGTCATGAACTTTCACTCCACCCCGCTTTACAAGCCCGAGTGCAACCGTGCCCACGCCCTTTACCTCAAAACAATGGTCTATCGGAATTTGCGTGCTTCCTGGAACATTGGACGCTTGCTGCGAGAGAATGTGCTCCTTTGCCTCCTGCAACGAGGGGGATATTTTTGCACCTTTTAGCGAAGTGGCTGAAAGGAAAGGGGAGAGGTCGTTTTCTGAAACGAATATTGCATCGCGCCCGAGCAAATCAAGCGCAATTATTATTTCGCCTAATTGGGGAGTGGGCTGGCCTGCGAGAACAAGGATGTGGTCGGAGAGGGCGATTGCCTGCAGGAGCGATTGGAATTTGGCAGGGTAAGCAGCCGGCTCAGCTACGGAAACTATTGTTCCGGAGTATACAGTGTGGTAAAACCCCACATCGTCAGCAGTGCCCTTTTTCCCTATGGATTGGGCTGCAGAGGCACGCTCTTGCGGATCTGCCCCAAGAATTGCGATGTTCAGGCTCGGCATATCATCGGATTGTATATGTGGGGGAAGCGTTAAAAACGCCTGTAGCCGCCTAAAATCCCACCCCTTTTTTAAGGCTTGGGAGGGAAGTTCTACTGCTGAATACAGGTGGTCATAATGGCATCAAATGGCATTGAACTCAAGGTTGCAGAGGCATTGCAGAACGATGTTGGGCGCGGGCTGGTTAGGATAGACTCCGCAGCAAGAAAGGAGCTGGGAGTGAGCACAGGGGACATCATTGAGCTTAAGGGGAAGAGGGGGACTGCCGCGCTCGTGTGGCAGGCGCACCCGCAGGATGAGGGGGTGCCAATCATACGCATGGACGGGTATTTGAGGCAGAATGCGGGGGTTGCGCTTGGGGATAAGATACTGGTTAGGAAAGCGGAACTAAAAGATGCGAAAAAGGTGGTGCTTGCGCCCACCCAGCCAATAAAATATTCTCCTGGGTTCGACCAGTTCGTGAAAAAGAAACTGGTAGGAAGGGCGTTGACCAGGGGAGATACAATTTTCGTGGGGGTGTTTGGCACCTCTTTCCCGCTGATTGCTGCAATCGTGCAGCCTGCTGGAGTAGTGATGGTGAATGAACAGACCGAGGTATTGCTAAAAGACCAGCCGGTGAAGGAAACTGGAATTGTGTCTTCGATTTCCTATGAGGATATTGGCGGGATAAAGGAGGCGATGCAGAAAATCCGTGAGATGGTGGAGCTTCCGATGAGGCATCCCGAACTGTTTGAGAGGTTGGGGATTGAGGCGCCAAAAGGGGTGCTTATTTACGGGCCGCCCGGAACCGGGAAAACACTGCTTGCGCGCGCGGTTGCATCAGAGAGCGAGGCGAATTTTGTGCACATAGGCGGGCCGGAGCTTGTGAGCAAGTTTGTAGGGGAATCAGAGGAAAGATTGAGGGGCATTTTCAAAGAAGCGGAAGAAAATGCGCCCTCCATAATTTTCATGGATGAGATTGATGCAATTGCCCCGAAAAGGGAAGAGGTGAGCGGGGAAGTGGAGCGCAGGATGGTTTCGCAGCTGCTCACTTTGATGGATGGGCTGAAAACAAGGGGGCAAGTGATTGTCATTGGCGCAACCAATCGCATAAATTCAATTGACCCGGCGCTTCGCAGGCCGGGAAGGTTCGACCGGGAAGTTGAAATCGGGGTGCCGGACCGGGATGGGAGGAAGGAAATACTGCAGATACACACAAGGTCCATGCCAATTCACGAGGAAGATAATAAGGATGGAAAATTGATTGATGAGCTTGCGAATGTCACTCATGGGTATACTGGCGCGGATATCCAGTCGCTTGTGAAGGAGGCTGCGATGAAGGCGCTGCGAAGGATTCTCCCGCAGATTGATTTGGAGCAGGGGTTCATCAAGCCGGAAATTCTTGAGAATTTGAGGGTGACTAGGGATGATTTTCTCGGGGCATTGCGTGAAATCCATGCTTCAGCGCTGCGGGAAGTGTTCGTGGAAAGGCCCAATGTGAAATGGAGCGAGATTGGCGGGCTGAAAGAAGCAAAAAGGGAAATTATGGAGGCTGTTGAGCTTCCAATCCGCAAGCCAGAGGCATTTACCCGGCTCGGGATTAGGCCGGTGAAGGGGATACTGCTCGTGGGGCTGCCGGGAACCGGGAAAACGCTGATTGCAAAAGCCGCGGCAACTGAGAGCGAGGTGAATTTCATCTCAATCAAGGGGCCGGAAGTGCTCTCAAAATGGGTTGGGGAGAGTGAGAAAGCAGTGAGGGAGCTTTTCAGGAAAGCGAGGATAGCTGCGCCCTGCATTGTTTTCATTGATGAGATTGATTCACTAGCTCCGCACAGGGGAGGGGATGAAACAAACAGGGTGAGCGAGCGGGTGGTGGATGCACTGCTCACAGAGATGGACGGGCTTACCAACCTGAAGAACGTGGTTGTGCTTGCTGCAAGCAACAGGCCCGACATACTGGACCCTGCGCTGCTGCGCTCAGGCAGGTTCGACAAGATTTTAGAGATACCTACACCGGATTTGGAAACCAGGAGGGAAATTTTCAAGATACATACCAAGAAAATGCCGCTTGAGAAGGATATTGACCTGGAGAAAATGGCAAAGGAGGCGGAGGGGTACACGGGCGCGGACCTTGAGAACGTGTGCCGGGAAGCCGGAATGAACGCTCTTCGCAGGGATATTGAAGCGACAAAGGTCACGCAGAAGGATTTTGACCACGCGATGAAGAATATCCAGCCTTCAGTGAGCAAGGAATACGTGGATAGGATAAAGAAGTTTGCAAAGAACCCGGATTCGATGTTCAGGTAGGGATTGGGCAATTTTATTAAGGGAAGGGCGAGGAAGGTTGGAATATGAGGCTTTGGCTTTTCCTAAAGGCGTTTGCAATCTGCACAGCGGGGGCGCTCATTTATGCTGCTGTGTTTGCTGGGGAGATTACACTCGGGCTGCTTGTGCGGCTTGCGGCTGCGGATTTGGGAGTCTCGCTCCTGGTTGCGATGCTGTACCCCAATGTGCGGGGCGTGAAAGCAGGGGACATGGTGCTTTTGGTTTCGGATGCGGGGATATTTTCCATCCGGACCGCGGTTGCGCTTGAGAGCAAGCGGGTGAATGAGGCAATAAGGCTTGCGCTCCCGGATGGGAGGGAAGCGTATGCGATGCTCGAGAGCTACGCAGGGCTGATTACGCCTGCAAGGGCGAGAGTGTTGGTGGAGAAACAGCAGCCGCAGATTAAGCTGATTTGAATTCGGGTTTTGAAAATGCAATTGGACGAGCGCGAGTTGGGGAACATTGCCGTTTCGGTTGTCGCAATAGCCCTATCGCTCACTTTTTTCAACCAGGGATTGGATGTAAAGTCAGGAGAGTTCGTGTTCTGGCTTGCCGCATTCACTATTACAGTTGGCTCTGGGTTCGTGTTCCATGAGCTTGCGCACAAATTGGTTGCAATAAGGTACGGGGCGAGGGCAGCCTACGAGGCATGGCCTTCTGGCCTTATGCTCATGCTCGGGCTTGCAATCCTCCCCCAATTGTTTGGGATAAGGTCGCCTTTCCTGTTCCTTGCGCCAGGGGCCGTGATGATACATGCATATAGGATAAACAGGAAGCAGTACGGGCTGATTTCGCTTGCAGGCCCGGTCACGAATGTGGTTTTGGCATTCGTGTTTTTCGGGCTCGTGGTGGGGGGGCTGATGGCTGGCTTTGGGGCGGAGAGCGCTCTTGTCAAGGTTGCGATGCTTGGGGTGACGGTCAATTTTTTCCTTGCGTTCTTCAACATGCTCCCGATATTCCCGCTGGACGGGAGCAAGGTGATGGCTTGGGATTGGAGGGTTTGGGCAGCGTTCACCATATTTTGCTTCGGGGGAGTGCTGCTTTTGGGGGGGCTCTAGATGAGGGATGAGAAGCTGCAGGGGGCCGAGGCGGTTCTTTTTGAGGAAAAGATAGCTGGGATCGATGCGGTAGTGAAAGACAGGGTTGTGAAAAAATACAGGAGCCACGCGCTGGATGCGAAGCTGAGGAAAGCGAGGACTGGAAGGGAAGTAAGGCTGCTTAGGAGGGCAAAAGAGGCAGGGGTGCCGTGCCCGTTCGTGCTTGAGGTTGGGAAAACCCATTTTGCAATGAACAAAATCCTGGGGGACATACTTGCAAGAGTTGGAATGAGTGCAAAGAGCGCGGGGATTGCAGGGGAATTGCTTGCGAAAATGCATTCCGCAAACATGGTGCATGGGGACTACACACCAGCAAACATAATGGATTCAGGAAAAGGCGGGCTGGTTGTGATTGATTTTGGGTTGGGCGCTTTTTCAGTGGATATTGAGGATAAGGCGACTGATGTCGTGACCATGAGGAAAGCATTGGGGGAGAAGCTTGCAAAAAATTTCATTTTTGGCTACTTGAAAGCAAAAGGGAGCGGGAAAATTGTCGAGCATGCAAAAGAGATTGAATCCCGCGCAAGGTATATGGAAAGGGCGGCGTGATGACCAGTTTTTAGAGGGAGGTCAGCACGCCTGAAGGGTAGCTGGGAGAAGCGATAAAAGCTTCTTTTGAGAATGATGGCACGCATGGACTCGTTCAAGCTTTATTCGGATTTTGCGCCTGCAGGCGACCAGCCCGAAGCGATAGCGAAGCTTGTAGGGGGCGTGGAGAGAGGGGGCATGCAGACATTGCTTGGGGTTACGGGTTCGGGAAAAACATACACGGTTGCAAATGTGATTGCGAAAACCAACAGGAGCACGCTTGTGATTTCGCACAATAAAACGCTGGCTGCGCAGCTGTATTCCGAGTTCAAGAATTTCTTCCCAAAAAACAAGGTGAGCTATTTCGTTTCTTACTATGATTACTACCAGCCCGAGAGCTACATACCGCAAACAGACACGTACATTGAGAAGGATGCGCAGGTGAATGAGAAAATCGAGAGGATGCGGCTTGCGGCAACTGCGAATTTGCTCACTCCGGGCCCTACTATTATTGTTGCGACTGTTTCGTGTATATATGGGCTGGGCTCCCCCCAGGAATGGAATGAGATGGCGTTTTTGATTGCGCCAGGTATGAAAATTGCCCGCTCGAGCATGCTTGCAAAATTCGTGTCCATGCAGTATGAGAGGAATGATTTGGAATTGAAGCCCGGGGCGTTTCGCGCTAAAGGGGATACTGTTGAGATAATACCGGGCTATTCAACTGAAGTGGTCCGGATTTCGCTTTATGGGGATGAGGTGGAGAGCGTGAGCATTCACCACCCGCAAACAATGGAAGTGGTGGAAAAGCCCCCTGCTGTGCGGATATTCCCTGCGAGGCATTATGTTATTCCTGAGAGCGAAAAGGAAAGGGCGTTGAAAGACATACGGATTGAGCTTGAGCAAAGGCTGCCGGAATTGGAAATGCTGGAAGCGCACAGACTGAGGACTAGAACCAACTACGACCTTGAGCTGATAGAAGAATTGGGATTCTGCAGCGGGATTGAGAATTATTCAAGGCATTTTGACGGAAGGCAGCCCGGGCAGCCGCCCTATTCATTGATGGATTTTTTGCCCAGGGATGGGCTGATTGTGATAGATGAGTCGCATGTGACCATTCCGCAGCTGCATGGGATGTACCATGGGGATAGGACCAGGAAAAAGAATCTGATTGATTATGGATTTAGGCTCCCGTCAGCTTATGACAACAGGCCACTGCAGTTTGAGGAGTTCGAAAAGCATTTGAAGAATGTGATATTTGTTTCAGCTACTCCTTCTGATTATGAGCGCAGGGTTTCTGGGCAAATAGTGGAGCAACTGGTGCGCCCGACAGGACTGGTTGACCCGCAAGTAATCGTTCGGAAGAGCGAGGGGCAGGTAAAGGATTTGATTGTAGAAGTGAAAGCCAGGGCTGCGAAAAATGAGAGGGTGCTGGTCACTACCCTTACGAAGAGGATGGCGGAGGATTTGACAGAGTTCCTTGCAAACGAGGAGATAAGAGTGAGGTATTTGCATTCAGAAATCGAAACATTGCAGAGAACGGAATTGATTAGGCAGCTGAGATTGGGGGAGTTTGATTGCTTAGTGGGCATTAACTTGCTTCGGGAAGGGCTGGATATACCGGAAGTTTCGCTGGTTGCGATACTGGATGCGGATAAGGAAGGGTTCTTGAGGAATGACACCTCGCTCATTCAAACTATTGGGAGGGCTGCGAGGAATTCGAATGGAACAGTAATATTGTATGCAGATAGGATGACAGGGGGCATGCAGACTGCAATTTCAGAAACTGAGCGGAGGAGAGGGGTGCAGATTGAGTTCAATAAATTGCACGGGATTACCCCGAGGACAATACACAAGGCGATTGGCGAGCGCGTGGTGGAACTTAGGGAGAAAAAGCATATGGCAAAGGCGGATTTGCAAAAAGTTGCAATTGAGCTTGAGGCGAAAATGAGGAAAGCTGCTGAGGAATTGGAGTTTGAGGATGCGATTAAGTTCCGCGAGCAGCTAAATGATGTAAGGAGAGCGATGCTGGAGAAGGAAAAGGCAAAGATAAAGTGAATTGGCCTTAATAGCGCATCTGCCGCCTGGTAGATTGCCCGGAACCGCCGCCTGGCCTGTTTACTGGTTGCATCGCAGCTTGAGCGCGCAGCCGCATTTCAAGGCGCTCACGAACCAGTTTCATGAGACGCGGGAACTGCATGTCATTTGAGCATTTCTGGAGCGCCCACAATGCCATCTGGTGGCTGCTGGTTCCATTCTGCATCCAGTTTAGCCGCTCGAACGCCTTTTCAACAGCAGGCAGCGGGTTTTCGCCGGCCTGTTCAAGGGCTTTTGCAGCCATCAGCCAAAAATCGACCAGTACGTAATAGTCCTTCATGATTGCAGGGGTTTTCCCAAGTTTGGCGTCTATTGCAACAAGCCTGTCGAATGGTTCATGCCTTAGTATAGACGTTCGCGCCTCATCGAATGCATCCGAGTAGCGGGTGTAGTTTGGATCTGGTGCCATCGCATCACTTGAGTTATTCAGTGGTTTATTTCGCCAATTAGTGATATATAAATACAGCTGGTTTTTGCGGCAATAATTTAAACTAGCGGTTCAAAATCTGTGCGTGGCTGGCAAAGGCGACCCCATAGTATGGGGAATAGTTGGTTTCGTAGGCGGGCTAGCGCTCCTTTACAACGGGATTAGGAGGTACCAGTTTAGGCAGAAGATTTGCAATACACCTACTTCGAAAATTGCTGCGGCTGCCATGGGTGCGGTAGAGGTGTACGGGAAAGTAAAGCCAGTGGAGCCGCTAAAAAGCCCTGCAAACGGGGCGGACTGCACGTATTATTGCACTGAAGTATTCAGGTGGCAGAAGAGTGGGAAGCACAGCAAGTGGGTGAGAATAAAATTCGAAATAAAAGGGATAACATTTGTGCTTGAGGATGAGACTGGGAGCGTGATTGTGGATTCGGACAAGGCGCAGCTGGAAATGCCTGCGGATTATACTTTTGAAACAGGGGGGCAGGATGAAAGCGCGCTTCCCGAGAGAGTAAGGAACCTATTCGATGCATGGGGGGTGAAATACCAGTATGCAAAAGTGCTGGGGATCATAACCCCAAGGGAAAAGCTGAAAGTGGTGGAGAAATACCTTGCAGTCGGGGATTTGGTGTACGTGTTTGGCACAATGCAGCCGGCAAAGGGGCAGCCTGCAGGGAACCCGAGCGTGAAGGATGCGTACATCGGGGCTAAGGGAGGGGAGTTCTTTTACATTTCTGACAGCCCGGAAAAGGAAATAATTGGAAAGATGTTTACGGATGTGCCGCTCTGGGTTGGAGGAGGGATACTGGCATCCTGCGTAGGGCTTGGGATAATACTTTGGAGGATAGGGGTGAAATAGATGGTTGCATTGGAAATTGTGCTTGGGTTCGGGGTTCTGCTGGTTGCCGGAGTGGCGCTGTTCTACATAGTTTCGATAATAAACGGGCTTATTACGCTCAAGAACAGCATAGAGAAAGCCTGGTCCAATATTGATGTGCTGCTCAAGCAGCGGAATGATGAAATCCCCAATGTAGTGGAAACGGTAAAGGGGTATGCAAAGCACGAGAAAGAGGTTTTTGAGAATGTTACCAAGATGAGGGCGCAGATGATGAGCGCAGGCACGGTCGGGGAGAAAGCAAAGGCGAGCGAGGCGCTTTCAGGCACGCTCAAAACGCTTTTTGCGGTTGCGGAAAATTACCCGTCTCTTAGGGCAAATGAGAATTTCCTCCAGCTTCAGGGGAGGATAAGCGAGCTTGAGGGGCAGATTGCAAACAGGCGCGAGCTTTACAACGATTCGGTGTACCTGTACAACACCAGGATACAGGTCGTGCCGGATATGGTTTTTGCGAATGCAATGGGGATGAGGGAAAAGGAGTATTTCAAGGTCGAGGAAGCTGAGAAGAAAGTCCCGAAAGTGCAGTTTTGAGTTGCAATCGGAAGTTCCGGCGGATAGCCCATTTTAGGGAACCGAAATTGGCTATTGGAAATAGCAATTTAAAGCAGGAAAGCGAAAGGGAAGCAGGCGAATTCTAATGCAGGAGAAGATAGTGATTAGGGGAGCGAGGGAGAACAACCTCAAGAATGTGTCGCTGGAGATACCCAGGGACACCCTTACTGTAATAACCGGAATATCTGGAAGCGGGAAGAGCTCGCTTGCGTTCAATACCATTTACGCAGAGGGGCAGAGAAGGTATGTGGAATCGCTCTCAGCGTATGCAAGGCAATTTTTGGGGCTTATGAACAAGCCTGATGTGGATGCGATTGAAGGGCTCTCGCCCGCCATTTCGATTGAGCAGAGGACTACAAGCAAGAACCCGAGGTCAACGGTAGGAACTGTTACGGAAATTTATGATTACTTGCGCCTGCTGTACGCGAGAGTGGGGGTGCCGCACTGCCCGAAATGCGGCAAAAGGATTGCGAGCCAGACAAGCGAGAGCATTTTGCAAACAGTGCTTTCGCAGGCAAATGGGAAGAAGCTGGTTATACTGTCCCCTGTTGTGCGGGGGAAGAAAGGGACGTATGAGAAGCTGTTCGAGGAGATGAAAAAGAAAGGGTTCTCGCGCGCAAGGGTGAATGGGGAGATGGTTGAGCTTGAGGGGTATACGCCTAGTTTGGACAAGCAGAAGAAACATAATATTGAGATAGTTGTAGACAGGGTCGTAGTTAAGGGGGAGGAGAGGAGCAGGATATTCGATGCAATACAGACTGCATTGAGGGAGAGCGGCGAGGGAGTGATGCTTGCGCAGTTTGAGGGGAAGGAGCTGCTGTTTTCGCAGAAGAATGCGTGCCCGGACTGCGGAATTTCGCTTGGGGATTTGCAGCCAAGGATGTTTTCGTTCAATTCGCCGTTTGGGGCATGCGCCTCTTGCCACGGGCTTGGGATAATAATGGAGTTTGACCCGGAGCTTGTGATTCCGGACAGGAAAAAAAGCATACTGGAGGGGGCGATTGCCCCGTGGAGAACGATGATGATTGAGGGCTATTACACGCAGATGCTAAAGTTCGTTGGGAAGAAATATGGGTTTGACCTGAACACGCAGATTGAGAAAATGAGCAAAACACAGCTTGATGCTGTGCTGTACGGCTCTGATGAGAGCATGCAGATGAAATTCGAATCAAAGAATGCGGAATCCTACTGGCAGACAGAGAAGAAGTTTGAGGGGGTTATTCCGAACCTCGAGAGGCTGTACAAGCAGACTGAATCTGAATGGAGGAAAGAGGAGATTGCAAAGTTCATGCGAGAGCGGCCGTGTGAGGCTTGCAAAGGGGAGAGGTTAAAGCCTGAATCGCTTTGCGTGAAAATTGATGGGAAGAGCATAATCGGCGCGACTAGGCTGTCGATTGATTCCGCGTATGGGTTCTTTACGGCGCTCAAGCTTTCGAAAACTGAGGAGCAGATTGCAAAACCGATATTGAAGGAGATCAAAAGCAGGCTTGAGTTTTTGCTCAATGTCGGGCTTGGGTACCTCGCGCTGGATAGGATTTCGGGTACGCTCTCTGGCGGGGAAGCGCAGAGGATTAGGCTTGCAACGCAGATTGGATCGAACCTTACAGGCGTGTTGTATGTGCTGGATGAGCCGAGCATCGGGCTGCACCAGCGGGATAACAAGAAATTGATAAACACGCTTAAGGATTTGCGGGATTTGGGGAACACGCTCATTGTAGTTGAGCATGATGAGGAGACTATGAGGAATGCGGATTACCTCATAGATATGGGGCCGGGCGCTGGGGTGCATGGGGGGCAGGTGGTTGCTGCGGGCGAGCTCGAAGAGGTGCTCAAGAGCAAAAGCTCCCTTACTGCTGCGTATTTGAGAGGGGAGAAAGCGATAGAGGCGCCGAAAGGGAGAAGGAAAAGCGATGCGTCAATCATGGTGAGGGGCGCAAGCGAGAACAACCTGAAGAAAATAGATGTGCGGATTCCGCTTGGGTTGATGTGCTGCATCACTGGAGTTTCGGGAAGCGGGAAGAGCACGCTTGTGAATGAAATTCTGTACAAGGCGTTGATGCAGAAGCTGAACAATTCGCGCGAGAGGCCAGGGGCGCACAAGGGGATTGATGGGCTTGAGCAGATAGACAAGGTGATTTGCATTGACCAGTCGCCAATCGGCAGGACCCCGAGGTCGAACCCTGCCACTTATATTGGGGCGTTTACACCGATTAGAGAACTGTTTTCGCAGGTGCCCGAAGCAAGGGCACGGGGGTACGAGGCAGGGCAGTTCTCGTTCAATGTGCAGAAAGGGCGGTGCCAGAAGTGCGAGGGGGATGGGGTGCTCAAAATCGAAATGAATTTCCTCCCTGATGTGTATATACCGTGCGAGGAGTGCAATGGGAAAAGGTATGACAATGAAACTTTAGCGATACTTTACAAGGGGAAGAATATTTCAGATGTGCTGAACATGAGCGTGGAGGAGGCGCTCTCTTTCTTTGAGAATATTCCGTCCATACAGAATAAACTTTCAACAATAAGCGATGTGGGATTGGGCTACATTAAGCTCGGGCAGGCTGCAACCACTCTTTCCGGGGGAGAAGCACAGCGAGTAAAGCTTGCTGCGGAACTTTCGAAGCGCGGGACTGGAAAAACTTTCTATATACTGGATGAGCCGACCACTGGGTTGCATTTTGCGGATGTGAGCAGGCTGCTCGAGGTGCTGCAAAGATTAGTGGAAAAGGGGAATACTGTGCTTGTGATTGAGCACAATCTAGATGTTGTGAAAACTGCGGACTGGATTGTGGATTTGGGGCCAGAGGGAGGGGATGATGGCGGGGAAATTGTGGCAGAAGGGACCCCTGAGCAGATTGCCCGGAATAAGGAAAGTTATACTGGGGAATATTTGAAGAAAGTGCTTTAACTTTCACTGGACGCATAGCCTTTCCGTTTCCATTTGAGTACCCCATGCGCCTTATCACATAAATCAGGTGCTTTTTTCAGAACTGCACCTGCATCCTTTGGAGGAACGAGATTCGCAAGTGTGCATTGGGCCTGCTTGCCACTGATTTGACCGCTCAGCAGAAGCCGTGTTGCAGCATGCGGGTCTGTCAGGTTCTTTGCCAGCGGCGACTCGACGCAAGGTTCTACCCCTTTAAGCAGGACTTTTTCTATGAGCCCTTGATTATGGAGACAGCTTGCAACGCCTGTTCGCATGTAGCTTCCGGCAGAAAATCTTTTGCGTATGAGCAGATAAGCCATATGCCGCGGCTCTGTCACCCTATTGTGCAGTTCCTGCGCCTCGTTACCTAAAATGAAGTGGCAGTTCATAAGAATATAGACTGCAAGAGGGGAATCATTAAGGTCCATTATGAATCGCAGCCTGTCGCGATGACCTAAGGATTCAAAGCGCATTGCAGCCTCATTCAACCGGCGCGCTTCATCGGGTTGACCCCTTGCAAGCGGCTCTTCTTGCAAAAGGCGCTGCAGAAACCTGGCTCTGGCCTCAGCAAGGCGTGATATGTGAGCCCTTTTATCAAAATCCGTGATTTTTAAGAGAAGTATTTTAGCAGCCTCGAAAGAAGTGACATTGCCGCTGCAATAGGCCTCAAACGCCAGCTCTTCGTTGCGGATTATTTTTGCCAGTTCGACTTGGACCTCTTCGCTTGAAGAAACTCCAAATATGAGCAATGACGCAGCCGTGACCTGTCTGCTGATTCTGGAATGGATGATTTGGAGCTGCTCTTTAGTAGTCTTTAGTGCCCTGAATTCGTTTGCAAGCACCTCCAGCCGTCCGCCTGGTTCCATGGCCCGCCTAAGCTTTCGAAGAACTTCGCTGGGGGCACGGCGTGTGGGTTCTCGGATTGTTTGTACCATATGTAGACCTAGGGGGATTGTTATAATTAGTTTATTGGCAGGTATATATAAAAGTTCTTGGGAATGCGCTAATAAATTTCCATTGCGGTTACTCTTCCATGTTTGACATTTCTTCCATTCGCATTCCAGATTCGCCTGGCTGCTATTTGATGAAAGATAAAAGCGGGGCGATAATTTACATTGGGAAGGCGAAGAACTTGAAGGACAGGGTGAAGAGCTACTTCGCGCAAGGCAGCGATTTGAATGAAAAAACCAGCCAGCTTGTTTCGGAAATTGCAGAAATTGAGTTCGTAATTACTGATAATGAGGCAGAAGCGCTTATACTAGAGAGCAACCTGATTAAGGAGCATTACCCGAAATACAATATTGACCTTAAGGACAATGAGAAATTCACTTACATAAGGATTACCGACGAGCAGTTTTCGAGAATGGCATTGGAGAGGAAGGGAAGGGGCAAGCGAGTGAAAAAACCTGGAAAGCTGTTTGGGCCATTCACTGCCGGCTCCGCAAACGTATTGGTTGCCACTACGCTTCGGAAGGCGTTCAAGCTGCGGATTTGCAAAAAATTGCCAAAGAAAAAGTGCCTGCAGTACGATTTGGGGTTCTGCTCAGCCCCGTGCATCGGGAACATTTCGAAAGAGGAGTATGGGAAGTCAGTGCACGAGCTTGAGGGGGTCCTTTCAGGGAGAAGCGGGCTGGGAAAAGTTGTTTCTGATATGGGAGTTGAGATGAAAAAAGCGGCTGATGCCACAAATTTCGAGCGCGCGATGCAGCTGCGCGAAAGCATCAGGAAACTTGAGGGGCTGGAAGTGAGGCAGAAAATCGAGCTTGGGGAGTATGTGGATGAGGATTTTGTTGCAATGCATTTGGAGAATGGAAAGGCGATGGTGCAAATTTTCAAAGTGATACGAGGGGTTGTGCGGGACAGGAAAAAATACGAGTTCTCGGTTGCTGGGAAGGAGGATGCGCTTGCGGAATTCATAGCGAGGTATTATTCAGAAGGGGCTGTGCCGAGGTTCATTTTTGTGGAGCGGGAGCTTGAGGGGAGGGGGGCGCTGGAAGCATTTTTATCCGAAAAAAGAGGCGCGAAGGCTGAAATTCTCGTTCCCCAAATCGGCGATAAGAAAAAACTGCTCGAGCTGCTCAAGAAAAACATCTATTCTGAGATATCCGGGCATGCGGAGCCAGCGCTTATGCACTTGAAGGAGAAGCTTGCGCTTCCCGTTGTGCCGATGGTTATTGAGTGCCTTGACATTTCGAATCTTTTTGGCACGAACATAGTGGGGAGCATGGTTCAGTTCGTGAATGGGAAGCCGAACAAATCTGGCTACCGGAAATTCAGAATTAGAAGTGTGGAAACTCAGGATGATTTTGCATGCATGCATGAGGTTGTGAAAAGGAGATATGGGAGGCTGAAGGAGGAAGGGGGAAAGATGCCGGATTTGGTGCTAATAGATGGCGGAGCTGGGCAGCTTGGGGCTGCACTCTCTGCATTGCGAGAGAGTGGAGTGGAGGTTCCATGCATTTCACTTGCAAAAGAGGAGGAGGAAATTTACCATCCTGAGAGAATGGAACCGATCAGGCTTGGGAGAAGCGATATCGGGCTCAAGGTGCTAATGCATGCGCGGGATGAGGCGCACAGGTTCGTAATCAGTTACCATAGGCTGCTTAGGGGAAAGGAAAAAAAATGAAAAAAGAACCCTATCAGTAGTACTTTGGTTCTGGGCTTGCTTCGGATATCTGCAAGCGTGCGATCTCATCCAGCGTCCCTAGGTCGTTTGCTTTCACAAACCGGTCTGATATCGTGTACAGGTAATTGTCCATGTAAAGGCTGCGCTTCACCTGCGCGTTCGACCAGTAGTATTCGCCGCTCCGTGCTGCATCCTCGCTTGTTGCGTGAGTTATGCGCCCCTTGAGCCCAAATCCGTCTTCCGGAGTGATGCTAAATACATAGGCCCCCTGGAACACGAAATCGCCGTATGTATTGGGTTCCACGCCTGCGGGGTACTTGCCCTCATCGATTTCCGCAAGCTGGATTGGGATTACGAGCAGGTTTCGCTCCTTTGAGAAAAGGAATGCCTTGTGGTCATAAAGAGCGTTTGAGTCAGTCCCCCGGTCTCCGATTTCGTATTTGGCTACCTCTTTCGGGTTAGACAGGTCAGATACATCGAATAGCGAGAGCTTGACTCCCTGGTACCAGGCAAAATCGCCCTCCTCTGCGGCCACTGCGCCCTTCCCAAGCCCGATTACATGGTTCTCATCGTACGGGTGAAGGTAGTCCGAGTAGCCTGGAATCTTGAGCTTTCCAAGCACGCGCGGGTTTGTGGGTTCGGATAGGTCTAGCACGAAGAACGGGTCGACTTTCTTGAAAGTGACAAGGTAAGCGCGGTCGCCCATGAAGCGGGCGGAGTATATTTTCTCGTTTGGCGCAAGCCCCTCGAGCCTGCCCACTATGTTGAGGCTGGAATCGAGCACGTATACGGAGTTGGTTGCATGAGGGGTTTCCTCTCCCTGCAGCACCCTGCCGCCCCACCAGCCGCCGAATAGCTCGCCAACAGTGGTTGCAATCCGCAAATTCCCCTTGTGCTCGTCCATTGAAAACTGGTTTAGCACATGGCCTGGCACTTCCGCCTTTCCAACGTATGCAAAGCCGTTTAGGGCTATTTTGTTTATCACAGTCTGCTCGCGCTGCTTGCTGTGCTCCTCGTAAATTTTCTGCGCCTCTTTTGCGAATTCATCGTTCAGCCTCGTGCGCTCCGAATTTGCAGTTGGAACGTCTGCAGAAACCGGAGTATCCAGCGACTCCGAAGCGGAATAATTGTATAGGTATGCCATAACCTGTGCAGTCTTGAGGCGGTCCTTCCTCCAGTCCGAAATGTTCTGCGAGTCTATCTTGGAAATTTCATTCTTCACATCAAGTGGGAGGAGCGGCCCGTACACCTTCTCATATGCAGGCCAGAGTATAGGGTAGGAGTATTTGGTGTAGGTCATGTACATGTTCTCCTGCGAAACGTATAGGGTTTGCGAGTAGCCCATTAGCACTATCTTGCGAGTTTCCTCCTTGGAGAGGTCGTCAAGGTTGATGCTCGTGAATATGTTATAGTTGTAGTTCTCATCCGGGATATCGAAGTAGCGGATGTCTGTGGGGGCGATTTCGCGCTTAACCCCGTCCACTTCGTACAATGGCATGGGGCGCGGGTAGTAGGGCGTATCCTGGAATACTGAGTATACTTTCCCGCTAATCATGCGGGACTGCACATAGCTTCCGCGCGAGGAAATTTCCTTCTCAAGCTTCGGGCTTGCGCGGTCCGAGATGTCGTATATTTTCATGAATGCGTAGTTCTGCGAATAGTAGGGGTAAGGTGGCATTATGCCTGGGGCTGCGATTTTCGCATCCGCTGAAGGCGGTTCCGGGGGCATCTCCTCTTTCCGGTACTCATTGCCGAAAACCACTAGCTTGTCCTTGTAAATGAAGAGCTCTGACGCGGTGCCGTCGAATTCAATTTCGGAAATCTTGCCCATTTCGCTTGGGGGGAATGCGTTCAGTATCAGAACCTTTCCCTTTTGCTCGCCGCCATAGTAATAATTGGGGCCTGAAACAAGATAGATGTACTTTCCATCGTTCTTTATTATGTCCGCCTCGTCCACTCCCTCGACCTGTATGTTGGTGGTGGAATAGTCGGAAGCTGATTTTGAAGCATCCTCAGCCATGGCAGCCTGCGGTGCGCCAGTTGCCATGAGGATTCCCCTGCCTCCATAATAGCCGCCGTACCCGCCCATGCTTGCGGAGCTTAGGAAAGAGGAGACCTCGCCCCAAGAGCCGAATGATTTCATGCCAGCGGAATCGGCTGGAGGAGTTATTGGGGGGTTAACTTGAGTGCCTGTGCAGCCAGAAAAGAGAAGCGCTATGACCAATGCGAATGTTGCGGCAAGAATTGCAATTTGTTTCATCAGAATCACCGCATCTCTTGATGGATGCGACTCATTTAAATTGTTCGGTTTTTGTTAGGCTTTTCTTTCTCTCCGAGAAAGAAAACCCTGGAAAAGAAAAAAGAGTCTACTGCAAAAAATATCCTGCACTTCGTGCTAGGTTTTTTCGCCCTGGAATACGCCTGCGTTGTAAATGTCGAGCTTGAGGTCGTGCTCCTTCTGCAGCTTTCCCCCGATCTCCGAAAGCACCATTTTCTTTATCACAAGGTAGTTCTCCCTTCCAACCTCGGCATTCCCAATTGCGTATTTCATGTTCTTCACGTTGAAGCAAAACATGCTATCCTGAACATTCTCGCAGTTGTGGCAAAACAGGCAGTCTGCGCATCCCCTGCACGAGTCGCACTCAAAGCAGCGGGTGAGCTTATTGGAATAATAGCAGTTGATGCAGAATGAGGAGTCGAAAACCTGCTCGCACCCGAACAGCCTCTCCCCGTTGCGGGTGTAGAACATGTAAGCGCAGAACTTGGAGTATACTGTCCCGGAGGAGCGGTAGCAGCTTGACGAATCAATAGAGGTCGCGCCCTCTATAATATTCATATTGGTCCCTTCGTAGAAAGCGACAGGCAGGAAAGCAAGCTTCCCGAGTTTTTCGTGCACATTTGCAAGGGAAATTTTTTCCACATCTGCAGGTTCCATCTTCGTGAGCTCTCCAAGCGCCCTTGCTTGGGCCATTGTGACAATCCGGTCATGCGGTATTTCAGGGATTGCAGTAAGGCGTGGTGCCATTGTGATCCTCTCGCCGCTTGCGATTGATGCCCTGTCCTCTACCGGGTGCGTGTGCCTCTCAAGCCAATCCTTGTGCAGGTCCATCCCCCTAAGCTCCGTTCCAAGAAGCAGCTTTGCGGTTTTGGAAAACTCGGCATCGATTGAGTTCTTGTCAATCCTTCCAGCAGCCTCTATCGCGCCTGCATGCGGAGGATTTGATTTCGGGCTTTTCTGTATAATGTCCATGAGCGAGGGAAGCTTTTTATCCCGCTTCAGCCCTGCTGCCATTTCAGCAAGCAATTTTTCCTTTATCAGATTGTAATCAGCTGGCCCAAGCTGAAGGTTCCCAATGCAATATCTCTTTGCCTTCAGGTTAAAGCAGAAAATGCAGTCCTGGCACGCATCAAGGTTGTAAGAATAGTAGCAATCGGAGCAGTTCTGGCATGTCCAGCACTCAAAGCACCGCTTGTCCCTGTAAGTTTGCGTGCACCGGATGCAATAGTTTGTTTCGCCAGGCCCGTAAACACCGAACGAGTCCTCGCACAGCCTTCCGACTATGGTGCTTGCGCAGTATTTGCAGTCTGAGAGCCGGGAGGTGTTGTGCATGAAAAAACTGTCAGTGACATTTGAGCTGCTCTCTACGAATTTCGAATTGCCCAAAATCACGTTTCCTGTGTAATAAACCCTGCCGGAAATTGCTGCAAGCAACGAGTTGAGACCGGTTATTGCGCCAGCATCGATTGGGGCGTATTTCTTCCCGAAATCTATCTCGTCGAACGAAATCCATTTCGAGCCCTCTGAATATTCGTGCAGCGAATAAGCCACATCCTTCCCAGAAATGGAGGATTTGCGGTGCATGTTAGGCTCAATAAGCCCGTCTAAGTAAGGCACGAACTCCGAAAGCGGCCCGACCTCCTGCTTGAAAAGCACTTTGCATGCTGCGCGATAGCGCCTGTCCAATGTGTCAAGCGGCTCGGGCATTTGAATCATTCCTGGAGCTTTCGTATTATGACTGAAAGGAACAGGCAGCCGGAAATGAAGAGGATGAAGTAGAGCAGGTTAAGGAGTATCGAGCTTATTCCGAGGCCCACGACCATTGTCTTTGAGATTGCGTCCCCAAGCCAGTGGAGGGGGAGCGTGCGGCCGAAAAGGTCAAACGGGAAGGGAAGAAGCTCGAGCGGGACAATCACGCCTGCAAGGAATATGCTAGGTATGCTTATCAGGAGAGAAAGCATGATTGCGCTGCTCTCCTTCTGCACAAAGAGCGAAAGAAGCATGCCAAGCGCTGTGAAAACCGCAGGGACGAAAATGAACACGAGCAACGCTGCAGCCGGGCTTTGTATGTTGCCTATGCCGAAAAGGATTAGCCCTGTCAGAGCCAGAATTGTCACCTGTACCATGCTGATTATGTAGTTCCCGATGAAGCGGCCGATGATGAAATTGAATGCGCCCAGCTTGGAGTCGCGGATGCGGCGGTCCATCCCCTGCGATTTGAGCGCCACCCCAGTCACCATGGGCAGGAGAAGCGATGCCAGGAGCATGTCTATGCCCACTATGAGTGGGAAGAACACGTTGAGGAGGTTCGGGTTCTTTATCACCTCGTTCTTGGAGACCTTCACAGGGAGCAGGGCTCCGCCGCGCGTGTAGCCGGGAATCGCACCAAGGTCGGCGAGCACGGAATTTATGTTCTTCTCAGAGTCGTCCATTCCCCTGCCCCACGAGTCAAGCCTGGTTGAGAAGGATGAGAGCGCCTGGTCTGCATCCGCAAAGAAGCTGTCCGCATAGAGCGCGGTGCTTTGCATCTGGTAAAGCCTGTTTCGCGCGTTTGACAATTCGTTTTCGAACGAGGTGATTTTGTAGTTCCAGTCCCCGGTGGATGAAGTGATGTCATTGCGAACGGAATTCAGCTTGCTTTTGTAGAGGCTAAGTTCAGAAATTGACTGGCTTATGTCTGAGAGGTATTGCTGAGTGTTTATGGACTGCAGGTCGTAGCGCGCGCTTGCAAGGTCATTCCTTGCGCCCGAAACGTCTGATTGCATATATGAGATTTCGGATTGGAGCGAGATGCCGATCGAGCGGGCGTTTGGATCGGAGCTTGATGCAAGCTGGTTGGCATAGAAGCTTGCGGTATTCAGCCTGCTTTGGTAGTTGGCAAGCTTGGCATCGGTGCTGTCTATCTTGTTTAGGTAGCTCTGGCGCTTGTAATGGAAGTTCGAAACCTCGCTCTGGGAATTGGTCAGTTTAACTATGCTAGAGTCGATCTGGCTTATTGTTGTGTCAATATCATACACTTTGTTGGAGATGAGGGACACTGCGTTGCGCATGTCGCCGGCAATGAGGGTGGAGTTTGAGAGCGAATTCATGTTGTCGTTTACTTTCTGGGTGAGCTGCGAGTCCTGTAGCTGCGAGATTTGGGGCCTGAGGCTGTTTATGTCAGCCTTGCTCCTCTGGAGTTCCCCCTTGTACATGGAAAATTCGGACGCCCCGGAGCGTATGAGGCCAGACGCGCGGTCAATCCGCTCGTTCACCTCGCTAATCGAGGAGATTGCGGACTTGCCCTTGCTCTCCGCAAGCGCGCCCTCAAGCGTTATTATCATCTGGTCGGTCATCATCGCCTTCTGCGGGTCGATGTAGAAATCTGCGCGGTTCTCATGGCCGGAGGAGCTTAGCACCACCCCTATCGGCACCTCCCCGGACCTGATTTTTGCCTTGAGCTCCTCCTCCGAATCGACCCAGATTGCGCGGAAGCCGGGAAATTGCGACAAAGCCTGCGCAGTTTGCGCGCTCTCTGAATCCTTCTGGTACACCAGTATAGGGTAGTTGCCGGTTTTCTGGAGCGATGAGGAGAAGGCGGGCCCAAGAAGCATCATCACAATCAGGGGGTAAGTGACCACGAGTAGAGATGTCATGCCCATGCGCCAGACAAGGCGCAATTCCGCAGCAGCCATGTCAATGATTCTCATTTCAAGCCCACCGTGCCGAGGAACACCTTGTTCAGTGAAGGCTCGCGCACATCTATCTTGCCTATCCGCACCCTGTTTGAGCTGGTGATTGCTGAAATTTCGCTCAGCGCTTCGACTATGCTTTCCTGCGGGCAGACAAGATGGAGCTTGTTCTCGCCCGGGATGGCCTTGACGAACAGCTTGCTCTTTTCGATTGAGCGGATAAGCCGGTCCATGCCTGCGGAGATGTCGGATAGGATGATGTTGTACGGGCCGCCGTGCTTTGCGACCAGTTCATCGATAGTGCCGTACGCAACGACCTTGCCAAGCGAGAGAAGCGCCACCCTGTCGCATACGTCTTCAACGTCCTCAAGGTAGTGTGTGGTCAGGATGACAGTTGCGCCTTGGGCGCGGAAGCGCTTTATTGCCCCGTTTATCTCCTGCCTCATCTCAACATCAAGGCCTGCGGTCGGCTCGTCGAGCAGGATTATTTTGGGCTTTTTCACCACGGATATTGCGATATTGAGCAGGCGCTTGTACCCCCCAGATAGGCTGCTTGCCCGCATTTTTGCAAGCCCTTCGAGCTGGTAGTCCGCCATAAGGGAATTGATGCGCTCCTGCATCTCCTTCCCTTTTATGTTGAAGCAGGAGCATGCGAAGCGCAGGTTCTCGTAAACCGTGAAGCTGCTGAAGAAAGAGAACTCCTGCGGCACCAGCGCTATTTGCGACACCGTGGTTTCGCGGTGCTTTTTTATCTCGTGCCCAAGCACAGTGAGGCTTCCCTTGTACCCCCGGTTCAGCCTTGCAAGGCAGGAGAGGAGGGTGCTCTTCCCCGCGCCGTTCGAGCCAAGGAGCCCGAACACCTCGCCGTCGTATATGTCAAAGGAAACGGAATCAAGGGCAACCTTGTTGCCGTAGGACACCGAAATGTTCTCGCATTTTATTATGGGCTGGCGGGATGGGCTTGGCTTGCCCTTGGAGTGGTGCGGGGCTGGCACATGCGCCCGTTGCTGAAGCGCAGGGGATAAAATAGGCTCTTGCCCCAATTCTCTTTGCGATTCTTGCCCAGATATAGTAATGTCAGACATGTAGACCCTGTGCTAAAAATTATGCGATCAGTTGTTTATTAACGTGATTCCTGCATCCTGCGGGCTTATTTTTTCCTTGTTGCATACATGTAAACCGCTACAACTATTGCGATTAGAACGATGCCTATGCAGCAGAACGGCAATAGGGCGAAGGCCGCTATTGCTGCGACCAGGCCGCCAATAATGGCAAATGCCATTGCAAGGAAATCCTTCTGCTGGTTCACAGTTTCAATGCAGACGTCATGGTATTTGGGGCTTATGGTGTTGCAGTACTCCTCTTTCGGGCTGAAGCCAAGGTTGTAGCGTATCGCCTGCTTTTGGCATTCCTTTATGTAACCTGGCGGAAGCGGGTCGCATGCATCCGGGTCGCCCGGGCTGTCCTGCGATGCGAAAAAAAGGTAGCATTCCTTTTCATACATGGGCTCGATTTGCGAGCAGGAGCCCATGTTCCCCTTGTGCGCTTCGTAGTGCTTGTAGACCACGCAGTCGCTCCGTGCCTCAAGGGAAGGGATTTCGGAGCAGTCACTGGCGGTGCGCGCAAGGCGCTTGTAGCAGCTGTCCCGCGTAACCGGGCTCTGCGCTATTAGCCTGCAGTCGGCTATGTCGGCAGCATTCTGCGAAATACAAAAATCATCCTGCCGCCCGTTCTTGTCCGGGCAGATGTCCTTGATGGATGCAAAAACCGGCGAAAGTACCAGCATTGCCAATAGCACGAGCAGGAAAAAGTTGCGTTTTGCCATGGGGTTATTTGCCTAGCCTGGATTAATAAGAATGAGCCTTTTTACTGAAGAGATTCGCATTTTTTTATTATTGCTGCCCCAGTGCTCTTCCCTTCCAAATCAGGCAGGCAAACAAGCGTTATTTGGAATTTCTTTGCCTGTTTTTTTAGTTTTAGCAAGCGTTCCTTTTGCAAGTCCAATTCGAGCATGTATTTTGCATCAAATTCCTCGCGCTTGAGCTTGCCGGAGAGCAATGCCCCATAAATTCCCTTGCTTGGGGCAAGGGACGGGTTGAATCCGTCTGCAAAGGAAGCGGATTTCCCTGCTGGCCATTCGTAAGCAATGAGCAAGCGGTACCCGTCATCCTTCCCTGGCTTTTCGCTTATTGTTTTTGCTTGGAGCATCTGCTCACCTATTTGTGGTAAGGCCGGTTTGCGAGAATTTGGAATGAGCGGTATAGCTGTTCAATTAGGAACAATCTGCACATTTCGTGCGTGAAGGTCATTTTAGAGAGTGAGATGAGCTGCGAGCGCGATTTCAGCCCCCCATCCACCCCTTGCGCGCTCCCGATTATGAAAGTAAGTTCGCCCCCCTCCTGCCTCTTAATGAAATTTGAGAATTCGATTGAATCCAGCTCCTTCCCGTTTGCATCGAGGATGAACGTGGCAGGGGAGAGGTATTTCTCCAGCCTTTTTGCTTCTTTTTCAATTCCTTCATCCTTGAGTTCGATAATCTCCAATTTGCAATAGGGGTGCAGGCGCTTTTCGTATTCCGCAATCCCTTCCTGCAAATAACGCTCTTTTATTCTGCCAATGCAAACGAGGCGGATATTACGCATAGGCTGATTGTGAAAACAGGCTATAAAAAGAAAGGCTTTAATTCAGAACCTGGAAAGCTAGTCCATGAAGGGACGAAAAAAGGAAAAAGTGAAAAAAGCCGGGCTATTCCCCTATTTGCGTGAAAGATTTTCTGTTTGGTGCAATGTCCTCCGAAAGCCGAGCGAAACGTTTGCCAAGGAGAAGAAGAACGCCACTTTGATGCAGGGGGCCAAAGACATTGTAACGCTTCCGCTTGTTTTCACCGTTACTGGCTTCATACTGACTATAATTATTTCAATTGCGCTTGGCGAATTCGAAAGGAGCACCTCGATAATTCCTATTGCATTCCTGGCATTTGCACTTGGCTCATGCATCGCCCTTCTTGCCGGCTGGCTCATTTTTTCAGGGATAGGATTTGAAGTGGCAAAATTGCTTGGGGGGAAGGGAACATTCAAGGAGCATGCATATTGTGCGGCGCTTTGGCAAACGAGTACGCTTCCGTTTGTGGTCCTTTTGTCTGTAGTCCCATTTTTATATTTAGGAATCTCCGGATTTTTTAATTATTTTTGCAATGAGTGGGACTATATCTTGATCGTGGCGTTTCTTATACAGGCTGCTGCAGTAGTCTGGGCACTCCGTCACAATTTCATTGCGATTCAAGCATTACATAAGCTCGGAAATGTCAAGTCCGCCATATCTGCGTTGATTTCACCCGGTATAGCAGTAGTTCTTGCAATTTTGCTTCTTGGAATGACATTTTATGCGATAAGGTATTATTCTGGAGTAGATCAGCCCCCATCTGAGAAAGCACTCCATTATGCTGAATTGAGTTCCTGCAGAGTGTTTAAAGGGGACATGGGTGGTGCCTTAGCCAAAATAGAAAAAGCGCTTGAGATTGAACCCGATAACGCAGCTTGGTACGTAACTAGAGGCGAATATAGATACGATATGGGGGATAAACAAGGGGCGAGTTCAGATTTCAACAAAGCCATTGAGGTTGACCCAACATTCGCCGGGGGTTGGGCGCTACGCGGGTATGTGAAATACAAAACAGGGGACATTCGTGGCTATGAGGCGGATATAGCCAAAGCGCACGAACTGGAGCCTATGTATCCCGACTATATAGAAATAGAGCAGATGATTGCAAACGAAACAAAAAAGAACTGAAAATGCGGCTGCCGGG
>JAGVHI010000016.1 GCA_020056635.1 archaeon | reverse complement strand
GAAGAGCAGTACAACATTGCTGTGCGCCTTATTCTTTCCGAGATAGAGATAGTCCTGCCCGCTGGTTACAAACACTTAATGAAAGACGCATTAAGGATATCACCAGACCCTGATGATGCGATTTTCCTTGCATTGGCGCTTGTCAGAGGCTGCCCGCTTTGGAGCAATGACAAGCTGCTGAAAAGCCAGAAGGAAGTGGTTGTTTACAATACGAAAGAGCTGTTCGAGCGTCTCCCGCTTGGGAGAATGTAACAGCTATTTCGGTTCCTGCCTTGAAATGCCCTTAATCTTGTCAAAATCACGGTCGAAGCTGCAGAGTGTGCTTATCCCATTGGCAGCCATAGTAGCCGCATGAAAAGCATCCGTGACCAGCAAGCCTTGCTTTACAAAATCCATAACGCCGCGCAACACCCTTATGTCAACTGGCAGGATGTAGATGCCCTGCATTGAAAGGATATTGTGGTAAATATCTTCTGCTGCCTCAAGCCCGACATTTGTGTGGAAGTAGAATAGGACTTCGTTTATCACAAGCGGACTTGTGGTGGCGTGCTGCTCCCCTGCCATGACCCTTTCCAAGAACCGGGCAGATTGTCTTGTCATTTTACCTTTGCGCGTGTCAAAAGCATAGATGAAAACATTCGCATCAAGGAACATTTAACCACTCCTTATGCATCTTTTTTTCCGATTGCACAATAAGCTGTGCTGTTTCCTTTTCTGTGTGCTTGGCATATTTTGCCCGGATCCTGCGGAACTCCGCCAGCGCATTGTAGGCGGGTTCAAGGTAAACCCGCTTATTTTCAACCTTGAAATTAACCTCTGTGCCTGGAACCAGGCCAAACATGTCACGGATGTGTTTTGGCACGACAACCTGCCCCTTTTCGTATATTTCAGCCACATTTTCACCAGTTATACTAGTAGGTATAACTGATATTTATTTCTTTCTCTTCATCCGTCTTAACGCCACTCTATTGTTCTTCACAGTGAATCGGACCCCTAGCTCGATTTGCTTCTCTAAATCATGTAGAATGGCCTTTCGGTCGCGCCAGAGCTGTTTCCAGTCCACATTGGCGGAGCCTATTCCCTCAGGGCGTAAGTCATACATCTCACAGAGCGTCAATTCCTTTTTCTCGGTTTCCAGAAGGCCGAAGACCCATCCAAAATCTTTTTTCATGGATGAGGCTGGATTTTTCGAGTATTTAAACACTCGGAGGGTAACTTTCCGGCGTAAAATTGACTTTTGGCGACAAAAGGAAAATTCAAAAATATATAAGAAAGCGGCTACATGAACCCTTCAAGCCATATTATCCGAATACCGCTATTTCAGCCCAAGCAGCCTCCTGTGAATACCCTTGCGCGGTCTGGTAGACTACGATGCGCCATGTGCGGCCGTCAGGCGCAACCCAGCGGATGTCTTGGCCCGGGCACCCCTGCAACTCCGCAAGTTTTGAGGAACTTCCATATCCGTAAATTCCTATTATAGCGCAGGAAATCCGCTCTGGCCCGCTTGCAATAGAAATATCCTCAAGAACAAGGGTATAATTGCCGAACCGCATCCCTTCGATTTCCATGCTTCCATTGCTTCTTTCTGATACGTTCTCCTGGATTCCCGTTGCATTCAGCACAGGAGCGGTAATGTTTTGCGAGGGCGGTGAAACATTCTGCTGCGAGGTAGAATTGTTATGGCTTGTGGGGGGCAAAACCGGCACAGGCATGGAATTATTCTGCGGAAGAGGGTTTGCAACAGGGGTCAAATTGTTGCCCGCCTCATTTTGCGGTTCCTGCGCCGGCTGGGTGCAGCCTGCGAAAAGCAGGGCGAGCCCGATGAATATCAATGCCAAAAGCCGCATGCTAAGCTTTTGCATATCCAGATATTTAAGCCCGGTCCCGCCCCTTCCATCCGCTCTGCCATGAGAATGTGAATTCTACCAGGACTGCCCTATTTTTCGGAGTATTGAAAAACTGCAGGGCGCAAACAGCATGTTTCCGCAGAAATGAACAGTTGTCAATCCCCGGTCAGCCTGTACTCCGCCTCGTTAAGCGCAATCCCTGCAATTACCAGGCCTGCGAATCCCAAAAGCAGCGCGGGCTCAACCCAGAACTCATGCACCAGGAGCAGCCCCATTGAAACTATTGCCAATGCAGGGAAAAGGGGAATCCAACCGAATGAAAACGGAATCCTAAAAGGCCGAGCCAATCCCGGTTTTTTGAGCCTCAGGAATATTACCGACAGGTTATCTATAATGAAAGTCATCAGCAGGCCTGCCACCGAAATCCTAGCAATGAACTCAATATCCCCCACCAGCACAAACAGAATCGACAGACCTGTGGAGATGATTATCGCATTACCCGGAACCCCGCTCCGAGTTGTTGAAAGCAACTGCCCGGGCAGCGCTTTTTCCTTTGCCATCCCGTACATCATCCTGCTCACGCCTATTGCGGATATCAGGATTGTATTCGCGGTCGAGAAAAGGGCAACTATCCCAAGCGCCAACAGCGCGGCGTTCCCCCCGAATTTCCCAGCCGCAACCGCAAGCGCGCCCTTCCCGCTCTCCACAGTGCTGACTATTTCTTCATGCGTTAGCGCGGAGGTGAAGGCGATTGCAACCAGAATGTACAATGCCGATGTGATTGCGATGGAAATGAGCAATGCCCTGGGAAGGGTTCTTCTCACATCCTTCACCTCCTCGGAAATTGTGGGCAGAACCTCGAAGCCCAGGTATGCGAAGAACACGAACACGACTGCGGAGAGCAGCCCTCCCAGGCCAGTGGGCGATGAGATGGAAAACTCAAAACCCGAGAACCCCGCGCTCCAGAAGAACAATGCCAGGATGCCCACAAGGCCGGCTATCTCAAGCACGGTTGCAATTGTATTGAACCCGCTTGCCTCCCGAAGCCCGATATAATTGAGGATTCCGAGCACAACTATTACCCCGAACGCGACAGCCGGCTGGGGCACCTCGAAGAAAGTATTAAGGTACTGCGCAAACCCGAACGCGACCGTCGCGCTCATTGCCGTATATGCGATAATAAGGAACCAGCCGAGCAGGAAGCTTAACCTCCTCGAGCCGAATGCCTGTTTTGAGTAAAAGTAGCTCGAGCCGGCATTAGGGAACATGGAGGTCAGCTCAGCATAGGTGAATCCGGTCAATATTGCAAGAATGGCCCCAATAAGAAACGAGAGCCACAGCGCATCCCCTGCCTGGGCTCCTGCCACCCCCACCAGCACGTAGATTCCGGCTCCTATCATTATCCCGATGCCTAAAAGCACGGTCTGCCACAGTCCAAGCGAACGCCTAAGCATGGAGCCCTTCCCCAGTTTTCCTATAAAAGCTTAATTTGTGGAAGAAGCTGGTTAAGGTGAAAATTAAGCAAGAAGAGGAAGTTCAGTTCAGATAGTGATTACATTGCGGCCCACGTGGGCTTGCGGGTTGTACATCCGGTTTTTCAGCAGGAGTGCAGCCCGCCTCATCCTTCCGCCGGAAAGCGCATACCTGCGGGAATGGAAATGAAAGAATTCCCCCACATTGGCATCGCCCCCCTTTACAAAGTGGGTGAATGCCCGGTTAAGCTTGTTCGGGGTAGTTATGCTGTTCCCGGAAGCAGTGAGAACCGATATGTTTTCCCTCAAATCGCCCCGTAAGTCCCTGGCAGCTGCAGCGAAACCGCCAGCCTGGCACGCGCTTACAAGCAGCACTTTTTTTCCGGGCAGGTGGGCAAGTTTTGAAATCAGCTCGTAATCCTGCACGCTTTTTTTCTCAAGAATGGAAATGTGGGTTCGCTGCGCCGGATCCGTGGCATATGCATATCTGTAGCGGGCCGTATTGTCAGTCACTTCGTAAACGTCACAAGTTATCTGGCTATACGGCCGTTTCAGGCGGCCCCCATGCCCGTGATAAGCAATTACAGTGGTAGTTTGGGAAGTTGCATTCCTCTCAACCGAGTCAAGCACTGCATCCCAGTTCCCATCGAATTTATGGTATATTGAAACCGAATACCCCTTGCCCTCAAGCGCCTTCCTCAATCTCCTGCTTTTCCACATTTCGTATAGGTTGGCCTGGTCCAGGCGGGTGGACCTGAACAAATAGAACAATGATGCACCCGCTGGCAAAAAGTCCCAGCCGGAAAATATGGAAATAAAGCCTGAGAGGAGAATAGAAAGGCTTATTGGGCCGGCATATGCCCTGTCATGTCCATTGTCAATTATTATTGCCTGCTTATCGGTTTTCCCATGCGTTTCGCTTATCCTGTTTGGAGTAAGCTTGTGCACTGCCCAAACTATAGCGCTTTCTATTGCTGAAAGAGCGCCGAAAACTCCGCCAACTATGCAGGATATAGCAAAGTCTGACGGATTGGAAAGGTCCATATGCCTAATTTAGGATTTGGTACTTTATAAATGTGTGTTTAATAAATAACTAATGTGTGATAATAATAAGCAGCCAATAAGCTATTCCGCCTTACTCCGATAGCGTTCCATAATTTATCAAACCCTAATTAATTTCTCAAAAACAAGCAGCTGGGTTCCGAATTTATCTTCCGTATCCATATGCTCAAACCCGTTTTCTTTCAATATGTTTATCATGTGTTCATTGTCCACAGAAACTTTTGCCCTGAGCCACTCGTACCCCAATTTCCTTGCCCGGATTGCAAGCTGCCCGATTATCTCCGCTTCTATCCCCAATCCCCAGAATTCCGGGTGCACCCTTACCTTGCGCAGCAGGGCGGTTTTCTCATAACGCGGCTTTCGGTCGACTACCGGCTTTTCTACTACACCCATAATTCCGCCCATGCCTATAATCTGCCCTATATGGCTCGCAACCAGAAAATCCCCTTTCTTCTCCAGAAACACCTCGGGAATATTGCGCACTATTTCATTATGCCCTTCCTGCCACAAATGCGCAAAAGGGGATTTTTGGACATGGGCCCGGTTTAAATCGCAAATAGGGATAGTATGGTGGGGCTGGAATGTACTGAAAATCAGTTGGGCTGCAACATTCGCTTTGCCTGCTTGCGCAGGCTGCGGTACTGCCATGTTGTAGATATGATAAGAAAGAGATTTAATACAAACTTTTCTCGAACACAATCAGTTGCAGGCCCCATTCCGGCGTGAAATCGACTTTTGGCGACAAACACACTTAAACAGTTCTAAGCATAATATATCCTGCATGAATGCTTCAAAAATTGCTGCGCAAGTGAAGATGGATGCACGTACCAAATTCCCAGCAGCGCAAAAACGCAGGGGAGTGGGAAAACTGGCGCTGTTTTCCATGGCTGCGGTGGTAACTGCAGGGATTGCGCTGGGAATATGCAGGACAGGGTTTGCGCAAACCCTTCCGCTAAGCGAGAGCGCAATAACCGCACCCCTTCCTGTGCGCGTTGACACGCTAAGCATACGCTCAGTGCCACGGATTTCGGAAATACGCGAAGCCAGGCCATATGTGATTTTGCAAGGGAGGGCTGCGGTGCTTGAAGCGACAAACACGAGATATGATGCGATTTATACGTTTGCGGCGGGCCCGTGCCCGATTCTTGCGATAAGCGCGAAAGGAAACTGCGGGAAAGTGGAGAAGGTCGGGTTGGCGCATATTGACGCAATGGTGAACAAATACGACATTGTAAGGCTGCTCAACTCACAGTTTGCGAATCTTGAATTGGAAATCACTATTATAGGCGGGGCGGAAGGGGCAAGGAACACGATTATTGATGGAGTGAATAGGTTCAATGGCAATGGCAAAGGAACTGCAAAAATCAAATATTCCAACACGGACAGGGGCGGGAGGGATATGCGCAAGCCGGATTGCGCTGCAATAGGCAAAGATGGCACGATTTATTATGGGAAAAATCCGCTTTGGGAACATGTGAGCAGCATGGACATGATGAGGCTTGAATTCGAGCGCATGATGCCGGATGCTGGATTGGATATAATGATTCTTGGCAATGGAAATGAGCTTCGCTCGGGCAATCAAAAAGGAAAATCGCAGAGCAAAACTTACTGGTCGGATTAGCCAAAGCAAGCAAGTTTCCACTAGATACCGGCTCGCTGGTTCATTCCTCCTCAGGCTTTATTTCCGGCTCGGGAATGATGTAATCGAACTCAAGTGTGGAACTCACTCCGCTTGTTATGAGGTTTTTTGTCCCGTGCAGGCGGTCCCCGGTCAGGTATTCGCCCATTGGAAGCTCGATTAGGGACGGAACCGGGGAGAAAGTGATGCAATCGCCATATTCATCAGTGGGAATTCCGTTTAGCTTTCCAGTGTAATGCACCCAATTGGGATTCTTCGTGTCAGGGTCCACCTTGAAATCCACCTCATTGTCATTGTAATCGAAACGGATCTTGAGGGGCGCTTCGTATGGGTTGGGGTATTCCTCTGTGGAGCTGCCCGAGCCGGTATTGCTGCTATGGACCGGCATAAGCTCGTCCTCTATATTTACGGTGTCCGAGTAGGAGCATGTCATCCTGCGGGTTTTTAGCACATACTCGTCCTCCTCTGAATCGTACTGCAGCGTGTCATGCGAGGTGAAAATGGACTTTGTCGTCTTGCCCTGCATTGTGAAGTCCCATGTGATTTTTGTGGTGCCGCCTATCTGCCTCGGGCACTCCCCGGTGGTATCCACAGAATAGGTGGAGGAGAAATCATGGTCAAGGTCGGAGTTGGAGAGCACAATAACCGCTGCCTGCACTTTTTCGCCCGGCTGGTCAGGGCAGAATGTTTTCTCGGAAAGCTCGCCCCAGTCCTCATCGTGCCGGATTCCGTTTATTTTTATGAGCGCGGTGCGCTGGCGCTTTGGGTCGGATGATTGCGGGAAGGTGAATTTTATTTTCTTTGCTTCCTGTGGCATGTCAAGCGCTGAGTAGTGCGCAGCGCCCGGTTGCAGCACATAAGGGATGTCTGCCTGCGAATCTTCAAATAGGAGATTGTACGACACTGCAGGGCCGGTCACCTTGAGCGCAGGGAAATTCGGGGAATCCTGGTAGTTGTTCACAGGGTCCTGATTCCAGCTCCAGACTGCGAAGTCCGCGAAAAAATTGTCATAATTCCCCATTTCTGAGAGTGCCTTCTCAGCGGTTTTGGATTTGGCTGCTTTCAGCACATCTATAGTGGAAGCCTCTGCCCCTTTTTGCTGAAGCATGAGCCAGAAAGGGTAGTCGGCGTATGCCTTAAGCCCCTTTTGGAACAGCATTTCCTCCCGTGTTTTGAAAAAGCGCGGGAGCCGCGGCTGCTCAGTATTGTAATCCGGGTACGCATAGTGCTCTGACCAGACTGCGGTGGATTCGGCAAGCCAGTACATGCCGGTATCATTGAAGTTGCGCATAGGAACAATAAACTGGAAGCAGTGGAAAAGCTCGTGCGCAAGCGTTGCCTTTGCCTCATTCCCCAATCCGGTCTGGTTGAAATCCACAAACAGCCTGCAGCGCTCGACTGGGTCGTAAGTGAATTCAGCAAGCGTGGAGCGCCCGAGCACCCCTTTTGGAAGCTCCTCCGCATATACCCAAACCTGCTGAGTGGGCTCAATGCCCCATAATTGCTTGAATTTCGGGTAGGTTTCGGTGGTTGCTTTCTCAAGAAGGTCAAAGCGGGCGTTCATTGCCTGGTATTCGGCCTGGCTGTGGCCCACGGGCAACCGCTCGCGAAGAGAAAATTTCCCGCCTGCAACATCGCGCTTGTATTCTATCCAAACTGGCCCTGCGAAAGTTATTTTTTGGGGGGAGAGCATGAGGGGCGCGGGCGAGGGGTCGGCTTCCCCTGGGGCGATTGAAACTGATTCGATATCTATTTCCTCTGCATATTCCTTTGCAACTTTTGGAATATCCCCATTGCCCAAACGAATGAGAGGGGCCATCTGCTCTTTCTGTTGGGTGGTTAGCATATCCCATGAATCAAGCAGGAGCATCGTATCGCGGCTGTCATCATAGCCCTCAAGCGCGGCACCTGAATATTGTGAAGGGAGGGATTGTGGGGTATAAATTGCTTGCATTGAGAATACCGCGTAATCCGCCTGCGGAATTTTTCCCGAATCGAATGCCTCTGCAAGCTTTGCAATCGAAGTTTTGGGGGGAGGCTGCTCAAGCGAAGCTTCGTATATCGAGCGTAGGTCTGGGTCATTTATGGAATCTGGAGAGATTTTTTGAGGGGAAGCTTGTGAGCCTGCTGGAGAAGAAGAAGCTGGATTGGCTGCAGATGGCGATTTTTGCCCCTCTGGGGCATTTCCCGCGCAGCCCAAAAGGAGAAGAGCAACAGCAAACACTGCTGCAAAAAGAACCAGACGGTCCATTCCCACCACCCGCTTACAGATGGATATTTACAATTAAAAAGTATCCGGCGGCTCAAGCGAAACGCCGGGAATGTGGAAGAAGCCGATTAAGGTGAAAATTGAGAGAGGAAAGTCGAACGGAAGTTCCTACTTAAAGAAACATTTTATATAACCTGTGATGCAATTATAGCGCATGGGTCAGGATAGCATTAGTACTAGCTCAAAGTTTCTTGATGAGTACACAATCTTGGAAATAGCCCGAGGGCTGGAGCGCAGGACTGATGTAGGCGGCGACCAGCTGAAGGCTATAATAGCCGACTGCATAGATGAAAAAACCATTGAGCACAATCTGCATAATCTGCGACATGTTGTTTTTGATCGATTGGAACAAGAGATGGACAGGGACGCGGGCCCGGCTGCCAGCAGGAGGTTCCGTGAAAGTATAGTGGAGTCTGTTGAAAAAAGATTTGGGATAGTGATAGATTACCCTAGATTGGAGAGGGTTGCGAGCAGGCTCAATAAAGGGGCTGAAGTAAGAATAATCAGCTGGGACCGTGATAAGGTTGCGACGATAGTTGGGGAGTTCGACTGGAATGGGAAGGTGGAAGTGGAATTCGAAGATGGATACCACGACACGTTCCCTGCGCATCAGCTGGAGCCGCGTTACATAGCCTCACATGAGGAAAGCAAGGCCGTGTGGGCGCATCGGGAAGCTCTTCTTTCGGAGGTGCAGGAACAGCCTCTTAGCCAGTTCCTTGAGAATATTGCGGAGAAACTGGTTGGCATAATAAACGCAGAAGCACCGCTGGATGGCTCGGACTTCAAAAGGGGAGACAGGATAAGGCTGCTGGAAATAATAAAAGACGAAGAGCACCGGTGGGATAAGCCTGTCTTCTATAAGGGAAATAAGCCTGTCTATAAGGGAAGTGAGGGGATTGTTAGAGATGGATGGGATTGGGACTCGACAAGCGACAGATGTGGCACTTTCAGGGTTAAGATTACCAGATTTGCTGCTGAACCCAGAAGCAGCACCGAAAAAATTGAGGTTAAGCCTCGACAGATGGAAAAAATTTCATTGAGGAGGGATGCGGAAAGGGCAGGCAGCCCGGAGAAGCTGGCAAGGCAGATATTGGGGGAAGCCAGATTCGCCGTACTTGAGGAAGCAAACAAAGAGGAAATCGAGCGGGCGCGGCAAGATACGGGCACTATGCTATGCAGTTATGGCAAACTAATGATTCGAGAGCTCATTGAAGATGGATTGATTATGAGCACCGGGGATGGTGCGTATAGCGTCAATGTCAACCGTGTTTTTGCGCTTCTTGGGGGGAAGCTTGCAAAAGCGTATGCCACTCCTAAACTTTTCAGCTCAATTGACATGTTTTCCCCGCCTGCAGAGCGCAGGCTCCATGTGCTTAGGCTTGAACTGACCCAAGGCTGCGACTATAATCGCTGCACATACTGTGATGGCTACAAAGAAATCAGATATATGGTAAAAACCATTGAGGAATTCGCAGCGCACTATCGGCAAGTGAGGGATGCCCTTGGGGAGCATATGAAAAGGATACGCAGGATATTCATAGGCGGAGGCAACGCGCTTAGCGTTGAGTATGACCTTCTCAGGGAAGTAATCAGGCTCGTCAAGTTTCTCTCAAATTTTGAGAGAATCGCGATTTACGGGCGCTCGGATTCAATCGTCAAAAAAGGCCAGAAAAAACTCGAAGGGCTAAGGGAAGCCGGATTGGACTTGATTTATTGGGGCTTGGAGTCAGGCTGCCAAGCGGTATTGGACTATGTAAATAAAGGAGTTCGGGTTCCACAGATGTTTCGGGCTGCGGAAATAACAGAACGCGCGCGAATAAAACTGTCGCTTATGGTAATGCCGGGTTTGGGGGGAATTCGGTTCAATGAACCGCATGCGACCGAGACTGCCAAGTTCCTTAATCACGCAGATAGTAGATTCGTGACATTCATGGCAGTCAACCCGCCACCATGCTCAAGATACGCGAGAATAATGGCGCAGGAAACTGCGGATGGAACAAACAGGCCCCTGACTGATAGGGAAGTGGTCGAACAGATGAGGGAGATGCTGCAGTTAATGGAGCCAAAGGGCCAAAAGATGGGTATGTTCAGCTGCGGTGTTGATGCGGTAGGAAAAAATCCGATAAGGTTCAATGTGGTATTTGATAAGGACGGAAAGAGGAACGCGATGGCTGTTTGCGACAGGTATCTTAAAGCGCAACGTTCCGGAAAAATACGGGTTGCCTAACTATATCTTGGTATTACATCCGCAACGTTTTCTGCCAATTTGTTAAATTCCACCCTTGCGTCGTTCAATACTGCCCTGGCTCGCGTGGTTAAGGAAAGCGGAGTTGTGGCCAGCAAAAGCAAGGCACCTGCGAGGGGTATTGTGATGCTGATCCCCGTAACTGCAAATATGCCTGCAATAACGGTGGCGATAATCGGACCTGCATATGTTTTCCTAATCTGCCTGCTTGCCTCTTCTGCAGCAGCTGAATATTCGCGAAGCTCAACCAGCCGGTCGTTTATTGTCTCCAAAATCGTCCGCACGTCGTTTTGTGTCCCATTTGGGGTCGGGGGAGTGAGAAGCCCTTTTTCCTTAAGAAGGGACAGGAAGTATTCGTCTGCCCGGTTATCTTCGTGGCACATAATGGCCATTGCTTCAGCAAAAGCCATGCGGGGCATTCCATCCACTGTCTGCACAGCCCTTTCCGGCTCAGTATCAAACGCCGCTTGAAACGTTCTTAGGCGCTTTGCCTGCTCCCACTCCTGGTTTCGTTTATGAGCTTCGTTTGAGGCAATCCGGAGTACTGCAAGAACATGCAATTCCCCTGCAGTGAATTTCGCACCGTTCCTGTTCGCTTCGAATGGCTGCAGCTTGGCAATAACCCTTGGAACGTTTATGTTATGGAGTAGCATCAGTATCGCTAGTTAGTGGTAATAAAGATATTTAAATGCACCAGAAATCATGAATGATTGCAGGAATACAGAAGAAGCTGGTTAAGGTGAAAGTGGAAAGGAAAAAGCAATCGGTATCTGAATGTTTTTAAATCTTGAACCACCTAATAGCAAAACAATTGCTTAGAAATACCTAGCTCAATCCAGAGGCGAATGGATAACATGGGTCAAACCGCGCTTACTAGTCTCCATATTGTAGCCAATACCAGTTCCTCCACAGAAGCATTTGCCAGGAGGACCAATGAAATCGCCAAATTCGTGAGCGGCCTGGGCAGGCAGAATGACGAGCTGCAACGCTGCGTGGCATGCGAAAACGGAAAGCGCCTCACATTGGTCAGGGCGGACCCGACCCTGAAAGAAAGGACTGTCGATGATCGGATTGTCCGCTGCACACTGCCGCTTGCCGATACCATCGGGACAACGAATCCGAACACGATTTACAGGAAAGCCAAAACCATCGAGGAGCTTCGCTCGGCGTTTGGACCGCTGATTGAGTCGATGGAAGAGTTGGTGAAGGATGCGGATGTCGTACTGCTGGGCGGCACATATTTTGTTCCCTGGGCGCTGTTGCAGGCGGCCAGGAATCAGGGCAAGCCCGTGGTTCTTTGCTATGCCGGGATACTTAGCATGGAAATAGCCCACCTGCCGGATGACATACAATCAACACTCAAGCTCATGGAGCAGGATTTCTCCGACCCGAATATATTCTACATATTCCCATCAGCCCTGACCCAAAAGACCGTTGAGGGCATATTCGGTCACCCCGTGCAAAACAGCAGGGTTGTCTTCAATGGGGTCCCGCCAGAATTTTTCGATTGCTGCCCTGTCCATAAGAAGGAGGTGGACGTAGCGTTTGTTGGCAGGAATACCTCGGTCAAAAATCCGGAGTTCATGCTTGATTTGGCAAGGGAATTTGCAAAGCGGAGAAATGGCCGCAATATCCATATGGTTACCAAAGTTGACCCAAAAAACACCCTTATCAACGAATTGAAAAAAGCGTCGGTTGTGGTCCATGAGCCAAAGGACACGCCAGGGCTGGCTGCATTTTATAGTTCCACAAGCGTGGTGCTATGCCCTTCACATTTTGAAACATATGGGAACGTCCCGCTGGAGGCAGTAAGCTCCGGCACGCCTGCTTTCGTAAGCCCCAACATGGGTGTGACTGAAGTGTTTGGCGAATATGGCCTGACTGGATTGATAACCCAGTTCCTTGATACGGGCGCAGTGGCAGAAAAAATTGAACAGTTTATCAGGGATGGATTATCGGTCCCGTCTACAGTGCGTTCCCAAATAAGGGATAAGCTTAACTGGCCGCATGTGATTGGGAAATACCTGGATATTTGCGCATCCCATGCAGTTGCCCCACAGTTCATCCCGGAACCCCAAACAATAACTAGTGCCCCGTAACCAGATATTTTAAACTAGAAAGCGACTGCATTTATCTATATAGAAAAGCCGGGCATGCGGCAATGCAGGAAATATTCGCAATAATAGGGGAAATAGGCGCGAGGAAGCTTGCGCCAGTGCACACTCAAGGAACGGAATTGTTCCCGGAGCACATGAAAGTGGAGAAAGGGAAGAGAGTGGAGCTTTAGGCTGGTTAAGGTAAAGGTGGAGAGGGTGAGGAGCACTCAGAAGTGAGGAATGGGCAGTTCTCCCTATTTTTTCAGCGACTGCCCGGGAGAGCATCCAACATGTCCGTCACAGACAGAGTGCGCAGCGCACGGGCCTGAAACCTAAAATTCTCTTAGGCGCAATCGCAATGAACAATATCTGTTTGCGTTATAGCTTTTTTATGTCACGGCCAAGTGGCACAATCTTTGCCCTGGGCAGGCCCCGCTTTTTGTGCTTCTGCCATTCTTTGTAAGGGTATAAACGGTACATCGACTTGCCAATCCGCAAAGTCCATCGCTGGCTTCCTTTTTCTATGATGTATTTGGTTGCGACCCCCACCTTGACAAGCGTGTAAATGCCCTTGCTGTTGTGCTGCCACTGCGCGACTACAAAAACAGGCTCGCTTTTTGCCATAACATCACCGAATAATGCTCAGGCAACGGAGTTTATAGGCTTTTGGGGATTTCATCCGCATTTGATGGATTTTGCAACCAAATAAGAATAGTGCGGCCCGACTAGGGTTCCAAAACCAATTTAAACCATTCACGCGTAGCACTCCCCAATGGGTGAAACGGCCCGCATTCTTGTTCTTTTTGCGCTTGCTGCCAGCCTGATTTTTGTTTCTGGGTGCGTGTTTCCGCCATTTGGGGAACCCCCTTCGCAGAATGCAACAGTGAATGAAACCAAAAATAATTCCATTCCTGCACTGAACAGGGAACTGTCGCCAGAGGCAAAAGAATTGCTAAAGCCTGTTGTGGATACCTCGGAATACCCTGATGGGAATGTGAACCAGAAAGTAATCAAATCAGTGCTTGCATCGTATAAGCACGGGTATGCCGAATCGTTCTATAGTGTGAGCAAGATTGGCGCGCTTGGGCCGGAAGCGCTTTCAGACATATTGCCGCTGCTTAAGGATGAGAATATTTATGCGGAGTGGAGCGGGCTTTCCGCGCTATCAGTAATAATACCCCAAGCAAGCGGGGAGCAGAAAGCGCAAATAAAAAGTGCGCTGCTTCCGCTCCTGGAGAGCGAGAGGGTTAGCATAAGGGGCATGGCTGCTTATGAATTGCTTGCGCTTGGGGAAAAGAAGGGAATTCCGGTTTTGATTGGGCTCATGAATGAAACTGATTTGCTTTTGGTGAGCGAGCCTCCGCACGAGGTTTGCGATATGGCGAACACCGCGCTTGTTACGTACACTGAGAAGGATTTTGGGTTCATGTGCGGGTACGGGGAATTTGATGCGCTGGCATTAGGGAAGTGGGAGCAGTGGTGGAGCCAGTATAAGGAAGAGATTTCATTTGATCCAGAAAAAAAGAAGTTTGTAAGTGGATGAGTTGCGACGGCTTGCGATTGTCGCGGGCTGTTGGAACATGGCGGGAGATAAATTGGGGGGTTCACGCGCTGCATTGGGATTGTTGCTCCTGCTTATTCTAGCGCAGCCGGTGATTGCAAAAACCTCAGTAAGCACTGATGAGTGCGGCATTGTATTCAAATTGCACATGGCATTTGTGGGGAATGGCAGCAGCGACGAGTTCATACAGAATTTCACAAGGGCAGTGGACAAGTTCTGGAACAAGAATTTCACATGCGGGCTGTGCAAGTGCAAAATGAGGGTTGAGGTGCTTGCGATAAATGCAAGGGGCAGCGGCTGTGCGGATATCTCCCCGACATACCATTGCGTGAAAGTTGTGGAGGCCGTGGGGGAGCATGTATCGTTTGCTTATATGGGGCCATGGGCAGATGGGGAGATGGCATCCGGGAATGCGGGAGAGTTTGCAACAAAGGACAGCGAGCAGATTCTTGCGCACGAGGCAGGGCATTATCTCGGGAACCTGGATGAGTACCAGGAGATGGTCGAGTATTCTGTTGTGGATGATGCGACAGGGAGGACGATTTCTGGCCCGACTCGGGTGGATATGGACAGGGTGACTGGAGGGGCGGTTGCTGAACATGAGCGGAACAACCCGCCTGCCGCAGGAACCCATAGGCAATACACACGGAACGGGGATGGGGGAGTGAGGCTTTCAAGGCCGAAGGATGGGATTCCTGCAGACAGCCTCATGACAAGCATAGGCAGGACTGCAAGGGCATACCAGCTGCATGCGGAGAACATGTGCAACGTTTCGAGCGCGACCTGCCCGCATTCATGCTGCTGCGGGAACGCGTTCATTGAACCGGCTGCGGGGGAGCAGTGCGACACAAGAGTCTGGCCCACTGGATGCGGAGAAGGCCTAATCTGCACCCAAGCGTGCATGTGCGTGCCAAATGAAACCGCATGCGGTAACGGGGTAAGGGAACTTGGGGAGCGTTGTGAGTGGAATGTTACAGGGGCGGGCGGGATAGGGTGCCCTGCAGGGCAGATGTGCAACCGAGAATGCGCATGCATCCCAGTCCCTGCTGCGAACGATACAGTCAATCCGCCGGTGAATGATACGATACCAATACCGCCAGGAAATGGCACCATACCGCCCGGAAACACGACACAGCAGCCCCCGCCTATGAATGACACGCTTCCGCCGGTTTGCGGGGATGGAGTGAAGGAAGGAAGCGAGCAGTGCGAAAACAATTCTGACTGCTCAAGCGGCTATAGGTGCAACAGCCAGTGCGCATGCGAGCCGATTCCGCCAGTATGCGGGAATGGGGTGCGGGAAGGAAGCGAGCAATGTGATGGAAGCGGGTGCGATAGCGGGTATACATGCAACAGCCAGTGCCATTGCGTTTGCCCTGATTCTGATTCGGATGGAAGGTGCGATTCAGTAGATAATTGCGTGAATATTGCAAACCCTGCCCAGAGTGATTTGGATGGGGATGGGCAGGGGAACGCATGCGACCCGGTCCCGGTTTCGTGCTCGAGCGTGTGCGGGCAATCTGAGCTTGCTGCAAACCCGGCAGGCGAGAACAATCAGGGTGCATGCCAGGGGATTATACAGGCAGCAGGCGAGGCCGCAATGTCTGAAATACCGGAGCCTGAATGCTTCACAACATGCAAGTATTTCACCACAACTAGCAGGTATGTCACAGTCAGCACTAGCGAGTTCAGCTACAGCTGCTGCTGCAGCGGGGAAATAACCACTTCTGTTCAGAGGTATGCGTGCAGTGACTGCCCGGGGCAGAACCCGGAGTGCCCGGACCCGGAGCAAGTTTGCTGATTTTGGGAACTAGCTTGTTAAAATATTCGCGCATCGAGCCAGGGCGATCTATCCCTCAATCCTGTAAAAGTCGATATATGCTTTCATGTTCCCGCGAGTAGAGTAGGGAACAGTGATCGTGTTGCCTGAAACTACCCACGGGTATGCAGTATGGCCTGGATAGGTTTCTGTGCTTGTAACGGGCGGTGTGTCAAACGCATCGTAGGGAATCATCCAGGTTGTCTGCCCGATGGAATCATGGTCATCGCCGGCTTCGGGGTTGTCCTCGTCCCATGAGGAAATCTCAAGGAATATGAAGGGGCCGTTTGCCTCGTAGGAAAAGAGCGGGTTCTCAGGGCAGCCGCCTCCCCCATCAGGAGTGCAGGCGCCGCTGTGTATGAAAGCGTTATCGCCAAGGTCCCAGGTGCCTCTTGTCGGATATTTGTATGTGGAGGCGGAAAGGTCCGTTTCCCCAAATCCAGTAGATGCACGTATGTAGAGGAACACTTCCCCATCAAAATAGTCGCCGGTATCGGAATAGGTTATATTGTAGACACGGACTCCAAGCTTGGAACTTTTCGGGACTGAAATGCGCTTTATTTCGTATTTTGCGGTGAGCGAGCCTGCACGCTCGGAATAGGGCTCGGAACGCACGCCCCAATTTGAGGATTTGCCATATACTTTATTCACGGAACCGATAAGCTCGTTTCCTCGCAAGGCATTGTCAAGCGAGCTTATCATGGAAGTTCCGAAACTGGTATCGAGCTCGCCGCTTGCAATGCTTGCGGGAACTGTGCTCACAAGCACGAGTAGCGCCTGCACTGGCTTGGTAACAAAATCAAGCACATCAAGGAAAAAGTCGAGCCAGCTTGGGAGCTGGTCATTGTCTATAGCAGTAATCGAGAGCGCCAGCGCATCGCCCATCTCCCGTTCCTTGAGTGCAAAAAGAGGAATGGATTGCTGCGCGGTTGTTCCCCCGCTTATGGGATACCAAATCCTGTAAGGCCAGTTCACTTTCTGCGCTGTTTGGTTCGTGCCTGCGTACGTGAAAACCATGAGCTCACCGGGCCCGAACGGATCCGTATCGTCATGCACGCGCATTTCGTATAGGTAAGCAACTACGTAGGTATCGTAAAGCGAAAGGATGGGAACAAGCGAGGGGCGGTATACTGAAATGTTCGAGCAAACATTGCTTGAGCAAATCTGCCCCAAGGGGCAGCCGCAGTCCTTGCAGCACGTGGATTGGGTTTCTGTGCCGGATTTGCACACTCCGTTTCCGCAGATTTCCATTATTGTGAAGCTTCTGCCCGGAACGAATGTGAATTTGGAGCATGAGCTGTTGTGCAGAACATAGCCTGCCGGGCAGCCGCAATCGCGGGGGCACGTGGTCCAGTTTTCCGAAAAGTAGCAATAGCCGTCCCCGCAAACCGGAGTGGGAAGGGAGACTGCGATGCTGAGGTTTGGAGTGGTGAGCATTCCCTCGCTCCCATCGCATATTCTATTGTAATTTTCATCTATGCAGCATGCACCCGAATGAAGGATGAAGGGAGGGGTGCATTCTGAAGCGGAAGTGGCATTTGCGTCCGGGGAAGTTTCGGGTGGAGGAGCGGCGGTTGCAGTTTCGTCTGTTTCTGCATCAGTTTCATTCGTGGCATTTGCTGCAGGCGGGGCAGGAGCAGAGGCGGTTTCGTTCGTTTCAGGCCCGGGTGCTGCAGGGGATGGTTGCGGGGCTGCTTCATCCTTGTCGCAGATTGAATTTGAGTCTTTGTCTAGGCAGCAGCCCGTGCCTACTAGTATATAGGGGGGATTGCATACGGGCTGCTGAGAAGCAGGGGATTTCTCATCCGAATCGCAAATGGAATTTGAGTTCTGGTCAAGGCAGCAACCAGTGCCTAAGCGGATGTAGGGCTTATCGCAGGCTATTTGTTCTGGCGCTTTCTTTTGCTGTTCACTTCCAAGGCAGCCGCTGAACAGCACGGCAAAAAGAATGGCAAGAAGGACCCACTTTCCCCCCATCGGAAAAGGTTGGAAAGTGAAAGTTTATAGGATTAGCGCCCGTTCACGGGCGTTCCGGAATTGTGGATCAGGCAGGACCGCCAATGCTGCTTATTAAGTATGCAAGCTAAGTAGTGCGCAGGGTGGAGCACACATGGGAAGAAAAGGACAACCGATGCAAAAAAAACCGAAGCACAAGGGGCCCAAGTTCAAGAATAAGCAGCGGTAATTGGCTAACTGGGGCGATGGCCGCCTGCCTTCTTTTGCAATTTGATGCGTGTCAGGCTAAATTGTCCAATCACAGCTGAACGCTCAGAGAATCCACTTGTCTTCATTCACGCAAGCAATCTATGTAAATTGGCGCTAATTAAGCTTCCCACCCTCAGGCGGGATGTTAGGGCAAGACGCTCATTTTTTTGCGTATTTCTTTTTCAACTGCTCAATCTTGTCCAGAATAGCCTTTTCCGGCTTGTGCAGCCTCTCGCCAAGAGAGTAATATTTGCCGAATGAGTATGCGAGCAGGGACTTTGCTTGGTCGGTTTCAATAGAAAGCACTTCGCCAATGAACATTGTGTGGTCGCCAATTTCGATTGAATCCTTGAGCTTGCACTCGATATTGCTTGCTGCGCCGGACACCAGCTCTGGCTTGATATGCTTGCTTGGGTGGAAGTGGAAGCCCATTTCCTTGAGCACTGCCAGCTTGTCTACTTCTCTGCCTGAACTGCCCCCAGCTATGCTGGCAAGCACGTTCTGGTCGGAGGATGCTATGCTTACCCCGAACTCCTTTGTTGCCATTATGTTCTCGGAGGTAGCTTTTCCAGTCTTGCCTCCGCCTATGTGCACTGAAACCAGCGCGGGCGACCAGGAAACGTAGTAAGTCCATTCGGCCGCCATTATGTTAGGGCCGTTGGGGCCAGTGGAGGTAATCAGCCCGACATTTGTAACAAATTTGCTTGCTTTTTCATTTCCCCATCCCAAATCCATCCAAATCACCTAAACACTTAACCTGGGACATCAACAAGCACGAAATCGGTCCTTCTTTTCCCTTTTATTTTAATGAGCGTTTCATTTTCTATCCGTGCCTGGTCATTTGTGGTCAGGGTCCTGCCATTGACCTCAATCCGACCGTAAGTGAGGTAAATGAACAATTTTCGCGAGGGGCTGGTTTTGAACTCAATCCATTTCCCTGCATCAAGCTCGCTTCGATAAACCGTGGCATCCGCATTTATCTTGGCAGCGCCTTTCATGCCCTGCCCGGATGCGAGGGGCAATAGCCTGTTTTTCATGTCAATTAGCGAATATTGTTTCCTGTCATAGGAAGGCGCAAGCTTGGGCTTTGAGGGGCGTATCCAGAGCTGATAAATGTGCAGAGGGGTTATCCCCAGGTTGAATTCAGAGTGCACAACGCCAGTGCCAGCAGTCATGGACTGCACTTGGCCCGAGGAAAAGCTTGCCTCGTTGCCCATGCCGTCTTTGTGCGTTATTTCGCCATCGAGTACGATGGTTACTACTTCCATTTCGGAGTGGGGGTGCGGGGGAAACCCGTTCCTCGGGCCTATTGTGTCATCGTTGAACACGCGCAGGGCCCCCCATTCCATGTTTTTTGGGTCGCGGTAGTCTGAAAACGAGAATAGGAGATAGGATTTGAGCCATCCGTGGTCCGAGAGATGGCGTTCGCTTGACTTGATTGCTTGGAGCATGGGATAGAATTGGTAGGTGCTGTTTATCAGATTATGCCTAAGGGGGTGAATTGGGGCAATCCTTTTAACAACCCCCAAGGCAGTTAGCCTGCTGGAATGGAGGCGGTTTAAATGGGAAACGAGAATTGTTGCGACGAGAAGGGCTGCTGCGCTGAGCATGGGAGCTGCTGCGAGGAAGAGCAGAGCATGGCTGATATGATGATGGATATTGCGGAAGATGCAGGAGACGAGCTCATGAAAGAGAAGATAAAGGCGCATTTCGAGAAAATTGCTGGGGCAAAATGGGACAAGGCTGCAAAAATAATTGCGGAGCACACACTTGCAGTCTGGAAAGCTGAAATGGAGAATAAGGTTATGGAGGAGAAGGAGAGCAAGGAGTTTGAGGAGAAGCTCAATGCGGTCTTTTCAAGCAAGTGAGGGCTACTTTTCTTCTTTTTTCTTATTCTGCTACGGGTTGAGCATCCATATTGAATAGTTGAGTATTGAAGCGAACGAAACCCAAAGTATGTACGGAATTAGAAGGTACGCTGCGCGCTTATCAATTGAGTAGAATAGTTTTATGGTAAGCGCGATTGAGAGCCAGAGCAGGGCGATGCAAACCAATCCATAGAGGGGCGAGCGGAGCCCGAAAAACAGGATGCTCCAGAGAGCATTGAGAATAAGCTGGAGCGCGAATAAAAGAAGGGCATTTCTTACCAGTTTTTTCTTCATCCCTTTTTCCCAAATCAAATATGCGGAAATGCCCATCAGTATGTAGAGCGTAGTCCAAACAGGCCCGAAAAGCCAATTTGGAGGGGCAAATGAGGGTTTGGAAAGAGTTGCGTACCAAGTGGGAATTGAATTTAGGGTGAAAATCGAGCCTATTGCGCCTGCCGCAAGCGAAAGCAGTATGAAAAGAGCAAGCATTGCCCAGTTTAATTTCATTTTTTCTTCCTCACTCCGCAACTGCAGTTTTTTGAATGCTCTACCCGCCATTTATTCTTTTCGGGCTCGCTTTTCTCGCGAGGGGATTTGTGCAAGAGGTGCCAGTCCCTGTTGAATGAAGGCATGTTATTCACTCCGGGTTCAGGAGCTGAATTTCCCTTTCTGGTATTCGCGCACGATTATTTTGGATGCTTCGGAAATGTTGGGTTCCCCTTTCTTAAGGAGCAGGCCGCGCTTTCTAGCAATGGATTCGAGGATTGAGTCGGGATCGGTTGAATGCGCGATTCCAAAGTGCGAAAAGAGAGTGGGGTTTTTTGAGGAAAGGCAGCGGGCGATTAGTATGAGCGCAGCTTCTTGTGGGTCGGAGAGCTTTTCCACATCCAGCGAGGCTTTGAGCGCAAGCTGCTCATCGTTCTCCTCCAAATTGATTACACCTGGAGTGTCATAGAGCAGGATGCCGCCGCCTAATGAAATCCACTGCACATTGGTGGTCACACCAGCCTTAAAGCCGGTTTTGGCTCCCTTTCGGTTCGAAATGACGTTTATGAGCGAGGATTTGCCTACATTTGGAATGCCAAAAACGCAGGCCCGGATTTCAGGTAGAGGCTGCTTTCCGTGCAAAATGCGGCTCTGGTTCATCTGGTCACGCCGCCCCCTAAGGGCTGCAAGAAGCTCTTCTTTCCCCCGCTTGGTGCGGGAGGAGAAAGGGATTACTGGGATGCGGTCAGAGTATTTGGGGAACGGGCCTGGCGCAAGGTCGCATTTTGCAGCTGCGATTATCACCTTGCTTGCAAAAGGGCGGTCGAGCTTCTTTATCCGCGTGCCAGCTATGTTGCGGGCGTCAGCGACTTCTATTGCTGCGTCGCACTCAAGCAGCATTTTTCGCACTTTGCCGAAAATCGCGCGCTTGAACTCGAATATCTTCTCCTTTGGCATGTATGGGATGTGGAAAAGAAGGTTAATAGGGTTATTTGAAAACAGATGGGTCCCATTTTGAGATGCGGTAATCTTCATTAAGCGTGTCCAGAAGAGCCATATCTTTGCTTGAGAGCTCAAAATCGAATAGTTGCGTGTTTTGTAGCATGTGCTCCTGGGAAGTGGCCTTTGGGATCGGGATCATTCCGTGCTGCAGGCTCCAGCGCAGGAATATCTGGGGCATTGATTTGGAATATTTTTGCGGAAGGTGGGAAATGCGCGGGTCTGAGAATTTTGCAGTGCGCGTAAGAGGCGCGAATGCCATCACCTGAATTTTTTGCGATTTGCAGTAATCGAGCAGGTCTGCGTGGTAGCAGAAAGGGGAGAATTCGAGCTGGTTTACAGCCGGAACGGTTTCGGTTTGCGAGAGAAGCTCTTCTAGGTGAGGGATGAGAAAATTGCTTACTCCAAGTGCACGGGCCTTGCGGGAAGAAAGAAGCGGCTGGAGTGCTTTCCAGGTAAGGTTGCGCACCTTTTCAACTGGCCAGTGTATCAAATAGAGGTCTATGTAATCGAGCGAAAGGGAAGAGAGCGATTGATTGAATGCCCCAATCGGGTCTTCGTGCTGGTCGTTCCAGAGCTTTGTGGTGAGGAAAATTTTGGAGCGAGGGATGCCCGAGTGCGCTATTGCAAGCCCCACTTCGCGCTCGTTTTGGTAGTAGCTTGCGGTATCAATCAGCCTGTAGCCCGCATTTAACGCAAGGGATACCGATTGCTCGCACTGTGCGCCAGTGAGCTTGTAAGTGCCGAACCCAAGCACTGGCATTTGAATTCCGTTGTTCAGGGCGCGCGTGGAGTGCAAGGAGAGCATGAATTGAGTATTGGCGAGAAGCTTTAAAACCTCTAATTGTCATAATTAGTGGTATGTTAATGAAACAGCCCATCCCGGTGAAAGGGAGCGGCCAGCACGCGTTTGACAGGGCTAGCGCATTCCGGGAGCTGCGGATTGAGGACAGGCTGGGAGCTAAAAGCGCGCAAATAATGCTGCGAAAGCTCACTGAGAGGCTTGAGGGAGAGGGGTTTGGCAGGGTGAGGAACCATTCGCTCCTAAAGCCGGATGAAGTTGTTTTCAACCGGGGGCTGGATGGGAAGGGGAATGAGAGCGGGAAGTCCAACTTTTTCGTGTTCGTGAGAGCCAATAAGGATGGGACGCTCGAGGTGCATTATTCAAACCCTGATTATTCTGCAAGCGCAGCAACTCTTGATTCGGATAGGGTAAATGTGGTGAGGAGGATTTCGGATGCTGGGGAGAGAACGATAGGGGGAACAGTGGATGAGATTTTGGCTGCCGCAGCAAAAAAGCCGGAGGGCGCGTATTTTTCGGTGATGCACGGGCACTGGGGAAGCGTGGATGGAAAGGACTTGTTCAAGATGCATATTGATGACGGGGAATCGCCTGCGTGGGCTGTGATAAGGCAGATGATGCTGTACAATATTGATTATGATGCGACCGGGCACCACAACCATATAGATTTTGATTTGCTGGATAGGATAACCGGGCTGGAGAAAAGCGTGGGGATAGTGAAAATAATTTCGTGCGAGCTTACGCTCCCGTACAGGCGCGTGGATAAGGAGGTTGAGGTGGAGGGGGCTGACGGGCAGATGGTAAAACGGATGGCAAAGCCCAACGGGCCGCACTTGAACCTCTGGTTTGCGACAAGGGAGGCTGCTGAAGGGTATAACCAGGCAGTGCTCATGAATCGCGAGGACCTTTACCTGCCTGCGTTCGCGCCCAATATGCATCCCGAGGGTATTATTGCGGCGAATGATGAGCTCGTGCGCAGGGGGGAGCTTGTGGTGGGGATTGCGCACCCTGCGTGCGACATGAACCTGCCCGCAGTGGGGTTGCTGAACCGGGTTGGGGCAGGGGATTGGAGCCTGCAGAAGGCGCTTATGTTTGTGAAAAAGCACGCAAACGCAATTGGGGCATACAACCTCACTCTGCCAGATAGCCAGAAAATCAAGTTCGAGGGGCCTGATGCAAGGGAAAACAGGAAGTATTTCAGGGAGTTGGTGAAAAAATGGGGCTTGGGGAGGAAACTATACCTGAATTCAGTGAACCTGGCGTTTTGGCATGAGATGCAGGAGCAATATGGGAAATGGGGCTATGCAGACCATGACATACACAATTACGTGCCGCCCGGGTACAATGTTTATGTTCGAGGGCTTGGAAGGATGTTCAATGTGGTTACCCCAGTGGTGAAGCCAGTTGGGAGGAAAATGAACCCTAAAGAGATGGCCGGGCTTATGGGGGGAGAGGAAGCTGGAAGGTGGATTAAGCCGTCCATATTTTACGAAATAATGATGGATGGGAACAACATTGTATGGCAGAGAAGGAATGAGACAACCTGGGACAGGATTAAGGCATGGATTGCAAAGATGGGGGAAAGGGCAAAGAAGATACCGGTTCTTTGGCACGATTTGTGGCAAAGGGGGATCGATATTCTTAGGTAGCTAGCGTATTGTGATAGTGCCGCAGGAATCGCCCGAAAGCGTGACTGGAATAGTATCCACTCCTGGGCTGGAAATGAAATCGCAAAATACGCTAGCGCTCCCTGAAACTTTTTTTCCGCGAAGGGCTGGATTGCTTGAGCCAACCTGGAGGTCCAGTTTCTGCCCTCCGCAGTCCCATTCCAATTTGTCCGTTTGCTCGTAGCCTGAGAAAGTGGCGGTTGCCTCGTAGAGGTAAGAAACCGGGTCGCGCAAGGTGACCTCAAGCGAGCAGGATTTTTCGGAAGCGGGCTGCGAAAGCCTGGTTACGGAAACATTTTTGGATGCACAGATTTTTCCGTTCACTTTAGCCCAGAGCTCTTGCGCCCCCTCTTGTGTGAATTTGCACAGAATTCTTTGGGTTGTTGGGCCCTTGCCGGAAAAAGAGCTGCCCCCGCAAGAGTAGGAAACCGAATCTTGAGTGCTTGCAGGAATTTCAAATTCCACGAATATTTCATCACCTAGCGAGAGCGAATCTCTTGGCAGCGTGATTGTGCAGAATTGTTCGGGTGGAGGCATTGGAGTGGCATTGGGCTCTTGGGGCGGATTTAGCAAATCAGTGACGTTTGGCTGCGAGGGGGGTGGTGAGGGGGCAGGTGCGGGGCTTTCTTGGGATGCGCAGCCTAAGAAAAACAGCGAAAGGGAAAGTGCAAGCAGGATTGGCAGCAATGCGCGCATGGGAAAACCTCCGGTGGCTGGAATGGGAAGGGGAAACATAAAATTGTTAGCCCTACTTCTTCTTTTTCCCTTTGGCTTTAGTTGCGTGCGTGTTGATGCCAAGCACCGTGTATAGCATGCAGGTGCCGAATATGCCTGTCGCAAGCGCAGCAATCCCGATTATTGCAACAATCCATGCAATCGTGTCGGTAACAAGGCCCCAGAGTATTGCCCCGAAAAGGAGCAGCCCTAGCACTATCCTGACCGCACGGTCAGCCTCGCCAACGTTCTTCTGGAACAGCTTCATTTGACCGCCTCGAGAGGAAAATGAAGAGGCGGCTTATAAAGCTATTGCATTTTTCCTTCGAGGAACTGGGAATAGCCTGCCAAATCCAAGAGCCCGTGCCCGCTTAGGTTGAACACTATCGTTTTTGCCTCGTTGCGTTTTTTGCATTCAAGCGCAGTGTCGATTGCAGCCTTGATTGCATGGCAGGATTCCGGCGCAGCTACAATCCCTTCTGTGCGCGCGAAGAGCACCCCTGCCTCGAACACTTCCTTTTGCCCGTAGGAAACTGGGTGCACCAGTTTCTCAGCTACAAGCGCTGAAACGGTCGGCGCCATCCCGTGGTATCGCAAGCCGCCTGCGTGTATGGAGGGGGGAATGAAATCCTTCCCGAGCGTGTACATTTTTATCAGGGGGGTCATGCCAGCAGTGTCCCCAAAATCGTACTTGAACTCACCCTTAGTGGTGGAGGGGCACGATTCGGGCTCGACTGCAATGAATTGGGCATTGTTTTTCCCCTTGAGCTTGTCGTACAGGAGCGGGAATGCGATTCCGGCAAAATTGCTCCCGCCCCCTATGCACCCAATCACGTAATCGGGCTTTTCATCCGCCATCGCAAGCTGCAGCGAGGTTTCCTGCCCAATCACTGTCTGGTGCAAAAGCACGTGGTTGAGCACGCTGCCAAGCGAGTATTTGCTCTTTTTCTTAGGGTCCGAGACCACGCACTCGATTGCTTCGCTTATCGCAATGCCAAGCGAGCCGGGGTGGTCTGGTTTTTCCAAGAGCACTTTCTGCCCGAACTTCGTTTCCCTGCTCGGGGATGCGAATATTGTTGCGCCATACGTCTCGATGAGCATCTTGCGGTACGGCTTGGAATCAAACGAGGTGCGCACCATGAACACCTTGCAATCAAGCCCGAATAGCAATGATGCATAGGAAAGTGCGGTTCCCCACTGCCCTGCGCCGGTTTCGGTCACAAGGTGCTCGACTCCTTCCTTCATGTTGTAATACGCTTGCGCGATTGCAGTATTGGGCTTGTGGCTCCCGCAGGGGTTGAGGCCCTCGTGCTTGAAATAGATCTTTGCAGGGGTTTTGAGCCTTGCCTCAAGCCTGCGCGCGCGGAAGAGCGGGCTGGGCCTACCTGAGCGCAGCAGCGCATCGCGCACTTCCCCGGGGATTGGAATAAACCGTTCGCTTGACATTTCCTGCGCAATCACCGCTTTTGAGAAAATCGCCTCGAAATCGGAGGGGGAGGCCGGCTTTCCGGTGCCAGGATGCAGCGGGGGCGCAAGTGGGTGCGGCAAGTCTGGCAGTATGTTGTAGAACTGCCTTGGCACCTCGTTCTCATCAAGCAATATTTTCACAGAATCGTTCCCATTTTTCATTCTAATCACCTATTTTTGTTGGAATTGCCGTAGCTGAAGCTTGGGGAAAAAGAAAAATTCGAAGCAGAAGCGAAAAATCAGTTTTTGGGCCGCCAAAGCCATGCCATGCTGGAGACAAGCGCTGCGCTCAATGGAAGTCCTTTTTCTTGCATGGTCTCACCTGCTTATTTAGCGTGAATATTGCTGCGATGAAGGTTTATAATCCGGTGTAACAGGCTCCGGGATGCCGAGCCAGCGCCCTTCCGATTACATTGGGATTCTTAGCTTGCAAGCCTCTTCGTAAAAGCGGATGAGTGCCGGGTTGAGTTTGAGGACGCCCATGAAGCCGGCTACAGTATTCGGGTGCTTGTCAAATTCCCCGCTTAGCACAGTGACTTTCCATGTAGGGTCGGATATTTTGGAGGATTTTGAGCCGGTAAGTATTGACATGCAGGCTAGCGCGTAATTGAACCTTTCCAGGAATTCCCCAAGCTCCCTGTGCGCATCCAAGCTGCCCCCGCGCGAGAGCACCGTTTCCTTCACTGAATTGAATTGGGCATGGAGCGAGCGGACGGCGAGCGACATGGACCGGTATATTGTCTGGATTGGCTCCTGTTCCGGGAGTTTATTTTCAAGACGGCTGTATATGAACGAGTCAAGAATTGCGTAGAAACCCTCTGAATCAAGTGAGGAGAAATCTGGCTCAGGCATCACTGACGCAGTGGGATTGGTTCTTTTCGGCCTTGCGGCTGGCTCTTCTGTTTCGCCAACCCGAGCAGGCGGAGATGAATCGGTTTCGTTTAGGTCCGCTGGCCCGATATTGAATTCGCGAGCTGGCAGGTCGCTGAAATGCTCCTCAAACCAGCTCTTGAACGACTTTCTGGTTGCGCCCTCCTCAAGCTGCGCAATAATGGACAAGAATGCCATTTCCCGAATATTCGTTGCGTGCGCTGGTATCCGGTCAATCGTATCGGAAATTACGCCAAAAATGCTGTAGGGAGTGTCATCTGCGGATTTTGATTTCGGGTTCGTGAATTCGTCTTCCTTTAGGAGCAGGAATGCGGTAAGTTTAGCGCGTTCTCCATCAGGAATGAGAACCAAATCAAGCAGCTTGCTGTAAAACAGGAGGTCATTCACCTGTTTCATAAGGAGTTCGTAGCGTGAGTCGATTGCGTCTATTGGGTCGAGAATAGGCTTGCTTAGGAGAGCAAGCTCCGCGGAAGCGAGTGCCGAATCAGCCCCGCCTTGTTCCCCACGCGCATAAGCGTTGGTTATTCTCATAATATGCGGCTCGCGCATCCTGTCGCGCCTCTCAATCAGCTTGCTCCGGAACTGCTCAATTGCCGCAATTCGCTCGGGCTGGGGAATCCGCAAAAAGCCCTTGAAGTGCTTAAAGGAAATAGTAGTGGGGCTAGTGTGGCTAATCATGTGTTCTATTATGGCAAAAAGAGGTATTTAAACCTATCCCAACCCCTTAGCGGTTCTTGCTCCAGCCGAATACCAGGACCACTCCTACAACTATGATTGCAAGGGGCCAGAGCTTCGCGATAATGTCGAGCTGGATTATGCCAAGCTGCTGCATTAGGAATAGCACCCCGAGCAGGATTAGGAATACGCCTGCCACAATCCGCCCGCTTATATTCATCATGGGGTTGGATTGCCCCATGGTATTTTTAATCCTAAGCGGGCAAAAATGATAACTGATGGAAAAGCCGAAAATAGCCTTATTCAAGAAAGCAAACGATTTCCGCCTTTATTCCGTTTCAAGCCAGGATTTCCCATCTGATTCGTATATTCTCTGCTCTGATCAGTCAAGGAACATACTCTACTCGCCGCATATTGCCGGGAAAAGGTTGCAGGATTCGCTTGAGGGGATGGGCGAGCTGCTTGCGAGGATGATTGGGGAGAATTTCCTTTCGGGGGAAGAGAAGGGGAAAACTGTAGAGCTTGTTTTCATGTCAGGGGGGCTTTTCTATAACCTTAACCACGGGTTCAAGCGAACGTACGGGTTTGCGCTCCCGCAGTGCTTCATGGGAATACAGAGGGTAAGGGTGGACGGGAGCGAGGGGGAATTCACAGCGAGGGTGGGGTATGAGAATTTCGAGTCGCTTTTGGATGGGGCAAATATTGTGATTGGGGATACGATTGCAACCGGTTCAACGCTATATAAGGGGCTGCGATGGCTGCTGACCATATTGGAGGAGAAGCATTACAGGCTGAATAAATTGGTGGTAGTGACGCTTGCAGGCTCGCTAAAGGGGGCGAGGAGGCTTGCGGACATGGAGAAGAAAATCAAATTCGAGCATCCGCAAGCAAAAGTGCATTTTGTGGCGTGCGAGCAGATTTTCCACCTTATGCCTGATGGCACGGACTTGAGGTTTGCAGGGGAGAATGCGGTTGCGCCTGAGGAAACTGCGCTTGAAACAAAGAAGAGGTATGGGGAATATTTGGGGAAGAACATGAAGTGCGCAGTATTTGATTGGGGGACGCGGTGCAAGAACCCGAAAAAGCACTACTCTGAGTTCCTGGAATTCTGCGAGCATGAGCTGAGGTCCAAGGGAATTGACGAGCATGGGAAAAAAGTGCTGCTTGGGATGAAATTGGAAGTGGAAAAGGAGATTGAAGAGTACGAAAAGAGTTATTAGGCTGCTTCTTTTTGCAGAAGGGCTATAGCCTCGCTTATTTTGAGGAATTGCTCCTTTCCGGAAGAGAGGTTGCGCAGCGTGACTGCGCCGGATTCCTTTTCCTTCTGCCCGACTATTGCAACGGATGAATAGCCCGCGGAGCTTGCGAATTCCAATTGCTTCCGCAGGTTGCGGTTTAGCAGGTCGGTTTCCGCAGCAATGCCTGCCTGGCGCAGCGAGTCAGCCACAACCTGGGCGTAGATGTAGAATTCCTCCTTCACAGGCGCGATGTAAACGACTTTTGCCTTTGCAGGCAATTGGGATTTGCCCTTGCCCTCAAGCAATGATATGATTCGCTCGATTCCAAGCGATATGCCGACTGCAGGGTTGGGCTTCCCGTAAGCTGAGAGCAGATTATCGTACCTTCCGCCGCCTGAGACTGAACCTATTTCATCAGAGAGTGTTATTTCGAAAACCGGGCCTGTGTAATAGCCTAAGCCGCGAACCAGGGAGAAATCAATTAGGGGAGTAAACCCATAGCCCTTGCAATATTCGAGCAATTGAGAAAGCTCGCCTGCCCCTTCCTCTGCCCCTGCTTCCTTTTGCGCAAACTTGAGCAGTTCCTCGTTTGAGCCGGTTTTGCCTATGAATTGGAATAATTTGGCGATTTGCGCAGAAGTGAGCCCTGCCTTTTCCAGTTCCGATTTGATTTTCTCCTCAGATGCTTTCCCTTTCTTGTCAAGGGCGCGGAAAACCGAGCTTACGAGCGAATCATCGAGCTTGAGCTCCTGCGCAAGTGAATTTAGTATCTTTCGGTTATTGAGGAGGATTTTCGGGCTGGAAAAGCCGAGCGCAAGCAGGCAGGTACGCGCACATACAAGCAATTCCGCTTCGCATTTCATTGAACTTGAGCCGATTATGTCAATATCCGCCTGCCAGAATTCGCGAAAACGCCCCTTTTGCGGCTCTTCCCTTCTCCAAACAGGCGCGATGCAAAAGCGCTTGAAAGGGGGAGCGGGCTGGGTGCCTGAAACATAGCGCGCAAGCGGGACAGTGAGGTCGAAGCGCAATCCAAGGTCGCCTTCTATCCTGAAAATCTGCCCCTCAATCTCATCGCCTGCTTTCCTTGTGAGCGTTTCCAATTTTTCGATTGCAGGGGTCTGCAGCTCAGCATAGCCATATTTCTTGTAAATTGAAGAGATGGTTTGCACTGCCCACGAGCGCAATGCCATTTTCTCTGGCGGAAAGTCCCGCATCCCTTTCGGTGGAGTGTAGTCCATCTCTATCGGAAAAATTAGGCTCGGGAGGTGTATTTAACGGTTTGTAACCAGGGCGCCTACTTTGCGCCAATCGAATCTGAAATCCAGCTTTTTAGGGGCTCCTTTGGGAGCGCCCCCGCCCTCTGCGCGATTATTTTCCCTTCCTTGAATATTGCGAGAGTTGGAATCGACATCACCCCGTATTCCGATGCAAGCTCCTGGTTGTCATCTACATTGAGCTTTGCGAACTTGAGCTTGCCCTTCATCTCCTCGGAAACCTGCTCGAGTATGGGGGCAAGCATCTTGCAAGGCCCGCACCAAGGGGCCCAGAAATCCACGAGCACGAACCCCTTAGCGCTGGTTACTTCTTTTTTGAATGAGGCTGAATCTAGATCGTGCACGAATACCACCCGCGGGAAATTGTTATGTGAGTTTTATAATCGTTCGTGCGCGCTTAAAAGAATTGACCCAATCATTGCCCGCCAAAGTAATCGCGGAATTTTGCAGTAGTGTGGAGCGAGGTCGTCCTGCCTGCTTTTCGGTGCGATATGAATCCGGCTTCCTCAAGCTCCGCGCAATCGGAGTATATTGTGCCCCCCAGCATGCCAAAGAGCTTGCGCTTTGTGATTCCCTCGTTTTTCGAAACAATGGCCAGGGTTTTTAGCGCGTGCTTGGAAATCTCAGCCTCTTTTGCAAACTGCTTGGTCTGCGGGGCGTAATCCTGCTTGAGCCGCATTGAGTAGTAGCCGTTTTCAGAGGAGATTTCAATCGCGCTTTCGCGCCCGGAATATTCCTTTTGCAGCGCAAGCACCGCAGTATCGACCGAGCCAAGCGAGCCAGTTCCGATCAGTTTTGCAATCTCCTCGCGCTTAAGCGGGCGGGAGCTCATGAAAAGCGCGGCTTCGATTACGCGCGCGTTGTCAAGGGGCTTTGTGGGTGCTGGGAGCGGTTTTGCAAGCGGCAGCCCTATCTGTGCATCGGATTTGGCAGGGGCGGACAAATATTCTGGCGTGCCTGAGTTCGTTTGCGCTGTTGCGGTTGAAGCCGATTCCGATTGTGATGGTTGGGCAGCGGATTTTGCATCCTGAGGCTCGGGCTCTGGAAGCAAAAGCTCAAGCTTTGTTTCCTCTTTTTGCGCCTGCTGGGAGATGGCCTGGCCCATTTTGCCCGTAATAACCGTATTTTCCCGGTCGATTTGGTCGGTTGTGACGCGCAGCGAGGCAATCCGCCCGGCTGCAGTTTCGATTGGAGTTTTATCAGTTTTTTTATCTTGTGGAACAGGAACTGCCTTAGAGTCGGTTTTGCGTATTGTCCCGATTGGGGATTTTTTTGCCTTTTTTGTTTTCTTTCCCATTCCAGTCGCCCTTCCGAGGGTTCGCCTTGCATTTTTTCGCAAGGCGCTCCCGAGGTTATTCCTTATTGGATTTGGATTTTTTATCCTTTGCTTCTGCAGCCAAGACTTGTATGAATATCTCGCCGAAGAACTGCTCCTGGAACAGCCCGAGCCGCCGGTTCTGCGCAAGGTGGAGCACAGGGAGCAGCGTGAATATCTTGTCGTCGGGCGAGGAGCCGTTCAGCAGCGTGGAGAAGAGCACTAGGCCCTCGGAATCCGCCATCGAGTGTATCTTTCCCTCGACTTCGCCCATTCGCGTGTCCATGTCCATTTCCGGCAGGAATATGTTTAGCGCGGGCGGGATTTCGATTGAGGGGATGCGCTCCTGGCGCTTTTTTTGCTCGTCGAACACCTGCTCCATCGCAACGAGAAGCTCATCAAGCGTAACCCTGCGCTTTGGGGGGATTCTTCCCTTGAGCTCAAGCACAGGAATGTCGATGGGTGTTGCACCCTCGTCTATCACTATGCCTTGAGCCTCCTCTGGCTGCGGCTCCTGGAACTGGAGGGTTTTGCTCTTGAAGCGAAGGAGGATTGAGGCCGCAAGAACGAGGTTTGCAGGAACGTGGAGATCGGTGAGCTCAAGGCGCTTTAGGCGCTCGAGGTAATGGCCCGCGATTACCGCAATATCGATGTTCCACGGGTCGACTTTCTCGGCTGAGATGAGATCGAGCAGCATTTCCTTCCAAGTGGGGAACTTTATCATCTGCTCTAGGCTTGCGCCGTCAAATTCATCCCTTTCCATATCTGCAGGCGGCTCTTCCTTGGGCATCGGGGTAAATTGGCATTCAAGGTTATTATAGCTTGTGCATTTCTGGGAAGATGTGCAATTCCGGGAAACTGGAGGGATACGGTTGCGGGATATGAAAAATGCGGGTTGGGTGAGTAATATACGGAGGGCCGCGGCAAGGAAACATGGTGAATGACGTGTGGGGCATTGAAAGGGTAGGCCACTGGCTAAGAGGCCATAGCCATGGGTGGGTGAGGATGATAGGCGAGATATTCTTTGGGTTCCGTTGAACCCGAAGGACATGGATTGCGAAATGCCAGGAATGCATGAAAGCATGGATTGCTGATTTTACCAGAATTCGGACAGGCTCTTTTGCGCGCCCGGATCGTCAGCGTGCGCCTTGCGCTCGGAGCCTATTTCGACTTTCCCGAAAACGCCGTCGTAGCCAGGAATGACGTTCACCTTCCCCTCGCGCACCAAGAGTATCGCATCCGCTATTTTCTTGTGCGTTGCAAGCGCAAGTGCATCTGGCTTTGCAAAAAGCACATTGAATTCTGTTCCAAAATACCTCACAAGCGAATCGTACTCCTCGCGCACCCCTTTTGTGTATTCGCCCTTTCCCATCACATGCCCGATTATTTCCTGGAGCGGGACGAGGTGGTGGAACGGGATTGCGCCCTTTGGCACAAACCCTTCCGGCCTGTCCGCAAGCTCCTCAACCCTGTGCATCACGCCTATTGTGAGCGGCTTTTTGCATACCCTGCAAAGCTTCCCCTGAGATTTGCTCTGTTGGGGGGAAAGCGAAACCCCGCAGTTTCGGTGCCCGTCAAAATGGTATTTGCCCTCTTCCGGGAAGAACTCGTACGTGCAGAGGAAATGGGCAGGGTCCTTTTTGCGGATTGCATCAATCATTTCCGTGTAGGTAATATGATCAATGTCGAACACGTTTGCCTCGCGCCCAATTTTCTGCGCAGAGTGCGAGTCGCTGTTTGAAACAAGCGCGTATTTGTCCAGCTTGGAGATGCGATGGTTCATCGCAGGGTCAGAGGAAAGGCCGGTCTCAAGCGCAAAAATGCGCTGCGCCATGTCAGAGTAGCATTCTTCAACTGAATCGAAGCCCGATTTGGAACCGAATACCGAAAACCATGGGGTCCATGCGTGCGCAGGGATGAGCACGTTCTTTTGCGAAACCTCGAATATTATTTCAGCAAGCTGCGGGGAGGGAATTGTGAGCGTGGGGCGGCCGTCGGCTGCAAGATTTGCCCTTTTCCCAAGCCGCTCGTTTACCTGCTCCGCGATCTCGATTGAGGGAACAAGCACCACATGGTGCACCTTGTGCGTTTTCCCTGACTGCTCGTACACTGTGCTTATTTCCGCAGAGAGCATGAATTTCTGCCCGCCAAACTCAAGCAGGCCAGAATCAGAAGATATGCACTGCTTCTTAATTTCCTCAAGCCACTTGGGGTGGGTGAAATCCCCTGTCCCAAGCACGTCTATTCCCTTTATCTTCGCCCATTTTGCCAGGGATTGAAGGTCCAGGGATTCCGAAGTAGCCATCGAATACTTGGAATGGATGTGCAAGTCGGCAACGCAGCGCAAATGGACATACCTCCCCAAAAGGTGATTGGGAGGCATCCCTTAAAATCCATTCCTCCGAAATGGAAGCATGAACATTTTCCGCGAAATCACAAGCGAAGGGACGCTTTTCAAGGATGAGAGGGTGTTTAGGCCGGATTACGTGCCAGCCGAGCTGCTTTTCCGGGAAAAGCACATAAGCGAAATTGCGCGCTCTGTCCGGCCTGCCGCCCATGGAAAGCAGCCCCAGAACCTGCTTCTCTACGGGCCGAGCGGAACCGGCAAAACTTCATGCGCCAGGTTCGTGCTTCGCGAGCTGTCCGAGTATTCGCAGCGGGCGCAGCCTATCTACCTCAATTGCTGGGAATATTCGAGCAGGCACATGGTATTGCACGCGCTGCTTGAAGGAATAGGCATGATGGCGCCCAAGCGGGGGCTTTCAAGCAATGAAATAATGGAGAAGGTGGTGGGGGGGCTGCGCCAGTCAGGAAAAATACCGATTCTGGTGCTTGATGAGGTGGACAGGCTGTTTGCGGCAAGCTCGGAGGAGCAGAAAGTGCTCTACGATTTGGGCAGGATGCCTGAAATTCACGGGCTGCAAATCGGGCTTGTAGGGATTACCAATAACAGGGACGTACTCGTGCGGGCGGATGCAAGGACCAAGAGTTCGCTCATGCAGGGGGAGATTGAATTTTCAAAATATTCGCCCCAGGAGCTCAAAGGGATTCTGAGTGAGAGGGCGAAATTGGGCTATTGCGATGGGGCGCTTGAGAAGGAGGTGGTGCCGCTCTGCGCCGCGATTTCCGCAAAAAACGGGGGGGATGCACGGGTTGCGCTTGCGCTTTTGTGGAAAGCAGGGCTGGAAGCAGATGGGAAGGGGGCGAAAAAAGTGCTTGTGGAGCATGTGAAAGCGGTGCAGGAAAAATGCATACAGGAAGCAAAAACATTGGGAATTAGGAAGGAGGAGGAGCTTGCTGAAATGGAAAGGAGGATTGTGAAAATTATTGCTGCGGAAGGGGGAAGCATTGAGAGCGGGGAGCTGTACGAGCAGCTTGGGGCAGCTATGGGCGAGGAGAGGGCAGTCCGGCTCCATATTGCAAAAATGGTGAAAAGCGGCGTGCTTGAGGAAAAGGAAACCAATGATAAAGGGAGAAAGAAGCGCATTTTGGGGATAAGGGGACCGAAATAGGCGTATTTTTGGGTGTCAGGAAGAATGGGAATGTGTTTTAAATATTGGCTTGCATAAAGTGCTAAAATCTGAAACAGCAGGTTAAACCATGCACCCACTCAATATGCACTCGACGGCTTCAAAAGAGCGGCTCACCAGCCGCAGATTGATGCAGGAATCGACATGGTTTAGGGACAGGTTTGGGAAGGATAGGCAAGACCTGTTCGTGGACCTTATGGATTTTTCAAAAAAGAGAATAGCCCCGCACCTGACTGCGCTGCACCGGGGCGAAAAACCATATTCTGACATGCTGAAGGTCATTGCAGAATACAGGGGATTCACTGTTCCTGAGGACTTTGGCGGCATGGGCATGAAAATAGTCGATTCCGTGATGATGCGCGAAGCACTTGCATACGGCAGCCCTTCGGTTGCGGTATTTTTCGAGGGGCATGAGCTTTGCCAGCTCTGCATCATGCTTGGGGGAAATGAGGTGCAAATGGCGCGGTACCTGCCAGAGCTTGCGAAAGAGGACGGCCCGATTGGATGCTATGCCCTAAGCGATGTCAATTGCGGCTCGGATGTCGCAAACATGACTTCGATGAAATTTTCCATGAATGGGGGCATATTTATGCTTGATGGGGAGAAAAATTTCATCACAAACGGCCCGATAGCCAACCTTGCGGTGGTTTTTGCAGTTGACCCGACCGGCCAGAGATACAGGAACATTACAGCATTCCTTGTGCCTTCCAAAATAGAAGGAGAGAGGAATGGCTTTGAGCATGGAAAGCCGATGATAAAAACAGGGTGGGTTGCGTCCCCGACCTCTTCGGTTTCGTTTTCCGATGTTAAAGTTCTGGCGGAGGATGTAGTTGGGGAGGTTGGGCAGGGGTTCGCTCTTGCAGTAACAGGCCTTAATTACGGCAGGCTCAAGGTGGCTGCAGGGGCCCTTGGGCTTATGGAAAGGGCGCTTGATGAGACAGTTGCGTTCGTACTGGGCAGAATGGGCGTAGGCGGGCCGCTTCGGGAGAGGGATGTTGTAATCTCGCAGATTGACGAGGTGGTCGAGGCGATAGAAGCGACGCGCCATGCCCTGTATGACGCCGCATTTTATGCTGAGGGGCCTGGGGGCAATGGCACAAAAGTGCCTGACTTCTCGATTAAAGCCACGATAGCAAAGAACATTGCCGATGTTAATGTTGAGAGAGTCGCTGCAATCTGCAGCAGGCTGCATGGCGGGGCTGGGATGGACACCGAAATGCCAATAGCTGTGCTGAGTGCGGATTCCCGAATGTACGCGGCTGCGGAAGGCCCCCGAACCCTGCTTGGAATGCAATTGGGAAAGGCAGCACTTAGAGAGCAGCTCTGATTAGCGCCTGCTTTTTTAACCTGCATTCGATAAATGCTCTTTAGTGATGAGGTACAGTTCCCTGAGGCCGAGAAATTGGCTTATGAAGAAATTCTGGAGAGCTGAAAAAGAGCAATTTATGCTTCGCTTGCTTTCCTTAGCTTGCGCTTGATCGTCTTTAGCATCACAAATGAGTCCCGTTCCATTTCCTCAAGCCTGAACGAAATAAGCTTTGCCTGGTCCGTAAGCCTTGGAATTAGAACGAACTCAAGCGCATTCACCCTTCGTTTTGTTTTTTCTATTTCGCGAATCAGCTTTCGGATTGCGTTTTCGGTTTCCGCAACCTTCAGTATCAGGTCCGTTGCTTTTTCGAAATTGTCCGCAGCCTCGTCTATTTTCGCGCTTGTGCCAAGCACTGAATAGCCGCGCTTTAGCAGCCCGCGCTCAGTTTGGGTTGCCTCGATCCTCGGAATCTTTACGCCCATGATGTTGCGCACTTCTATGTTCACACCAGAGATTTTCTTTACAGAAAGCGCTGCAGCCTCTATGTCCGCAAGCCCGTGGTGCGCCTGCGCAATTGCCATTGAGGAATAGGCTTCGGTCATGGAATCGTTAAGCTCTGTTCGCAGGTCCTGGGCTTTTTTCAGGATTTTGAAGAACTCAAGTATCAGCGCATCCCGTTTCTGCTTGAGCAGCTTGTGCCCGTTCTTCGCAAGCTTAATCCTGGCTTTCGCCTTGAGAAGCTCCATGCGGGTTGGGACGAAATTGTCTGCCATTTCATTTCACCAATTTTTCATTTGAAAGCTTACTGCCCCACCCTGTATTTTTTCCCGTATTTCTCAATGAACTCCTTCTTCACCCTCTTTAGCTCGGATTTCGGAAGCATTGCCATAAGTTCCCAGCCAAGGTCAAGGGTCTGCTGTATAGTCCGGTCATCGTGCGGCCCTTGCAGGATAAAGCGCTTTTCGAACTCATCGGCGAATTTCAGGTATTTCCGGTCAATGTCAGACAGGGCCTCTTCGCCTACTACCGCAGAAAGCGAGCGAAGGTCGCGGCCTGTTGCGTATCCTGCGTAAAGCTGGTCTGCGACTCCCCGGTGGTCCTCGCGCGTACGGTCCTTTCCAATCCCAAGGTTCATCAGCCTTGAAAGGCACGGAAGAACGTCCACAGGCGGATAAATGTTCTTGCGGTGAAGGTCACGGCCCAGCACGATTTGCCCTTCTGTGATGTAACCTGTAAGGTCGGCAATCGGGTGCGTGATATCGTCCCCGGGCATTGTGAGAATTGAGAGCTGCGTGACAGTGCCCTTCTTTCCCTTAATCCTGCCTGCGCGCTCGTATATGGTTGATAGGTCAGTGTACATGTAACCCGGGTAGCCCCGCCTGCCCGGAACCTCCTCCCTTGCTGCTGCGATTTCGCGCAATGCCTCGCAGTAGTTTGTCATGTCCGTGATAATCACAAGCACGTGCATGTCTTTCTCATATGCAAGGTATTCGGCGGTTGTGAGCGCAAGCCTTGGAGTGATAATCCGCTCTACAGAGGGGTCATCCGCAAGGTTCAGGAAAAGAACCGCCCGCTCAAGCGCGCCTGTGCGCTCGAAATCGCGCATGAAAAAACCAGCCTCTTCGTGGGTGATTCCTACAGCCGCGAACACCACTGCAAATGTTTCGCCCTTCTCGGATGCGACCTTTGCCTGCCTTGCTATCTGGACCGCAAGCTGGTTGTGAGGCAAGCCCGAGCCTGAGAAAATAGGGAGCTTCTGCCCGCGCACCAGCGTGTTCAATCCGTCGATTGTTGAAATCCCAGTCTGGATAAAGTCCCGAGGAGTGTCCCGTGCGTACGGGTTGATTGCAGACCCGTTTATGTCAAGCCTTTTTTCAGGGATGATTTTTGGGCCCTTGTCGCGTGGCTCCCCCAGTCCGTTGAACACCCTGCCCAGCATTTCTGTTGAAACCCCAAGCTGCATCGTTTCCCCAAGGAAACGGACACGGGTTTCGGTCGTATTGAGGCCGGCAGTGGGGCCAAAGAGCTGGATGATTGCAAGCCCTTTGCTTGTTTCCAGCACCTGCCCTTTCTTGCGCTCTCCTGAGGGCAGCGTTACCTCTACAAGCTCATTGTAGCCCACGCCGTCCACGCCAGACACGAAGACCAGCGGCCCTGCGATTTGCGTGACTGTTTGATATTCTTTCATCCAAACCACCCATTTTTTCAAGCGCTTTTCATATTTTCTTAGGGATATTTTCACTTTCTATTTTTGCTTCCGGATATTTTCCATTTTGCTTTCAAGCTTTCTGCATTTGCATTTTACTTCTTCGCAACTTTTTCAAACTCAGCCTCAATCTGCCCGCCCAGCGCATCAAGCGATTTGAGTTCCGCTTCCGGAATTTCCTTCATCCTCGCAATCTTTTCGCGTATCGGAATCTCAAGAATCCGCTTTAGCTGAACGCCAAGGTCGATTGTCGCCATGGCGCGCTCGTGGAACTTGAGAATGTTCCGGAGCATAAGATACTGTTTTTGCATGCTTGAGTACGTGTCCACCTCATGGAACGCGGACTGCTGCAGGAAGTCCTCACGGATCATTTTGGTAGTGTTCAGCACGCACTGCTCCTTTTCAGGCAGGGCATCAGGCCCGACCAGCTGAACAATCTCCTGCAGCTCCGCTTCCTTTTGCAATAGTGCCATTGCTTCGGAGCGCAGCCTCGTCCAGTCCGAGGAAATATTCGTCAGGTACCAGTTGTCCAAATTGTTTGTGTATAGCGAGTAGCTTCGCAGCCAGTGGAAAGCCGGGAAGTGCCTGCGCTGTGCCAAAGAGGCATCCAGTGCCAGGAACACTTTCGTAACGCGCAGGGTGTTCTGCGAAACCGGCTCGTTAATGTCGCCGCCGGGCGGGGAAACGGCCCCGATAACAGTGACCGAGCCATGGCGCTTATCGCTGCCAAGGCACTGCACCCTGCCAGCGCGCTCATAGAACTCGGCAAGCCTTCGCGCCAGGTAAGCTGGATATCCTTCTTCACCGGGCATCTCTTCCAGCCTTCCCCCAATTTCCCTCATGGCCTCTGCCCACCTTGAGGTGGAATCCGCCATCAGGGACACATCGTAACCCATATCCCTGTAATACTCCGCGATAGTGATTCCGGTGTAAACCGATGCTTCCCTTGCAGCCACCGGCATGTTCGATGTGTTCGCAATGAGCACTGTCCGCTCCATAAGCGGCTTTCCGCTTTTCGGGTCGATTAAGTGCGGGAATTCTGTGAGCACCTCGGTCATTTCATTTCCGCGCTCCCCGCATCCCACGTAAACCACAAGCTGCGTGTCAGACCATTTTGCGAATTGGTGCTGCGTGACTGTTTTTCCCGAGCCGAACGGGCCGGGCACGCAGGCAGTCCCTCCTTTTGCAATGGGAAAGAACATGTCCACAATCCTCTGCCCCGTGATGAGCGGCAGGTTAGGGTCGAGCTTTTCAGCATATGGCCGCGGCTTTCGCACGAACCACCTGCTTGCCATCTGGACATCTGCGGATTTCTCGCCTATTTTTATTTTTCCGATATCCTCTTCAATAGTGAAGTTCCCGGATTCAAGGACTTCAAGCGTGCCGTCAAACTGGGACATGATCCGGTGCTCGATAAGCTCGGTTTCCTGCACAACGCCGAGAATGTCACCCCGGACTACTTTGGCGCCCTTTTTCATGTAGGGCTGGAATTCCCATTGTTTTTTGTGGTCAATTGGAGGGACATATATCCCGCGTGCAATGAACGGGCCGCACTTTTTCGCAATGAGCTCAAGGGGTCTCTGTATTCCGTCGTAAATGCTCTTTAGCAGCCCCGGCCCGAGTTCGAGCGATAGGGGCTCGCCTGTGGAGACCACTTTTTCCCCCGGCTTTAAGCCCGAGGTGTCTTCATACACCTGGATTGTGACATCCTCGCCAACAATTTTGATGACCTCGCCCATGAGCTCCATTTCGCCCACTTTCGCGACATCGTACATCTTTGTGCCTGCCATGCCTGAAGCAACAACCACGGGGCCGGATATTTTTTTGAGCATTCCCATATGTTCACACCTCTTAATCATGATTTTTTTGTTATGTCAAACCCTATTGCACGCTTGATTAGCTTGTTTATGGATTCTGACTGCTCGACCGCGCCTTTGCGTTCAGGCACGGCAATCAATACAGGTTTCGCGCTCGCTTCGATTTTCTTTTTCAATCTCCAATCAAACCCTTCAACAAGCCTCTCGCTCACAATCAGTATTCCATATGAGGGGTTCGAAAGCAACTCGTTCACTTTTGCTTCTACCTGCTCGTCAGGGACGATGAAAAAATCCTCAATGCCCGCCAGCTTGAACCCTTGCGCCAGCGTGTCATCGCCGATTATTGCAACCTTGTCTGGGTAATTCATGCGTCCACCATATGCGTCAGTTTACATTCCATTTCCACTAGCTGTTCATACTTCCACGAGCATTTCCATTGCCTGCTCTTTTGAGAGCCCAAGCGCTTTTGCGCGCACCGCTTTGCGGATGTTGTTCATCTCCTCTTCCTTGAGGAACAGGAATCCGATTATTGCGCCGACCGAGAGCATGCTCCTTCGCAGCGTACGGATGCCTGCCAGAGCAAGGTGCCGCTCAAGCTCGGTTTCAAGCGCCCCGATCCCTTTTGCGCCGGAACCCTGCTTCAGCGGGAATTTCCTGCTTATGTATTTTTCCACCTCTTGCACGGATTCAAGCTTTGAGAGGTGGCGGAGCTGCGAGGGCTTTAGCGTCCCGCCTTTTACCGAGTAGCCAAGAGCCTCTTCGTGGTTCATGCCCGCTTTTCTCAAGCGAAGGAGCGTGCTTATGTTCTTCGCATCGATTTCTGCGCGGTTGAGCGAGAGGATGAACGCGCTGTCGCGCGCAGCCTTGAGCGCGGATTTCTCAAGGTTCTCGAAATAGAAAAGCTCGAAAGCGGAGATTGCATCCTGCGCATTCTCAAATGAAAGCTTTTTCCCCAAAAGCGCCCTGCCAGGCTTTGAGGAGAAGAACGCTGAGCCAAAAGGAGTTGAGTGAAGCCTGCCCATGAATGCGCTCATGTCGTGCGAGCCTGAAAGCTCTGCAAGCCGTTTTTCTGAAACCGAGCCTGCAGGAACGAATAGGTGAGACTGGTCTTTCCCGACTTTTTTCGAAAGGAGGATTACGCGCAGGTTGTGCGCGTCCCACCTGTACAGGAAGGCATCAACAAGAGGCCGGTCATGCTTTGGGGTGATGCGCCGTATTTTCTGCGCAATCCTTGCGAAATGCCTTCCAAGCGCAAGCTCGATTTGCTCGACTGTTGCGCCCTTTGCGCCTATTGCGACCAAATCCTGCTTATAGGGCGTTCGCTCAAGCAGCTCAAGCACCGCAGGCATGGTGCGCACATCAATAAGCTCCGCTATTTGCGAGCTTTTGACAAGCAGGCTCCTGCTTGCCTTCACCCGCGCATTCGAATACCCGTAAATTAACGGGTCGAGCGGGCCTATTTGCGCGCTTGCAATGTTCCGCATATGCACCAATCACCCAAACAGCGAATCATACGCCTTTTTCCTAAATCCATCCTGTTCTGACTCGAAAATTGCCTCAAGCGTCAGGTTCACGCGCACCGAGCCCCCCTTGGACTCGGCAACGCACCCGCCTGCGCACTCAATCGGCTTTTTTGAGAGGTTCTTCATTCCAGAAAGCAGCTTTTGGTCCTCGGAATTCACATATACTATTCCGTCCCTGTCCCCAAGCTCATCAAGGGCCTGGCTTGCAAGCGACTGGAGCAGCTTTGCGTATTCCTTTGTGCGCCGGAACTGCTTTAGCTCGGACCACACGTGCTGGAGCGATGCACCCACCGCCTCATCCTGCGCGTGCGCTATGAGCTTTTTTGCCTCAAGCTTGGCCGCAGCAATCCGCTCGGCACGCTGTGTGGAAACCAGCTCCTTTGCCTCATCCTCGGCCGCCTTTTTCCTTTGCACAGCTGCGGATTTTGCGCCCTTTATCACTTCGGCGCCCGCTGCTTGCGCATTGCGGGTTATCCGCTCCGCTTCTTCCTGCGCCGACTGCGCAATCTGTGCAGAGAGTTTCTCGATTGCCATTTGCATCACTCACCGCGCCCAAAGGAGCGCATTGCTTCCCAGCCATTGCGCGGGATTTGCACCTTACTGCGCTGCAACAGCCGCCTCGGCACCCGTCATCTTCCCCATCAGGAAGAACGCAACCCCGAACCCGAGCAGCAGTATAAGCTCCGGAAGCGCCATGTACACTATCAGCTTCATTGCCTCCTCCGGCCTTTCCGCAACGACTCCCATGATGGAAGAGCCGATTGCAGCCTGCGCCCATGCGGTTCCGACTGCGCCGCCAAAAATCGCGATTGCAGCCGCGATGCCCAAAGCACCATTCGTATCCAGCAAACTCACCATTCACTCACCTCTGATTTCATTCACATGTGTACTTTCGTACGTATGAAAAGGGCGCAAAGCGCGCCCCATTGCCATGGTAGAACTTCCCGAAGAATTCCACCACGTTAAGCCTGCCCCCTTGAATCAATGCCTCGAACATCGCAATCCCTGTGTGCGCCACGTGAAGCGTCACGTAGAACAGCGCGGTGATCAGGAATATGAGTATCCCATCAAGCGTAAAGGCAGGCGATTTCGGGGCGAACGTGTTTATGATTTCCGCCAGTATCACGCCCACAAGTCCGATTATTGCGAGACGGAGGTAGGACATTATATTTCCCGCAAGGCTCGGGATTTCAATAAGACCGATTGCCCCCTCCGCACGGTAAACCAGGATTGCGCCGATTATGAAGAGCATTGCGCCTGCGATTCCCCAAATTTGCCCAAGCGCGCCAAACATGAATACCGTGATTAGGAGCACGCCCCCAATTTCGATTGGAATCCAGCCCAGCTTCCCAAGCGCGTGCGTCATGTTGTGGTGCCTCTCATTTTGGAACCCGATTATGAATCCCAGCGCAAGGTGCACCATCCCTATGATTAGGGAGATTAGCATCAAATCCGAGAGCTGTGTGAGCCTGTGGAACCCGGTGTATAGCTTCGCCCCTGTGAAAACCGTGTGCGAATAGCCCGCGTACTCGTCAAAAATTATCCCGAATAGCAGTGTGGGGATTGCACAATACATCCAAATCATGCCCACGGTTTTCAGCATGCTGCCCTCTTTTGCGCCCCGCACCATCAAAAATGCGAGCAGGAAAGAGATTACACCATAAGCCGCATCCCCGACAATCAATCCGTACAGGAGCGGAAGCGTGATGAAAAGGATCAGTGTCGGGTCAAGCTCGTTGTATTTTGGGAGCGAAAACATGTCCATGAAACCCTCGAAGGGATGGGCGATTTTCGGGTTCGCAAGCTTGGTGGGCGCAGTCCCGTCATCCGGCGCATCAAGCACGTGCACAGATTCCTTGAATCTGGCTTCAAGTGAGCTTTTCAGCCAGTTTGAGCTTGATTTTGGGACCCAGCCCTCAACCACGAACAGCTTTTCGGTTTTCCCGAATTTCGTGGCGATCTGCGCCCTGTCAGCCTCGATTTCAAGCGCCTCCTGGATTGCGATTATCTGCGGGTAGAACACTTCGGACATTTCCTCCAGTATCCCCTCAAGCCTCTTTTGCTCGCGCGCAAGCTTCTCCTTCCTGCCCGAAAGCTCAGAAAGCGTTTTTTTCGGAGTTGTGCGTATCGCGGTTAGCGGAATCTCCTGGAATTTGCTTGCATCAAACGCAGATTGGATTTCCTCCCCTTTTTTCACCGCAACCAGGAGCGCAACATCCCCGCTTTTTGCCTCGGATTGTGCAACAGTTGCCCCAAGCTCGTGAAGCTCGGAAACCAGCGCTTTTGCGCCCTTCTGCGGAACCAGCCCGAGCCTGAACGCTAGCAGGTTGGAGTTCAATTTAGAGAAATCAATATCCATCCTTTCAATTTCGCGAAGCGCGCGCTCGTTTGATTTGATTTGCTCAAGCTCAGAGCGTGCTCCCTCAATCCCTTTGCGCACGTTCTCAAGCTCTTCCTCAATTTTTATCGTGCCTGCAAGCTTGAGCGCACCCTTAAGCGTGAGCTTTGCCTGCTTGTTTGCGCCCAGCACTCGCTTGAGACCTGATGCGATTGCCCTCATCCGCACCAATTGCGCGGATATCTCCTCGTAAATTTCAAGCGGCCTGTCCCGCTCGATTTTCCCAGGGTCCATTTCCCGGATTTCAAGCACGCCGGCGCGATGCAGGGAACCAATTACCGCGGGCATCGAACTTCTCATGCCCAGGATCCTTACGCGGTCCATCCGCTCCGGCTCAAGCATTACCCATCTCCCTTATTGTACTTGGAAATTATCTCTGATGCAAGCTTTTTTGCCTGCTCCGCCTTTATCTTCAATGAGCGCACTTCCTTTGCTTCCGCCCTTGCTTTAGTGAGTATCTTTTCAGTGTCATCATCCATCTTCTTCTTTCCCGCAGCCAGGATTTCGTTCTTCGCCTTCACCGCTGCTTCCTGCTCTGCTGATGCGATTTCGATTGCCTGCTCGCGCGCCTCCTTTTCAATCTGCGCAGCCCTTTGCTTCGCTGATTCTATTGCATGCTGGGCTTTCTTTTCCTCATCTTTCAGCACGGAGACAAGATTCACGAATTCGTCTGGGGTCTTTGTATGGTTGTGCATCGCACCACCTAGTGTAAAGTAGCACTTTCCCGCGAATCCTTACGGAGATAGAGTTTATAAAACATGGGGAGGGAACGAGAGAAAATACGGGCTTGCATTATTAGAAAGCGCGCCCCTTTGTCCGAACTGGACTGGACATTGCACTAATGGCGGCCCGGGCTTTCCCATCGTCATCCCAACCTACAATAAGCTCGTGGGCCCGTGCGTAGTAATCGGCTTCGGTTATAGTTCTGCCAATCTCTTCGTGCAATTGCACGATTCTTTCAAACGGAGTCTCATCAACATAGAATTTGCAGCCATAGGAACCTAACCTTATGATCTGGCTGCCCAAGTCCTCAAAATCTAGACCTCGTATTACGTTATAGAATTCGTCAACAACTGTCCTTTCCATGCTTGCTGCACCGCTTGATGAGACCTGCCCATCCCCTGAAATTTGCGCTTGCCTACTTGCCAATGCCAGATTGGTCAAAGCTGAATAAAGTTCGGAACTGTAAAATATTTCGCTTCTGATCATACGCGCTGCATCTGCATAAAGCTCTTGATCTGCATCAGCGGCTGCCTCCCGCCCCATATCTATTACTCGTGATATAGTTCCTCTGGAATAACTGTCAAAGACCCATGTGGCAGTGCCAATTTTGATTCGAGCATCCGACCGTATTGACCATGGATCAGTTCTCTCGAACAGCTTGCAGAATGTTTCGACAATGAGCTGCTCGTCCGTTACACTGGCGGAAGGGTTTTGCTTGGCTTCTATGGCCGCCTTGATTGCAGGAACTAACCCTTGTAGGAATGTGACTCGATCTTTATGGTTATTGTAGGGTAAACCCATCCTCCCCAGCAGACCTGACGCCTCAGCCCTTCCCTGCGCGTGCAACCCTGCAAGCCGCTGGAGGTTCTCTGCAAAATATCCACCTCCCACAGCCTTTTCAAGCTGGCGGCTCGATAGTTTGACAGGCCCGTTCAGCGCGTCACACACCAACAAAAGGAGCGATTTGATTTCTGCTTGTTCTTGAGCTTCCCTTGCCACTCGTTCCCTTTCTGCCTTCGCTTCTTTTTCTTCTTGTATTTTGGCAGCTTCCCGTCTTTGTATGAATGGAGTGATACCATGGCTTTGGAGCCAGCCTTCTTTGCCTGTAGTGCGCTGCCATATGCAGATATATTCAGCAAGCGTATTGGCAAACGAGAGGAGATGGTCTATTTTTTTGCCGGCCCATTTCCGCTTATCATTGCTTCTTAGATAGTCGCCGATAACGGATGTTCTATCATCGCCGTACTTCCGTGCAGCGTTGATTCGTTTGAGAATCCTGATTTCAGCTATAATTGCTTGCCATTCCGAGTGTTGGATATTATGCCCTGCGCGCTCTGCCGCGTTCAGGCACTCGACCAATTTGACTGCAAGGGCTGCAAGGTCGTCGATTGGCTCGTGCGATTCTTTCTCTGGCCGCACCGCGGATTCCTCTCGGTCCCCGCCGGATTTAGTATCCTTGCGCGTTTTTTCGCAGCGTGCCCTTACATCTGTGATGCGTTTTAGGATTTCATCAATTGGAAGCCCTTGGTAGTTGCATAGCTTGTCCCATTCAGAATCAGTTTTGCCCGCTTTTTTAAGAAGTGACTTGTAAGCCTGAAGCTCGCCGCCAAGAATGAGTTTTGCATGCTCAATTAGGGACACTGTAAGAGAGCTCAGCAAGCGAATCTGCTCGTGAACATCCCTTTTGTTATTGAAAGAGAATTTTGATACTACGGCATCTTTCCCTAATGGGACCCCTTTTTTCGCAGCCCAGCTTGCAAGCCCCTGTTGCCCGATTGCATCAACAGCCGATGCAACAAGGTCTGCGAAACGGGAAACGTCGGAATTCAGCCTCTCGATTTGCTCTGCGCTTGCTGAAATTCGAGGTTGTGGAGTTTGCGCGGCTGTTTTATCACCCTGTGCCGCGATGGGCGGTTCGACCTCAACCCGGGTGGAGAGATAGGTTTCGAGTGCTGATTTTTGGTGCCGGCTTTCCTCGCGATTGGCATGTGCGAATGGGTCCGGATTCTTGTGCGCCCGTTTGCTTTTCTTTGCGCCGACATGTACGCCGAAAGGGTCTTTCTTGTGGTGCTGATGATCATTGCCTTTCTTTTTGTGTGCCTGTGACATTATTTCGACCCACCATTGTTGTTTCTAAGTAATTGAGGCAAATATATGCCCACATAAATTAATAAATATTGCAACTTTGAGGATATTGATTTATTTTACCTGCGAGGCTAATTGAGTTTTATGGGAGTGAATTTGGGGGATTTGGCTGTTTCGACACCTATGCCAGTTGAAACGCTTTCTGGAAAGATATTCGCGGTGGATGCGTACAATACGATTTACCAGTTCCTTTCCTCAATCCGGCAGCAGGATGGCACTCCGCTTATGGACTCCAAGGGAAAAGTGACCGGGCATCTTTCAGGATTGTTTTACAGGAATGCGAACCTGCTTGAGAAGGGAGTGAAACTGGTTTATGTGTTCGATGGAACTCCTCCGGAGTTCAAGAAAAAAACAATTGCCGCAAGGGCTGCGATAAAAGTGAGAGCTGAAGAGAATTATGCAGATGCGAAGGAGAGGGGAGACGAGGAGGCGATGAAAAGGTATGCGCAGGCAACTTCGCGGCTGACAAAAGAGATGGTTGAGGAGAGCAAAAGATTGCTGACTTACATGGGAATCCCAGTAATTCAGGCTCCGAGCGAAGGGGAAGCACAAGCTTCAGAATTGGCGCGCGAGGGAAAGGTGTTCGCAGCCGCTTCGCAGGATTTTGATGCATTATTGTTTGGGGCGCCGCTTTTGCTCAAGAACCTTTCAATAACCGGGAGGAGGAAAGTTCCTAGAAAGAATGAGTATATCATGATTGAGCCTGAGCTAATATCGCTTGAGGAAACATTGAAGGCAAGCGGGCTTACGAGGGAGCAGCTGATTTTGCTTGGGATACTGGTTGGAACGGACTTTAATGAGGGAGTGAAGGGGATTGGGCCGAAAAAAGGATTGAAAATTGTGAAGGAGCACAAGAAGCTTGCGGATATTGTGAGATATGCGAAAAACGAGCTCAAATATGAATTCCCGGAAGATGTGGAGGAGATTGAGCAGTTTTTCCTGCATCCACCTGTTGAGAAGAATGTTGGGATTTCATTCTCCTTGCCAGACAAGCGCGAACTTGTGTCCATTTTGTGCGATGAGCATGATTTTTCAGGTGAACGAGTTGCAAATACAGTTGAGAATCTGGTGAAAGTGCTTTCAGAAAAGGGGAAGCAGTCTGATTTGGGCAAATGGTTTTAGCAGCAGGGAATGGAAGTGGGAGCCATGGCTAAGAAAAAAACTGATGCAAAGCCCGCTGCACTTGCTCTTGATGAGAAATCTGTTTGGGAAGCGCTCAAGCGAGTAATCGATCCTGAGCTCCAAATCAGCGTGGTTGACCTCGGGCTGATTTACAAGGTGGAAGTGGATAAGAAAAAAGGAGAAGTGTACGTTCAGATGACCATGACCAGTCCAGCTTGCCCGATGGCAGGCATGATTGAGGAGAGCGCGCGATCGCACATTTCGCAACTGCCTGATGTTAAAAATGTGATTGTCGAAGTGGTGTTCGACCCGCCCTGGAGCATTGAGAAGATGAATCCGGATGTGCGGGCAAGCATAGGGTTGTAAGATGAAAATAAAGGGCGCAATTTTTGATTTGGATGGCACGCTGCTTGAGACTGAGAGTTACCAATGGAAAGGCTGGGTCGAGGCGCTCAAACCCTACAAAGCAGGCCTGAAAAGGGAGGAGTACCGCAAGTATGCAGGAAAGAGCGGGAAAATAATTGCAAAGGAGCTGGTGAAAAAGCATGAATTGAAAGTTGACCCGGTTGCACTTTGGGATGAGAAGGAGAAGTTCATCAAGAGATGGTTTGCGACAGAACCGTTGAGGCACTTGCACCATGCGAAGGATGCGCTTGCATTCTTCAAATCAAAAGGGCTGAAAGTTGCGCTTGCATCCAGCGGCTCTGCGCATGAGATTGAAGTGAAACTGAAAAGGGCCGGGCTAAAAGAGATGTTTGATGCGGTTGCTTCCCGGGATGAGGTAAAGCTAAGCAAGCCAAACCCTGAAATTTACCTGCTTGCATCAAGGAAAATAGGCTGCAAACCTGAGGAGTGCATCGCTTTTGAGGATACGCAATCCGGAGTGGAATCAGCAAAAGGCGCAGGAATTGTCTGCTATGCGGTGCCGAATGAATTTTCCGATTCTCAGGATTTTTCCAAAGCAGATGCCGTATTTAGGGATTTGGAGAAAGCGATTGGATTCCTGAAGAAGAAGCACTTGCTCTGAATTATTCCGCCATCACTTCCACAAAAAGCGCCCTTCCGTCCTTTAGCCCAAGCGCTTTGCGCAAATCAACATGCGCCATGAGCTCAAGCACGTTCAGCCCATGGTGCGAGCGCTCAGGGAACACCAACACCCCTGATATTTTGCCTATTTTGCACGGGAAGCAGTGTATCGGGCCAAGCTCGCGCCCCTTGTGCGAGAAGCCTGGGATGGTGAGCGCGTTCTTTGCCTTTAGCTGGAGGCGCAGCTCAAGCTGCTCTGGTGGGATTTCCAAATTCAGCGTTCCTGGGTAGGGCTTGAAGCCAAAGTGCTTTTCCAGGGGTTTTGCATACCCTGGGAGCGAGAGGTAATATTTGCCGTCCCCTACCCCGGAAACGACTTTTCCCTTGAATTGGAATTTGGGCTGCTCGAATGCGGTTTTTAGGGTGCGGTAGATTCGCGCGAGCTGCTCCTTCCCCTTTTGCGTGAGCATCAGGTTCCTGCCCCAGCGCGAAACGTAGCCGTCCGAGATTGATTCAAGCAGTTTCCTTGAGGCGGTCTGCTGCGAGGCGCCTATCGCATCCGCTATGTCGAACGTTGTGATGCGCACTGCTTCCTTGTGCGCGCCTTTCGAGAGCAGGTAGAGCAGCAGCTTTTCCACAGCTTTAGGATGGCGGATTAGCTTTTATATTGCTGACGGCAAAAGGAGCATGCCTGTGATGATATGAACAACCTCTGATCGGAAGGCTGAAAGCCTTTCGAGCTTGCAACGCAAGTTGCATGATTTGTGATGAGGCTAACAGCATCTGAGGCAATTAACGCTTTTTTCAGTTTTTCTCTTTATGGAAACATGCGTAAGCATTATATAATTTCTAGCCACAAGTGGATTTGGGAGGCGAGGCGATGGTCGAGATTACACAGGGGCCATATATAGTTATTGGAAGAGATGTGGCAACTCTTGATGAAATTCCCCTCCTCAATGCGCCTGGGATGACTGGACTTGCAGCATCCCAGGATTATGTCGATTTGCAGGCGATGCGCCATTATGAACTTACAAATGCCGGCTTTTTCGAATCGCACGGGTATGACCCAACGCAGCACGCGGACCATTACGGCTCGATTGCCTTCGAGGGCATTGTGGCGGTTTGGACAAAGGACGGCCTTGCGATTCTGCAGCTTCCCCAGCATGTCTCGCGCCTCGGGCATACATCCCACCTGCTTAGGATGACAACATCGGACGAAGGGGCAATTGCTTTCGGCAGGCAGAAAGATGGCGAGCTGGTAGCATGGGTGTACCAGAATTTTGACGAGATAAAGCAGCTGATAATGTTCACTGCGGCGCTAAACGGGCGGTATTTCGCAAAACTGAATGGGAACCCTGCATCATACATCCGGCCTGACATCCTGCGCGGCCCGGGAGGGCTTGGCGTCGACCCGTTGGGGAATGCGCCGATCGTGACTATAATATCGCAGCAGTGGGGGAATTACATCGCTAACGGCGCCCTTTTCTTCACGTGGATACGGAGGGGCGACCCTGCCAGGACAGTGACCGATGGGAAAATCGGCGGCTTGTATTCTGTCGGCGGGATTGCAAAAGCAGATGCCTCGGATCGCTCATGCGGCGAATGCCTAGTGCTTGCACACGATGGCAATGTTTCTGAAACCAACGGCTCGAACCTTGGGATTGTGGTTTTGCAGGGAACCGAGCCAGTAATCATCACCCCGGACCCGAAAAAGGCCGGGCAGCTCGATTCTACTGTGATGAGGGCTGTGGAAAATGAGATAGCGCCCTCGATTCCGATGCAATTTCTCCGGCAGGACATGCCGCTGACTCTGGTGCAGGGGCAGGCTGTTGGGATGTTTGCGACCGGAACCGCCGCAGGCATAGTCCCGATTACCGAAATTGTTTTCCGGTTGGAGGATTACCGCATGCTGGAGGAAGCCGGAATGGTCTATCCGCTTGAGAAGGAGATAGAGCGGAAACACGCCAAGCTTGACAGGATTACGATAAAAAGGCAGGTATGGGCGCCATACCAGGCCGGCTCGATATTTGTCCCGAACATGCGGATTGAAGAGACTATAGAAGATGTGGTCAGGGTGAAGATAGGCGATGGGGCGGTCCACCACACGGTGCAGAGAATCATGGAGGAATTCGGTGCGGTGAAAAGGGGGGAGAAGCACACGCATCTTCTGACATACATCGATTCGGACAGGATAAGGAACGAAGATACGGAGAAAGTAAGGGCCATGACAAGAATTTATGAGACTCTGCGAAGGCAGGAGGCAATCAGGCTGGCCCTGCCCCGCACTTCCCTTCTCCAGAAAGCCGGGATGCGCTAGCTAACCCATAAAAGCCTTTCATGAGATGGTTTCCTATGGCTGAGAGCGAAATTTTGGATGTATTGAAAATAATACCCACGGACCAGCTTTTGCAGCATGAGCAGACTCTCCCGCAGAACATAGGCTACCTGAAGGAAACCATGCTTAATATAGGGAGGCTGGTGGACCCGCTTATTATCGATAAGGAGCACAAAATCGTGCTTGACGGGAACCACAGGCTGCACGTGCTCCGTGACATTTCGGCGCAGAATGTTGCGGTGCAGGTGGTGGACTATTTTGACCCCGGGATAAAAATAGGTGGTTGGCACCCGATGTCCAAGGACTTCAAGCCCGAGATGTTTGAAGACCATCCTGAGAACGTGGATTTCGAGCATGGGATGGCAGAGCTTGATGCGATGAAGGGCTGCTTTTTGATGGTGCGCAATGATGAGAATGGGAAGAAAAAATGCAAGCTGTTTGATTCGTGCTCGCACGAGCTTAGGCAGGTGGTGGAGCAGCAGAATGCGCTCCTTTCGAATTTTTCAGGCATGAAAATAGAGTATGTGGAGGATTTCCGCGCTGATGAGTTCCTGAGCAGGGGGTACACCGTGCTATACCGCCGGATGTTTAGGAAGGAGGATGTGGTGAAGGAGGCGCTTGCGAAGAACCCGCTTCCCCCAAAATCAACGCGGCATATTATTCCGAACAGGATTATAAGATTGAATTTGCCGCTTGGAATGCTTTCAGAGCCGCAGGAGAGCGCGGAAATAATGATGAGGGAATTCCTGCTCAAAAGGATAAACACGAACGCAGTAAGAAGGTATACCGAGCCCGTGATTGTTATATACTGAAAATTGCTGCTGCTTTTTAAGCACTGAAAACGTAAATATTGGCGGCTGTGATGACACCGTCCCAGTGATGTAGGGAAACCTATGCATCAACGGAGTAGCTTCTGAGCCAAACAAATTTATACCCCAAGTGGCAACTGTGATGGGGGTGGATTGAGATGAAAAAGGAATCTACTAAAGAACCAACGTGGGATAAGATTGGAAAGGCGATAGGGACGAAGATGGAACAGGAATGCAAAGATGACAAGCGCAAGACTTGGCAGATAAAAGAGTGCATGCCCAGGCCTGGATGCGGAGGAGGGGGAGCTTTTTATGGATTGGGCTTCATTGGCGCGTTGGTGTATTATGTCTCGACTGCGACTAGCCTCTGGGGAGGAGTAATCGGATTCCTGAAAGCTCTTGTCTGGCCCGCCTTTCTTGTTTATGAGCTGATGAAATTCCTTGGGATGTGACAATAGGGGCAGGAACAAGTTTGAGGTGGGTGCGATGGACAAACTATACGAGGATGCTGAAACCGGCTGCTGCCCGCGGTTTGACCCTGACCCGTGGGAAGGGAAGGAGATTGACTGGAAGGACAAGCTGTTTCTCAAGGACCATGTTACGAGCATATTTTCCATTCCATTGAATTTTGGGCAGGTGATAGTGAAAAATATGGAGCTAATCAAGAATGCGGGTGCGCTTACTCCAAAGCCGCTCATGCTCTCTGATGAAGGTTCATTTTTCGGAAGCGATGTGTATATCGCAGTAAGCAAGGAGGTCCCGGGTGCGAAAATGGAAAAAATCTCCGGGACGTTCCTGACTAAGGTTTTCGAAGGGCCGTACCAGAACATGGACAAATGGATTAAGGAGATGCAGGAGCATGTGAAAATGAAGGGAAAAGAAATGAAGAAGATGTATTTTTTCTATACTACGTGCCCGAACTGTGCCAAGCATTATGGGAAAAATTACACTGTGATACTCGCCGAAGTGTAATGGTGGCGCCTGAGCCGAAATAGATTTGCATGGCGGATGCTGATTCACATTTAAATAGTTTCAATAACATATCAGCCTTATGGAGAAAGTTGCCCTCACTATAATCGGAGCTGGAGCCGTAGGCTTGGGAATTGCAGCTAGCGTGAAGCCAAAAGGGCCTGCGTTCATGCTTGAGAAGGAAAGGAAATACGGGATGGGGATAAGCAGCAGGAACAGCGAAGTGGTGCATGCGGGGATTTACTACCCCCGGGATTCGCTCAAAGCAATATTGTGCGTGAAGGGGAACCGCCTTATTTTCGAAATTTGCGAAAGAGAGGGAGTACCGCACGCGTGGGTTGGAAAGGTCATAGTTGCAACTTCCGAGGGGGAGATGGAAAAGCTGGAGGACCTGTACATAAATGGGCTGTTGAATGGGGTGGACGGCCTGCATATGCTCGTCAAAAGAGAGCGTGAGCGGCGCGAGCCGAATGTGAGCGCGCTTGGGGCACTCTCTAGCATGAACACAGGAATTGTGAGCGCGCACGGGCTCATGGATTGCTTGCATTCCAAAGCAGTTGCAAATGGGTATGAGATTGCGCAAGGGAATGAAGTGATCGGGATTGAGCAAACTGGGGATGGGTATAAGATTACTGCAAAGACAGGGAGCGAAACGTATTCATTTCTGTCGTCGGTTGTAATAAACAGCGCTGGATTGGGTTCGGAGAGAATTAATCGGATGATTGGGCTGGGGGATGAGAGGCTTACTCTGCACTTTTGCAAGGGGGAGTATTTCTCAATAGCACCGGGAAAGGCTGGGATGGTGAATGGATTGGTTTACCCGGTTCCTGGCGCAATCGGGCTTGGGGCGCACTTCACAAAAGGGCTGGAGGGGAGGGGAAGGCTGGGGCCAAATGCGTTTTTCATCGAGAAAGAAGAACCTGTTGATTATTCAGTGGATGAAGGGCATGCAAGGGAATTTTTCGAAGGGGCAAGAAAGTTCCTCCCGTTCCTTGAGCAGGGGGACTTGGCCCCGGACATGTCTGGAGTGAGGCCCAAATTGTCTGGAAAAGAGGGAGGGTTTAGGGATTTTGTGATTGAGGAGAGCCTGCCGGGCTATTTTAATCTTACTGGGATTGATTCCCCAGGGCTTACTTGCGCAATATCAATAGGGGAATACCTAAAGCCCATGGTTGAGGGAAGGCTGTAGAGTTAGCTGCTTTTTGAAACCAAACCGTACTTGTTCTTGAGTTCCAGCCATTTTCTGTAATCCGAATCCACGAGGGAATGGTCAGGGGAGCTGGAAGCGATTTCTGCAATCCTGCGCCATTCAACTAGGTCGGATGCTTCCTCGGTTACTGAGTTGAAGGATGCGCCATCGGAAACAGGCAGGATGAGCGGCGCGGATGAGAGCTTCCCGAAACCCGGGTAGTTGGAAAAATCATCAGTAATTATTGTAGGGCCTGTAGTTTCCACAAAGCAGTAGCCAGTGCCGCGGTAGCCGTATTGCATCGGGCATTTTATCCCGACCGCAAGGTGCGCCTCCTGCTCAAAGCTGAAAATCACTGAACCGAACCCCAATTCGCGAAGCAGGATTGCAAGCAGGCGTCCCTTTTCCTCGCAAACGCCGGAACTGTGGTAGAGCACCTGGTAGGGGTATAGGCGTATTTTTTCCGCTGCAGAGGCTTTTGCAGAATCGTAGGGTATGCGCTGCGCAAGCGAGATTGCAATGCGCGCCTGGTCATCTTTATTGGAGGTAAAATTCTGTATAGTGCGCGCAAGGAAGCGCAGCTGCTCAAGCGAATTGGGCTCGTCAAGCAACCGCTTGCTCACTATTTTCTCGGTTTGTTCCTGGGGGAGCGGGTCGCCGATTGAGTTCACTATGAAAACGTCCTTTGAGCGGTTGGAGAGGTAGGAATCAAGCTCGGAATAGACAGGATATTCAAGGGAATATTCCTGCCCGCGCAAAATTGTCTGAAGCGAGCGGAATTCCGGGTTTGAGCGGTCAAAATCGACTTCATGGTCCTTGTACTCGAGTATTTTGCTTCCGTTTATTGGGCCAGGGGTTTCCACTGGCTTGGAATAATCGGGCTTTACTGTGCTGGAGAGGTAATTTGGAATGGCCCAGAGCCCAAGCAGGAGGATGAAAAGAATAACTGCAAAAGCAGCAAGCTTTGCAAGCAGGTTGTAAAGTTCCATTTGACCCCGAGGGCGATTGGCAGGGGAAAAGATATAAATGCAAAGCGTCTAGGGAAAGCAGGTGGTTGGATTGGCCAGATTCCGCATGAATGCAGGCTTTCTTGTGGTTGCCGTTGTGCTTGTGCTCTTTTTCGGGATTATTTCAATTGCAACTATTGGCTTTTTCCCAGCTATGTCGTCTGATGCGAAAACCTCGCAATCGCGAGCTTATTGGGGAGGAAGCGGCGGGTATGAGGGGAGCGCTGCACCGAGCCCGAGCTATGGGGGAGGGGGGTATTGGGCATACAACCCGCTTAAGGGCGCGGATTCATTGTGGTTTTTCATAGTGACTATTGTGATGCCGATTGTGACTTTGATTAGGATGGGCGAGCGGACTGAGAAAAACGATTTGAAAACCATGGGCGCAGGGTTCATAGGCTCAATGTTATTGTTTGGCGCAATTTTCGTGTTCATCGGGGGATTTAGGGATATGCTGTCGCTATACCCGAGCGAGTCGTACACAAAGCCGACGTTCTGGCAGCAGTACGGGTGGCTTGTGCAAAGCATAGTGTTCGGGCTGCTCTCGCATGCGGCGCTGTTCCTTGCGGAAAGGTGGAGGAAGGAGCGGGGCTCGCCAAGGTCTGTTTATTCGATTGTGGCGCACAATGCCGGGCTGTTCCTGGCGCTGTATGCGTCAATCACGCTTGTGGCGTATGCAAACCAATTCATCGATGTGGTGAAGCAGGCGATGGGCGGGTCCAAGTGGACTGATGAAATAATATACGACCCTGCGCGGCTGCTTGGCTGGCTTGTTTACAGCCTGGTGCTTGGGGGAGCCGCTTTCAAGGTGCTCGAGCATTCGAAAAAGCTCGAGGGGAAAGGGGCGCTTGCGGAGTACACCTACAACACCCCTGCGTCGTTTGCAGGGATTGCGCTGTTTGCAAGCGGGCTTTTCATGGTGTTGGAGTCCCTTAACCGAGTGGTATACGGGAGGGGCGATTACTGGTATACAACTTTCCTGGTTGGCGCAGTATTCGTAGGGGCTGGACTGTATTTCCTGCACTGGATGCTAAGGAAGCAGGAGGAGCAGGGGATTGTGCGGACCGGGCATTACGTGCCGATGGTTGCTGGCGCGCTGCTGCTGCTCGTGGGGCTGTTTGCAGGCGTTTTCAGCCTGAATGATGCGATGCAGCGGACAGGGTATTCGCAGGATGTGGCGCTTGATGCAATGCTAAATTCCATAATCCAGCTCCTAATCGGCGGAGGCTTGCTATTCGTAATGCACGAGTGGACCAAGAACAAGTACGATGCGAAAAAGGTGCAGGAGGGCTCGTTCCTGAATGGGATGTTCGAGGACACCGAGGCCAGGAAGCAGGAGCCCGTGAATTATGCCGCAATGCAGGAGAGTGCGGAGGTAAGAAGCATTGATGAGAGGCTCTCATCGATTGACAGGAGGCTTTCGAACATCGAGAGGCTGCTTAAGGCAAAGTAGCCTCGCCTTTTTCTTTTTCCTTTTTCGAGAATGCGGCGGATAGCATCCAGAGCTGGAATGAGAATACCGCAAGCGTTTCGTAGCGCGGGGCGGATTTCGTGTTCTCAATCACCGCGGTTGCAAGCAGTATTGTGAGAATGAAGTGGAGTGCGCCGAAAAATGCGAGATGGTTTATGAAACCAAGCGCATGCCCGTAGGAAAGCGTGTAGGACAGCACCGCGAGGGCAGCGAGAATGAAGAATGCGATTGAGACTGAAGAGTGCAGCTCGTGGGTTTCGGGGAACGCGCCCACCCCGATTAGCGCAATTCCGGAAAGGAAGCCCAGTGCGCATGCGATTTGCGAGAATTTGATGCTGGATGAGGATTTGAGAAGAAGCGCAAAAATCGGCAGGAGCGCTGCGCCTGCAATCATGCAAGCAGGATTGAAATATTGCGCAGAGGGGCCGACACCGAGGTCGCTTACCCAGCTTGTGAAAAGGGTGAAATCCTGCGAATTGAGCACTGCTAGGATGAATAGGATGTTGAAAATTGCAAACCCGCCAATAGTGAGCGGAACGAGGAGCCGGTTTGAGCCTGCCATGAGTTTATTAGCCTGGTTTATATTAGAATAGCTTCGGGTGGAGCTTATGCAGTGAGAGCAATCTGGGGATGGACAGGAGAAGATAAAAAGGGAGCATGCGCTGGAGATTGCATGGAGATGCACCCGTCGTTTGCGGCGTATTATGTAAGGACGTACGGTTTTTCGCTGGTATTTGCAGCTGCCCTTTTTGCAAGCGGCATTTTCATCCCCCAGCTCAAGTTCGACCTGCCGTTCGAGGTCGTATTTTTTGCGCTTGGGGCATTCATAGTCTTCTTTTCAGCGCTGTATTCTGCCCTTCATGTGAGAACCACATCGGTTTCGCTTGAGGGCGAGCTCATAGTGCATCGGACAGGGATTATTGCAAGCTACAAACGGAGCATCCCGGCTGGCATGGTGACTGACATTTCCGTAAATGCAAGTGCAGCGGACAAGCTGATGGGCGTTTCGAACCTGAGGATAAACACAAGCGGCTCTGCGGAGTATGAGATAATAGCAGAGGGGTTCCCAGCAGGGCAGGTCGAGAAGATGCATGATGGGATTTATGGGAAGATGAAGGGCGAAAAATCACGTCAATAGCCGAATTTTTGGTTTGAAAAAACGGGAAATGCGCTGTCACGAAATTCAAACTGCGCAAGGGCGTAGAAAGCGGATTGGTTGGTGTTAGTGTTAAGAATGCAGCGGAACTGGAAAGCGCAGTTGTGCCCGGAAATGTTTAGTTTAAGCAAATTCCAGCTTGCTTTGCTGTTTTTACAAAAATAATCTTTGAGCTTATTTAAGTGAAATTGAAGCGCAAGGATGCATGCTACTTTGCCAAAACTGCTTGGGGAACAGGTGAACTCCGAGCTTGAAGATTTGGGCGAGGTGCGAAGGGAGATAGAAATGAAATACCTGACCTTTGAGGCGGACGAGCGGCCTGGGCTTATGGGCGACGTTTCGTTTGTATTCGCCCGGTCCAAGGTTATCGTGGAGAGCATGGATATTGTGGGGGAGATGGGGAAAGTGATCATCAAAATCGGCGTGCGCGATGACAGGCGTGCGCTCGAGGTCATCAGGAACAACGGATTTAAAATACTTGGATCCGAACCGAAAATCGCGCAAGTTGTTGCCCTGGCAAGAAGCTAGCGCAGGTGTCCTGGAGGGGATTGCCATGAAGCAAATAACCATAATGGTAGAGGACAAGGTAGGCGTGCTTGCCGACATATCATACATCCTCGGGAAAGCCAAGATCAACATTGATGCGATAACTGTCACAAAGGTTGGCGAGAACGCCATAATCTACATTGGCGTGAAGGATGAGAAGCGCGCAAAGGATGTTCTCATGAACAACAGCTACAGGGTGATGAGCTCGGAAAATCTGATAATCAAGATGAGCGACCAGCCCGGCGAGCTCACAAGGCTGTCCAAGCTGCTTGCGGACAGTGGGATCAATATTGAAAACATACACATGCTCACCCGGGACAAGGAGAGCGCTGTGTTCTCAATCAAGGTGGACAAGACCTCAAAAGCCGAAAAATTGCTGGCGCCGTACCTCAATCTAGAGTGACTTGCGCCTTCCCTTTCTTTTTGTCGAATTTTCCTTCAAACTGCGCCAGGAGGAGCTCCAGCTCGCTTTCGCTTAGCTTGGAGTGCGCGCGAAGCTTTTGCAGAAACTCGTCAAGCTCATGCTGCCTCCCCTTTATTCTTTCCCCGGCCTCGCGCGCTTTTAGCTCTTCCTTTTCAAGCGCAAGGAGTGCTTCCTGCTGGGATGAGAGGCGGCGCTCAAGCTGCTTTATTTTTTCCTCGAGTTTTGAATCTTGAACAGGATGTGCAAGCGCAAATGAAGAAACCGCTTCCGAGAGCAGGGCAGATGGTTTTGCTTGGAGCAGCGAATGCTGCGAGAGCAATGTGAGTGAGTAGTCAGCTTGTTTCCCGTCCGCACCATAGTAGGAGAGAGGGGAGAGGGTTGCAAGCATCGACGCAAGCGTTTCGTAAAGCAGCCTAAGCTCGGAGTCAGTTAGCCCGGAGCCCTGCTTTTGCTCGGGGATTTTTGCGCGGATGAGCGCTTCCTTGATGTAGAGCAGGCCGATGGGGAGCTGGTTTGCGCAGGAAATTGAATAACGCGAATCGAATAGGGAGCGGAACTGCCCAAATGAGGGGAGAGGTTCGGTTATTTGGGGCGGCTTTGGGTATTGGTAGGGGGAGCTAGGGGCGATTTTGCGGTCCTTCCATTCCTCGCGCCTGTAGCAGAGTATGCATTTTCCATCATTCACAAGCACCAGGTTGCCTTTTGCGAACATTTCGAATACCAGCAGGTGGCCATCTGAGAATTCAAACTGGAGCAGCCTGTCCGAGTTTGGCTGGGAAATAGAAACGAGCTTCGTATTTTCAATCCTGTTGCGAAGCTGCATTGCAAAATCGGTTGGGGAGGAGGGCGTCTCCTCAATATAGTTGGTGAGCGCAAGCCATGCACCCAATTTGCAAGCAATATCTGCATTGCCGAACTTGAAGCGCAGTTTTCCCTCGCCCCAATCGTATAGCTTGTTCAGGTGCTTCCCTACCAATGGCCCAAGCTCGCGCAATAGGAAGGAATATTCAATGTTGCACATTGTGCGCATGGAAAACACCCGAGACTGCTTTTTCTTCTTTGCGTTACCGTATGCTATTTGCTTTTCGCTTTTTTTGGCTTTGCATATTTTTTGGGCATTGTGCGTTTCCTTTTTGCATTCTCGTACGCTTGTCGCATCTTTTCGCCCTTGAAGATTAGCGGGATTCCGTAAAAATCGCAATTTCTGCAAAGTGCATTGTCTGTAAGGACCACGGTCCCGATGTAAGCTTCCGAGGCGACTGGGAGAAAGTCGAGGTTTGGGCTGCCGCAGTTCATGCAACCCCTGATTTCGCGTGCCATTGTTCAATTATACTCCAAACGTTTTTTCTATCCACTGCTTTTTGGGCATGCCCTGCGCCCCGCGGTGCAATACCTTTGCAGCGCCCGCAGCATTTGCAAAGCGCACAGCCTGGGTGAGGTTCTTGGAATCCAGAATCGAGCATAGGAACCCTGCGCAGAACGCGTCCCCTGCGCCTATGGTGTCGATTGCCTTTACTTTGAAAGGCGGGGCTGAAACTTCTTCAACCCCGAAAGTGACTATTGGCGCAGAACCGCTTTTGATTACGATTGCAAGGTCGTATTTGCTTGCAAGGTGCTTGGCAGCGTGGTCTGAATCCGAACCTGTGATGTATTTGAGCTCCTTTCTGTTCACAAGCAGGTAATCGGTTGCGCGCAAAATCGGGGAGAGCTTTTTCTCGCCGTGAAACGCAGCTGCCCTCCCGGGGTCAAATGAGATTGAAACCCCTTTTTTGGAGCCTATCGATGCTGCGCGAAGCAGCATCTCAAGGCTCGTGCCTGCAAGGTGCAGGTGGCGGGTTTCGGAAATGTAGGAGGGATCGATTGCTCGGTCGCGCTCCGCAACGCCCAAATCCTGAGTCACTTCTACCTCGCCTTTCCGGTCGATTGTGATTATTGAGAGCGCTGTGCGCCCGTCGAACAGGCGGACTTCGCGCGTGTCCACCCCCTCGGCCCACAGGTTGTCCCACAGGAACCTGCCATGGTGGTCCTTGCCCAAATTGCCTATCACGCCTGCGCGCTTCCCAAGCCTAGAGCAGTTCACTGCAACGTTCGCTGCGCTTCCTCCCCCGCCCACGTGGAAAGGCTCGCGCATCAGCCCGCGAACGTCAGGCTCCGGTAGGTGCTCAACGTAGGCGCGGATGTCGTAAACGATATGGCCGACTGTTATTATGTCCATGTGCCCCCATGCGCGGTTTGGGAATAAAAAGCTTAACTGGGAAGAGGGGAGGTATGCAATCCGCAGCAGAAGCCCTTGCGAAAAAATACACTGGCGAGCAAGTGGAGTGGATGGTTTCGGACCTGGTTAGGAAATACTCAGGGCTCCTCACGCACGAGGCTGCGCTTAGGGTGATTGCAAAGCGGGAAGGGCTGTTTGGGAACGAGCCCCTCCTTCTCTCGGACATTAGGCCGGATATGGCGAATGCCTCGTTTGGAGCCACTGTCACCAGAATATTCCCGCAGCTTGCAAGCGCTGACGGGAAAAGGAAATCGGTGAGGATGTTTGTTTCGGATTCAAGCGGCGAGCTGACGCTTGTGCTCTGGAACGAGCAGGCAAAGCTCGTGGACGGGGCGATAGGAATTGGGGACAGGGTCACAGTGGAAGGCGCATACATGAGGGGCGGGGAGCTGTATCTCAAGTACAGCGGGAAAATATCGGTGCAGGAGCCAGCGAAAGCAAGAGGGGTGAAGGAACTTTTGGAGGGGCTGAATAATTGCATTGGGAAAGTGAAAAGCATAAACCTTGATTATTATTTCGTGCGGGACGGAAAGGAGCGTGTGATGTCGTCGTTCGTGCTTGAGGACCAGACGGGGGAAGTGAGAGTAGTAGTGTGGAGCGAGACTGCGAAAGTGAAAGAGCTGGGGGCCGGGGATGCGGTGAAAATCGAGAATGCGCTTTTCAAGAACACTGAACTGCATGTGAACCTGTACTCGAGGATTGTGAGGCTTGCGCGCGCGGTGCGCGAGGATGTGGTGAGCGGGGAGGTTGAAAGCTACGCGTTTGAGGAGGGGAGGGTGATTGCGCTAATTGACGGAAAAAGCGTGGTGTTCGAAGGAAAGCTTGTGCTGCAGTTCTTGGAGGCTTCGAACATCCCTGCGGATGTTAAAGTGGAAACAGTTGCAATGCTAAAAGCAAGCGCGCTCGTTGGGAAGAAAGTGAATGTGAAAGTGAAAAATGAGAAGGGGAAGCTATTTGCCGAAGAATTCGTGAATTGAATAATGCGCATCAGGGTTTCTTTCTGAATAAGATGCTGGGCGGTTCGGATACGCAACCAATGGGCGCGCCTGCAACAATGTCAGCCAGGTGCGGGTCTCCGCCGCCTGCGCTTTCGAGCGATACGGGGTTTCGTTCAGGAGGCTTTGCCTTGCTTGAAAATAATGCCCGGATTCTCTGGCCCAGCCTGCTTGGGTGGAGGATATAGCTGTGCACCCGAAAATCGTTAGGGGCTTTGCCCGCTCGCTTAACTAGTGGATGGTTCATTCCCTCACCAAATGCAGGCTAGAGCTCGCCTACCCTGCGCTTCATCCTTCGCTTAAGGCGCTTGCGGCGCTTCTTTAGCCATTTCCAGCGCATGCGGCCTTTCTTTTTCCATTTTCTAGGTCTTGCACCCAAACAGACACCTTCCTGTAGTAATAGATTAGTGATTTGATTATATCGAATATTCTTTTAAAGGCAGCACTCAGGCGAAATGCATTGGAAATAGGGTTAAAAGGTAGGAAATCTACAAGTTACCACATATGACAAGGAGGAAATTCCGCAGGCAGGGTACGCTGCGAACTCCAGAATTGGCAGGGCGCCCGCTGTTTAGCAGGGTGCATTTGAAACAGCCGGAGCCGCATGGGATTTCCAAGGGCAGAGGAAGGGACAGCACAGAACTCGAGTTTGCCATGGACCTTGCGCGCTTTGAAATTGCTGCGTTGGAAAGCGAGGGTGGTAACGCGGGCTTGGTTGCGGTCGCTAAGATTGGCTCCCTTTTGTCCGAATTGCCCGGAACAGAAGAGGGAAGAATCTGGATGGCTGCAAGCACCCTTTCAAGAATTGCCAGGCGCGGGAGTACAGCTGTTGGCCTGACTGCTACAGCAGTGCTTGTTTCGGATTTGGACACGAGGGTGGCGCAGGAGTGGACCGATGGGGCCGAGGCAGTTGGAAGGGAATTGGCCCTGCTAGCAAGCGACAAGCTGGCGCATGAGGAGATAGGACCTGCGGCTGTTTTTGGGATGTATGGGATTCTCTCCAAGAGGATTGAACAGGAGGTGGAGAATTCGGATGAGAAAAGCTGGCATGAAGTGGTGGTTGAGGACAGAAGGTACGGCAGGTACACTACCGAGATTTTTGGGAGCGTGGCTCTGCATGGCCTGATTTGGATGCTTGAAACGATTGCTTCTTCTTTTATCGAAAAGCCGAGCCTGCTTGCGGCAGGAATGCTCTCTGCGGAGATTGAGAACTCGATAAACAGAACAGACGGGATGAAAGTTTGGGATGCGAGACATAAGGCGAACATAAGGCTTCAGGAAATGCTAAAAGAAGCGCTGACAAATGTTGCCAGAATTGGAAATTGCCATGCGACAACGGATTTTGCTTCGGAAATGCTTGGAATTTATTTCGGGATTCAGATTGGCGGGAGGGGTGGGATTACAATCCACTAAAGCGCTATTTCTTCCCGTTTAGCATGCCCCGCATCTTGCGTATTATCTTCTCTTTTTGTTCCGAATCCTTGAACACAAGCTCAACCACGTCTATGATGTTGGAGACAGGGATGATTTTCACGCTCTTTTTCATGCTTTCCGCAAGGTAGATGTCCTCGGCATTGGATTTGGGCACGATTACGTTGCGTATTCCGCCATCTATTGCAGCCTCGGTTTTCGCAGTAACTCCGCCCACAGGCAGCACTTCGCCGCGGACTGAGAGCGAGCCTGTCATCGCATAGGATTCGTCAACCCCGATCCCTTCCATTGCGGAAAGAACCGCGATTGCGATTGAAATAGAGGCGCTGTCGCCTTCTACCCCTTCGTAGGTTTGAAGGAACTGCACGTGTATGTCGTATTGGGAAATGTCCTTGCCTATGTGCTTTTTCACTATCGCAGAAACGTTCTCAACCGCCTCCTTTGCAATCGTGCCAAGCTTCCCGGTCGCAATGAGCTTCCCTTCGCTCTTCGAGGAGGCCGGGGTCACTTCCGCAACTATAGGAAGCACGAGCCCGGATGAGCCGTCGCCCATGACTGCAAGCCCGTTCACCTTCCCGATCGCGAAGCCAGAGGACATGTACATCTGGTAATCCTTCTTGTGCTCGATTGAGCGGCGTGAAATCTGCTGCTCAAGAGTCTGCGCAAGCCCGCGCGCCTTTTGCACGTGCTCGGGAGTTACAAGCGCCGCGCCCTCGTCCACTGCAATGTCGCCTGCTGCGCGCACCAACCCCCCAAGCTCGCGCAAATTGAGCGTGAGCCTTTTTTTCCTGCCCGCTTTCCGTCTTGCATCGTGAATTATTTCAATGACCGCATCGTAAGTGAAATGGGGGATTTTTGCATCCTTTTTCACTTCCTGCGCTATGAACTGCACCAGTTTGTCTTCGTTCTCAATTGTGTCTGGCATCGAGTCCTGCACGTAGACTTCGTAGCCCGAGCCGCGTATGCGCGAGCGCATCGCAGGGTGCATTCCCCGTATGTCCATTATGTTGCCTGACGCAACAAGCACAAAATCGCATGGGACCGGCTCGGTTTTCACGATTGCGCCAGATGACATTTCGGACTGCCCGGTGATGGAATATTTCTTCTCCTGCATCGCTGTGAGAAGCTCCTGCTGCGCCCTGGGGCGGAGGGAGGCGATTTCATCTATGAATAGGACGCCTTTGTTCGCGCGGTGGATTGCTCCGGATTCCACACGCAGGTGCGCAGGGGTGCCAAGCCCGCCTGATTGGAGCGGGTCGTGCTTCACATCCCCAAGGAGCGCGCCCGCCTTTGAGCCGGTCGCATCGACAAACGGGGCGTTGCGCCTGCCCGAATTGTCCACTATGAGCTTGGGCTCGATCCCATCGCCCATTGCCATGCCCATCCTCCTCCCAAGCTGCGAGGTGAAGCGGTACATAAGGAACATGAATGCGACCCCGAAAATGATTGCAAGCAGGAACCAGCGGCTGTCTGGATCCATCCCGTTGGTGGAGTAGATAAGTATGACTGCGCCCATTATCAAAAGCGCGAAAAGCAGCATCGGGGAAATGCCGCGTGACTGGAACTGCGCGCGCATCTTCCCGCTCTCTATTATTTTCCTCCCCTGCCCAAGCTCGGGCTCCTTCTTTTGCTCGGCCTGCTGCTGTGGGGGCAGCATCGCTTTCGCGGATTCGAACGTGCGGTAGAGAAGCTGGAGCTGCGGGTCTCGCTTTATCTCCTCGCGCGAAGGGTACGTTTTCACCACGCGCACCATGGGGCGGTTCTCATCATTCGGGCTGGGGTATACAAGCACGTCCTCGAGCGCGGCTGCGGGCATGAGCTCGGCCATAGCCTGTGCAAGCATGCTTTTTCCGGTTCCTGGCGAGCCTAGCATCAGCACGTGGCGCCGCTGCTTTGCGGCTTTTTTTATTAGCTTGACTGCCTCCTCCTGCCCGATTACCTGGTCCACGAGCTTTTCCGGGACCGTAACTTCGGCAGTGGTTTTGAACTTTCGCATTTTATCCTCCCTGTCTTGCTTGCAGCCTATCCGACTATAAGGATATCCCCGAATGCAACCCTGGGAGCAACCATATCGGCATAGGCGCAAGCACCCTTTTCTGCCCCTGCTATGTTTTTTAGCATTTCGAATATGTTGGAGGAAAGGAGGTTGCCGCGCACCGATTTGCCGTCCGCAAGGAAGGCCGCATCAAGCGAAACTGAAAAGTCCCCAGTCACCTTGTTTGCGGTGTGCTCGCCGTGGAAATCGCGAACAATTAGGGAATTTGGGAATTCGGATTCCAGGTTGCGGATAGTGCCTGGTGCGATTGAGAGGTTGCTTGGGGAGATTGAGGGGCTTCCAAGGTAGCTTCCCCTTGCGCATGAGCCCTGCGCATCAACCTGCGCAAGCGAGGCAGTGAGCCTGTCGAATAGGAAAGAGCGGAAAATTCCCTTTTCAATCAGTGGGATGCGCTTTGCCGCAACCCCTTCCCCGTCGAATGGGGAGAGCCCTGCCGCGTCCGCAAACGGGTCATCAGATAGCGTAAAGCATTCGCTTGCAACCTGCTTGCCCTCTAACCCGGTGAACTTTGAAATTTTCCGCCTAGCCCAGTCTCCATTCAGCGAGGGGAGCAGTATCCCGTGCAAAAGCGAGTGAAGCGCCTCGCGCCCGAAAATCACAGTCATCTTTTTCTGGGGGATTTTTTTCGCAGTGTGCATGCGCTTTGCAACCTGAGCCGCTTCCTTTCCGACCGCAGCGAATTTGTCCTCGAATTTATAGTGCGAGAAGCTTGCGCCCCCGGTGCTCCCTTTGAAATTGGCGCCGCACCAGATTGAGAGCCCGGTGGAGCGGGAGCTGGAAAAAAGGCCGCTTGAGCTTGCAAGCTCGAACCCGCCAGTTGAGAATGAGATGCTGCCTTCAGTTGGGATTGCGCCTTTTATTGAAGAGGCGGATTTGAGCATTTCCTTTGCGTGCGATACCGCATCCTCTGGGGTGATTGCCGCCACCCTTTTGTCATACGGTATGATTTTTGCATATTTTTGCTTTTGGGCAAATGAGAAGCCGGATTTGGGGGAAAATGAGGAGAGCTTTTTTGCAAGCAAGGTTGTTTTTTCCGCATCGGCCAAGCGCTCAAAATACGCAAAGCCAATGCGCCCTTGGTGGAGCACGCGCACAGAATAGCCCTCGCAAAATTCGCTTGACTTGAATTTCACAGCGCTGCCTGCTGTGCCAAGCGTTATCCCGTGCGAGCGCTCGTGGTAGAATTCGGCCTCGAGGTTGTGCCTGCGGGCGAGCGCTAGCAGTTTTTCCATGCGTGAAGAAGCGCAGGGGAGTATTTTAAAAGATTGGGAAGGAATAACCGGGAATATGGCACTAGAACTGCACCAGCTTGGAAAGTTTAAGCTAAAGAACCCGACTTTGATTGAGGGGTTCCCAGGGCTCGGGCTTGTTGGCACGATTTCCGCAAGCTACATAGTGGAGAAGCTGAAAATGAAGCCCATGGGGTATATCACCTCAGAGAAATTCCCACCGCTTGCGGCAGTGCACGGGAAAATCCCGCTCCACCCTGCAAGAATCTATTGCTCAGAGAAGCACAATCTCATTGTGTTCATATCCGAGTTTGTAATACCGATGGACGCTGTGCACGAGCTTGCGGATGAACTTTTCCAATTCGCGGAAAAGAACAAGGTATCGCAAATCATCTCGCTTGGGGGAATCACGATAAAGGGGGAGCAGGACACTGTGTACGCGATTGCAAGCACGCAGAAGATGAGGGACACGCTCTCCAAGTACAAGGCGATAAAGCTCATTGACGAGGGCGCGACCACTGGAGTCACAGGGGTGCTGCTTGCGCGCGGCGCAATACTGGAATTCCCGGTCGCATCCTTGCTTGCGGAATCGCACGAGGAGTACATAGACCCGAAAGCTGCGAGCATGGTGCTTGAAATCGTGCACGGGATGCTTGGGATTGAGATTGACACCAGCGAGCTTGAGCGCGAGTCCAAGCTTATTGAGAACAAAATGCGAGACATGATGGGAAAGGCGAAAATGGCGCAGCAGCATTACAAGAAGACGGAATCTGCGCAGTCGCTGGGCCCCATGTACGGGTAAATGGGCTGATTTTTTCCCGTTTTGCTTATTTTCGCTTTTTCCATTTTTCTTTTTTCAGCAATGGGCATAGTGGAGCCGATTTTCTGCATTTTCAAGCAACAAAACGTTTATATACTAGCTACAACAAATATTCGTCGGGAGAGAAAGGAAGTTAGAGTGGTTGCCTAATGCATTTGTTCCGAATGCAATGTGCGTGTCCCGATTGGTTAGCCAAGAGAAACTTTTCCCGTGCTTTTTCTGCATCCTGTTTTCCGGATTATATGCGCATGCCTAGAGCGCGCTAGGGGAGATTGATTCTTATGAAAAATATTGAAACTGTCGCATTCGCGCTTCTGCTTTTAGCGTCGGTTTGCATTGCGCAGGAATCACCGCTTTTGGAGGAAGGGCAGCCCTATTGGAATGCAACTCCGGTCTATGCCGGCCCAAGCGGGTATCTGATCCAGTTCATGGAAGCGCCTGCATCTGTCCATATAGGCACGTTCCCTACGCAGCCTTCGCAGTTTGACGAGGCTAAAAACTATGCGAACTGGCTAAAAGCTGCGCATAGCGGCTACCTGAGCCAGATTGAAAATGCGGTTCCAGGGTTCTCGGGCAGGCAAAGATACGATTTGGTGCTTGTGCAGAATGGGATAATGGTGAAAGAGATTTCTCCTGCGGAGAAAGCAAAAATCGAGAAGCTTTCGTTTGTGAAAAAAATATACGAGCTCGGGCATGCTTGGCCTGCGATGCCAAACGTCACGGTTACGCTTGGGGCAGTCGATATGTGGGCAGGAGGCTACACTGGCGCTGGCGTGCGGGTCGGGGTTGTGGATACTGGAGTGGATGCGACGCACCCTGACTTTGCGGTCCCCGGGTGCACCGCAAACGGGAGTGTCGGGCCGGGATGCAGGGTGGAGTGGGCATATGATTTTGTTTATGACCATGACCTTCCGCAGCCGAGCTATTGGGGGCATGGAACACATGTGGCAGGAATTGTTGCCGCCAATTTCACAAATGAAAGCGGGGCGCTTTTTAGGGGAATGGCGCCTGACGCAACTATTTATGATTACAAAGTGTGCGATTTAGACCACTTCCATATAGAGCCTGCGCCTGCAAACAGCTGCCCTGAAATATCAATCCTGAATGCGTTTGAGCGGATACTTGACCCGAACAATGATTCTAATATGGAGGACCATGTGGATATTGCAACCATGAGCATAGGCGCGCTTGACAATGACCCGGACAGCATAGTGTCGCTTTCATCGGACAATATGGTGAATGTGGGGGTGGTCGCGGTTGCGGCTGTCCATAACTACGGATATGGTGGCGGTGGCGCGTATGCACAGTACGGGTATGTCGCGTCACCGGCCGCATCGCGGAAAACGATAGGTGTCGGGGCTTCGTTCAAGTTTGGAACCCTTGCTGGATTCAGCTCCCGAGGCCCGGTGCTAGGGGGAGCAGTAAAGCCGGATGTGCTTGCAATAGGCGCAATGGTATGCTCGACTTTCTGGACAGGGCATGAGAACAGGAGCTGCTATGGGTTCCCGGGGCACATAAGCTACAGCGGAACCTCGATGGCAACGCCCGCGGCTGCAGGGGCGGCGGCGCTGCTTGTGCAGCAGCACCCTGAGTGGAACCCGGATGAAATCAAGTATGCGCTAAGGAACACTGCAAACGCGAATGTCACGAAATCCATAGATGGGGTTCGGTTCCAAGCAAACGTGCTTGACAAGGGGCATGGGAGGATAAATGCGTTCGCGGCCGGAGGCTCGCCAAGGCCGGCCATTGTTGAGCTGAGAAAAGAAAGCGAGAGCCGCCAGGCGGTGCGGTTTGAGGCGAATCTCAATGCGTATGCGAATGAAGCTGCAGGCGAATACAATTACACTTATGATGTTGGGTTCATGGGGCAGAATCCAAGGGAAGACGGCCCGATTCTTGAAGACCCGGAATCGTGGCTGGGGGCATACCATGAGCAGGGAAGCGTGCAACTGGCTGCAGGGATGCCTGCGCAGCTCCAATTTGCGCAGATTGAGAAGGTCGCATTGTTCCCGCAAAATGGGCTGTATCTTGTGAAGCTGAATGTGAGCGGGAACGGGCGGGAGACGATTGATTATTTCACGTTCGTAGTGGATAACCCGGCAGTTCTCACTCCTTTCAATGGGGATGTTTACCGCGATTCGCTTGAAATAAACGGGACTGTGCTGCTTCCGGAGAACTATACATATACAGTGTGGTATGCGCCAAACGGAACAGGTGGATGGAGCGCTGAAGGGATAACGCTCGAGAATGGCGGGCTGCAGAGCGCGGATGGGAGGATTGCAAGGTTTGATGCGCCGGCTGGATTGCAAAGCGGGTTTTACCAGTTCAGGCTCGGGATGTACGACCAGAACGGGGGTGGGCCTTCGGTTGAACAGGTTTTCGCAATATTGAGGATTGACAGGGGGATTGCGCAGAATTATCCGGCGTATATTGAAATTCCGGTTCCGCGCTATGACCATAGGTGGAGCTACCGGAGCGAAGCGTATGAGTACGAGCTGGATTCGTATTACATAATGCCAACGCTAAAGGACGTGGATGGGGATGGGCAGAAGGAAATAGCATATGTAGAAAATTTGCCTGACAGGAGCACGAGCGCGGTTTATGCAATAGGCAGCGACGGAGTATCGGAAAGTCTGGTGATTTCCCCTCCGGAAGCAGAAGGGGAGGTGAACAGGCTCTCGCTGCACTTGAATGATTTTGACTTGGATGGGGAGAACGAATATTCTTATGCAAAATACAAGGCTGCGCATTACCACAGCGTGTTTGCGCAGCAGCAGGATGAAAGCGAGTTTTGGTCTTTATATTCGAATGAGACGCAGCCGCCTGCGTGGTACCATTATTACAGGATGGAATACCAGCTCAACAATTACCAGGTTCTTGCAGACCTGGACCACGATGGGGAAAAGGAGCTCGTGTTCGTGCTGCCCGGGAATTTGAATGCCGCGATTTATGTTGTTTGGGCAAACGGAAGCGTGATGTCTGGCTGGCCGCAGAATGTGACACATATGGTAAGCGGGCAGCCAAGCCAGCCAAGCCCGATGGTGGGGAATTTCGATTCTGACCCGCAGCTTGAGATTGCTTATACTGGCATGTCAGAATGCTTCTATGCTGAAAACTGCAGCATGCCGCTTGGGAAGGCATACATGTTCGAGCTAGATGGGAGCGTGATGCCGGGCTGGCCAGTATATTACAACACAAGCGGCTATCCGCTTATTTCAACCCCTGTTGCGGTAGATTTGGGCGGGGACGGGATTGACGAGCTATTGGTTGCAGGGGGCAATGCGCTTAGGGCATTTGGCTCTTCGGGCACAGTTGCCATGTCAGTGCTGAATGGCTCAACATTTGTTTCCAGCCCAGCAGTTGCGGATGTTGATTGGGATGGGGCGCCGGATATCGCAGTTGAGGATAATTCGGGGCTTGTGCACCTTCTTTATGCGGACGGCACTGAGCATCCGGGCTGGCCAGTGCAAAACCAGCATGCTTATGCCGCAGGCTCGAGCTGGAGAAGCGGCCTCTCGGTATATGAGCCGCTTTTTGGGGACATTGACGGGAACGGGCAGCTTGATTTGGTTTATGAGGGACGGGAAATTGTGAGCGGAGTTCCGTTCAACACCATACACGCAAGGAATCTCGCAGGGCAGGAGCTTGCAGGGTTCCCGAAATACGTGGAGTCAAGCATATTGGAAGGGCTGAACCTTGCGGATATGAATAATGACGGCACGCTTGAGCTTGTGGGCACTGGCGAGGGCAGGCAGAGGTTGTCATGGTTTGACAATATACGCATAGGCACAAACCACTCGGATAGCACTGTCCCGAGGCAGACTGCTTACGTTTGGCATCTTGGGGCGCAAGCATCGCAAATAAATAATGCGTGGCCTACGCAGCATAGGGATGAGGGGAGGACAAACAGGTATGTTGGCAGGCTTGGGGCGCCATATTCATTTGATGCACTGGGCACTATGGAGGGGAATATTTCAGTTTCCTGGGCTGAGGCAGACAATTACCCGCTTCTTGCAGGGTATGCGGTGCAGCTTGCGAACGATTCGGGATTTGGGCAGATGGTTGCAGATGTGAATGTTTCCCTTTCTACAAGGGACTACACGTTCACCAATGTTGGCGAGGGAGCGTATTATGCGCGGGCAGGGAGCAGGAGCATGAATGGAAGCTATGCGTGGGCCGCGCCTGCAATGGTTGGAAGCGGTGCGCTCTCTGTCGGAGACCCCTATGGAGGGGATGTGTATGGGGATTTGATGAGCGTTGATGGAAGCGCATATATTCCGCAAGGATTTGGATTGTTTGTGGAATACGCTCCTGTGGGCACTGAAGAATGGAGCATTGAAGGGGTGGAGATTGCGCCAAGCGCAGGCCCGAACAGGACGCATATTGCAGATTTCAATGCCCCGGCAGGATTTGCCCCCGAGTTCTACAAATTCAGGATAAGGGTCGTGGCTAACGATGGGCGCGAACTTTTGTCACAGGAAATTGCAACCGTCCGGATTGACACCGGGCTTGCGCAGGGGTTCCCTGCAAGGGTTCCGAGCGTTGCAAGGGATTATCCGATTCCGATGATAAGGAACGTGGATGCAGATGCGGAAAAGGAGATTATTTTTGCAAGCAGAAATGAGCTTGATACCGCAAGCGTGGTGTATGTTGTAGGCGCAGACGGGGAGTTGGAAGCAATCGTGGAATCCGAGCCTGACACGAACCAGAACTTAAACCGGCTTTCTCTGCAGGTCGCGGACATCGGGAATGACGGTGTGCAGGATGCGGTCTATTCATCAGGCGGGAATGCAGAAGGCACTCCGTACTATACATCAGCATATTCGCTCTCCGGGCAGCAGGGATGGCAGGAGAGCCTGCCTGATGGCGGCAGGGCTGAGCAATACGGCACTTTCACGGTGCTCTCAGACATAGACAGGAACGGGCAGAAGGAGCTGGTGTTCGTTGCCCCGTCAGGAGAGCACATGAGGAGCATTTATGTGAAAAGCCTTGCAGGGGTTACCAGGAACGGGTGGCCAACTGAAACGGCTGATTGCGGGCCCCGCGACGGGGTGCAGCCAAGCCCGATAGTCGCAAACCTTGATGCGGATTCCGACCTTGAGGTGGTTTACGCGGCTGAAGGGGACAATTGTGATGTGCCCTCAGGAAAAGCAGTTGCATTCAACCCAAACGGAAGCCCGGTTCCGGGGTGGCCAGTGCTCTTTGATTCGCCTGCAAGGGCAAGTTCCGCAAGCGCTGATTTGGATGATGATGGGAAGGATGAAGTCATAATTCCAACTAGGAACGGGCTTTATGCATACCGCCCAAACGGCGAACTCATATGGCATGCACTAGAAGGGCAGTGGGCAGAGGCGCCCGCGCTTGCAGATTTGGACTTTGATGGGGGGCTTGAAATAGTGGTGAGCGTGACTGGAACACAACACGGAATCAGAGTGTTAAATGAGCAGGGGCAGCTTGTCGGAAGCTGGGACACCAACCTGGCATGGGACGACAGGATGGGGCCCGTGCTTGCTGATGCGGATGGCGATGGGTCGCTCGATATAATCCACGAGGATGTTGAGAATGTCTCGGGCACAGTGTTCGGGATGCTGCGCGCAAGGGACATTGAAGGCAACGATGCTGTTGCGCCAAAATACGTTGAATTGACGGTGCTTGGCTCGCATGGGAAAGCAATCGCAGATATTGACGGGGATGGAATGCTGGAGCTTGTGAGCGGAAGTGAAGGGGCGAACAGGTACGGAACAGGCGAGGATGTTGCAACGCGCCAGTCAGTTTATGCATGGAGCCTTGGGGGAAACGCAGGCCCGAGAAGCAGGGTTTGGCCGACGTTAGGGAGGAATTTTGAGAGGACTGGAAGGCAGATAACAAGAATGAGCGCGCCTTATGGGTTTAATGCCGTTGTTTCCGGGAACTCGATTACTGTGAGCTTTGTTGAGGCTGACGATTACATGTTCCTTTCAGGATATGCATTGCAGGAATCCATGAGCCAGGATTTTGCAAACAGCCCGATACAGGAAGTCCCTGCACCTGGCAATTATGTGATTGGCGGGCTTGCAAACGGGTGGCACTATGTGAGGGCGGCAAGCGTGAATTCATTCGCAATGCCTCCGGACCAAAGGTATGCTTGGACTGCTGCCAAGAGAGTGTGCATAGGCGGGATTGCAAACTGCCCGGCTACACCAATAGATGTAGTGGGGATTGGGAATAGGAGAAGGATTGACTGGAACTCGCAAATAGTGAATTCCATCGGGGCCATTGGGCCTGGCGTGAGCATCAACAACAGCACTGAAGTTGGAATCAACGCGATAGAGGGAATTGTTGCAGATGCTGGAAACATAATTACTGAAGAAGGATGAGGGACATGAGTTCGGAAAGGATAACGTACAGTTTCCAGAACCCGAATGCGCCAGCGCAAGCAAGGGCATTTGAAAGGAAAATGCCAGGTAGGATTTCCGAATTCTTCAGGAACGGGCCTGGATTGCGCGGCATTGGAAAGCTTGCTGCGGGTGGGGCATTTATGCTGCTGGTTCCGCTCGTGGACAAGTTGCATTCTGCATTTGCTTCGGAGCAGCATGTGCAGCAGACCATTTATGCCCTTGAGCACGGCCAGGACACAATATGGGTTTACCAGCATGTTGAGATTGATGGGGTGTGGCCTGACCCTTCGTTCATGGCGCGCGCGGTGATATGGCCTGGCAATAACCCAGATAATCCTACGTGCGGGGACACGCTCAAAGCGATAATGAAAGATGGACCGTTCACTGATGCGGAGAGAAGGGTGGGTCTTGCAAGGGGCTATGGCGTATTCATAGTTTTCGATGAAGCGCTTGGCGATTCGGCAGAGGCTGCGAGGATTGCGGACAGCACGTGCCAGCGCTGGGCAATGCCTTCGCCGTGCGGGAACTTTGAGAATTTCATTTCAATCATGGCATCCAGCGGGTTTCCGCCAGTGAACCTCGATACGACAATTGCGGGAATGCCAGTGAACGCAGTATTCACAAATGGGAGCGAGCTGGTTGCAGTCAGGAACACTTGGGCGTTTTCCCTGATTGATTCGGCGGCATTGGAAGCAGTGGGTGTGCAGCCTTGGAGATACTCTTGGAGCACTCTTGTGCATGATACGCTGCAGGCAAATGAATTGACCGCAAGGCTGCCGGTTGGGAGGATCCCATTTGCGCTGCCTTCGGGAATAGAGCTTAAGCAGAATTACCCGAACCCGTTCAATTCTACGACCACTATTGAATACGAGATTCCAAAGCGCGCCTTTGTCAAGATTCGCGTTTATGATGTGACTGGAAGGCGGGTTGCAACGCTCGTGGATGGGACGAAGACTGCCGGGAGATATAGCACAGTTTTCAAAACAGACGGGCTTCCGAGCGGGACTTATTTGTACAGATTCGAAGCTGATGGAATATCACGAACAAAAAAGATGACACTTGTAAAATAATAATCGGAGGTTGGTTGGAATGAAAAATGTGAAATTGGTTGCATTGATAACGATATTGGCTTTGCTGCAATTCTGCCTTGCGCAGGAAAGCGGGGTTTGGTTTTCCAATGAAACGAATATCACTTATTCGAATTTTCTTCAAGCCCCGCCAAGGTTCCCGGAATATGCGCCAGGCGGGCTGATTGTGAAAACATATAGCGGAAGTCCGATTGACCCCCAAGTTGCTGATGCTGCGAACGCCCAGATATCGGAGAAGAGCCTTGATTCGCCACCGGTAGATGGGTCAAGCATCGCCCCGAGGAGGGTGTTCAATATAAGGCCTGATGACGAGCTTGCAAAACAGATCGGGCTTGATAGGATATATGAGTACAGGCTGCCTTATGTGCTTGATATGGAAGAGTTGGCGCGCGAAGTGTCAAAGCTCCCTGATGTGGAGTATGCAGAGCCCAATTACCTTGCGAGGACTTCATTTGTCCCAAATGACCCGCTTTATCCTCAGCAGTGGTCACACCAGCACTCGAACGCGGAGGCAGGGTGGGACGTTGAGCTGGGGAATGGCTCGGTTGTGATAGCAATAGCCGATACCGGAGTGGATTACTCGCACGAGGATTTGGCGGGAAACATGCTTGCGGACTGCACAGGAGGGTGCCCGGATGGGACAGGATACGATTTTGTGGATATTGACACTGCGGCGTACGAGGCAATGGGGTTCTCGCTTGCGCCCGAGGAGGATTATACGCAACCCGATGATATGCCAAGCGATTATTTCGGGCACGGGACGCACTGCGCAGGAATTGCAGGCGCGGCAACAAACAACAGCATAGGAGTAGCCGGCGTATGCCACAACTGCAGGATAATGCCAGTTCGGAACGGGTTTGGGGTTTATTACGGGGGCTATGCGTACGGGATACTTGAGCATGATGATATTTCGGCATCGATACACTATGCAGCGGACAATGGAGTGCGCGTGATAAGCATGAGCTTTGGAGGCCCGCATTCTGGGATGGAGCAGGATGCAATCGAGTACGCGCATGGGATGGGGGTTGTGCTTGTTGCGGCTGCAGGAAACTCTGGAATGAGGGAGAGGAATTATCCTGGGGCATATGACAATGTGATTGCAGTCACTGCTACTGACTTGAATGATGCGAAGGCGTATTATTCCACTTACGGGTATTGGACTGACATGGCTGCGCCAGGAGGCCATCCTGAGGGAACTGGAATATTGAGCACTGTGCCGATTTTTGGCCCGCTTGGGAGCCCATCCGGCTACCGCGAGCTTAGGGGGACCTCGATGGCAACCCCGTATGTCGCGGGGGCCGCAGGGCTGATAATATCGCATAACCAGAGCTTCAATCCTGCACAGGTGGAGCAGATACTCAAGCAAACCGCAATTCCTGCTGGATGCTATTTCCCGGACTGCTATATTGGAGCAGGGCGGGTGAATGTGAGCGGAGCAGTGCGCGTGAGCTTGATGCCAAACCTTGTTGCAAGCATTGATTCGCCTGAATCCGGCGTGATACTGCCGATTTCTTCAGGCACGCAGACTGTTGAGGTAATCGGGAGCGCAATAGGGGGAGCCAATTACTCTCTCTATTACGGGGAGGGGTATTATCCGGGCAGTTGGACCGTGATTGCGGAAGGCACGAGCGTGGAGAACGGAATTCTGGGAACGTGGGGCATTGGAACGCTGAGCGATGGATGGCACGCACTCAGGCTGGTGGTGAGGTCGGACGCAGGGAATTTTGAGCAGAAGGCGTTCTATTTCACAATGAACCAGAAGCAGGGATGGCCTTTCTTCACAGGCTCGAGCATATATTCCACCCCTGCAGTCGGGGATGTGAACAATGATGGGATGAGCGAGATATTCTTAAGCGCGAAGAACGGGTATTTCTATTTGCTTGATTCGGACGGGAATTTGATGCCGGGTTGGCCGGCTTCATTTGATGAGGGAGTTTGGCCCGAGCCAGGGTGGGATTGGGCAGCCAATTCGCCATTGCTCATTTCGGACCTCGATTTGGACTGCACCCCAGAGCTTATCGCAAGGGGCACCATGAAAGTCTATGTGTTCAATCCGGATGGGACTGAGAAGGAAGGATGGCCTTTCGAGCTCCCGGGCGATTATGAGCATTGGGGCACGAATGGGAACCTGCTTGGCTCCCCGACAGCGGTCGACCTTGATGGGGATGGGTACAAGGAACTGATGGTTCCCGGAGGCCAGAACCTGTATGTGCTCAACCACACAGGCGAGGTGAGGTCTGGCTGGCCAAGGCAGATGGGGCAGTGGCCCGCAGTGGGCGCTGCATTCACAACAGCGGCAGCCGGGGATTTTGATTCCGACGGGCAGCTGGAGATTGCGTATGTGGTGATGGATGACAACAATTTGCAGACGGGGGTGGAAATACTCGAAGCTGATGGAAGCGTTTCAAACGCATGGACAATCGATGAGAGGGCAGGATGGATGGCGGCTCCGGTAATCAATGACTTTGACGGGGATTGCCTGCCCGATCTGGCGATTGCAAGCTTCTATAACATCTATAGGTTCGATGCACAGGGGAACCCGCTTCCGGGCTGGACGAATGTGCCGACCGAACTTCCGAAGTACCTTATGCTCTCCGATTTGAACGATGACGGAAGCGTCGAGCTCGCATCGAATTCGAACAGCGAATCTTTCGCAAGGATAATAGATGAGAACGGGACTACGATCGGCAGCGTGCCTACAAGGTGCGGGCAGGACTTCTCTGTCGTGTCGGCGGATGTGAGCGGAGATGGGCAGGATGATTTGATAACTGCCGAAGGAGGCGGATGCGGGGCATCATTCAGCTACCTCTCAGGGGTGGGCGCATACAGGGCAAATGACTCGCAAAACGCGATCTGGAGGATGCGGCTTCCGAGGGGGATGCGCTCCGCTCCAGTAATAGCCGATATAGACAATGATGGAATGCTTGAGATGGTTGGCACGACTGGGGATGATGGCGCTTATTATGGCTGGACGGGGGAAGAGGGCGACGGGGGAGTGTACGTTTGGGAGCTTGGAACCCCGGAATCCTCAATGCAATGGCCTGAATACCACCACGACCCTGTGCGAAGCGGGAATTACATGGGAGCGCAGGAGAGTGTAGAGCTAAGAATATCTTCTCCAAAAGGAGGGGATGTGTACAGGGAAGGCCTTTCTGTTGACGGGTGCATTTGGTCGCACGGGGGCGGAAATTATGAAATCGAGTACGCACCTGTTGGGACAGAGGATTGGAGCGCTGACGGGATTGCGCTTGAACGGGATGGCAACCTGCCTGTACAGAATGGAAGGCTTGCGAATTTCTCGCTGCCAGCCGATACGCAGAGCGGCTTCTATAAGATGCGGATTGCGGTGTTTGGAAGCGGCGGGGAGCAGGAACTGGGCGAGGAGTTCGCAACAGTGCGCATGGGCAGGGAGCTTCGAGAAGGGTTCCCTGTGAAAATCCCAAGCACAAGCCACGATTACCCGATTCCGGTAATCAAAAATGTCGATGCGGATGAAGGGAAAGAAATAATTTTTGCAAGCAGGAGCCCGGACAATTCCGCAAGCGCAGTATATGTGGTTGGGGCGGACGGCGCAATAGAAAGCACTGTTATTTCCGCACCGGATTCGCTTCCGAACCTGAATCGGCTCTCGCTGCTTGTTTCGGATATCGGGAGCAATGGGATAATGGATGCGATTTACGCAAAAGGAGGGGTAAGCGAAAGCGAGGCGTACAGGACTGTGGCGCAATCGCTTTTAGGGCAGGCTGTTTGGGAAAATGAGATACAAAATGCCGGGCGGGCAGGGCAGTTTGGCGCGTATGCGATGTCAGCTGACCTTGAGCACGATGGGCAGAAGGAGCTCGTGTATATTGTGCCAGGGCCGACACAGATATCGCATACGAAACTGATTTATGTAACAAACTTGAGCGGGCAGATAAGGCCCGGCTGGCCGCAGAGCGTGCCCGACTGCTTCCCGCGCGAAGGGGTGCAGCAGAGCCCGATAGTCGCAGATTTGGATTCGGACTCGGACCTTGAGATATTCTATGCTGGGGACTGGGAGAATTGCAATGTGCCAGGTGGGAAGGCATTTGCTTTCAATGCGAATGGCACTGCAGTTCCTGGATGGCCAGTGGCTTTCGCATCCCCTGCAAGGGCGAGCGCAACAAGTGCGGATATCAACTATGACAACAGGGATGAGCTGCTGATTCCGACGAGGGACGGGCTGCTTGCGTATCGGGGCAACGGAACTCTGCTCTGGACCGCGCTTTTGGGGCAGATGCCGGAAACTCCGGCAGTTGCAAACCTTGACAGTGTAGGTGGGCTTGAGATAATTGCGAGCGTGACCGGCACCGCGCATGGGATTAGGGTGCTGAACAGCACTGGTGCGGTTATTGGGCAGTGGGACAGCGCACTTGGCTGGGATGACAGGCTTGGCCCTGTGATTGGGGATGTGAACTGGGATGGCGAGCCGGACATATTGTACGAGGATGTGGAGAACGTGTCCGGAACTTACTTCGGAGCATTGCGCGCAAAAAGCATGAACGGGACAGATGCGATGCCTGCAAAGTACGTTGAGCTTGATGCGCTGGGGTCACAGGGAAAGGTGGTCGCGGACATTGACGGCGACGGGATGCTGGACATAGTGAGCGGGTCGGGCGGTTCGCAGAGGTATGAAACAGGAAACCCGACATATCAGTCGCTCTATGCATGGAGCACGAATGCATTCGATTCGCCGCTAAATAGGCTGTGGCCCACCCAAAGGCAGAATTTTGAGAGGACCGGAAGGTATTACACTAGGGTCGTGGTGCCGTACAGATTCGGCGCGACCAGCGCACAGGGCTCGCACTCGGTTGCAATGAGTTGGGTGGAGCCGGATTACTCGCCGTTCCTTGAGAACTACGTTGTGCAGGTGGCGCACTCGCCTGTTGGGCAAGGGGATCTTGTTTCCGATTCCGCAATCGAGAGCAGCATCGCCAATCAGGCGAACATTGAATCAGGCCCGGTTATTGCAGGCGGCACAACCGACATAGCGAAGACTGTTTCCGACTCTGGGGTGAAAAGCAACATCCAGAATTTGGTAAGCCCGGGCGGCGGAGGGGGTGGAAGCATACTCTCGATTCGCAGGGACGTGGTTGACCCGCGGCAGAGGCCAGTCAGCTGCAGCTTCGGGAATGCGCCGGTAACAATCCTTCCGCTTGGCCAGACAAGCTATGTGGAAGGCAACCTGCCAGACGGGTCCTACTGCGCGCATGTCGGGAGCAGGACTAGCGAGGGCACTTACGCCTGGGCAGGGGCAATAAGGGTGTGCGTCCATTCCGGGGCTAATTATCCGCTCGAGTGCACCTATTCGCAGCAGCACTCGTGAGTGCTGCTAGCCCCTCTTTTTATTTTTTCTTCTTCCCATCGCTAGCATGATTGACATATTCCAGGCCATTGTGCTTGCAATAATCCAGGGGATTACCGCATGGATTCCGGTGAGCTCGAAAACACAGGTGATACTTGCGGGAAGCGCATTCTTTTCGCTCCCTTTCAAGGAATGCCTTGCATTCGCACTTATTTTGCATTGCGGCGATTTCATTGCTGCGATTTTTAAGTACCGGAATGAGTATATTGGGGCAGTGGTTGCAGCAGTCACTAAGCCCGCTGAATTGGCCTCATTCGAGAAAGCTGATGAAATAAAAAAGGAGCATCTGTTTCTTGTGATATCGATAGTTGCAACCGCAATTGTCGCACTGCCGGCATATTTTATCGTTCGCAAAGTATTCACCGAACTTTCCGGGGAATGGCTGCTTGCTGCAGTGGGAGTGCTCCTGTTTGTAATGGCCGCAATAACTGTAATAGCCAAGAAGGCGATTGAGCAAAATGCGAAAATTTCAATTTCAACTGCATTGATAACCGGGTTTGCGCAGGGGCTGGCAGTTATCCCTGGGATAAGCAGGAGCGGGATAACCCAGTGCTCGCTCCTTTTGCAGGGGATTGAGCCGCAAAAAGCGGTGAGGCTAAGCTTTATGATGAGTGCGCCCATGGTTGCGGCTGCGTTTGTTGCATTTTATTTTGTGGAAGGGTTTGAGGGATTTTCAATTGAAGTGATTGCGGTGGGAATTGTGATTGCGGCAGTTGCTTCGTTCGTAACAATGGATGTGCTTACAAAAATTGCTCGGAAAATCCCTTCGCATTATTTCCTTGCAAGCATTGGGCTGCTTGCGCTTGTGCCATTGCTGATTAAGCTGCTCGTGGGGGCAGGGGACTAATCATCCGAACAGTTCCGCCCCGAACCCAGGGCTTTGGTACATTTTGTTCTGGCTTGAGATTGAAAGGATTTCAACTGGCATTTTTTTCGAAAGAGAAATGCCATGCTCGAAACCAGCAGTGAAAAGCGCGGTTGCGCATGCGTCCGCTTCAATCCCTGTGCTTGCGATAACAAATATTGCCTTTGTGCCCTGCGCAGGCTTGCCCGTTTTCGCGTTTATCAGGTGGTGCGAATCGCCCCATTTCCGCCTGTTTGGGGCGGAGCCTGCGATTGCTTTTCCGTTCAGATTGATTTTCCCAATTGCAATTTCAGGGTTATCAGGGTGTTCGAGAAGTATTTCCCAATCCTTCTCGCCTTTCGCGCTTTTTGCAAGCATGTCACCGCCTGCGTTAATGTAATAGTGGGAAACGCCCTTGCGCTCGAGCACTTCAGCTACACGGTCCGAGGCGTAACCCTTTCCGAAACCGCCGAAATCGATTTCCCTATTTAGCAGGATTTTTTTCTCGTTCCGGTTGATTTGTATTGCGCCCGAAAGCGCGCCTCTCATGCTTGCAAGAATTCCGGGCTTTGCCTCGGGTTTTTGCTTGAATGAATAATCCTTGTCATAGCCCATTGCGTCAAGCGCAGACTTTAGCGTTATGTCAAAATTACCGCCTGTTTTCGCCTTGAATTCCTCAGCCTTTGAAAGGAGAAAGATGAATTCTTCGGAAACATGCTGCCAGGTGCCGAGCGTCTTATTCAGTTTCGAGAGTTTGGAATCAGGAAGGAAACGGGAGTAGGCATCCTCAATCCGCTTCATTTCTTCGAAACAAATGGGGAAAAAGGAAGAATGCTGCCTGGGAAGCTTGATTTCGATTGCCGAGCCAAGCAGCTCCTCGGTCCTCGCAACTGTCTCCATTTTAGCGCCTAATAGGTTTCCACCAGGTTTTCCAAATAGCCCTTGAATGCCGCAGTTGTGAGCGAGCTTCCTGCTACATTTTTCGGTATGTTAAGCTCGGTTATCTTCTTCCCGACCACTAGGTCGGGGAGGGCTGCATTCAAACCCAGTATGAGCTTGGCGGAGTATTGGTGTGGAGTGCCCATCGCTGTTATTGATACGTCGGTTATCACATCACCCTCGACAGTGACTTTAACTTCTATTGTCTCGTTGGCTTCGGTTGGCAGGCCGACGTGATATGGGTAAGTGACGTTCTCAATATAGGTGCCGTCAGCTACCGCAAGCGCTATTGATTCGTTTGTCTTTTCATAGCCAGTCTTGTTCTCGGTCACCACTGTGCCAGTCTTGTTTTCCTTAATCAACTCGCCGCCCGTGTTCTGCTGTTCCTGCGAAGCGCAGCCCGAAAGCAGCATTGAAACCAGCATCACGAAAATGAATATTGCGATGCTTTTTGCAGCAAACCCGTAAATGCCCAAACCTTTTGCCAATCGAATCACCTGCTATTGAGTTTTCCCTTCGCGCGCCTGCGCTATTGGGCTTTGCACCACTTGAACTTGCGCGCTTTAAAAATGAATTCCCATAAGAGGTTTTAGAGAAGCGAGAATGAAAAGCCTAAAGGCGCTTGAGGAACATTAGAATGAACGTTAAAATATTCCTCATGCAGGTTTTGCAGGGGCAGCTACTGCCGACAGCCTCTTTTTCTTAAGGTAAAATCCATAGAACTGAAGGATAATTGCCACAATGGAAAGGGCAAGCACAGCAACTTCCGCAAGATTGACGAATGTGCCTGCCTGCGTTTTCGCGAAAAGCCCGTTGGACTGGAGCATGAAATGCGCAAGTATGAGCACAAATGCAGGGTAGATGAGCATCTGCAGGGTTTTCCAGCTGCCCATGCCCAGCTTCTGCACCGCCCAGTCAGAGGAGGTGAGCGTCATGGCCAGCAGTATTAGTGCTGCGGGGATGGATATCAGAATTGGGAAGGCGCCAAGCACTGCGGCAAGCTGCCATCCGAACACGAGGCCAAGCGCAAGCAGGATGTGCGTGGCTGCAAAAACAAACCCGGCAATTCCGATTGCGCGGCGAGGCTCTATGAGTGAGGCGTATTTTATGTCGATAACCGCAAGCGGGCCAATCACGAGAGCAACGCAGATTATGAACAGTGAGGAAAGGGCGAAAAAGCGGATGAGCATAGTGCCCGCAGGCAGCGGGAACAGCGCGTTGTATGCGCCGATAAGGGCAACACCTGCCAAAATTAAAAGAAACAGGAAGCTGCTTTTTTGCATGCCATCATCTCCGCTAGTTTTTAGTCGTCTTCCCCTTCATACCCGTCCTCATCATCCCCGTAGCCGAAGCCAGAGTTACTCCCATTTTGGGAAATTGCACTGCCCGCACCAGTTTGGCCTGTGCCCAAAAACACAGTCTGCCCAAGCGCGCCTATGTAATAGCTGCTGAGCATGGCCGCCGCGTTACCGGAGGGCGTGCCAGTGCCACCCCTTGTCTGGAAGCCAGTTGTTCCGGCAGTTCCACAGTATGGGACATATGTAGACCCGCCAGGGTGGTTTGTGAAAGAACTTAGGTCGTACACCTTTCCGCTTATTGTCATCCAGCAGTCGGATGCGGAGCTGTGCTTTGCAACCTCTGCAGCGGTAAGCGTTATCTGGCTTGACTTTTGAAGGCCCGGCTGTGCAGCCCGGGCATTCTGCGGCGGAGAATTATTTGCCGGCAGCTTGGGCGCCAAATCCTGCGGGTTGATGGTGCAGCCCGCAAAAAGGATGGTTAGCACAATCATTGCGGCCAATTGCGTTTTCATAATAACATCCATTTCCACTGGTTTTGTAGATAGATGCTTCCCTTTTTCCTGCTTAAATAGTTTTACCAGAATCTCTGTTATAATACACATAAAGATATATTTATAAACACTGAACAATATAATGTGGTAGCAAAATAAATAATGTATATGATAATAGGTGGGTCAATGAGCAATGCAGCATTAATCACGCGCCAGGTCGAAAAAATATCGCCCCTTATGCGGTCTTTCGACCAGACGCATAGGCAGAAACAGTTCGAGGCGCTTAGGGTGAACATGGAACGGCAGCTTGCGCATGGCGGCAAAATAACTTACGTGTTGCCCGCATTTCCGTTCAAATCTCCAAACCCGGACAGGGTGATAGACTGCAAACGCGCTGACATGGCTGAAGCAGAAAGCCTGCGGAACCTTGCAATTCTGGTAGAGGAAAACGTCGAAGTCCACATAATGACCGATAGCCGAGTTTTTTTCGATTTGTTCCAAGTCAGCCACAACGGAAACACGTTCGGCTTGGAGGAAGCCGCGGTTGCGCGGTTCGAAAGGGGCGTTTATGAAATAATTTTAGAGATGGATGCACAAATCCCGGGCATGGCTGAAAAGCTTCGGAGAGTGCCAATTGAAGCATTGATGGAACGTGTGAATATAACCGTAGGGGCTGCCGAGTTCCTGCGCAAAGAAGAGGACGTGAGGATTCCAACAATCAGGATGAACTGCCGCACGCGTTCGCAGTACGATGGGTTGAAAAGAACGATAGGGGGCTATTTCCAGCCGATTCTCGATATTATGGATTTGGCACAGGGGGAGCAGACCTTGCACAGGCTGACCCTTTCATCTATCGCAAGAACAAGCGCACATTCGGAATTGATAACAAACGCGTATCCGGATGCCCTGAGGCTGTCCATCCACGTCCAATTCGACACAAGCAGGATAGGCATAAGCCTTGTGCCCGGATGCAAACAATGCCCGTGGAACGGGGTGCTCGTGGTGAAAAAAGACGGCTCCAAGAGCATAGTGCCAAAGAGCAAAGCCGAAATATCGGGGTTCGCGCTTCAGGGCGCCGTGCTTTCCGAAAACAGGAGCGACATGCACTATGCTGAGATATAAGCAACGCGGAAGCGATAAGATTCCGCCTTCTTTTTATTTTCCGCAAGGGTAGTGCTGAATGCAGGGGAAGAGATCGGCAACCGCACAGCGGTTGGCGAGATTTTTCGCACCAGCGAAAAACTTTTCCGAACGAGCGAATGCGAGTGCAGGGGAAGAGATTTGAACTCTTGAAGACCCTAAGGTCACAGGATTTCTCTGGATATTTTGGGGCGAAAAAACCGGGCGAAGCCGGATATTTTTCGTGCAAAACTCTTCTCTTTTTCCCAGGGCTTTTTCTCTCGGAGAGAGAAAAAGGCCTACTTAAGTCCTGCGCATTTGGCCAGGCTCTGCCACCCCTGCATAAGGATTCGGCCAGTTGGGGTTAAAAAAAGGAGCGCCCGCTCAGCAAAACCTGCTCAGCTTGCACTGGCGCTCAATAAGGTACCAGCCGCCAATCCAGTTGAGCCCATTATAGAATACCTTGAGCGAGCTTCTAAAGTGCATTACGTGCAGCGCGATCCCGCCCGATGCGATGAAACCATCGATTGGGCAGTGCCTGTGGCTCATGCGCGAGAAGGAATGGTGGTTTGCAATAGAAGTGCTGCCCTTGGAAACTATGCAGCGAGAGGCGTTTGCGCCTGCAGCGCGCTGGTACATGAGCGGGGAGGAAGTCATTTCCTCAAGCGAGTCCAAATCCTGCGAATCGAAACTATCATTTTGCGCAAAAGCCGCAGGCCTGCCGGATTTGCCAATCGAGGCTGCGATTGTTCTTGCATGGCGCAAATCGGGGGTGAGTGGGTTTTTTGCAGCGCCTTCGGAAAGCGGCTCAAAGCGGGAGGTTGCAAGCGAGATTTCCGCTTTCCAAAGGGATTGCCTCACTTCCTCGATAAGGGACTTGAACTGCGAGATGATGCATTGATGCAAATCCTCACTAATGCCTTTGCCTGATTTTATTGAATCGACTGCATCTGAAAGGAGCAATGAGAGCTTTGCCCTTGCAGGCTTGCTTCCTTGCGCAAGCTCAAGCACGAATGTTTTGAGGTTTTCCAGGTATGCGGTTGCAAACTTCGGATTTTGGGATTTGAGCGAGGCGTGCGAAAGCAGCTCGATTTGCTCAGCTCCTTTTGAGATTGGGATGTATTGGACAGGCTGCGAAAAAGCATCCGAGTAGGGCTTGAAGTTGTCTCCAGAATCGCTGCCGGTTGGGGGCACACTGCCACCGAATGCTGCCCTGGTGCGCTGCATAGGCATTGGAAGTTTTGCGTTTTCAAATATTGGAGTAGGGAGTCGGGAATCTTGAATAGAATTAGAGAAGTTAGATTCAGTTTGAGTGTGGGATATGGGGGGCTGGGTTTTTGCAGGAGAGGCTGTTTTTTCTGCAGAAACACTTGAGTGGGTTTTTTCCGTTTCAGCATGCGAGGGGAGGATTAGTTGCTCAATTGAGCCTGAATTTTTTTGGTGCAAAACCGCAGTTTCAGGGGCTGGTTTTTCAGGTTCGCCGATTGACGATTGCATCTCAGGGGTTTTGGCCAGTTTAGCCTGTTTTTTGCTCCTGCTCCCGCCGGTGAGCCACTCGAGCCTGGTTTGCACTGCCCGCCTTGCGACTGGGTAGAGCAGGTCCAGTATGTCTTCGTTTGGATGATGCATTGAGATGGAGCCTGCAGCCATACTGGGGTATTGGAGCATACTCTTTAAATTCGTTCTTTTAAAAAGTTCGTTTAATGTCTAACTACTTCCGGGCAAAAGCGAGGTAGGCTGTGTGAGTGAGGCCTGTATTCTCTGGGCGGAATCCCTGCTCGCGCGCAAGGTATTCGCGCACTATGGATTCGAGCACGAAAATTTCGGAAAAGCCTGCTGTGCGGCAGGCGGAAACAAATTTTTGCGCCTGCTCCGCGTGCGGGAGATAGCCCACTAGATAGCCTCCGGATTTTAGCGCAGCATGCGCAAGAGGAACTGCCTTATCCGAGTCCGCCATGTCAAGCGTGAAAAGGTCGGCATCCTTCTCCTCAATCCCCTCGAAAATATCCTTGTGCAATATTTTCACGTTTTCAAGTTTCGCGCGCTTTGTGTTCTCGATTGCAAGAGCGAAGAATTGGGCATTCTTCTCGTAGCTTGTGACGTTCTTCGCAACATTCCCGAGCGCGACTGCAAGAAAGCCGCTGCCTGTGCCAGCATCTATGCAAACGCTTTCCTTTCCGATTCCAGTATATGCGAGTATGAGCCCGATGTCCTTTGGGAGTATGACCTGCGGGCCGCGCTTTAGTTTCGAGAGGATTTGCGGGAAGTGCATTGAGTCTGAGGATATTGGTCTCATGCAAATTGATTGGGAATGATGGGATATAAGCTTAACTTAGGGGATTCGAGAAGCTTAATAAAGAGAGAAAAGCCCAATTTATCCGGTGGAAAATTGACCGAAGCAAGCGCGCGGGGCAGGCGCCTATTCATCCCGGCTGAGTTCAAAAGGGAAGTGCTGCAGGGTGAGGGCAACTTCAAGGTCTTCGAATACGAGTTTTCAGGTAGGAAGGGCAGGCGAGTGGTGAAAATCGAGCAGGATGGCACCATTGTTGACTACAACCTGCGCGCGCAGGGGGGAGGCAGCAAAAAATACAAGTTCAAGTCGGTTGAAGAGTTGAGAAAGCACCTTGGGGCGGCATACGTGAAGGAGGAGCAGGGCGGGGTGGTGTCCGAGCGGCGGGAGGAGAGGGCGCTTGTAAGCCTCAACCGATTCGTACCTGCAAGGAACGGGGAAGCAATTGCACCAACTCCAGGCCAACAGGGCGGAAGAGCAGATAGGGCGCCTGCAACCCGCGGGGATGGGAGCAGCCCGGCTACGCGCTCGAGCCAATCTGGCGGGAGTATAGCCCAGGCACCAGCACCAAAGCCGCTTTTATCACCTGCAAAAACCTGGTTTTATGGCGAAGAAGGGGATTTGGATACAGAAGATAAGAACAACCAGGTGTTGGTATACCGGACCAGGAATGGGGATGGAAGCAGGATAGTGATGGTTATCAAGGACGAAAAAGGGAAGGTAAGCGATGTTTGGGATTATAATTTGAAGAAGAATTTCGGCTCAGTGGATGAGCTGAAAAAATGGATCGGGGCGGCAGAAGGGAGGCTTGAACCGCTTGATGGGAAGAAGATTTCCTACTCTGAAGGCAAGCTGCCAAAGCCGCCAGTGCTGCCAGGTGAGAAAGGCTACGTCGGCCCTTGGTCGCCTGAGGAGTATGAAAGAAGAAAAAAAGGGCTGCCTGAAGTTCCAAAGCCCAAGGAGGTTCCGAAACCGAAGCCTGAATTTATAGGGCCGCAGATGCGCACAGTCATCCCGCCGTCAAAGAACCCCGTGAAGGACGGATTGGCTGCGATGAAGAGGTATTACACTGAAGACCAGAAGGCGCGGGCAATGGAGCGCAGGGACCAGGGCTATTGGTGCTCTTCGGGCGTTATGGCCGTTTTTTACGGAATAGTTGCTGAAAGAGGGCTTGCGACAGATGTGTTCCACAATTTTGGAAGGCCATACAGGAAGCTTGCTGATGATGGGAAAACCGTCGAGGGCTATGCGCAGAACCTGAATGAGGAGATGTTCTTTCACGTGCCAATTCAAGCACAACGGGATGCGTGGGGGCAGGTTGTTGACAAGGGCAAGGATGGGCAATTCACTGAGGAGAATTGGGAGGGCTTAAGAAAGCAGCTTGAGGGCGCTAAGCGCGGCACAATACTCACTGTGAGGTACTCATACACCCGCTCCGGGGCTGAAGGAGTATCGCATGCGATGATAAGCTTGGGGGACGGGAAATTTGCGGATGTGTTCGGAATAGAGTACAGGGAGTTTGATTTCTCAAGCATCAAGGAAGTGAAAAAATTCTTCAAAGGGCAGATTGACGGAAAAGGCAGCCTTTTCTACCTTCCGAAGGATGCATTCTTTTACGTGCCTAGGTGGGACAAATTCTCTGAAGCAAAGGAAGAGACGTTCACAATAGAGGATGTAGCGCCAGGGAGGAAGATGACGCCCGTCACTTTTTCGCAGGCTCTAGTGGAGAAGCTGCGCATGCCGTTCGAGGCAGTATTCCCGGAGGTTGTGAGGCAGAACCTGCCAGAGGGCTTCGATTGGGCTGATGCGAGCTGGAAGAAAACGCGGGATTTGCAGGTGACTCTGAAAGTTCCGACTTATTCGGGCCCGGTCCCAAGCCTGGCGTTCGATGATGGGGAGCTCGCACGAAGGCATGCACACATAGAAATTGAGGCGGGAGAGGTTGCGAAGGCAGGTTTGGGCGACCCTGCCAGCAGCGCAGATGTGGCGGTTAAGACCTGGTGGAAAATCAGGAACGCGGCGGACAATTTTTGGGAAAAGTTTTTCAGGCCGAAGGTGGACAGGCTCGAGGGGCTTGCAAAGGAGATGGGCATCCCTTCTGGCGCGCTCCCGTCGCTGTTTGGCATATTGTATAATGAGTATTATTCCGGATTTGGGAAAAGGACCGTACAAGACCTGGGCTATGTTGTGGCGCATGATTCGGACATCGTGCCAACTAAATGGATTGAATGGGGCGCGCGGAAACTGGATGATGGGAAGCTGCCCGACACGCTTGGGATTTTCCAGATAAGCATGACTGGGGTGATACGCTATTTGGATAATATGGGGGATAAGGAGAAGGAGGCGCTGGTAAAAGCGGCTGGGAGCGATGCGCACCTCAAGGCCGTGATATACTCCTGGGACAAGAATGCAGCATACCAGGAGAAGAGGAACATTGCAATCGATGCTTTCATAAACGATGACAGGATGCAGCTGTTTTTTGCTTACAGGCACTATGAAAGGGACAGGCATGATGTGCGCGAGAGGGTCAGGAGCGCGATGAGAAGCGCAGATGGAGTATATGAGATCCCGACTGCGGAGGACATATCATTCACAGCAGCATTTGCGTACAATAAGGGCATTCAAAAAACTTTCAATTCCGTGTTGCAGCAGAACATGTACGCGCTTGCGTGCGACGAGCGGCTGCGGATGGATATGGGGGCGGCGGCAAGGGGGTTCGAGCTTGACGGCGATTTGGGGGAAAAGACTTTCTCGCTTTTCAAGGACGTATGCCTGCACCTGGGGATGGCTAAGTTCACGACTGCGAATGGAACAGAGTATAGTGTTTATGACATGAACCTCTCGCTGTTCAAGTACCTTTTTGACCCGAACGAGCGGCTAACGCAAGAAATACGATACTGGGAAGGGAGGATGAAAAACGACCCTCAACGCGAGGAAAAAAAGCCCACGCTTGCGTCTGCGCAAAAACTGGTGGATGCCGAAGGCAGGGCGTTTTTCGACCAGGCGAACGCGTATTTGCGCGTTCTGGCCGTCTCAAGGCTGTATGAGCCCCAGCCAGATGTGCACGGCCCCCCTGCGCCGCCAACTGCGCAAGCGCTCAATGAGTTTACGCCATTTAAGCCCAGGTCGTGCCTTGATTTCCTGTTCCTCAATGCGCACCCGGAAATACTCACGCCCGCAAGGCAGAACTATTTCATGCTGGTGAGGTACTCAAGCAACCTCGAGCCGCTGCAGTAGCCCACACCGCAGCCCCAGGCAATCCACCTTATTTAATAAAACAGGGGCGAGAAATAGCTGATTGGTTCTACTCAAGGTGATTTCACATGGTCAAGCAGATTGCGGATGCTGTTTGGGAATTGGAAAAGGAAGGGGAAATGCGAGTGCCTGCGCGCGTGTTTGCCACAAAAGAGCTTTTCGAGCAGATGGGCAAGGATAGGAGCTTTAATCAGCTGCGCAACGTTGCAACCCTTCCTGGAATTATCAATTACGCAATGGTGATGCCGGATTGCCACGAGGGGTATGGGTTCCCGATTGGGGGGGTGGCTGCTTTTGATTTGGAGGAAGGAGTAGTGTCACCTGGGGGAGTAGGGTACGATATCAATTGCGGAGTGAGATTGCTCAAAACTGGAATGAAAGCAGAGGACGTAAGGCCGAAGCTGCGCGAGCTTGTGAACAAATTGTTCGATAATGTGCCATCTGGGGTAGGGAGCAAGGGGAGGGTGAGGCTCTCGCCACAGGAGCTTGAGAAGGCAACCACTGAAGGTGTGGAATGGGCGCTCTCAAAAGGGTGGGGCTGGGAGGAGGACAGGAAGCGGTGCGAGGAAGGCGGGAGAATAGATGGGGCGGACCCTCTGGTTGTGAGCGATACCGCGAAAAAGAGGGGCGCGCCGCAGTTCGGGACATTGGGGGCAGGGAACCATTTCCTTGAGATTCAGGAGATTAGCGAAATCCAGAGCCCGGAAGTGGCAAAGGCGTTCGGGCTTGAGCAGGGTGAAGTGACCGTGATGATTCACTGCGGGTCAAGGGGATTCGGGCACCAGGTTTGCGATGACAGTTTGCGCTCGATGATTGGGACAGCATCAAAATACAAAATCAATCTTGCGGATAGGGAATTGTGCTGCGCGCCAATCAATTCGCCGGAAGCGGAGCGGTATTTGAAGGGGATGCGGTGCGCGGTGAATTATGCGTTCTGCAACAGGCACATAATGGCGCACTGGGTAAGGGAAACGTTTGACTCTGTTTTCGGGAATGGCACGGGCGACAGGATGGAAATGCTGTACGATGTGTGCCACAATATTGCAAAATTCGAGGAGCATGAGGTCGAGGGGAAAATGAAGAAAGTGTGTGTGCACAGGAAGGGGGCTACACGCGCGTTTGCGGCCGGGAGAAAGGAGGTTCCTGATATTTATAGGGCGATTGGGCAGCCTGTGATGATTCCCGGGAGCATGGGGACCGCATCCTACGTGATGGTTGGGAAGGAAGGGGCGATGAAGCAATCGTTTGGCTCATCCTGCCACGGGAGCGGCAGGACAATGAGCAGGAGCAAGGCAGTGCATTCCTGGACCGGCAAGCAGGTGCAGGAGGAACTGCTCGCAAAAGGAATCATAATCAAGGCGACGGAGTACGATTTGATTGCGGAAGAGGCGCCAGGCGCTTACAAGGATGTGAACATGGTTGTGGCGTCTGTGCAGGCTGCTGGCATTTCCGATATGGTTGCGAAACTGGTCCCGATTGGAGTGGTGAAAGGTTAGCTGGAAGAATAATTGGAATGAAGGTAAGTGAGGTGGTGGTTTTTTGGCACAGGAAGCCGCCCAGGGCAAAAAAGCGCTGTACATACCCAACGAACTCCAGGCTGAAATAATGGGGGGGGACGAAGCGCTCCATGTGCTTAGGTACTCGTTTAAGGGCAGGGAAGGCAGGCACATCATAAGGGTTAATGGCGATGGCACCGTGCTTGATTTCAACCTCAAAGAGGCGGGAAGCGAAAAATTCGTTTTTTCCTCAGTGGATGCACTTCTGGCAAGGCTTGGTGCAAAATATATCCCGGGAAAGGAGGGCAGGCTGGCACTTGCAAAGCTTGAGGAGTACGTGCCTGCAAAAGTTAGGCAGCCTGTGCAGCGGGCAGATGCAGGGGTTGCGTGGCATGGGGGAGGTGGAAGCGCAGGGCGTTCGATTGCCCCAAAGCTATTTGCACTCCCAAGCCCGAAAAAAACCAAGTTCTTTGGGACTGATGATGAGTTTTGGGATGATGGCAACAGGGTTCTTGTTTACAGCACAAAAAAAGGGACTGGAAGCAGGGTGGTGCGGCTTATTGGGGACGGCGGAAGCGGAGTGGGCTCAGTATATGATTACAACACTCAGAATGAGTACCCGTCGCTTGAAGCGCTTGCACATGAAATAGGCGCCACGCGCTCACGGCTCGAGGCTATGGATAGGGAGAAGATCCTTCGCACCAAGCCGCCGGAAGGATATGCGGAGCTGAACATTGCCCGCCCGCCGCTCCAGATACAGGTGAGAAGGAGGTTCTTTGAGTCTCCTTCAAGCCAGCCATTTGCAGATTCGGTTGGAGTGATGACACATTTTTACGAGGAGGATGCAAAGGTGAGGAGGGCGGAGCGCAGGAACGAGGCTGCATGGTGCTCATCTGGCGTGATGGCGATGTTCTATGCCATGCTTGCGGAAAAAGGGCTTTCGACAAACGTTTACCATCATTTTGGGAGGCCGTATGAACAGATGGATGCACAGCCGCCCTCCCCAGGCTACATTGCTGTGCTGCGCGAGCCGATGTTCGAGCAGCAGCGGATTTGGGCAGAAACAAACTGGGACGGGACAATAGCAAATGCCGCAGCCTGGAAAGCCCTGCGCGCTCAGCTCTTGCCTGCCCCAAGGGGTTCCATACTGACCGTGCGGAACGAGAGGACCGGGACGGGAATTGAAAGAGGGATAACGCACGCGATGGTCTGCCTCGGGGATGGGAAATACGCGGATGTTTTTGGGATGAGGTACCGTGAATTCGACTTTTCAAACATGCTTGAGCTGCAGAAATTTTTCAAAGGGTATGGAAAGGAGAAATTGGTGCTGGGCCAGTTCACAATACAGGAGGACAGCAGGCTTTTTGTGCCGCGCTTTGAGAGGTTTGCGCCTGCAGTGAACCAAACATTCGTGGTCCGGGATGCGTACACAGAGCAGGATGATGCGGGGGCGCTGCCCGAGAGGCTTTCGCTCTCGCCTGTTGATTTTGCGCGCAGGCTGTCAGGCAAGCTCAACATGCCGTTCGAGGCCATTTTTCCGGAAGTGGCAAGGCAGAACATGGCCAAGAATTTCAATTTCAAGCAGGCGGTCGCCCACCGCTCGATAGATTTCATAGTCACGCTCCGGGTGCCGACTTTCCCAGGGATTGTGCCGGACATAACATTCAATCTGGAGGGAAACCCTGCAAAAACGCCCCAAAGCACCGCAGGCAGGATGTCGATTTCGAGGTGGTGGGCCACAAGCAGGTTCGAATCGAAAGCAGAGGACATTTCGCGCTATGCAAAGGAGATGGGGATACCTGCCCCAATCACAGGGGCGCTAAAAACCGTCCTGTTCAACGAATATTATTCGTCGCTGGGAAAGCGGGTCGGGCTGGATGTCCTATACAATATTGCATACAGCCTGCTTCCGGACAGGTGGGTAGACAATATTGCGGATGACGTTTCGGAGCGTGCAGGGCATGGGAAAAAGCTGCCAAACAGCATCGGGATATTCCAAGTGGGCGTAAGGCAGACCATTGAATATTTGGATCACCTTGCAAACAGGAACGCGCTTCCTGCAGCAAAGCGCGTGGAGGCTGAGGTGGAGCTTGCACAGCTCCTGTCTGCCACAGGCAAGGAAAAGGGAGTAAGGAATGTGATTGAAAATTGGAACCCGGCATTGGATGCGCAAAAAAAGCGCGAGAAGGTTGTTGGGGACATTCTCTCAAGCGACCGGATGCAGCTTTACTTTGCATACCTGCGCTTTTCGCTGGATTTGAGAAGCGTGGTGGACAGGACAAGGGTGGAGGCGGAATCCGGCTCGCCAGTTCGAATACCGTCACCTGAGGATGTGTCGTTTACCGCGGTATTTTCCTATAATAAGGGGATTTCACGCACCCAGGCCGCAGTTTTCCAGCAGAACCTCTGCATGCTTTCGCAAAGCCCTTATGTGAGCATGGATTTGGAAAGGATTTCAGGTTCCGGCTTTAGGATAGATGGGCAGCTGGGCCCGAAGACCGCCGAGTTCTGCAGGGAGCTTTGCATGTCAATTGGGATGCTTGATGCAAGCGTAAATGGCATGGCGCTTGGCCAGATTACCTCGGATGCGAAACTTTTCGAATCAATGTTTGCCGAGTATGGGCTGCCAGGCGCTGCCGATTCGGAACAGGAGAAGGCAAGGCAGGGGGCTGCGCGCAAAAATATCCGGGAGTTCTTTTTGCTTGTGAACGAATACCTGAAGTATGGAGGGGGCAATTTTGTCGGGCCATTATCGCAGGAGAATGATGCGTTCCTGCCTTTCCCGTGCTTAAGCCAGCAATTCTGCTCTGCGAACCAGGAACTCCTGACTACAGCGCGCCAGAATTACTTCGCATTTGTAGAATAGGAGGTGAGGAGGGGGAAAGGGTTATAAACAGAAATACATAAAATATCTTATTAAATAACATAAGGGGTACACATGAGCCAGGCAGGCAGAATGCTAAAAGGAATAGCGGTTCCGCTCCAGTCCGGAGGCTATATCAGGCCTTTTGATTCACTTGGGGTAATCCGCGCATGCGGGAACCCAAATGCCGAATTTTCAAGAAAACCGTTCAGCAGGCTGCTGGAACACGTCCCTGCTGCGAGGCGGCTGGATAAAGATGCAAGGGTTGCGCTTGAGCGCTCGGTTTTTTTTGAGGCAACCAAGCTTCTTTCCCAGGAACCATCAACCCCGAGTAGGATAAAAGCCGGGTTTGGCACACGCATTTATGATGCAGTACTGGGTGCGGCTCTCACAATCCCTTTTCTGCCGTCCTTGGATTTTTCTGATACGCCAAGCTGGAGCAAGGGAAGCGGCGAAGGAAGCCCTCTTGGCATCGGGCATATAGGGGGCGGGGAAATGGCTGTGATAATCGCGGCTGCAACACTTGTGGTGCTTGGGCCGACGCTATCTAGGATGAAGGAACGCGAGCGGCAGAGGCAGAATGAGGCAGTTACAAAGGTAATTGGGTTCACAGCCAGAATCCGGGAGTTTGTGGATTTCCGCCTGGCAAGCGCGATAAGTTAGCTTTTTAAAGCAAAACAGCACCTATTTGCGGTATGCGACCTGCAAGGCAGAAAGACTACTCCTTGAAGAAATGCCAACTTAGGCTGCAGACCCTCAATTCGAAAGCTGAGCGCATACTGGACAGGCTTGTGGCATCGCTTGAGCACGAGGAGAGGCTTGAGTCGATGCGCGAGAGGCTTGAGGAGGCGTGCGGCAGGTGCGAATCGCTCTCCAGGATGCAGTCCGATTCCGAGCTTGAGCTAAATGAGGCAGTGGTGCTTGCGGACAAGCTCACGACCGACTTGCAGGAGATGGAGCAGGTGGTCGAGGATACTGTGATACTCTCGAACCACGAAAAATACGCTTCTCGGCTTGAGGCGCTAAAGAGGCTTTTTGGGAAGCTTGAGAGCAGGCTTTCCGAAATACATGAGGCATCTGGGCAGGGGGAGAATGTTGTCGATTTGCTTGGGAAATTCTCAATTTTCGAGAGGGATGCGGAAAATGCGGAGAAGAACATGCTTGAGTTCGAGCATAGCATGATGCTTGAGTCCGGAAAGCACAAGAGCGGCATGAAAGGCAGGATTGAATTTGCAAAAGGGCACATACTGAATGTGAAAAGGCGCGCTGCGACTGTTTCGGAGAGGCACACGCTTGAGAGGATAAGGCACTCAGTCGAGGAGAGGAGAAGCAGGATATTCGAGTTCATGAAAGGGGAGAAGGCCGGGTGGATGAGCATAGACAGAAAGCATGTTACATTGCAGAGCGTGACTAGCAAGCGGAAAATGGCAATCGAGTTCACGGATGCGACAAAATACGCGCTTATAGGGATGCTCGGGAACAACTCGATTTCTTCCAGGATTAGGAAGCTGCCGGACAACCATGCGATACTTTCAGCTTATTTCGAACCCTCGCCAAAAGGTGCGATGATTAGGATTGGCGAGAAGAAAATCGGCGAGGAAGCGATTGTCTATTCCTCTGTAAGGTATGAAGTGCCGTTCTACTGAGCCTGTTTGCTTCCGATGTTGAAAATATCGTGCTTGAGGTCTTTTTCCCGCTCAAGCGATAAGGCACTCCAGCCCTGCAATCTTGCCTTGAATTCAAGGTATTTCTCCTTTCCGACCTCTGCGTTCCCGATTGCATAGCGCAGGTTTTTTGCATTGAAGCAAAGGATGCAGTCCTGAAGGTTCTCGCAATTGTGGCAGAAGTAGCAGTCCGAGCATTTCTCGCACGCGTCGCACTCAGAGCAGCGGGTAAGCCCTGTTGCGAAGAAGCACCTTATGCAGAAAGTGGAATAGACTGAGCGGTAGCAGCCGAAAACGCTCTCGCAGTTGTTCGCAAAAGAGCAGCCGCAGTTCTTCGAGTAGGAAATGTTCGGGCATTTGTATGCGCTTACTGCATCTATTGCAAATGGGGTTTCGATGAGATTGCGGTTTTCCCCAAGCCTTAGCTCGGATGGGTAGAGCGCAATTTTCCCGAGGTTTTGGAGCAGGGTCCCAAGGCCATTTAGTTTCTCTTCGTCCATGCTTATTTTTCCTGCTACCTCTGCCTCCTGCGCATTTAACAGCCTGCCCCTTGGGAGATGAGCATAGAAAAACATAGGGGGAAGAGTGGTTTCGTTCCCGAAAACCGATTTGTGGCGCTCAATTTCACCAATGCGCTTTGAGAGGAATTTTTCGTACTGTTGCAGAGGGCCGATTTCGTGCCCAAAAAGAATGTTGCAGGTTTTTTTGAAAGCCAAGTCTATTGGGGCAGGGTCTGTGGTTTCAGATTTGAGAGCTGGAATGGATAGGGCACCAGTCCGCGGCGCACACAGATTGAGGCTGAAAACAGGGTAGAATTTCCTGTTTTTCTCTATGTATTCCCTGCTTTCCGAGACGAGCTTTTCCCTTATCGCAAGGTATTTTTCCTTGGGAAGCTCGAGATTGCCTATGCAGTATTTCTTGTTCCGCAGGTTGAATGAGAACATTGTCTGCGTGCAGCCCCTGCAATTATAGCAGGCGAACATGTCAGAGGAGTTGTAGGTCATGTAGGATTCGAAGCACCGCGTGGAATCCACGAACGCGCTTGAGTGGATTGCGTGGCTTGAGCGGCCCATGTAGCAGCCCCCGAAAATGAAGGAGGAATTGCTTCGGATGTAGGAGGAATAGGCAATGTATTTTGAGGAGATGTTGTTGTGCCCGTATTTCGAAAATGAGAGGTCGAAGCAGGTGTCAGACTCTGTCACGAAATTGGAGTTCCCAAGCACCTTGTTCCCTGCGTAATAGAGCCGCTCTCGGGCAGCCGCAACAAGCGAATCCATGTCTTTTATTTCGTTTATTCCAAGCGGGTTAAATTTCTTATTGAAATCGATTTCATCTTCTGAGATGAATTTTGCAGAAGCCGGGTAGTTGCCGTTGCAGAGTGCGACCTGCTTGCCTGAGAGGCTTGATTTCCTCATTACAAAAGGGGGCTGGTAGCTCAAAAGGTATTCCTTGAGGTCATCCAACTCGAGGTTGCACTGCCCAAATATGAGCTTGAAAGTGCGTTTGAACGCGCCGTTTATGTCCATGGTTTAGCCTTTGGCACCTATGTTGAAAATGTCGTAGTGGAGCGATTTCTTTTTCTCAAGCTCATCTGCTATTTGCTCAAGCACAGAATCCTTTACAGATTTGTATTTTACAAGCTCAAGCTCATTGTTTCCTATTGCGTGCCTCTTTCCCTTTGCATTGAAGCAGAACATGCAATCGCCCAATGCTTCGGAATTGTGGCAGAAGTAGGAGTCTGCGCATTTTAGGCAGGCATCAAGCTCGAAGCACCGGTTCAGGTAAAGGGAATTGTAGCATTTGAGGCAGAACTGGGATTCTATTATCCGGTGGCAGCCATAAACATTTTTCGAGTGCAGGGAAAGGGAGGTTAGACCTGTGTTTTCGGAATAAGTCGCTTCATATCCCTTGTATATGTTGGCGCTGCTGAGCAGGAGGGGCGATTTTATTATGTTATGGTTCTCGCCTGTTATGAATTCCGCGCTGAAGAATGCAATTTTATCAAGTGCGCCAATTATTTTATCCAGTGATGAAATTGACGTTTCATCAAGGGCTATTTTGCCAAGCTCGAACGATTCCTCGATAGTCACAAGCCGCTTGTTTGGCATTTCTGATATTATGCCGTGATTGAGAGGGGTATATGTTTCGTCGCCAAATGGGGTCCGTGCTTCCGCAAGCCTGACAGTGTGGTTGCCAAGCCAGCTTTCAAGCGCGGTTATGCTTATGGGTTTTCGTTTCAGCATTACCTCATAAGTTGAGGAAAAGCCTTTTTCTATTGGCCGCATGTCGCCATGTTCCAATTTCGAAGCAGCCAATTTCGGAAGCGCAGTTGGGGTTTTGTTGGGAACAAGCTGAAAAAGGGAGGGAAAGCGCTTGTCAGCTCTGAGCTGAGTGAATGCCTCGCTCAATAGCTTTGCTTTGAGTTCCGCAAATTTGTCTTTCGGTAATGCGAGGTTGCCGATCAGATGGCCCTTGTTCCTCTGGCCAAATGAGAACAGCATGTTGTGGCATCCGTTGCAGTTGAAGCAGAAGAAAAGGTCGCTTGATTCGCCTATGAAGTGCGATTCAAAGCACCGGTGGATATCGATTCCTGCAACAACTCGAAGCAGGAATTCCCCATTTGCGGTCCAGCCTGAGCCGAAAACGTGCTTGCTGCCCCTCCGCATCATGTATGAGGAGTAAATGTAGGAGGACTGTTCAATGTTCGTGGAGTTATAGATGAACTGAGAATCGAGCACTATGTCGGATGATTCGACAAAATTGCTGTTCCCAAGAAAGCGGTTTCCTGTGTATTCGAACTGCTCCCTCAAGCCATTCAGGATGGAATCGATGTCCTTAATCTCGTTGATATTGAGAGGCTCGTACTTTGCACTGGGCTTTACTTCGTCAAAGCTTAGGAATTTCGCATCCTTGCAATAGTCGTTTAACGCGAAATAGACAGGCTTTCCGGAAATCGAGGAGGTTTCAACGCGCATTTTGCCCTGGAGCTGCGAGAGCCATTCCTCATAATCAGCCAACTCGCCAAGCGGTTCGCCGAAAATCACTTTGCTAGTCGATTTCCATGCGCGGTTGAGCAAATCGTATGTCTGCGAAGGCATGTTATTACTCATCCTTCTTCTTCCTTAGCGCGCTTGGCAGCCTTGAGTGCCCGCCCTCGTGCGCGTCTTTGAGCCTGTGGAATGGCGAGCCCTGCTCTCCCGAAGCTGGAGGAGAAACGCGCACCTTGGTTGGAGGGGGTTCTTGCGCTGCAGGTGCGTGCGAACTGGCTCCCGGGTGCTGTGCAGCTTGCGCAGGAGTACGAGCCACTTGCTGCGGTGGAGGTTGCTCATTTGGCTCGGCCCGCCCCGCTTGCTGCAATGGAGGTTGCTCGCTTGGAACAACCCTTCCACCTTGCGATGGCCCTTTAGGCGGCGGGAAGGGGGATTCCGAATCTGTTACCTCGCGGGACTCCTTTACCTCCATGCTCTCGTTCCAGCCCCATTTCTTCGCATCCACAGCCCGCACTTTCATGGGCAGCATGTATTTCTTCCCGTCAAAGAAGCGGACTATGCACTCGCGCTGGTGAAGCCGGACGAACATCTCCTTCTTTGATTCTTCCAGTTCTGTTTGCGAGCGGCTCTTCTTGAAGAACTCCTCAATCTTGATTTCCATTATCGAGGAAATTGAAGTGGCATCCTGGCGCGAGAGCTTGAATGCCACTATGTTGCGCACGTTCCCTATGATGGAATCGTATACCTCTTTTGAGAGCTGATTGAGGTATTGGACCGACATGTAAAGGTAGAGGTTGAATTTGCGCGTTTCAACCAATATGTCCTTTGTGACCTTTGTCTCCACGCGGGAGAACTCATCAATCGCAAGTATAGTTGGCTTGTCCTGAATCTGGCCAGTGATTGCAAGGATGTACATCTGGTTTATGATTGCGCCTGCAAGGAAAGAAATCATGCGCTTTCCAAAAAAGTGCGGGTCGAATGAGACCACTGTGACGCGGTTGGTGCGAAGCAGCGAAAGCAGGCTCTCCTGCTTCATCTGCTTCCCCAAGTACAGTTTGTATTCCCCTACGAAATTGAGAATAGGGAGTATGGCGTCATTGAAGTGGTGGATGTAGATGTCGTTGAACTCCTCATCAAAAAATCTCTTCACTTCATCATTGTCGCATGAGGAGACGAATTCAGCGCGGACTGAAGAGTCCGTGAGCAGGGCCGCTATATTGGAAAGGTCGAGCTTCTCAATTGAGGTGAGCAGGTGCACTGCATAGAACAGCACGCGCTCCGAGTACTTGTTCTCCTGCCCTATTGTGCTTGAAACAAGTTGCGCGATAAGCTGGGTCATAAGCGGGGTCTTGTTCCCGCCCATGTCAAGGGGCTCAACGTAATTATCGATGAAATTCACGATTTTTGCGCGGTGCTTGTACATGCGCGCGAACTCGCCGTGCGGGTCGAGTATTATCATGCGCACGCCATCCTTGTGCATCTCCTCCATGGCGCGAAGGATGATGTAGAGCGCCTTGCTTTTCCCTGTTCCGGATGCTCCCACCACCATCGAGTGCTGGAAAGGGTCGTAATTGTCAACGCCCAAAGTCATTCCGGTTTCCTCGAATGCCGGGAAGCGCGAGGTGGTGGACATGCGCTTGGGGATTGGCTCGAGCAATTCAATGTATATTGAGGGGTTCTTCTCAAGGTCGACAACCAGGAAGCGGGAGGGGTTGGGGACTATTATTACGCCCTTGCGCCCGTTCTCGTAAGTGGCTGAGCCGATTGAAAAATCGCCGCCCAAAAAGCGCGAGAGGTGAAGGTGCAGCTCAAGAACGTTTTCCTTAAGCATGAAATCAAGGAAATCGTGCTTTCCCCCGAGTATGTAGAAGCGTGGGGGGATTGAGATTGGGGCTTTTGCGTACTGCACTTCTGTTGGCTCGGAGAGCTTGAACGGGAAAAGCAGAGCGGATAGGTTGTGCAAATGCCTGCGCTCCTTCACGAAGAACTTTACAGTATTGTTCTTGCGCGTGATTATGAGGTTCACGTAATTGAATGAGAAGAGGTCGGAAAAGTCCAGGAAGCCGAATAGGGGAAGCCGGGATTTGACTATCTGCCCAAGCAGGTTTCGGATGTCATCCTCCTTCACCTTTTCGGAGTACAACTCCATCTCGCGAACTTTCATGATTTGCCCCTTAATGAAACGTCTGATTAGGTTGTGCCAATCAATATTTAAAAATCAGGGTACCGAAACCGAGGATTCGCCGAGTATCGGAAAGCCGCATGCTTTTCGAGCTTGCACCGAAAGGTGCATGATTTTTTCCGCGAGGCGCTTCCGAGGCGGGCTTTCCGGTGCAATTATAATCCTGCCTGACCAAAAGGAATTGCCTAATATGTGGGGTTCGTCACCCGAATGGGCAAACAGAATAACAAATAGAAGAACGGCCCACGCCGCTTGGTGAGAAAAATGGGAATGTACAAGTACATCAGGGAAGCTTTTGAAAAGGAATATAGCGAGCGCTCGCCAGAGTTCCGCGCAAGGCTCACGAAATGGAGGAAGGAGCCGACCGTGCTTAGGGTTGAGAGGCCCACGAACCTTTCCCGCGCGCGAAGCGTAGGGTACAAAGCGAAGAAGGAGATTATTGTTACAAGGGTGCGGGTTGGAAGGGGGATGAGGAAGCGGAGGCACCCGTGGGGAGGCAGGAAGCCCGCGAAAAACGTCTCGTACCTGTCACCAGGGAAATCATTGCAGCACCAGGCTGAAGAGAAGGCTGCGACAAGATTCAGGAATTTTGAGGTGCTAAACTCGTACTGGGCAGGGCAGGATGGCACTTACAAGTATTTCGAAGTGGTCATGCACCTGCGCGTGCCCGGGATGGCTTCCGGAAGGACGTTTAGGGGGCTTACCTCTGCAGCAAAGAAGCACAGGCAGAAGAAACTGCACGGGCCGAACATCAGGTATCACGGGGAAAAGCAGTAAATTTGGTTTTAGGCGGTAACCATCCCGCCACCATTTTATACCCCCAGTGGAACAACCAAATCATGTTCGATGTTGCGCGAATTGAGGTGGAGAGCCCGAAAAAACTGGGTTTCGAGCGTGTGGTCAGCACAAAGGAGCTTGGGAAGCGGCTGGTTGAGAGCAACGATTTTGCGAAAATAAGGGTTTGGGCCAATTCAGGGAAGCTGTTTTTCGCTTCGAGCTTTGAGCCGAATATCGGGATGATTCGGGGCGTTGCGGATTCCGGAAAAAGCGCTTTTCTTGTGGATTTGGCAGGCTGCATAGGGGCGGACGGGAGCAAAAAGGCGATTGAAATCTCAAAAAGAAGGTTCTTCCTCTTGCTTTGCAAAAAGTATAAAGCCCCATTTGTGCTCTGCTCGCTTGCGCCAAGCAAATGGTATTTGAGGAATTGCCATGAGTGCGCGTGCGTGTTCTCGCTCATGGGGCTTGCGCCCGAAGAGATAAGGAAAGGGTTTTTGGAAATCGGGAAATATCTTGAAAAAACAAAAGCGAAGAAGGCGATAGGATGAAAACCACGCTTAGATTGAATCGCCGCTATGTGCTCGGGCAAGTAAAGGGGAAGCTTGCGGAAAAAAGCGAGAGCGAGGTGCGCAATGCCATATTCTCGTGCGTGCTCGGGTTCTTTGGGGAGCAGGGGTTCTCCGCGCTTGCGTTCAAGCTCATTTCGTATGACGGGCAGAGCAAGCGGTTCATAGTGCGGTGCGAGCGTGGGAAGGAAAAGGAGCTGGTTGCGTGCTTTGCGCTTGCGAACCCCGAATCCGGGGCCAGGTTCGAAACGCTTCGCACCTCAGGGACTATTGCCGCGATAAAAAGGAAAAGCTAGTTATTGCTTATAAATTTTCATGAGCAAATGCCATCCTAATTCCAGCAATTCAAATGCAATAGGAACATAGGTGGGGTGCAAAGATGCAAAAAAAGGTCACAAGGAATGCTAGGGGAACTATGGATGATAGGGGTGAGATTGCGCGGGGCGCAAAAAACGGGGGGCAGGATGCGAAGGATGCGGTTGCGCTTCTTGAAAGCAAAAACCAGAAAGACAGGAGCCGCGGATTGGAGATGATTAGGAACAACCCTGCGGAGTGCGCAAGGGCGGCAAGGACCGTGTGGCGGTCGCATGAGAGAGTATTGTGTTTCAATTTCATACCGAAAGAGGAATCTGCACTGTTTGAGAGCATTGCAATAGATGGGGTGTTTGCAGATACCAGGCTGATGGCGGTGCAGGAGCTTAAAGGCAATCGAAAATCGCTCCAGAGGGTAATGGCTGGGGCAAAAGACCAGGTAGTGAAGGACCTTGCGAAGGAATTCCTTGGGGAAGGAGGGAATGTGCAGGGGGCTGCAACCATGCTTGCAATCGCTGCCCCGCTGCAATCTGAGGCAAGGCCGTAGGGGTTTGAAGGCTTGCAAAGGGAGGGCAGGTTGGGAAATAGCCTTTTAAATCTGCTCGCCACAACTTTCTTCCGTAATAGAGAGCAAAATTGGTGCTTGTTTAAGTTTGCACAATATTAGTGAGGTGGATTTATGTATCCTGCCGCCAACCCACAGGCATATGACCGCGCCATCACGGTGTTCTCACCGGACGGAAGGCTGTTCCAGGTAGAGTACGCAAAGGAAGCGGTGCGGAGGGGAGCTACCGCAATAGGAATGGTATGTGAAGAGGGAGTGGTGCTGGTCGCGTACAAGAATGCGCCATCGAAACTGCTTGTGCCCGAATCCATGAAAAAGGTCTTCGAAATTGATACTCATATTGCATGCACTGCATCCGGGCTGATTGCCGATGCGAGGAGACTGGTGGATATTGCAAGGCTGGAAGCGCAGAGGCATAAGCTCACCTATTCCGAGCCCGCATCGGTCGAGAGCATTGCAAAAAACCTTACCGATTTGATGCAGGTCTATACGCAGTATGGCGGGATTAGGCCATTCGGGGTGTCATTATTGATTGCGGGCGTTGATTCGGAGCCAAGGCTGTATGAGGCTGAGCCCTCTGGCGCGCTCACAGGCTACAAGGCGGATGCGATCGGGATCGGGAAAAAGGAAGTGGATGAGTATTTCGAGAAGGAGTACAAGGAGAGCATGAAAGTGGATGATGCGATTTCGCTTGCGGTAAAGGCGCTCAAAAAGAGCGGGGATTTGCAAATCAAGCCCGATACGATTGAGATTGCGGTTGCAACCATGAAGAAGAAGGAATTTTCCGTCCTTTCGCCAAAGGAGGTTGAAAGCTACCTGAAATGAAGCGGCGAACCCTTTTGCTCGCTCCAGACTTCACAACTTCGTTGTGAATCCGTAAAGCCTTCGGCTTTCCGGTGGGCACGCTCGCAAAAGCGTTCACGGAAAAGGGAAATGATGACGAATCTTGAGCACTCGATAATAGCGCACTACGATTACGCAGGGGACAGGTTCGAACTGCTGGTGGACCCTGACCTTGCGTACATGTACAAGACCGGGCAGAAGAAGGAATTGAACAACATCCTCGTTGTCGAGGAGGTTTTCAAGAACGCAAGGAAAGGGGAACGGCACAAGTCGAATGAACTGCAGAAGGTGTTCGGGACCACTGACATTTACAAGATTGCGGAAATCATATTCCAGAAAGGGGAAGTCCAGCTAACGACCGAGCAGAAAAGGAAGATGCTGGAGGAGAAGAAGAAGCAGATCATCGCGATACTCGCGCGCGAATGCATAGACCCGAGGACCGGCGCGCCGCACACATTGCTGCGGCTGCAGAACGCGCTTGAGGAGTCCGGCGCGCACATCGATGCGTTCAAGCCGGCGGAAACGCAGCTTGAGGCAGTGATTAAGGAACTCCGGCCCATTATTCCGCTCAAGTTCGAGCGGGTGAAAATTGCAATCCGGGTGGGTGCGGAGCACGCGCAAAGAATCTACGGGTTCTTCAAGGAGTATGGGATACAGAAAGAGGAATGGACAAGGGATGGCGGCATAATAGTCATGGTTGAGATGCCTGCGGGCGTGCAGTCGGAATTCTATGACCGGCTGAACAAATTGACAGCGGGCGTCGCGCAGACGAAAATCGTGAAGTGAAAAAACGCTAAAAAATATTCGAAAGGTGGATTTGATGAAAATAGTTGTTCCGGGCGAAGTGGTGTCTGAGAAGCCGGAGCGCATACCCTACACTTCGGTGGACAATGGGAAAACGTATGCGACCGTTGCTTCGATGATAATGGATGACGGCAAACTGGTGCCTCTTGCAGGCCCTTACGAGCCGCTGCCAGAAGACATGATTGTGGCAGTGGTGGCAGAGGTGCGGTTCGCGGGCTACACAATGGACCTGAACTGCTCGTTCTACACGTTCCTTTCCTCGAGGGAGACGCAGTCGAGCTTTTCGCTCGGGGACGTGGTGTTTGCGAGGATAAAGAGCGTGGATGAAGTGAAGAACGTGGAGCTGTCCGACACCAAGCTGCTTAGGGAAGGGAGATTGATTTCCGTTTCCGCAGTGAAAGTCCCGAGGATAATCGGGAGGAAGAACTCGATGATTGGGATGATTGCCGAGGCGACAGGGTGCGTGATTTACGTAGGAAGGAATGGGTATGTCTGGATTTCGGAGAAGGGGAAACCCACGCTTGCGGTTGCCGCAATCAGGAAAATAGAGGCGGAGGCGCACATAAGCGGGCTCACGGACAGGATAGCCGCGTTCCTAAAGGAAAACGCTAATACAATTGGGTGATTGGAATGGAAAAGCCACAGCTGGTTATTGACGGGAAAAGGGCGGATGGGAGGGGCATGGGCGACCTCCGGCCCATAAAAATAGACGCGCACGTGCTAAACGATGCGGACGGCTCTGCCTACCTTGAGTGGGGGAAGAACAAAATAATCTGCGGAGTGCATGGGCCGCGGGAGTGCATACCCAAGCATGACCAGTCGCCCTACCGCTCGATAATAAAGTGCCGCTATATGATGGCGCCATTCTCCTCGCTTGAGGAGCATGGGCGGAGCGGGCCGAACAGGAGGAG
>JAGVHI010000020.1 GCA_020056635.1 archaeon | reverse complement strand
TTCCACGTTCTGTTTCATGTACTTCACAGCTGCGGGATTCAATTCTATTGCAACAATTTTTGCGCTTGGCTGCTTTTTTGCAATCACAAGCGCAAATGGACCCACTCCCGCAAACATTACCAGTACTTGTTCATTCGCTTTCACCTGCTCTGCAATCCTTTTCCGCTCGGTTGCCAACCTTGGGGAGAAATAAACCTTCGAAACATCCAGAAGCATCCTGCACCCGTGCTCGTGGTATTCAGTTTCAAGAGTTTTTTTGCCACCAATCACTTTCAATTTCCGAACCCTGAACACTCCTTCCATTGCACTTAGTTTTTTTGCAACTGTCTTCACGTTCCCATGCACTGCCATTACGGCTTTTGCAATATCTTTCTCATGTTTCACAAGCGAATCAGGTATTTCAACAATTGCGATAGATCCGATGATATCGAATGAAGACACCAGCTGGTCCAGTTCAGCCAATGAAAGTTTCCCTTCCAATGCCTCGCGCAAGGAGTATGGTTTCATAACACGTTTCTTGAGCTTTTTTTCTACCAGTTTGAAATTTCCCGTTGGATTCCCAATTACAGGGAAATATACGAATTTGGAATCGTGCCCGACTTCGTGAAGCGTGTCGAGAAAGCCCTTTGCTAACAGTATTTTTCTTGTGGGTTCGGCCGTTTCTTTAGGCACTTTTGCACAGAGAACCATAATGGGATGGGAAAGAAGGTGGATAAAAAGGCTATGCAACCGGAGCAGCACGGGCCATTCCTGTGTTTTTCCTCCGGAGTTTCTCGACGCCCAGCTGGATGCGCAGATAATCGGCAACATTGCTGTAGCCATGCACAAGGCATTCCAAACCAAGGCGTTCGGTGCGTTCATGCAATTCCGCGGCGCTCGTCTTGTAGTTCTCGAGGCTCCTGTCGCATGCCTCCAAGTCAGCGGCGATTGCAAAGCTGGAATGGGCTATACGAAAAGGCAGCTCTGTGCGGTAAACGCTTACTGAATTTCCACCCATACTGATGAGAAAATCATCGCCAGCCTTGCCAGCCAGCACTATGCTGTCCGATGCCATGCACCCAAGCTTTTCAAGCCCGCCCTCCGCAAGCTCTATTCCCTCCAGCCCAAGCATGTCTTCCAACCCGTCGCGCGTTGAAGTGAGGATAAATGTGGATTCCATTTTCACTTCAGCACCCTGTCTCCGAAGCTCGACAACGCAGGAGATAAAGGCGCGCGATGCCCTCTCCTTGAGGATTGTCAATGCTTTCAGCTTCCATAGCCCCAGCTCGGATGCGCGCCGATGCTGCTTTGAATCCATCGCCCCCTCCGTCATAGTGGCAGGGGCTTGCTGCGCGGCAGGCTTGCGCTCCGGCATCGTTGGAAGCATCCGCTGAAAGTTTAGGCTAGGCCTTTGCACGAATTCCTTTCTCAACTTAAATTTAAATAAGCTCCCACTGAACAGAGAGGATTATCAGTACAAGCCTGAGAGCTGCGAGAATATTATGAGCAGAATCAATGCGGCAGGAACAACTTTGCCCGCCGCAAGCGAAAAAAGGCCCCAATATTTTGCAGGCAGCCCTATGGCCTTTGCGATTTTATGGTGCGGGAGCAGGTACGCGCACCCGAACGCCACCACCAGCGCTGAGAATGGGGCAAGGAAAGTGCCGAAAACAAAATCGAGCAGGTCAAGCACCGGCTTCCCGAAAAGCTGCAGCTCTGCAGGGGAATAGGAAAGCACTGAGAGCATGCCTATGATGAAAATCCCTGCCGAGATTGCAACCTTGCCCATGGCGCCTACGAACGATGTTGAAACCATTGTGTGCTCAAGCATTGAGATTATGGAGGTGAATGCCGCGCTGAAAAGAAGGATGAAAAATGAAGCCCCGATTATCGCCCCAAGCAGCCCTTGGCTTGCAAAAAATGCCGGGAGAGTTTCAAATGAGAGCGCAAGCCCGTTTGCTGCAGGGCCGGCTGCAGCAGAAACCATGACAACTGTGAAGAATGCAAGCAAAGATGCAGCAGTGTCGGCTCCCGCGACCTGGAACCCGGATGAGAATATCCCCTTCCCGCTTTTCAGGTGCATGCCGTATGTGTACATTATCCCGTAGCCGACTGAGAGCGAGAAGAGAACCTGCGAGAGCGCATAATACCAGGTCCGCGGGTCGATCAGCTTTTCAGAGTTTCCGGCAAATAGCTTTTCCAGCTGCCCAATTGAGCCAGGAAGCAGGAGTGCGTATGCGAATAGCAGGAGGAGGAAAATGAACAGCAGGGGCACAAGATAGCCGGTAACTGGCTCGATTCCCTTGCTTATGCCCCTGAATGAAACGTAGCATGCTGCTGCAAATACTATTATGAATGCGAGAACTGGGGTGTAGCTTGCCTGCATGAGCCCGAAAGTCGGATTGTTCCCAAGGATGAATTCAACAGCGAACCAGACACTCCATGCACATAATGCGGAGTAATATCCAAGTATCACCGTGCTCACGAGCACTGGGAAAGTTCCGATCGCTTTTCTTAACGGAGCCCTTATGAATTTGAGGTTCTTGCTTGCCTCGATGGATTTGAAATACCCCTTTTTGTTAAGGAATCCCTGCCCCGCCTCGAGCAGGAATAGCGGGATGCCTATCACAAGCAGGCACACAAGATAGGGAATAAGAAACCAGATTCCCCCGTGCTCGCTTGCAATGTATGGGAACCTCCAGATGTTCCCCAAGCCCACTGCCGCGCCTATGGATGCCAGGACAAATGCTGTTTTGGAGCTGAACCCGTCTGCCATAAGGGTGTTCTGGAAAAAAGGAATAAAAGGGCTATGGAGCGGGCGCTAGATTTGAACTTTTTCCCCGAACTGCAAGAAGAATATTACGATTAGGTAGAGCGCGTATAGCGCGACCATCATTGTCCCGTCGCGCCTGTCAAACTGCTTCTTTACCGCAGCAATATACAGGAATACCACGTTTGCAACCACCGCAAAAAGCAATGCTGCAGAGAATACGCTCAACTGCACAGAAATTGGGTTGATTGCAGCCGCAACTCCAAGCACCAAGGTGATGTTTGCCATGTTGCTGCCTATTGCATCCCCCAGCGCAAGCCCGTACTGCTTTTTACGGAGCGCCTGCAGATCTATTGAAAGCTCCGGAAGCGATGTCCCGATTGCAATCAAGGTTGCGCCTATGAAGCTCTCCGCAAGCCCAAGCACATTTGCAAGTTTGACTGCAGAATCCACCACAAGGCTTGAGCTTACCATCACTAAAACCATTCCGGCCGCAAAAAAAAGGAACGCCCTCAGCCCCTCGCGCATTGTGACCTTGCCGTTGCCCCGCTCCTCGGAAACCTTCCTCTTGCTGCCAAGGATGCGGAATGCATACCATCCTGCAATCAGGAGCAACAAGATGCCCTCGTACAGCCCAAGCGCGTTTCCAGTGATTTGCGAATGGAACAGTATGTAAACCGAGATTATAGTTGTGAGAACCAGCACGAGCGCGATTCCCTCAAGGTTCTCCTTTCCGACTTTGAACCCGTACAGGAACGCCCCGATGCCAAGTATCAGGAGCACGTTTGCGATATTGGAGCCAAAAACATTCCCTGCTGCGATAGCGCCCTCCCCTGCAACCGACGATGCGACCGAAACCGAAAGCTCCGGTAGGGAGGTTGCAACTGCTATGAGAAGGAACCCTATTGCAAGCTGGCTTATTCCAAAAAACCTTGCAAGCTTGGAGGCATTCTCAACTACGGCTGATGCCGCCTTTGAGAGGATGAATATGAATATTACAAGCGTGATTAGCTCCTGGAGCATGCGCTTGGAAGGGAAGGGGAGGATTTAATTCCTTTTGGCGAAAACGGATTCCAGTGGATGGAGGGAGCTATTTTTCCAGCAAATGCCCGAGCGCGCTTCCAAGGATTACGGTCATTGCGAACATTGGAATCAGGCTCATTGGCTCTTTCCAGCCCACCAGTATTCCAACTGGGATAAGCAAGAGGAGTGATATTAGCAGCCCTTTTTGGTAGCCCGGAAGCTTCAATTCAGAGGTTGAAATCAGAAAGCCTGCAACAACCCACTGCGCGAAAGCGGAGAGGTTCGCATCCCAAGTGAGGTTCTGCAAAAGCATCGGGATAACGTCTATTATGCCTGCTAATGCGCCGAACAGAAGGCTTTTTTGGATTTTGGAATTGAACATAAAAAGCACCACGCTAGGTTCGTGCCTTGGCATTCCGCGCCAGCTTCTCTGTTCCCACCTTCATGTCCAATGCAGTAAGGATATTGGAGAGCTCGTGGAGGCGGTCCCCGCCTGCAGGATCAAGCCGGATGATGTCCGAATGCAGCCCCCGAAACGTGTCTATCGCCCTGCCAGTTATGCGGGCGCTTTTTTTCAAATCGGCATTTGGGAAGCCGGAGCGGATAAGTGTTATTGGGATTGACTTTTTCTTGGTAATGCCGAGTGAGACATCAGCCCCGCATCCCTGAAGCTTCTTTACGCACGCCGCGACCTCCCTGCATGCATAGAGGTGCAGTTTGGCTGCCCGGCTTGCCTGCCGTTTCCCAATTTTTCTATCAGGCTGGAGTATTGGGATAGATTTTGGAGAAGCCCGTGAAGGCATGCTGATTATGCAGGAGATTGGCACCTTGCGAGAAGTTGTTCTGGGTAGATTAGGATTGATTTGCATGCCCATCAACTCGAATTCAGCTCATTTTTCAATATAAATGCTCGGTTTCATCGGGTTTGCATTCTTTGCTTTTGCTGCAGCAGCCCCTTGGGCTTTTTCTTCTGCTGCAACTATGACTGAGCATCCCCCAAGCTCGTTCTCAAGGTATTTCACCGCATCAGTGAGCGCCTCAAGCTCTTCTGCTTGGGTCGGAAGCGAAGCATCAAGGGAGTTTAGGTTTTTTGCATAGACTATTGCAAGCGCTATTGCATTCCCAAGTCGCTCATTGGGAACCAAATTCCCATCCTTAATCGCCTTTATTGCCTCATCCGCCTTCTTTTTCTGCCGCACGGTTTCGTATATCACCCGCTTCCAATCGGATGCGCAGCAAAGAGTGACCGATTTGGCTTTTGCAATTTTTAGCAGCGTAAGAATTGAGCGGATATCCTCAAGCGTGCCCTTTACCAATCCTTCTGCTTTTTCTAACCGAGGGTTTATGCGGGATTCGTCAGGTTTTGGGAATGGGGAGACGGATGCGAACTTAGCTTCCGCAACGTAGAGTTTTGTTCCAAGAACAGAGAATATCTCATCTGAAGCATGAGGCATTATTGGAGCGATGAGCAATGCCCAGTATTCCATGAACTCGCGCAAGTGCGGGGTTGGCGCACGCTTCTGGTAATAAGAAAGCTCGTTGATTGCATCATAGAACAGGGCTTGCGAAAGCTCCCGCATCTGGAAAGATTCGTAAAGTGCGGGGGCATTCTTCACTTTGGAATGCAGTTTGGATGCAAGCCACCTGTCTGCAAAAGAGCCCGGCGCCTGCTTCTCCTTTTCCTTTGCCGCTTCGTGCGCGTACCTGAGCATCTGCCTAATCCTGGCCGCTGCCCCTTCAGCGCCTGTTTTGTTGAAATCCGAATCCTGGGGCAAATCCGCGCCTGAAACAACCAGGAAGCGCACAACATCCGCGCCATACTGCTTAATCGCAGCACGGATTGGGAGTATGTTCCCGAAGGATTTGCTCATTTTCTGCCCTTCCATCATCACGAACCCGTTTGAAACGATTTGCTTGGGCCAGAGCTCTGGCGGAAATACTGCAGCATGATTGAATATCAGGTAAGTCAGGTGATTGTGCACCAAATCGGTTGCGGAATGGCGTGAGTCAAGCGGATACCAATACAGGAATTCCTTGCGCAATTGCCTCATCCTCTCGCTTGCAAGGTCTTCGTTCACGCCCAGCAGCACGTAATCGAAGAATGCGTTGTTGAGCTCGCTTGCATTCTCTTTCTTCAGGATGTGCGAAATAGTGTAGAACGCCATGTAAATAGTGGAATCCGAGAGCGCTTCAATCATCTGGTTCTCGGAGAACGGGAAGCACGTTCCAAGCCCGGATGCGCGCGTGCAAGCCTTTTCCCTAAGCCAGTCGATTGTGTATAGGTAATCGGGAATTGTTTTTTGGGGCAGGATTCGCATTTTTGAAAAGCAGCTTTTCACCTGCTCCTTCCAGCTTGGGTTCCCGTAGTCTATGAACCACTGGTCTGACACCCTTTTCACAACCACGTGCGTGCCGCACCTGCAATAGACTGGCTGGTTTGAGATTTCGGTGAACTTGAATGCCATGTTCGAGGAGATTAGGGATTTGGTGACCAGCTCCTTTGCCTCCAATCCTGTTTTTCCAGCGTATTTCCCGACCACCATTTTACCAGTGTGCGCCTCTTTTTTGTAAATCTCTTTTGTGGCATTTTCAGCTTCTGCATCGTTCTGGTCCTGGATCCGCATCTCATCGCAAAGCTCCTTTGCAGGGAATGAACCGAACCCTTCCACAGATAGCACCTGCTTTAGCGCAATCCTGTCATCCAGCCCTGCATCGCGAAGCGCAAGGTAATCAAGCGGAGCGTGAGCTGGAACGGACATTACTATCCCTGTCCCAACTGAGGGTTTCACAAAGCTTGCCTGGAATATCGGGACCTGCTCCTTTGTTTCAGGGTTGGTTGCATTTGAGCCGAGCAGTTCATTTACTGGAATGGGCTGCTCAATCTGCAAGGGAAGCTGGTATGAGAGTACTTTTGCCGCCTGCTCTGCCATGTAATAGCGTTCGTTGGTTTTTGTGTTGCGCACAAGCACGATTTTGGAGTTCGAGTTCACCCAAATGTTTGTGACGCCATAAATTGTTTCAGGGCGGTAGGTGGAAACCAGTATGGAGCCGTCCTTGAAAGCGAATTTTATCGCAGTCACTTCCTCAAGCTGGGGGTCCACATCCCCCTGCGTATCGTGCGATCCAATTGAATTCCCGTCTTTCGGGCACCAGGGGACAGGGTGCTCGCCCTGGACCAGATAGCCCTTTTCTTTTAGTTTTGCAAACTGCCATTGTATGAACTTGTTGAAATGAGCATCAAAAGAGTAGAATTTCCTCCTCCAGTCAATCGAATACCCCATTTCCTTCATTCCCTGCTCAATCTCCTGCGAGAAATAGGTAACCAGAGGGACTGGCTCTGATAGCGAAAGCGCGGTTTCGCGCGGTATGTGGTAGATTTTTTCGAATATTTCAAGAAGCTCATTGTCCTGCTCCTTCAATCTTCGCGCCATTGCAAGTATTGGCGTGCCCGTGACGTGAAAGCCCATGGGAAATAGCACATTGCGCCCTTGCATTCGCATGTAGCGCGCATAAACATCCGTGGTGGTGTAAGTGCGGCCGTGCCCTATGTGCTGCGGCGAATTGGGGTACGGGAATGCCGCAGTGAGGAAAAACTTCTTCTTTCCTGCATCAGCCTCGGGCTCGAAAAGCTTTTCCTCCGCCCACACGGCCTGCCATTTTGCCTCGTAATCCATGGATAGGGATGGGGGTAAAAAGGATAAAAGGGTATGCAAAATCAGAATTAGCGGAGCCATTCTGCAGTCTTTGCAAGCTTCTTTTTCACAGCCTCTTCGCGCAAAAGCCATTTGTATCCAAAGAACGCAGGCAAGAGCTTGGCCGAATGGCTTTTTGCGCTAACCCGAAACCCCAGGGCAGGAATAAGGCGCTTTCTTTTTCGCGAGCCTGAATTGAACTTGCCCTGCATGATTATTTCATGCACCTGCCCGTCTATCCCCGTTTGGAGAAGGAATGCGGAAGTGAGGGAAGAGACTGGGTTTTCCCCTGCGAAAATGAAAGCATGCGGAAGCTCAAGTGATTCTTCCCCAAGCGAATTCTTTTGTATAAGGAAAAGCGCACGCTCGCCGTCCGTTAGTATGCCGCATACAAGAGCGGCTGGCTGAAGTGACGGGCGTTTCATATTTTCCTTACCTTGCCTTCGACAAACCTCTTCGACCGCCCAATCCCTTCTTTTATTGCCCATCCGCCGTGCACAGCGCCCTGCCGGACTGCTTTGCGGGTGAAGTTCCAGCCGTGCATCACCTGCTGTATTGCGCCCTGGGCTGGGGCGACCGCCACGATCTGGAGTATCATTGCCCGGTCGCTTGTGGTGTTCATTATCTCGTGGGCAGAGGAGAGCTTGGGAGAGAAAATGACGAAAGTGATTAGGCGGGCGATGCCTGAGAGCAGGAACACTAGGGGGATTCCGACGAACCCGAGCAGCGCAAAGGAGGGGAATTGGGAGAGGAACAGCCCGCCGCAAACCGCTCCAAGCGCATAGAAAAATCCGTTGAACGCGTTGTACTTGGAAATGAACGAGGGGCGAAGGTCGCGCTCTACCAGCGAGAGCGCATAGTTGAACGCCGCCAGGTCAAACCCGGCCCATGCAAACCCTGAGAAAATCTGGAAAAGGACAATGTGGGCAGGGTCTGAGGAGAGGAGCCAGAAAAGCGGCATCGCGGGGGTTAAAAACGAGGTGGAAACAAGGACCGCGCGGTTGCCGAACCTGTCTGCGGCCCAGCCCCAGTAAGGGAAGAAAAAAACCTTTGCAATGACCGGTATCGCTATTAGCATGCCTACAAGCCCTAGGTCAAAGTGGAGGTTCCCGATCATGTGCGGGATGAAAAATGGCGCAGCGAACTGCGTTGTTGCGTTTATCAGAGCCATGAACATCAGGAACCAAAGCTCGTTGCGGTACCCTGGAAGCGTGAAAAGCTGGGAGAATCGGATTTCGCGGAAAAGCTGGATTTCGTATTTGATGTCCGGAATCAGGAAATTGAAATATGCGGAGAATGCGCGTGAAATGGCTGCCCCGAGGAATACGAGGGAGAAGGCGATTGCCGCAGAATAGTTCAGCTCAAGCGCGCGAAGCGCATATCCAGCCCCGAATGTCGAGATGAAAAGCACAAGCTGCACCACCCTGTTCCTCCTTGCAAAAAATGTGGGGCGTGCAGAGTCAGGCACTATGTCCGAAACCCAGCTGCTCCATGCAGGGTTGATCATGAGCATGCCAGCCGTGCCAAGCGAGAAAAAGAGTATTAGGAGCGGGACTGAAAGCTCCCCTGGCCAGAGCAAAAGGGCAATAATCGGCAGGTAAACCAGCCCTTGGAACAGATCCCCTGCAAGCGTCGCCCATTTCCTGCTGCCAAAGAGCCGGATTACTGGGATGGAAAAAAATTGGAATACCGCGCCCAGGAATTGCGGGAACGCAGAAAGCATGCCTATGTGGAAATCGGTTGCGCCAAGCGAGAGCGCGGCTGCGGGGATGTAGGATTCGCCCATCCCGACCATGGCGGCATATGACATGCCGTTTAAGTCCGAATTGCGCATCGCTTTCCTTTGCGCCTTTGGGTCAAGCTCGGAGTCAGGCATATGAGGTCGCAGATAAGAATTGGGGGGATGAATTTATATTTATCTTCGAATTAGCCTTTTCGGTGGTAGAATGGCGGGTGCGAAAAAGAAGGGCTCGAAAGTTTCATTTTGGAAAATAATGAATGCAGGCGTATTGTTGAGAGAGAGGCTCGCGTGGATGCTGGCTGCGCTGCTGCTCTTTTATTATATAGATGATTTGTTTGTTGCCCCATCTTCCTGCGGCGCCAAAGGAGATATTGCCGCGGAGATTGGTTGGCATATTGCCGCAGGCCTTGTTGCCATGGTGGTTATGATAATGGCATTTTTCATGGCAAACAAGTTGGATGAGGCGTATGGCGATACACTGTTTGGCAATAAGCTTGTGAAGAAATAGCGCGCTTAATCAATTTCAAGCGCGTCTTCCCAGTCCTGCTTGAAAATTTCCGCGTATTGCGCAACCGCTGGGCCGTAGATTACCGCTGCAGCCTCCCGGTTCTTCAGCACCGCGTTGTTGCTGAAATTTATGCTGCCCACAAGCACCTTTTTTCCGTCTATTATCATGAGCTTTGAGTGCGTAAGCGCATATTTTGGGCTTGCAAACCGCACCTGCACCCCGTTTGCGGAAAGGTATCTTGCAGTATCCTGGTTGTATTTGGGGTTCACAAGCCTGCTCTCGAGTATCACGCGCACCTGAATCCCCCGCTCCGATGCGTTTATGAGCGCATCGGCAATATTGCGGTTCGTGAATGTGTAAACCTCAACATCGACCGAGCTTGAAGCTGAATTGATGAGCGAGATAATTTCCTTTTCCGAGCCCGGGGAGAAAATAGGCTGCACCAATGAGGAGTTTGGAAGCAATGTGGATGCGAAATCAGGGGAAAGTGAGATTAGGGCGAGAACAAGCAGGATGCCTATGAGGAATGCGATCGAGTGCGAGAGGAATTGCGTTTTCATAAAATTGCCATCATAGGCCGCGCTTTTTGCGCTTCTTGAACAGCATGAGCACCAGGAAAGCGATTGAAAGTATTATTATTGTTGCGAACACCGCGCCAAACGCCAAAGTGAGCACCATTCCCTCCATGGAAGGTTGGGGAATCTCCTCGCCAGGTGGCTGGGGCTGGCTTGCGGCAGGAGGCTTTTTTTCCGGCTGCTGAGTAGGCGGCTTGGACACATTTTGCTCGGGCTTGGAGGGAAGGGGATTAGAGGGTACCTGCGGCTGGTAGCGCATGGCACGTATGGCCGGCTCCTGGAAGAATGAAAGCTTGGAGGCTGGAATCCACCGCTCGCTTGCATAAACAAACTGCACGGATTCGCCTGGATCAATCTGCTGGAACAGGAATGTGGCATTCGAGCCTGCCCTGCTCGAGTATTGCGGAGTGAATGTGATTGACTCAATTGGAGCAAACTCAGGCGGGATGTAATCCTCAACCGTTGCATTCGCAAGGGCACACTCCTCCCGCGGTGAGTTGGTGATGGTTGTTTTTAGCTCTGAGGAAGGGAGGCCGCTTTCGATTTCGCGGTAGACCGAGAGAGTGCAGCTAGTGCCGCCATCCAATGTAAGCGAAGCAAATGAAAGCGAATTTGTTTCAGGAGTGCTTCCGGAAGGCACGCCGCCTGCACCGCCTTGGGATGTGTCGGAGGGGGGCGATGGGGCTGATGCGGCAATATTGAATTGGATTGCGGCAGAGTGATGCAGGCTGGAAATTGTGAGAGTCGTTCCTGATTGCGTGCAAGTATATCCATTTGAGGAGGTTCCATCGCATCTCACTTGCGTTTCACCTGCAGAGGTGCAGCCGGAGGAGATGGAAACCGCAGTCGCGCCTTCGCTGTCCTTTATGCAGACTGCGTTGTAAGAGGCGCTTGCGCCGTATATGTAAGCGGTTTTCGTGCTAGCAAGCCCACCGCTTGAGTTCACACCCGAGATTTCGATGAAGGATGCGCCGCCCTGCGTGCCGTTTGTCAAGTTTATAGTGCTGAAGTTGATGAAATTGTCCGTGAAGTTGTAGCTGAATTCCACTACTGGCTGGCCAGAGCTTTCGATGGTTATGTTCAGAGTCTCGTTGTAATATGTGCCGTTCACCGCGTCAGACCCGTTTATGAGCGCGCTAACGTTTGGCAGGGAGGATGTTCCTATATCGCTTGCATTGCCAACCACCGAGGAAAGCATGGTGAAATAAAGAGTCCTTGAGGTTGCGGTGTTGTTCAGATCATCCCAGCATGTGACCGACCAGTTGTGCTGCCCTTCCGATATCAGGGAGGTTGCCCTTGTGTCGAACTGAACACCGCTTGAGCCCAGAAGCGACTTGTTGACCGCCCCGTCCAGGGTCAGGTTGCAGCTAATTTGAGTGCGGAAATCATCGTTTGCAGTCCAGGAGAAAGTGAGGTTGGTGTTGGTCTGGTTTGAGTTGTTGGCCGGGTGGTAAGGGGCAGAGTAGGAGGGCGCGACCGTGTCAAGCAGGATTGGCCCAAGGGAGGTTGAGTTGGAGTTCCCCACAGAATCGTTCGCTGTTGCGTTGAGCCAATAGTATCCGTCCGGAAGCGACGTGAAATTGTAGAATAGGGGGGATGATGCCGAGGTTTGGGCAGAGTATGTTGCAGTGGAATTGTTCAGGTATACTGTGAGGTTTGCAAGAGAGGAGTCGGTTGCGGTTGCGTTTGCCGCAATCCAGCTTCGTGAGTAGTTCCCTGCCTGCGTGGTCGGAGATACAAGGGATACTGCAGGGAGCGATGAATCCACGAAAAATGAAACGTTCGCGGAAGTGATATTGCCTAATGTGTCATTTGCATACGCATAAAGGGTGTTGCCGCTTTCATTGAATGTCACATTTGCTGGACTGGAATACGTGATATTGGTGCCGTCCCAGTTGTACCAGGTATATGCCCCAGTGCTTGAGAGCGAAACCGATATGTTGCGGGTTTGGTACGTGGCGTTCTGGGGGGAGATTATCACAACTGAAAGCGCCGTAGTAGTTACATAGAATGAAACCAAAGTCGAATTCAAGTTGCCCAGAGAGTCGTTTGCATAGGCGTATAGGCTATTTCCGCCCTCCGAAAAATTCACGTAAACCGGTGAAGTGTAGCTTGTGTTTGTCCCGTTATATTCGTACCATACGCTCGCAGCCCCGACCGATGAGATGTTGAGCAGGAGGGTTAGGTTGTTATATGTCTGGTTTGCCGGGGAGATGATGGAAAGGGGCGGGGCGAGGGAGTCAATAAAGAAAGAAACGTTCGTTGCGTTTTGGTTTCCCACAGAATCATTCGCATACGCGATAAGGGTTATTGCCCCCTGCGTGAAATTCACGGAGGTTGGCGCAGCATATGTGGCATTCGTCCCGTTCCAGTTGTACCATATATTTGCTGAGCCAGAAGCAGAAATGTTGAGGGGGATGGATGCGTTGGTATAGGTTTGGTTTGCGGGCGAAGTGATTGAGATTGCTGGAGCGATTGTGTCTATTGAGAATGTTACGCTTGTAGAGTTTTCAGCACCAACAGAATTGTTTGCGTATGCATAAAGCGTGTTTGAGCCCTCATTGAAAGTTATATTTACTGGCGCAGTGTAAGTTGCATTAGTTCCGTTCCAATTGTACCAGATTGAGGAGGCGCCCGGGGCAGATATGTTCACAAGCACGGTAGCGTTGCCGTATGTTGCATTATTCGGCGAGGCTATCGAAACCGCGGGAATGGCTGGGGAGGTCACGTTCAAGGTAAAATTGGAAGCTGCAAATGCGCCGTTGCTTGAGTTGTCGTATGCCTTGCAGTTCCATTGGTAATTGTCGACAGGGAGAGAGGAGGCGCTGAAGTTAAGCCAGGTGCCGTTTGCGTATCCGGCAGCCGATGAGATGCTATTGTTGTACCAAAGTGCCGTGCTGTTCCAGAGATAGAATGTGACGTTCATCACTACCTCATTATCGGATGCGTTGCACGTGAAATTGTACGAGGTGTTGGAGCTTGAGGTGCTTGTTGATGGTGAGATGAGCGATACATTGGGTACGGTGATGTCATTTGCGCCCCTGGTTTGGTAATAACCGTCTACCCCCCTAATTTGGCTAATCCCGTCATCCATCCAGATTGAATTGTTGCCTGCGAGAGTTGGAGCGGCGCTGTAATTCGCTATGGTCCATTCTACATTAGATGAGGGCACATAGCCCGCGGTTGCCGCGTTGCTTGCGCAGGTCTCGCCGCCTGCGCTTCCAGCATTCCCGTTCGTGCCAGAGTAGTAGCGCCAGTAAACTGATATGTTGTTGAGCATGTTCGTAAACGCGGTTGAGGAAGTGCCAAGGTGGTAGTTTGTCCCGATGCCTGAGCTCCCGTCACCGTTCACTGAGCCGTGCCAGTCCATTATGGAATCCGCATCAAAAGCTGCAAAATCGACCCATGTCTTGTTCACAATTTGGTAAACGCCGGATGCCTGCGTCCTTGCATCATCCCACTGCCGGTTCAGGTCGTACTGGCTCGGGCTCCCTCCGTATTCAGGGGTGAACCTGCCCATGCCCCATTTCGCCCCATCAACATTCATTATTGGGATGAATTTTATGTCGTAGTTCTTGCGTATAGTAACTGCAGTAATATTCGAATCGTTAAGCAGCCACCTTATTGCGCCCTCCGCCGCCCAGGAACCCTGCGGCTCCTCGTTTGCATGCTGCTGCGCGGTTATGTAAATATTGGTTTTTGCGCTCCCGTTGTAGTTGAAATCGGAAAGCTGTATTGCAGTTACATTATACCCGTTTGGCGAAACTGTCAGCACCGAGATGTTCAGGTACGGGCTACCAGAAATTTCCGATATGAAACGGTCCCTCCTTGTAACTGTGTAAGGCACGCTTGGGGCAACCCAAACCGTATCCTGCGTTGCGGAAATGTTGAAAGAATACCAGCGTGGCGCGGAGCCGGCATAGGAAACAGAACTGGATTGAATGTTGAACCAGGCGCCTGCCCCCCAATCAGGGTTGGAGAGGTTCACGTTCCCTTCTCCGAAATTATAGGAAAAGCGAGGGCGCACGTTTGGCCAGCGGTTGGAGGTGAAGTCCGCATCGGTCGGGTTCGTGAGGTTTATGTATATGTTCTTTCCAGTGGCATTCCTCATCCTGAAAAAGAACCACCAGTTGTATGTGGATGAGAAGGAGCTGTTGAAATAGGTCGTAGCGTTGTAGTAGCGGTTTCCCAAAGCATCGCCTGAAACAAACCCCACATTATAGAGGTTCATGGATTCGAAGGTGGTGTCGAACAGCACGTCATCGTAGCTTGAAACGTTCACATTGAGCGTGTAATTAGAGGCTGCAAATGCGCCGTTGCTTGAGTTGTCGTATGCCTTGCAGTTCCAGGTGTAGTTATCAACTGGCATTCCGGATGCGGAAAAATTGAACACTGTCCCGTTTGCGTATCCAGCAGCCGATGACGTGCTGTTATTGAACCAAAGCGCTGTGCTATTCCAGAGGTAGAATGTGACGTTCATCACAATATTGTTGTCTGATGCATTGCAAGAGAAATTGTACGAACTGTTGGTGCTGTTGGTGCCTGATACAGGAGAGAGCAGGTTCACTGCGGGCGATTGGGTTTCCGGCTCGTTTGCGGTGTTGTTGTAATAGCCGTGTATCCCTTGCAAAAGCTCGATTCCATAGCGCTGCCAAGTGGTTTCAAGAGGGGTTATTGCAGTGCCTGAGAAATTCCCTGCGGTATTTTCCATCATTGTTGATGGGTGGATTGCAGCAGGGGACTGCCGCATGTTCGGGGGGAACGAGCTTGCAATCCCTGCATTGCCTGTAGTTGAATACACATTCTCCCAGAATGCAGATATATTCATTGTGAAAGCGCTCATCGCGGCATCCGCTAGCCCGTCGTGCAGGAAGTAGTTATACCCTGGGGGCGGGTTGAGGCTCTCACCGTTAATCGAGCCGTGTATGTCAAGCGAGCAGTTGGGGGCGAATGAGACCGCATCCTGGTAAGTCCAGTCCACCACATTGTATGATGCAACCCCGTTCCTCGCGTTGGTCCAGCACCGGTTCGGGTCGTACACTGTGTTGCCGTTATAAACAGGGCTCCACCTGCCGCTCCCGTTGTACACCCCATCTACGTTTTGGATTGGCACGAACCTGAAAATGTAATTGCGCCTAAGCGTGGCTGCAGTGCTGTTGGTTGTGTTCAGCAGGAAATTGATTGCGCCCTCGGAATACCAGCTGCCCTGCGTTTCCTCGTTTGCGTGCTGATTTGCAATTGAATACACCTTCACCTTTCTCGAATCCGGGTAAGCAGGGTCCGTAATGCTTATTGCGGAGAGGTTTAGCCCCAGCGTAGTGACACCCAGGATGGTGATGTTCACATATGGGCTGGAAGAGATGTTCTCAAAGAACAAGTCCCTTCTTCTCACAGTATATGGGGTGTTGGCAGCCAAATAGGCAGTATCCTGCCCGCCCGGCACGTTCAATGTCATTGCAAACCATAACCCAGCTGCGCTGAAAGAGGTGTTCGGGGGCATGAGCGCTGCCCAGGTCCCTATGCTCCAGTTATTCGATGAATCGTTTATGTTCCCAAGCCCGAAATCGTAGCTGTACCTCGGCCGCAAATTTGGCCAGCGGTCCACCAAATCAGTAGCCAGGGGGTTTGTGATGTTCACTGTGATGTTTTTCCCGGAAACATTTGTCATCTTGAAGAAGAACCACCAATTGTACTGCGTTATCGCCACACTGCTGCAATTCTCAGTTATGCCAGGGTACGTGATGTTCGCAATATACTTCCGGTTCCCGCTTGCATCCCCGTTCACGTAAGTTACATTGTATAGGTTCCCGGACTGGAAACTGCTGTTGAAAAATACATCATCATATGTAGGTGCATTCACAGTGAGCGTGTAATTCGAGGCGGCGAATGCGCCGTTGCTTGAGTTGTCGTATGCCTTGCAGTTCCACTGGTAATTGTCAACCGGCATGCCGGATGCGGAAAAATTGAACACTGCCCCGTTTGCATACCCAGTAGCCGATGATGTGCTGTTATTGTACCAAAGCGCCGTGCTGTTCCAGAGGTAGAATGTGACGTTCATCACAATATTGTTGTCTGATGCATTGCACGTGAAATTGTACGAGCTGTTCAGGCTTGCGGTGCCGCTTGGCGGAGATAGCAGATTTACAGTAGGGGAAGTCACATCTGATACGGAGAGGTTGATGGTAAATGTGACATTTGCGGCTGCGATGCCGCCAGTTGAATTATTAGAGTAAGCGTAGAGCGTGTTTGCCCCTTCCGTGAAATTTACTTGCACAGGAGTCGAGTAGCTCTCGTTCGTGCCGTTCCAATTGTACCATGTAGAAAGCCCGGTGCCAGTGATGTCCACAAGCACGGTTTGGTTGTTGTATGTGGATGCAGTCGGGGAGTTTATTGAAACTGAAGGCGCCCCTTCAATCCTGACATAAACCTGGTTCGACACGTTGGTTAGGCCATCAGTGAACCCGTCGCTTGGGGTTACAGAGCATGTGTAGGTGGTGTCGTTTAGAAGCTCCTGCGAAACGAGCCGGCTGTAGCCAAGGTTGTAATGGCTAAGTATCTCCGCATCTGAGAGCACGCGGTTGTACACTCTCACCTCGTCTATAACCCCGTTGAACCACCTCTGCACCGTTACCCCGCCATTGTACCGTGCCCCTATGAGAACAGGGGTTGCGCTGTCGCGCACATTTGAGGTCGGGAGAGTGTTTGCAGTGACGTTGGTCCCGTTTACGTAGAGCCTTACCCCAACCCCATCCTTGTACGTGCAGACCGCGTGGTACCAGACTCCTACTGCAATTGCAGGGGCGGAAGCGGCAGGGGCTTCCGCATACGAACCAGTAACTGGGTAAATGCCGCAGAATATTTTTCCAGTGGATACGCTGTCAAACCCGAGCTGGTAGCTGCTTATGGTGCTGGTGTTTCTTTTCGTTATTATCATGCCAGTCTGGGCAGAAAGGTTCGACTTTATCCAGGCTTCAAGGGTCAGCTCGTTATACGCCCCATTCCCGTCCAGGCTTGCGGCATCCGGGATTGCTATTATGTCGTTTATTCCGTCAAATGGGTACGCGCCTGCAGATTTCCCTGTTGCGTTCCAGAGCGGCACATTTGCCGCTGTCCCGTCGCCCAGGGTGCCGTTGTTCGCATATGAGGAATAGTCGCTGACTGCCCTTGCTGCACTAGTTACATTAGTGTAAAAAGTCATGTGCAGCACTGCGCGCGAGGTGCCATTTGCCCTAAAATCGAACGCATTTGAAGTCGCGCCTGCGGTGCTCTGGTTGTAGCAGGTGAGGTTGGACCAGGTGAAATTGTATCCGGAAGAGGTATTTAGCAGGGGTATTCCCTGTGTGGGAACTGAGAAGATTACAGGCACGCCTGCAACCAACAGTGCCAGTAGAGCCAATGCTGGTAATTTCGCATTTTCTCCCATCATATATCCGGTTTGCTTCTTCGGCGCGGATGTTTATAAGAGTTGGCTGGCGCAAAACGGCAAAATTGCCCTATTTCACATAATAGCCGGAAATTGGCTGCACCGAAAGCTCGCTGTTCTTAGCCTCTGCCAATGCTTCTGCAAGCGCGAGCGCGGCCTCGAAACTCGTGATGCATGGGATGTTGCGCTCGAGCGCTGCGCGCCTTATCTTAAACCCGTCTGTGTTCGCGCGCTTGCCTTTGCTTGGCGTGTTGATTATCAAATCAAGCCAGCCGGATTCGAGCAATGAGAGGATATTTGGGGTGCCCTCAGAAATTTTCTTCATGTTCAGCACCCCTTTCATGTATTTCGCGGTCCCGTCTGTTGCGCTCACCTTGTACCCAAGCGACTGGAAAGCAGATGCAAGCTCCCCTCCCCGCTCCTTGTCCCCGTCCTTTAGGCTGATTGCAACATTCCCTGCGAATTTGAGCTTTAGGTTTGCGCCAAGCAATGCCTTGTAATATGCGCGCGGGAAAGTGAAATCGATTCCCATGCTCTCCCCAGTGCTTTTCATTTCCGGCCCGAGCACGAAATCGACTCCACGCAATTTCAGGAACGGGAATACCACGCTCTTTACAGCATAATGCTTGAGAACTGGAGGATTGCGCGGCATATTCAGCTCATCAAGCGATTTGCCCATTGTCACTTCTGTTGCGACCTTGAGAAGCGGAATCCCAATCGCCTTTGAGAGATACGGCATTGTCCTGCTTGCGCGCGGGTTTGCCTCAAGCACGAGAATCTTATCATCCTTCACAACATACTGGATGTTTATCGCGCCGATTATTTTTAGCGAAAGGGCAATTTTCTCCGAGTATTCAAGCAGCTGCTTTTGCACCGTTTCCTTGAGCCGAACGCAGGGTGTGACACAGCTTGCATCCCCGGAATGAACCCCCGCGCGCTCTATGTGCTCCATTATGCCGCCCACAAACAGGCGCTTGCCATCGCAAATCCCGTCCACTTCAACTTCGATTGCGCGCTCAACATACTTGTCGATTAGCACAGGGCGGTTCTCGCTCACTTCCACAGCCTCGTTTATGTATTGCGAAAGCTCGGCTGAATCGTAAATTATCTGCATTGCCCTGCCCGCTATAACATAGCTCGGGCGAACGACTATCGGATAGCTTATCCGCTCCGCAACCGCTATAGCTTCCTTTTCGCTTGTCGCAACCCCATTATTTGGCTGAGGGATGTTTAGCTTTTGGAGCAATTGCTTGAACTTGTCGCGATCTTCCGCAATATCTATCCCTTCAATTTGCGTCCCGAGTATCCGCACGCCCGCATTGTGCAATTGCTCCGCAAGGTTGATGGAAGTCTGCCCGCCAAGCGAAACGATTACCCCTTCTGGCTGCTCAAGCTCAATCACATTCATCACATCTTCGAAAGTAAGGGGCTCGAAGTAGAGCCTGTCGCTTGCGTCAAAATCCGTGCTTATCGTTTCCGGGTTGTTGTTTATCATCACGCTCTCAATTCCCATTTTGCGCAATGTGAAGGATGCATGGCAGCAGCAGTAATCAAATTCTATCCCCTGCCCAATCCTAATCGGGCCCGAGCCTATGATTATCACCCTGCGCTTCCCGCGGCTCGTGCTTTCATTCTCCTGCTCATATGTGGAATAGTAATACGGGGTTTTAGCATCGAACTCGGCTGCGCACGTGTCCACCATCTTGTAAACAGGGAGCATATTGAGCGATTTTCGCATTTTGCGCATTTCAATTTCTGTTTTTCCAGTGAGCTGCGCAATCCACCTGTCCGAGAAGCCCATGCGTTTTGCATGCAAGAGCAGTTCTGGTTCAAGCGAACTTGATGAAAGCTTTTTTTCAAGCTCGACTATCCCAAGCAGCTTTTTTAGGAACCATTTGTTTATGCCGGAAAGCGAATGCACCTGCTCAAGTGAGAGCGTTTCGCGCCTGAATGCCTCAAGTATTGCGATGTGCCTTAGATCAGTCGGGCTTTTTATGTGGAACTCCAAGTCTGCATCCGCAAGCTTGGGAGTGCGGATTTCAAGCGAGCGCAGCGCCTTTAGGAACGCCTCCTCGAAAGTGCGCCCTATTGCCATAACTTCGCCAGTGCTTTTCATCTGCGTGCCAAGCGTGCGGTTCCCCTCAGGCATCTTGTCAAACGGCCAGCGGGGTATTTTCACCACAGCATAGTCAAGCGCAGGCTCGAATGATGCTGGGGTGGTTTTCGTAACTGCGTTTTGAACCTCGTGCAATAACAGCCCAAGCGCAAGCTTTGCAGCCACGCGCGCAATCGGGTAGCCCGTAGCTTTTGATGCAAGTGCGGAGGAGCGCGAGAGCCTAGGGTTGACCTCCACAATCATGTATTCCCCGGTTGACTGGTTTAGAGCGAACTGTATGTTGCATCCCCCGATTATGTTCAGCCTCCGAATTATTTTGAGCGCGGCATTGCGCAGCATGTGATATTCGTTGTCTGAGAGGGTTTGAGAAGGGGCGACAACCACGCTTTCTCCAGTGTGGATTCCCATCGGGTCAATGTTCTCCATGTTGCAAATCGTGATGCAGTTGTCTTGAGAATCGCGCATCACTTCATACTCAAGCTCAGCCCAGCCAATTATGCTCTCCTCAACCAGCACCTGCTTGGTGGGAGAGAGGTTGAGCCCGAGTGTCATCAGATCCCTAAGCTGCTCTTCGTCCCTTGCAATCCCGCCCCCAGTGCCACCAAGGGTGTAAGCGGGCCGCAGCACCAGGGGATAGCCGTGCGCGGATGCGAAAGAGAGTGCCGCCTCAAGCGAATTTGCTGCAACGCTCTGCGGGATTGGTTCGCCAATTTCTTTGCACATTGCAGCAAAACTCCCCCTGTCCTCAGCTGTTTCGATTGCTTTGATATCGGTGCCGATCAGTTTCACTTTGTATTTTTTGAGCACCCCGGATTTCTCAAGCTCGACTGCAAGGTTCAATCCAGTCTGCCCGCCCATGGTTGGAAGCAGCCCGTCAGGCCGCTCGCGCTTGATTATTTTCTCAAGGAATTCAACGCGCAGCGGCTCAATGTAGATTATATCTGCAATGTCTGAATCGGTCTGTATGGTTGCGGGGTTGGAATTTACCAGCACGACCGTTATCCCTTCCTCGCGAAGCGACTGACACGCCTGCGAGCCCGAGTAATCGAATTCCGCGCTCTGCCCGATTATGATCGGTCCGCTCCCTATCACGAGCACTTTTTTAGGCTTGAATAGGGGCTTGTTTTTTTTCATTTCATCATCTTTTTGAACTTGTCAAACAGGTAGCCAGAATCCTGAGGGCCCGGGTTTGCTTCCGGGTGGTACTGCACAGAGAATATCGGAAGCTCCTCGTGCTCAATTCCCTCTACCGTTCCATCATTGCAGTTTACATGCGTTACCCTAAAGCCAGAAAGCCCTTCCTCTGATAGCGCAAACCCGTGGTTCTGCGTAGTGATTACCACCTTATCCAAATTCCTGTCAAGCACAGGGTGGTTTGCGCCCCTGTGCCCGAACTTGAGCTTGTACGTTTTCCCTCCCGCAGCCTGCCCCATGAGCTGGCAGCCTAGGCAGATTCCGAAAATCGGGTAATCAAAAAGTTCTTTCATGCCCTGCGCTTCCTTTTGCATTAGGGCCGGGTCGCCGGGCCCGTTTGAGTAGAGTATCCCGTCAGGCGAGTAGGAGAGGATTTCTTCAGGTGTTGAGTTGTAGGGGAGGATTACGACTTCTATTCCCCGCTTGTTCAGCTCGCGGACTATGCCCATTTTCACCCCGCAATCAAGCAGCACGCATGTCTTGCTGCCCGAACCGATAGTTTCGGGTTCCTTTCTTGAAACACGCTCAACGAAATTTATTTTTGAATAATCAAGTGATTTTGCCTTCGCAAGCAATGCATCCGTATCAATTTCCTTTTCTTTCTCCGCAACCTGGAGAGCGGCTGGCATCACCCCCACATTTCGGATTTTGCGCACAATCGCCCTTGTGTCTAATTGCGAAATGCCCGGAACCCCCTCATCCTCTAAAAACCGGTCAAGCGTTCGCACAGAATTCGAATGAACAGGAGCATCGCACACTTCCCTTACCACAAACCCCTCTGCCTGAATCTTGCTGCTCTCAAAATCGTCCTTTGAAATCCCGTAATTGCCTACAAGCGGGTAGGTGAAAGTGAGAATCTGGCCTGCGTAGCTCGGGTCAGTGAGTGCCTCCTGGTACCCGGTCATCGAGGTGTTGAAAACAAGCTCCCCTATGCGGGTGGAATATGCCCCGAACCCCGGAAACTGGAAAACCGAACCGTCTGACAGCACCAGCGCTGCATGCTTACCGCTCAATTAGAACCCAAAAATACCTTTTCCTGTGAAATGAATTTAAAGCAAGCAGTATGCCCCAAATTGCCGCTATTTGTAGAATTTCCTTTCCGCAAGCTCGTATGCATCAAAGTAGTTCTTTATCAAGTCCTTCCAGTCCGCAAGCTTCACAAGCTCGTATGCGTCGTGCTGGAGCGCACGCAGCCCCTTCCTGTCAAGCAGGTACATCCGCTCGAGCTCGGACGCAAGCTCGTCCACTGCAGCATCCTTGGATTTGCCCATCATGTGCAGCACCACCAGCCCACGGTTCTGCAGGTTTGCCTTCTTGGACATATACCTGCCAAACCCTGTCATGTCCGAGGTGATTGCGATGTTGAGCTTGAGCCCTGCCTCAAGCGGGGTGTAGCCGAAGGGCTCGTAGCGCGAGGGGAATATGCCGATGTCCATGCCGCCTATCATGTCGTAGTAGCTCATGTCAAGCAATCCGTCATTGGGCTTTGCGTAAGTCGGGTAGAAAATGACCTTCACCGCATCCTCTTCGCGGTTCTCAAGCCCGGCTGCGGAGCACGCCTTGAGCATTATGTCGTTTGAGTAGTTGAGCTCGAAGCACGAGATTGGGGGCTTTGCGCCTTCCCGGATGAACCCGCCAGCCATAGCCTCGAGCATCCGCTTTTTTTCCTCGTTTTTCACCCTTGAGAGCCTGTCCCGCAAATTCTTGCACGTGCCGTCCTTGCATGCGCCAAGCTGGTCAGTAACTTCGGTTATCTTGTCAAGGAGCAGGTAGTTCTTTATTATGGATACCTTGGGCTCGCGCACAGCGCTTGGCGCGAATATGAATGCGATTATGCGCTTGGGGCTTTTCCTTTTCTTGAGCCGCTCGTTGAGCTTCCCGAGCGCCTCGATGTAGATATCGAACCCCTTGTTCTGAAACTCGTACCTGCCGGATATGTAAGTGAGGATGGCATCCGTGTAATCCATCTGGTAATAGGGGAGGAAAATCGACTCGGCAAACTGCACAAGCTCGCTGTGCATGTAGGTTGCGAGGTTTGCGACATCGTTTTCCTTTTCCATCGCAGCCACGTCAAACCCGTTCACAGTAATCACGTCCGGCTTCCTCCCGAGTATGTATTCCACTTCCTCCCCCACCGTTTCGGAAACCGTGGTGAGCACAGTGCACTCGCGCGCGCAGGCAGCCTCAAGGTTGTGCTTGCCCTCCACCTTGAAGTGGTACGCCTCGCTCGTGTTTATCTGCTCCTTTGAGGAAGCCTCTGAGAGCACGTCCCTCCCAAAGGAGGAGAGCGTCCTGCCAAGCACGGTCGCGTGCGTGGTGAAAACGGTCGCAATCGGCAGCTTTTTCATGTTGCAATAAAGGAGCGCTGCGCCCGAAATCCATTCGTGGAACTGGCCCACGCATTTTGAGCCAGAGTAGGGTTTTTGCAGCAACAGCTCTTCTAAGAACATGCCGACCCCGAAGCCCCAAACTGCATTCTCGGTGAAATCCCACGAGGCTTCCATGAGCGAGTCCACGCCGTAGTGCTTCCAGAGCAGGAATTTCCAGTAGTTTTGCGCCTTGTCGGTCTTTTCCCCGCCGTTCTCAGCGTATTCCATCATCTCGTCGGCTGCGCGCTTTGCGTCAATCAGCACAAGAGAGGCGTTGTTGCCATACGCCCATTTTCCGTACTTGCAGTCCACCCCTTTTTCCCTAACCTTCTCCATAGCCAATGCAATGGGCTTTGGGGGCTGCGCAGGCTTGAAATCATTGTGCTGCTTCCCATCGTCCATCCCGATTAGCATGTACCCCTCGCCGTATTTTTCCACCAAGTAGCGGGACTTGCTCTGGAGCACCGTGTATATGCCCCCGATTTTCCTTCCTGCTTCCGAGGACACTTCAAAAACGTAGTCTGGCATGGGTGGATAACGAAGAGGAGTTTATAAATTCTGCTTTATGCTTCACTTTTCCTTCTTCTCTTTCCCGAGTTTTTTCCCAAGGAGCCGGAAACGCGAGAGCCCGCCCACGACCCTTGTTTCATCATGATGCATTTTCCTGTGCGCGAACTGTTCATGGGATTGCAGCCGAACCCTTCCCTCGTGCGCATCATCTCTCGTTTGCTCGCGGGAAGGCTTTTCTTGCCCCTTTTCCTCCTGCGAAATCGGCTGCGAATCAGTTTGCGGCCCGGTTTCCTTCCTTTCCTCCTTTTCTTCCCTTGCGCGCTCCACGAACCTTCTTGTTTTAGGGTCGAACTCGATTCCGCCCTCCGCCCCGTGCGCAACCTCCCTTACTTCCCGCCCGTGCTCACGCTTGATGAATGAGCGTGTTTTAATGTCAAATGATTTGCCCGCGCCCCCCTTGCCAGCCTCCCCTTCTGGTTTTCCCTCGCCAGCGCCCCCTTTTTCGCCTTTCCCAGCTCCGAACCCGAGCATTTCCCTTGCCCGCCCTGCAATAGTCCGCTCATGCTTTCTTTCCCCGGAAGTGCCCATCCCTTCAGACTTTTCCCTTGCCTCCCGGATTTTTTCCCCGATAGTCCTTGCCTTCTCAACAACTTTCACCCCGCTTTCGCCTAGGTCGCGCATCACCCCAACCATTGCGCCAAGCGAGCTTGGGGAGGTTGGCGGCTTTCCCCCTTCATCCTCAAGGCATGAGCGGCACAGCCTTCTTCCCCCGAAATCGTAAAGCATTTCAACCGCCTTCCCGCAGCGCTGGCACTGCTCCCCTGTTGGGTAGTGCTGCATCGGCTCCTTATCGTACCTGTCCTGCCTTTCCGGGCGCTCAAGCTGCTCCTCGCGCCGGACGCGCCTCTCAAACGCCTTTTCCTCGTCCCGGATGTCCATTATGCAATATTGGCAGTAGTAGCGCGCGTTCCACATCTGAAGCTCGTGCCGAGGCAGGTACATGCCGCACCTCTGGCACGGAACATCATCTGAAACATGGGCTGCTGTACACACATAGCATTTGCCGTAATCCTTGTCAGCCATGTACGAGCCGCAGTTTGAGCAGAAGCCCATACGCGAATTGGCGGGGGCAGGGAATAAAAAAGGGAGCTTCGAAAGCGTGATATGGAGAAGCCCAAAACATGGAAGCTGCTTGTGATAATGCTGATGCTAGGGCTCGGGCTGTATTTTTTCCTCAGCCTCCAGAAACCCGCGTATGGGGCTATGGGAAGCGCGCACGAGCATTCGGATTTCAAATTGTACATAAACGGGCAAGCGTACAACTTTTCGCAAGCCAAATATATGACAGAAACCGACAATTCCGGCGGAGTTGAAAACTGCGCGACAGGGAGCGTTTTTGCGCACATGCATGATTTGGACGGGAATTTGGTGCACAAGCACGCAACAGGCGCCACCTGGGGCTACTTTTTCTCTACTCTGAATATCACGCTAAGCCCGGATTGCATTGCAATGGATATGGGGGAGAAATACTGCTCCGGGAACGGTAAAACGCTGCGGTTTTTCGTGAATGGGAAGGAGGTGCATGGGCTCGCTGATTACGAAATCCATAATTTGGACAAGGTGATTATCACTTTCGGGAATGAAACTGACGAGGGCATTGCAACCCAGATTGCAACAATTACAGATGAGGCAAGGATGAGAGCAGGGGGAACGTGTGCGCCAAGGAGCCTGCTGCAAACGCCACAAATGCAAGCGCAGAATTCTCATGCCAAATGGATTCTGATTGCACACTTTCAGGAAACCATCCCTCCGGGCCTGCAGTGTGCGTGAATAAGGGCTGGCAGGCGGATTGGGACAAGAATCCAGATTCAAAAGGGAAAATGTGGGAATGCGAAACTGCAATCTGCGACCTGGAGCCGCCCTTCCCTTGCGGGCAGATAGAGAACTATTGCGAATGCCAGAATAACGCTTGCGTGCGTGCGAACATTTCAAAGTACGGCTATAGCTGGGCCTGCTAATTGGGTTATGGAGTTTCTGGCGCTGGCTGGGCTGGAGTGATTTGGCTGCCCGAAAGCCTTGATTCCTCCAGCTGTATTTGGGCGTTTAGGTCATCGAGCAGGAAGCCGTTTATCCCCTCTTGCGGTATTGACGTGAAAGCCGAGAAGAGCCGAATTGCCTCGGGATTTGGATTGTCTGTGAGAAGGTGTTGGCAAAGCCGAAGCTTATCAAGGCGATTTTCCGGAATGCCATTTTCTGAAAATTGGGATGTATTTGCTTGCAGGTCGCCCTCAAGCCTGCCAGCGGCTTCCTTGTCTTCGAACCCCAAAAAGTTATATCTGATAAAATTCTCTTTTATGCGAGCCTCGCCGCCCCCTTTTGCACAGAGGGCGTTTGAGAGCAGCAGCAAATCGCTTGTGTATGCAAGGTCAGCAGTCTGGTTCCCGAGCAATGTGTTCGAAACCGCCTCAGCGCCTGCTTCCGTGCCAAGGTTGTGCAGAAGCTGGCTCTGCTGGCCCACTGCAGGGGACTGGAGATGATGGGCAACCTCATGGCAGAGCGCATCCCGCGCCTGCGCGCTGAAGAATTCCGCATCTCCCGCAGCTTTTTCAATTTGCCTTGTGTTCAATGCGATTCCGTTTTTAGCAAGGAAGCGCTCGCCCCATTTGCCCATAAATGGTGCATTCCCATAATCCTTGGCCTTTGCCGAGTTGAGCCCGTCTTCGATACGCTGCTGTATCAGTTCGCGGTTCTTTTCAATTACAGAGGTGTCGAATCCCGCGCCCGAGAGATTTTTTATCGCCCTGTCAAGAAAATGGGTTTGCACCCATGCCTTCTCCTGCTCTATTATTTCCCGCTTTCTTGCCTCTGTGAGCAGGGGCCGGGATTGCTCTTTGGCAGGAGGTGCGGAGCCTGGCTGAGCTTGCATGGATTTGCCGGCCTCGCTTGGAATTTGGATTGGAATCTGGGCCTCTGCGGCCCCGGCCTGCGGGATGTTTGGGATAGCTGGCAGCCGGTCGGTTTGTGAGCCGGGCTGGATGTTTTGGCTGGAGATGGTCGATGGCGTTTTTGTTTCTGCCTTTTCTGATTCCAAAGCTGGAGAGGTTGGCAATCCGGGCCCTTCCCTTTGCCCGCTAGCTGCATTTTTACCTTGGGAAAAAGTGGCTGGGACTGGCGGGGGCGAGGGGGGCTCTTTTTTGGAACCGGCCTCTGCTATTGGAGCTGATTGCTGGAATTCGCTCTGCTGAGAAACAGCCGGTTTCTGTGCTTGCACAGGCGCGTCGCCCATGCATAACTCTGGCTTTGGCGCTTAATAATTGTTCGTAAAAAAATGAGGTGCATTAGAAAAATTAGAAAAAATAAAGAAAAAAAGGAAAAAGAGATTTATCCGAACAGGCTTGCAAGCCCTTCTGCCGCTGCAGCCTCGTCCTTCTTCTCATCCTTTTTCTCTTCCTTCTTGCCATGCTCGGCCGGAGCCGCAGCCGCGGGCGCTGCCGCAACCGGCATCGCTGCCGCTTTTAGCAGGTCCTCGAAGTTCACTCCCTTCACAGCCTCTGCAAGGACCTTTGCGCGCGCCTCATCCGCGGTCACGCCTGCAGCGTGGAGCACCGCCTTGATGTGCGTGTCGTTTACTTCCTTGCCTGCGCCGTGCAGGAGCAGTACAGCATGCAGATATGGGTCAACTTTCATACAATTACCTCCTTCAGTCCAACTATTCATGTTTCAACTGCCTTTGTTCTCCGGCGAGCCTGACTCGACGGCAGTATTCCCGCTCGGGGGAATCACTGTCGCTGGCAACCCGTTTGCCTGCCTGATTGCGGTAGCCAGAAGCGACTCCATCGATACTTCGGAGTACAGACCACCGTTCTTAGCAAGCGAATCGGCCTGCCGATACGCGCTGGAGAGCAGTATTGTGATGTTTGCATCAGTCGGGTAGGATGCGTTTATTGACAGGTTCATCGCATCCGCAAGAGCAGCCTTCAGGTCGCCCGAGAGCTGCGCCTCGTCTATGTTGAGCACTTCCGCCATGTAGAAATCCCCTTTCTCGTCAGCCGCAAGCATCGAAACGCCTGTTTCGAACGGAAGCACTCCCAGCTTTTGCAATGCTTTTGCAATCATCCCGGAAATTTTTGCGCCCGATTTTGCAACAGTCGAGTCCTTCGCAATCACGATTTTGCCTGCTTTCACCTGCGCCTGTATGCCTGCGGTTTTCAGTTCGGACAATGCAGGGCCAGGGGGCAAATCTGTCTCCCCTTCATGCACAATAATATCAAACGGTGCTACCTGCCCGGGTTTCGCTGCAACTTTCTGCTTGTTGTGCTTGAAGAACTTGAACAGCTCGTACGGAGTCATGTCAGTTAGCACGAGCGAGGAGGGGCTTGTGAGAAGCTCTGCAATTTTCTTCCCTTTCCCCGATTTCTCGATTGCGCGCTTTAGCACCGTGTTCTTTGCAATCACGAATTTTGCCTTTCCACGCAATTGCTTCTTGGTTTTCTGAAGTATCCTGTCCGGCAAATGCCTCAAGTCCACAAGCGCAAGCACTTTTGCCCCTTTGATTTCGCCTGCAAGCTTTTCTGCCGCATCGGCCTTCTGCTTTATACCCTCTCGGAGATGCCCGTGCGATTCCTTGCTGATTGTCCGTTTTGTAGCCATAAGTTTCACCATCAAATTTTGACCGGCTTGCCCATCGTGAGCTTCACGAACGCCGATTTTATGTTGGGCTCTGTGACCTTTGCCTTCACTTTTTCATAAACCGCATCAATGTTCTCAGCCAAATCCTCGATGTTCATTGCCTCGGTTCCCACCAGGCACTGCGCAACCGGCAGGTATTTGCCTTTTGACGCCATCCTTACCCTTGTCCTTGCCTGCTTTGCAGCCTCGGTTATTACCGGAACGCCCAATCCGGCAACCGGCTTTGGCAGCTTTCCCATAGTGCCAAGCACCTGGCCTAGGTTTTTACCAACCACTGTCATGAGGTTGGGCTGCGAAAGGAACTCGGACTGCTTTGCAAGCTTCTTCAAATCCTTCTTGTTTGCAGCCATTGATGGGATTTGGGCGCCGCCGACCACTTCAAGCCCCGCGTTCTTTGCATCCACCGCAAGCTGCCCGTCCGCAAAAACAATTATCCTTAGCTCCTTTCCCTTCCCTTTCGGAAGCGCAATATCAATGTTGAGCCTGTGCTCGGGCTTGGTGAAATCGACTCCCCTAAAATTCATTATGAATTCCACTGACTGGGAGAATTTGCGCTTTCCCTTGTCCTCGAGCGCCTTTGTTAGCGCATCTACTATTTTCTTCTTGTCCATCTAAGCCCCTCCCATTCGATTGAATGGTAATGCGGGAAAATATGCATTGTTATCGTCTATTATGCCCAAGAGGGTTTAAAAAATAACCCCCTATCCAGTGCCTTTTTTCCAAACCTCTTCAGTTATCCCCGCTTTCTTGTTCGCATACCTTGCAAGCACAAATAGCAAATCTCCCAATCTATTTAGGTAGATTTTGATTGCCGGGTTCAGTTTTTCCTTGCGCGAAAGCGCAATCACCCTTCTTTCAGCGCGCCTGCAAACTACTCTTGCAAGGTGCAGGCTGGAGCCTAGAATGCTCCCATCAGGCAAAATGAATTGCGTCAGCTCCTCAAGCTCTGAATCGAACCTGTCTATCAATTGCTCAAGCTCTGCGGCTTTGTCAGTGTGGAATGCAGCTGGCTTGTGAGGGGATGCAAGCTCCGCGCCTATGTCAAACAGTTCGGACTGAATTGCGCCTAAAATCGCCCCTACTTTAGGTTCCTTGCAATAGGCTCGCGCCATGCCTATGGATGCATTTACTTCATCCACCGAGCCGATTGCCTCAATACGGGGTGCATCCTTCTCAATCCTAACCCCGCCCAAAAGGCCTGTTTCCCCGCCATCCCCAGTGCGAGTATAAATCTTTGCCATCAAATAGGGGTTGAGGCAGGCAGTTTAATAAAGAGCCAGTGTCAGAAGATTAACAATCAAGGATTAGAATAATTGATGCTTAGAGGAGGTAATAGGATGGAAAAAACGAGAGCCAATATACACAATGGGCAGCAGGCAAACGGGAATGCGAACCAGGCCAGGCAAAGGATGGAGGCGCAGTTGTGGCTTGCTGTAAAAACAACCAGTATTGCAAAGCCTTCTGTATTTTGCGCAAGCGTGAACGGTGGGGAAAAAAACTGGCTTGATTACGCGGCTGCAGGAGAGGTGTTTGCACAGAGGGGCGACCATTCAAGCGCTGCATGCGCATACGGGGTTGCTGCACAGGTGTGCAATGAGCCGATGCAGGTTGGGATGCTCCGGCTTAGCGCGGCGGACGAATATACGAAGGCTGCTGAGATTGCCAAGGACCCTGCAAAGGCAAAGAACCTTGTGGAGCGTGCTGCATCGCACCTTGCTATGGCAGGCAAGTGCTTTAGGCAGGCAGAGGAGCACGGGATGGCAGTCCACGCGCATTCCAGGGCGTCTGTTGCATTGCAAAGCGTTGGCAAGCACAGGGAGGCAACAACTCAGAAGTCCCATGCAGAAAGGCTGATGCCGATGGTCGAAGCTGCGCTTCCCTAGAATGGGCGGATTGCTTCTTTTTCCAAAATGCCAGGTGGTATAGCCCATGGCAACCTCTTGGCATTAGTTTATATTCCAGCCAAAAGCATCTCCTGCCGGTGAGCTTGCTTGGCTGGGAAAACAATAATGGCATTCGGGGCATTCGACGGGCTCCACCCGGGGAATATTCACTACTTGCAGGAGGCAAAAAAGCTCGGTGACCGCCTTATAGTGGTAGTTTCGCCAGACAAAACAGCTTGGAAATTCCCGATCCGGTTCCAGCTTCCTGAAAAGGAGCGTATCGAGCTTGTAAGGCTGCTGGGCATTGCTGATGAAGTAATGCTTGGGAGCACGACTGATGCACTTGAGAGGATAATCGAGCAAAAGCCGGACGTGATTGCGATAACCCATTATCATCCAGTTGACCCGCAGTTGCTCCAGCTTGATTTGCAAAAGCGCGGGCTTGCGGCGAAAGTCATCGAGGTACCGGTTTACAAGCCCGAGATATATGATGCGGTATTTTCAAGGGAAGCAAGGGTTCAGCCGAATGCTGCGCACGAAAACACGGAGATATATGAAACTATGCTTGAGCGGAATGTTCCTGCAGGTGAAGCGGAAGCAGTAGAGGTTGAGGAACAGCCGAGCAGGAGGATTGCGTTTGAAGAGAGGATGGAAAAGGAGCTGTTGGATGTGCCGGACAAAGGATGCGCACTGCTCAAAGCTGATTCAGACAGCCTGCTCAAGCTGCACCTTGCTGCGGTGAAGTTGCTTTCCGAAAAATTCCACAAGGTCATAGTTATCTCAGCAAACAGGCCGTATACAACCCTGTTGCATGAGTATGGGGCCAATGGGATCGATTTTGGCAAGGTGCTTGTGGTTGATTGCATTTCAAAATCCGGAGTTGGAAAAAATGAGTGGGTACGCTACATTGGAAATGTTTCGAACCTATCAAGCATTGCAATATCAGTCAAAGAAGCGCTAAATCGGATACCAGGGGACAGGTTCGTACTGCTTGATTCGGTCTCCACCATGATGATATACAATGACAGGGAGCTATTCGCAAGATTCCTGCACAGGCTGCTAACAGACGCGCGGGCGACTGGGGCAGGCTGCCTGCTCCTTACAGACAAGAGTGCAGACAAGGTATTGCTCAAGGAAGTAGAAGAAATGTGCGACAAGACCATTGAGATTTGAGTATTGTAGAACGGTTAATTAACCTCTTTTTCCAGAATAATGCCGCAGGGGTAGCAAAGCCTGGTCAAATGCGCAGGGCTTAGGACCCATATCTCTTTTCTTTCGAAGAAAGAAAAGAAGTGAGGGTTTCACCCCCAAAAGAAAGAATTTCAAGAATATGGGTAAGATACCCTGCCTCTTAGGAGTTCGAGAGTTCAAATCTCTCCCCCTGCATCTTGTATGATACTATAGGTGTACCGCTGTCTTTTGTCAATGCACGGCTGCCCCTGCGTCAAACCAGCCTAACCCGATTTCATAATTTCTTCTTCACAACATAAGCTATTCCGCCAGTATCTTTCTTGATTTTTTTCACTTTCTTGAAGCCGTGTTTTATGTAGAATCTCAGTGCACCAGGAGCCGAATTAGCATGAATTGCCTTGGTTTTGTGCTTTTTTGCCGCCTTTTCAAGTTGGGAAAGAAGCAGAGCCCCGATTCCCTTGCCGATATATCTCGGTTTTAGAAATAACATTCCAATCCAATTTTCTCTGGAAACCTTGCCGCAGCCGACAAGTTTGCTGCCTGCAAACGCCAGATAGATTGAATCAGTCTTGGAGTCTTTCTTAATATTTTGTGCGGAAAAATACTTCACAAACATTTGAATTGTTTTCTTCGGATATTCGCGTGCATTTACCGTTTTGAGAGTTCCACGAACTAATCTGCTCACTTTTGACGCATCGCTTACTCGGAATTTTCGTATTTTGATGTTCTGTTCTCGCAGCTTGGGTCGCATCATAACACCCTTTCAGGCTTTTCATCTATGAGGTTTTTACTCCTTTTCCATAAAATGTCAATCCGCAACTAGTAAACCAGGCACAAAAGTGCCGAATTAGGCACTAACCATAAAGAAGACCTTGCCAAATAATACTGGCATGAAAAAGAAGCATCATGCCTACCTCGTCAATCACCTGAGTCTGACCTCGTTGCTTGTCTCGCCTAACTATATATACTACTTTGAGCAGGACAGGGGGCTCTCCGTGAGGTGAGCCCTTGAATGAATACGTTATGTACAAATCGCAAACGAACTTTGAGCAGGAGCTTGGAAGATTGAAAAAATCTGCCTTGCCTGCGAAAGCCAAAACTCAAATTGAGAATTTCGCACGGATGCGACTTGCCAAAGGCTCGGGAAAACTGCGGGTTGTAAAATGTATGTACTGCGTTCGCCTGCTTGCGCAATGGCTCAACAAGGATTTTTCAACAGCTACGAAAATGGACTTGATCCGGCTGGTTACAGACCTCGACTCAAAAAACTATGCCGAATATACCCGCTACGACTTCAAAATTGTTCTCAAAATGTTCTATAAGTGGCTTCTCGGAAAAGATGAGGAATTTCCCAAAGTCATAAAATGGCTCAAGCCGAGACTTGGCAACAAGGCGCATAAATTGCCAGAGGAATTATTGACTGTTGAGGAAGCACAAAAAATAGCCAACTCAACCACCAATTCGCGTGATAAGGCGCTTATTTTGCTATTATACGAGTCTGGATGCAGAATCGGTGAGTTGCTATACCTCAAGCTCAGGAATGTCCAGTTTGACAATTATGGGGCTGTTTTGATTGTAAATGGCAAGACCGGAAGCCGCCGGGTTCGCATAATTGCAAGCGTCCAGATACTGAGCCAGTGGTTGCAGGAACACCCGGACAAGGGCAACCCGGACGCTCCGCTCTGGCCTGCCAGGCTTGCAAGATATCAGCCCATTCCATGCGCTTATCCTTCGATTCTTGCCATGCTGCGCAGGGCAAGCAAGGTAAGCGGAATAAGGAAACGCATTTACCCGCATCTTTTCAGGCATTCGAGGGCAACGTCCCTAGCCTCAAAGCTAACGGAAGCGCAAATGAAAGAGTATTTTGGATGGACGCAGGGAAGCGAAATGGCAGCAACTTACGTTCATTTGTCCGGGCGGGATGTAGATTCTACCCTTTTGCAGATGTATTCTCTGAAGGATAAACCTATTGAAAAAGAGCCAAAACTGGATTTGAGAATTTGTTCCCGTTGCAAGGAGCGCAATTCACCAACCCAATCGTTTTGCGGGAAATGCGGCAACCCGTTCGATGAGCGAGTGCTAATTCAGGATTACAACAAGCAGGGAAACGACTTGATGAACGCATTATTCCAAGACCCGGAAGTAAAGGAATTTCTTGCAAGGAAGGTGATTGAGAAAGGGCTTGACAAAACTCTCTTGGGTGGTTAGGCATGAGTATGGAGAACACCCTTGAGCTACTGGTCAAGGGCTCACTCGTCATTATCGGGTGCGTACTTGGGCTTGCGGCAGTCGGATTTGTAGGCCTAATCTTACTCCCCTTTGTAATAGGGTATGGAATCGTACTGCTTGCGATATGGATTTACGACAAGTTTCGCTCTTATTTCCCAGAACCTGAGAAAAAGCCAACGCCGGAGGAATTACGGAAAATGTACGAGAGGAACCAGGCGGAGCTAAAGCAGGAGGAAGAACGAAGGAGATTGGAGCATGAAAGGGAATTGGCAGAAAAGCGCGAGAGGCAGAGGGAATGGCGCAGGCTTGAGCGCCAAAGAGTGCCTGAAACGGCTCTGGATGATGAGAAAGAAGAGCCCAAAAAGGAGGAATACGACCTTGAGGCAAATCTGCATTTGGGGAGCAACCTTACCTTTAGGCAAAAGGAAGCTCTCTTTACCAAGGGCTACCGCGCGTTGAAAATAAGCCCTTTTGGAACCTCTGGCGCGTCTTATTACTGGCTAAAACCCAGATATAACGAGAGCTTGGTTCATGCCTTCTTCTGTTACCTTCTGGAGGCTGAACTCAAAAGATACGGCAAAGTAATTGAGATGAACGTGACAAATGGCCCAGATTTGGTCGTGGAGCACCAGAACAAGCATTACTGCTTTGATGTCGAGACTGGCAAGAACTTATCTAGGCAGCCGGACTGGCTTGAGAAGAAGTTTGCCTATTATCAAAAAGAATACGATAAGTCCTTCATCCTTGTTACAAAACGGACTTTGAAGTATAAGTATTCGCATTATGGGGTTGTAATCACTAGGGGGATGATTAGGGAAACATTAAGAAAACTATTCAGAAGGTAGTGTAGTCGCGATATATTACATATATATTATATGGAGTAAGCTAGGCGTCAGTAAAATCGGATTTTTGCTGTATTTTCTCGAATGATTGAGCAGCTTTGCGCGAGAACAAATTAAGCGTAGGTGGAACTGGGAAAAATAGGCATTTTTCGGCTTTTTCTTGCGCCTGTTTTGACGCCTAAATTCTCGTGTTCCTATCCGAGAAATTGAAATATTGAAAATTCGCTCTTTGCCTTTCTGCGCAGTTTTTGGGATTAAGCGTAGATGGTGCACAAAGTGAATTTCTCCTCCCATATAGGTATCTTTGGACGCCAATCTGGCTTAAGCAACTCTTTTGAGGAATATGTGCGTTGTTTTTTCCTTCACCCTGACCGCCAAATTCCTCATCCATCTTTGCCCGTTTGGCTTAAACGAGGTGTCTGAAAGAATCAAACCGTCTCCTGCAAGTGGATTTATCCCTGGTTTCTGGCTCAATTCTTTTTGCAACTTTTCTATGGCAGCCCGGGCCTTTTCTCTGACATCATACTCAAGCCGTGTATCATTGGCAAGCTTGTTTATTCCAGTCAAATCATTCTCGCTAATGCAAATGCTCAGGCATTTGTTTCCTGCTTTAGACTGTACAGAGCCAGGCCCCCTTCGTGCCATCCCCAGAAGCCCTTCGTAGTCGTCAGACAATTCAATGTACTTGTTTGCAGCCTTTTCTCTGACTAGCCACTCAAGCTGTGAATCAAATGCAAGCTTGCTCAATCCTGCCAAGTCA
>JAGVHI010000013.1 GCA_020056635.1 archaeon | reverse complement strand
CTCGAAGAGGGGGCGCTAGGCGGGAAAAGTCCGCTGGCAACAGCCAGGATAACTAAATTCGAATCATTGGCTACACGCTGGGACAATTGCGAGATTGTGGAGGCGACAGTCAGGGTTTCGTTCAATGGGGCCGAATATTATGTTCGATTCGATATGCCAATCACCGCGTTTGGGAGAATGCCGTATTTATGGGGCCATGTAAGCCAGCCTGCGGAGGGCGGGGGGGCGGGTAGCAAAAAGGCAGTCCCGATATGGAAAATTCCGTACGTGGTGCGCAGGTTCGCGGCTGAAACAGTGGATATGCTGGACATTGCGGATTGCGCCGGAGTGAAAAATCCGCCGGTCAATGGTTCGCATTACACTGCGTACCTTGTGAAAAGGGAGTAGCAGATTTTCCCTTTCCTGTTTTTTTCTTAACACGGAAAAGCATTTATAAGCACAGAAGAGCATAACTTGCGCATGGAAATGCGATTAGGAGCAGTGCAGCCCGGGAAAGCGGCCCCAAGGGCGGATTTTTTCAAAAGGGCAGCTATGCCACTGGTTTTGGGGATTGCGCGCCAGTTTAGGTACAGAAGCGAGGGGGCATTTGAGAGGAAAGGGCAGGAGCTTGATAAGAATGCAGCGGCTGCGGCCCGCATTCGCGCATACAGCAGCATTTCTTATATTGGAAAGGATACGCCAGACATCTTTTCCGAGTGCAGGGAAGTGTCGGTGAAATTCCAGGATTCGCAAGAGGCATTCAGGATAGTGTATGAGAAGGTTGGCGCAATTTTCCTGCCAATCAAAACAGAAAAGACAGATGCCGAAGGGTTCTTTGGGATAAGAGCGGGGAGCAGTACGAGCAATGGGATAAGGGTAAAATATTTTGAAATCCCGCACGAGCTTAGGGCGCTTGCAAGGAAAGCGATCAGGGGCTATACGCCAGATGCGCAGGCAGTCAGGGAGGCAGAAAAGCGCGGATGGGAGAGAAGGCAGTATTTTTACCGCAGGGAGAAGCACCCTATTATTTCAAATTTGATAAACAGGCTTACATTCAGGTTCAAGTATGGGATGGTTGCGGAAAAGCTGTGGGAGAACCCGTTTACTCATCTGGAGGGCTCAATCGCATTGGCTGAAGTAACCCAATGCGAGGAGGAAGGAATGCGCGGAAAAGCCATGCGCATCTCTGAGCTGACCGTTCTTGCAAAGTTCAATGGAAGCGATACCGCATATTCCCTTGTGTTCATACCATCGGTTGCAAAGGAAGCGGAGCCCCTAATCCTTTTCCCGGTGAAAGCAACCAGGATAAAATGCGAGAATTTCGGGATGCTTACATTCATGACCGATGAACAGGCGCCAATACACGTTTCTGATGTTCCCTTCGAGCTTAGGAAGCTGGCTGATGAGGCAGTACGGCTGTTTTCAAATCAGGATAAGCTGGATAGGGGGATACGATATATGCATATCGCCAAAGACGAGCCTTACCATTTTGCAGTCTATCTAAAGCCGCGTTCCAAATAGGTTTATCTTCTTTTTCTGTTCTGTCTAGCTTATGGATTACCCCAAGGCAAAGCGGTTTTTGGCCTCCCTGAAAAGAAAGAAAGTGCTAATTACGTTCCATTCGCTCGGGGATTTGGATGCTGTGTGCTCGGCGCTTGCGCTCTCGTGGCATTTGGGGAAAAAAGCAGTTGTTGCTGCCCCAGACAGGCTCACTTCCGAAGCAAGAAAGTATGTTGCGCTATGCGAGGGGACCGTGCTGAATTTTGCAAGCGTGGAATTGAGAGGGTTTGATTGCGTTGTTGTGGATTCGAGCTCGCCTTACCTGCTTTCGCACCTTGAGGGAAAGAAAATTGCAGCTATATTTGACCACCATGCGATAAATGAGGGGAGTGTGAAAGCAGCGAATGCGTTCATTGATGCAAATGCTTCGTCTAGCTCTGAAATAATCGCGCAATTGATTTCAAAGCCTGATAGGAAAGTTGCGGAAGCATTGCTTGTGGGGTTGATTGCAGACAGCGCACGGTTCAAGAATTCCAATGCACGGACTCTGGAGGTTGCGGGAAAATTGCTTTCCGCCTCTGGAAAAAGCATGTGGGAAGTGAGCACATTTGCATCGCATGATGAGGATATTTCGGAAAGGATTGAAACTCTCGCTTCGTGCAAAAGGCTGCATGTTGCAAGAGCGGGGAACCTGCTTGTTGCGGTCACTAAGGTGCGCTCTTTTGCTGCGCACGTGGCGGATGCATTGGTTTCCTTGGGCGCGGATGTTGCAATCGTGGGCGAGGCTGGGAAAGAAGCAAGGGTGTCTGCAAGGTGCAGCGACAGGGTCCCACCTGAATTTTCGCTTGTGCCGCTAATGGAAGAGGCAGGGAAGATGATTGGAGGGGTGGGAGGGGGGCATAGGCATGCGGCTACCGCCACTGGGAGCAACGTGAGCGCACTTGATGGGGCGCTTTCTGTTTGCATGAAAGTTGCTGAGGAAAAGCTCTCAAAAGGGGCTCAAATTAAAGAGATAGAGTGGTAGAGTGCAGAGAGGTTAATAAGCTAATTTACGATATAAAAGAAGGTGGAAAAATGGCCGTAGCAGTAGTGATAGGAGCACAATGGGGAGATGAAGGGAAGGGGAAAGTTGTAGATTATTACGCCAGCAAAGCTGATTTTATAGCAAGGTATTGCGGCGGCGCTAATGCAGGGCACACGATTGTGCTGAATGGCAAGAAGTTTAAGTTCAACCTGATGCCATCCGGTGCGCTTTACCCAGACAAGGTGAATGTTATTGGAAACGGGTGCGTCATTGACCCAAAGAGATTGCTTGAAGAGATTGAGATGGTGAAGAAAGAGGGGCATGAGCCGTTGCTTGTTATTTCCGGGAGGGCGCATGTGATAATGCCCTACCATTTTGAGCTGGATGGGGCTGAGGAGGAGAGGAAGGGCCCTCTTGCGGCTGGGACTACGAGAAGGGGAATTGGGCCGTGCTATTCGGATAAAGCTTCCAGGTTTGGGATTAGGGTTGCGGATTTGCTTTCAGAGAAAACGTTGAGCGGAAGGCTGACCAAGCTGCATGAGCTGAAAGTAAAGCAATTGTCTATATACGGGAAGAACTTCGGGCAAACTTATGAGCAGGTGCTTGAGCAGTATTTAGCGTATGGGAAAAAGCTTGCGCCTTACATTGGAGATGGAACACAAACGCTAGCGCAGGGAGTTGCAAAGAAGAAGAATGTGCTGCTCGAGGGTGCGCAGGGCGCGATGCTTGATATTGACCATGGGCTGTACCCGTACGGGACCTCTTCGAACACTACTGCAGGAGGGGCTTGCACAGGAACAGGGATTGGGCCGACCAAAATAGATGAGGTAGTGGGAGTAGTGAAAGTTTATACTTCGCGAGTGGGAAGCGGCCCGCTGCCTACCGAATTATTTGATGCAGTTGGAAACGGGATTAGAGACAGGGGGGAGGAGTACGGGACTGTCACCAGGAGGCCTAGGAGGATTGGCTGGCTTGATTTGGTAACCCTTAGGTATTCCGCTTGGGTGAATGGATTGACCGGGTTGGCGTTTACAAGGCTTGATACGCTTGCAGGGGAGCAGGAAGTGAAAATCTGCACCCATTACGAGCTTGATGGGACGAAGATAGATTACATGCCGCAGACGCCCGAGGAGTTCGCGCGGTGCAAGCCTGTTTACATTTCAATGAAGGGGTGGAAAGCAATGCCTGAGCCGGAATGGAAAGCGCTTGCGAAGAGGGGGTATTCATCCCTTCCGAAAGAGGCTCGCGAGTATATCGAGTTCGTTTCAAAGAGCCTGTCTGTTCCAATTTACGTGGTTGGGGTGGGGCCGGGCAGGGAGGACACTATAGTTTTAAAGCACGTTTTTGCCAAATAGATTCTGTTTTTCGCCCCTGTAGCTCAGAGGTAGAGCGTCTGCATGGTAAGCAGAAGGTCACGAGTTCAATCCTCGTCGGGGGCTTCCTGATTGCATCAAGAACTGCCCAGGTAATATTTCTTTTTCAGCCAAAGCGAAACATTCACTAAGCTAATTAGCACCGGGACTTCAACAAGCGGCCCGATCACCGCTGCGAATGCAATTCCGGAGTTTATGCCGAAAACAGCGACTGCCACTGCGATTGCAAGCTCGAAATTGTTGCTTGCTGCTGTGAAGGAGAGGGTTGCGGTCTTGGGGTACCCTGCCCCGAGCTTCATGCCCATGTAAAAGCTCACAAGGAACATGAGAACGAAATAGATGAGGAGCGGAATCGCTATCCGGAATACGTCAAATGGTATTTGCAGGATAAGCCCTCCCTTGAGGCTGAACATGACTATTATTGTGAAAAGAAGGGCTGCGAGAGTGAGCGGGCTTATGCTTGGGATAAATTTTGAGTGGTACCATTCCTCTCCCTTTACCCTGGTCAGGAGATAGTGGGTAAGAGCGCCTGCGATAAACGGGATTCCGAGGTAGATGAAAACGCTTTCAGCTATTTGCCATATGCTGATGTTCACGATGCTACCCGCAATCCCGAACAGGGGTGGCAGTATGGTGATGAATAGCCATGCATAGGCGCTGTAGAATAGCACCTGGAATATGCTGTTGAACGCCACAAGTCCTGCCGCGTAATCAGTGTGCCCCTTCGCAAGCTCGTTCCATACCAGAACCATTGCTATGCAGCGGGCAAGCCCTATCAGTATGAGCCCGACCATGTATTCGGGCATGTCACGCAGGAATACAATCGCAAGCACGAACATCAGGATTGGGCCTATAATCCAGTTCTGCAGAAGCGAAAGCCCGAGCACCTTGCGGTCCGCAAATACTTCGCCAAGCTTATCGTACCTTACTTTCGCAAGCGGAGGGTACATCATGAGTATCAGGCCTGCGGCAATAAGCAGGTTCGTAGTCCCCATGTTGAAACTATTCACGAAAACTGCGCTTTGGGGGGCAAAATGCCCGAGTGAGATTCCAAGCGCCATTGCAAGGAATATCCAGAGGGTTAGGTACCTATCAATGAATGAGAGCCTTTTCCTTTCTTTTGCCATGCAAATCGCGTTACTTATAAACAACGGATAGGTTAAAAACACGGCAAGGGGTTTCTTTTTAATTTTCAGCCCCTAATCCTGTCCATAGGTGGTTTGGATGAAGTATCGCATAGATGGGACTACAATGCAGACTATTACTGTTGAGCTTGAGCAGGCGGAGAGCGTGTACTCCGAGAGCGGAGCGATGGCATGGATGAGCGGGAACATGGAGATGAAGAGCGAAATGAGGGGAGGCGCAGGCGCTGCGATTGGAAGGCTATTTTCTGGAGAGTCGCTGTTCCTTGTGAATTTCTCATCAAATGGCGGGAAGGGGTTCGTCACGTTTGCAGCAGATTTCCCGGGCAAGATACTTCCGCTTAAGCTTGCAGCAGGGCAGAGCATGATTTGCCAGAAGGATGCGTTCCTGGTTGCAGAGCAGACTGTGCAGCTAAAAACCCATTTCCGCAAAAAGCTCGGAGTCGGGCTGTTTGGGGGGGAAGGGTTCATTTTGCAGGAGATAACTGGGCCAGGGACAGTGTTTGTATCGCTTGACGGGGAGATCACGGAAATGACTTTGAATGCCGGGCAATTGCTCAAAGTGGATACCGGCAGCTTGGCTATGATGGAACCAACGGTGAAGTTCGATGTGGTGATGCAAAAGGGAATCAAAAATATGCTGTTTGGGGGGGAAGGGCTGTTCCTTGCGACAATTGAGGGGCCGGGAAAAGTATGGCTGCAGAGCATGCCTGCCGCGAACCTTGCCGCAGTTGTTGCGAGGTATGTGCCAAAAGGTTAATTGACTTGAAATACTAACTGGATTGGTGGTAGGATGGAAGAGGGGAAGAAGCTCATTGTGACTGCTGCGGCTGCAATAGTGCTTGCAATAGGGGTGCTGGTTGCGCTTGTGGCAGGGGCGCTTGTTTCCCTTCCATTCATACTGCTTGCGCTAGTGTTCGGTGCTTTGGTTGGGGCATTTTTCCTGCTTATTAGCGCGCTTTATGTGGTGTATGCGTTTGTCGAAAGGATGTTTTTCGGGAAAAATGACTATGAAGGAAAGAGCAGGCGCTATTCCATGAAGCAGAGCAGGGAAGCGAAGTAAGAATTATAACCTGCACCTTCTTTTACATATGGGATTTTTGTGGGAAAAGCCGAAATTGCAAAAATGGATGCGAGGGGCAGGCTGCTCGTGCCATCTTCTTTTAGAGAAGTTCTGAATCTGAAGGAAGGGTCCAGCGTGCTTGCGATACTGGATGAAAAGAAAGAAACATTGACCATTGTGCCATTCGCTTACCTTGGGGAGAACATTGCGCATGTTTCGCTTGAGATGTCTGATGCGCCCGGAACATTGTCAAGGATACTTGCGCTCCTTGCGAAGGAGAATGTTGATTTGATTAAGAGCGAATCCATTGCAGCGCAGAGGGGCAGGGTTGCAACATGGGGCGCGCTTGTTGAAATATCGAAGTGCAAAAAATCGGTTGCGCAATTGAAAGCGCTTCTTTTGAGTGAGAGGCTGGCGAAATCTGTTGAGATAAGCCGGCTTTGATGCGGTTGCGGCTGGCGAGCCATCTTGCATTTGTCTATGTGTGGCGCAGCGGAGCCCTGCCTGAGATGCCGCCTACGCAGGGAAGGTAGGTTGCATGGTTGTTGAGGTAATCTGACTCCTCGAACTGGCCGTACGCCTGCGCTTCAATCACGGTAGGCTCATTTTCAGAGCAGAATGCCCTCACCCGCACCGTGAATGAGCCGTGCCCGCGCAGGGGTGGGATTTCATACTCTATTTCGGTGGGCGGAAGGTTGATTGTGCCGTAGAGCACGGACCGGCCTGCCGCGGCGCAATTGAGGTTCCAGACCGTTATGTCAACATCGGCGTAATTCGCGCCCCTCTGGATTGTTTCGAACCTGACTGCCAGGTCCGGGAGAGAGCCGTATGCGCAGGCAGGCAGCGCGAAAAGCGGCGCTGCAAGGAGCGCAAGCACAATAAGGAATGCCAATTTTTGCATCAAATCACTTCCCAACTTTTTTTACCTGAGGGTATGTCACGACCAAGCGGCCCGGTTGAGGAAAATATATTTGCGGGATCCCTAGATGGGCTTCCTCCATTTGCCAAATTCTTTGCCAGTACGTTCATTTGCCTTCACCTCAAATATGGTAACTGATAGAGTATTATGTAGGGCAAAGCTTATATACCTGTTGCCCACAGAAATACCAGCATGGGCAAAATATGGGAAAATAGAGCAGTTGCCTTCTTCGAGCCAGCCCAGCCCATATCAGTTCTTCATCATTAGGGTTGCTGCCAAGCGTTAGGCAGCGGTGTTTTGCATGATTAGGGTATACGATATCAAAAATGCGCCATTGCGGCGAAATGCGGAGGGGGCAGAAGATGCAAAAGTGGAAGCTAGCGTGCGGGGGATATTGAAGGATGTGAGAGAGGAGGGCGATGCGGCACTCAAGAAATATGCGGAAAAGTTTGACGGGCAGGGGGGGGAGTATAGAATACGCATTGGCATGGATGAAATTCGCGCAGCATATGCAAGAGTTCCGCCTGCCGCAATTGCTGCAATGGAATTTGCAATAAGGAATCAGGGAATCGCATGCAAAAAATTCAAGCCCAAGAATGCGAAGGCGGAGACCGAAGGGGGAAGCGTGGAGCAGGTTTTCACTCCGATCGGAAGGGTGGGAATTTATGCCCCAGGCGGAAGGGCGGCATATCCTTCTTCAGTCATAATGGCTGCAATTCCTGCGAAAGTGGCTGGAGTGCCCTATATTTGCCTGTGCACGCCACCGCCCGTGAGCCCTGTGCTGCTTGTGGCTGCAGACCTGTGTGGGATAGGTAACATTTTTGCGGTAGGGGGGGCGCAGGCTATTGGCGCAATGGCATATGGGACGGAAACTGTGCCGAAAGTGGATAAGATTGTGGGGCCCGGGAACAAGTATGTGCTTGCTGCGAAAAATATGGTTCGGGGGATTTCGTGCGACATAGACATGCCTGCAGGCCCGAGCGAAGTGCTCATTGTTGCAGATGAGAGTGCGAATTTTGACTGGGCTGCTGCCGATTTGCTTGCGCAGCTTGAGCACGACCCTGATGCAATTGCAGTGCTATTGGGCAGCGAGGGGGCTGTTAGGGAGATATGCAATAGGCTGGAGCAGAGGCTGGAGAAGGAGCCTAGGGCAGGGATAATCCGGAAATCCGCGGAAAATTCGTATGCAGTTATTGCGGATATGCGGGATTTGGAGCGGACCGCAAAATTCGTGAATGAATTTGCGCCCGAGCACCTGCAAATTATGCTGAAAGAGGAGGGGAAATTGCTTTCTATGGTGCGGAATGCAGGCTCAGTGTTCGTAGGGAATGAATGCCCTGCAGTTCTCGGGGACTATTGCATTGGGAGCAACCATGTGCTGCCCACTGGGGGGAGCGCAAGATTCGCGTCCGCACTCTCAGTGCTTTCTTTCATGAAAGAAAGTACAGTTGTGAGAGCAAGCGGAGAAAAAGAGCTGTATGAAAGGTGCGCGCAGTTTGCGAAAGCAGAGGGGTTTGCTGCGCACGAGCGAGCTGTGAGGTTGAGGTTGGGAAAATGAATGAGATTATGTGTAGGAAGCGAGGGAGTGAAAAATGGTTGAGATAAGAGAGGAAATCAGGGGCATGGAGCCTTACCCGTTCCCTAGCGGAGATGATGCGGATGTGAAGCTGGACCAGAATGAATCAGGATATGACATTCCGGATGGGATTAGGGAGAAATTTGCAGCGGAGCTTGGAGAGCTTGCGCTAAACCGGTATCCAGATAGCTCGTATGCGAAGTTGCGGGGCCTGATTGCTAAGAAAGCAGGATGCAGGATGGAAAACGTGATTGTTGGGAACGGGGGGGATGAGATATTGCAGATGATTGCGCTCGCATTCCTAACGCCCGAGATGAATGCGATAACCATTGTGCCGACATTTTCTGTTTATCGCATGGTTTGCGCATTTGTTGGGTGCAGGCTAGAGGAAGTGCCGCTCAATTCGGAGTTTGGGGTGCCAGAGGGGTTTGTGGAAAAATGCAAGGGAAAGGCAGTGTTCCTGTGCAACCCGAACAATCCAACTGGAACGGTGCTTACGGAGAAATTAATTGATGAGATTGCAAAAAACGCGGAGCTTGTGATTCTGGATGAGGCGTATGCGGAGTTCATGGAGAAAACATATCCTATTCGGAAGAATGTTATATCGCTGCGCACTTTCTCAAAAGCGTATTGCGCCGCGGGTTTGAGGGTTGGGTATGCGATTGCGCCAGAAAAACTGGTTGAGGACATGAACAGGGTGAGGATGCCATGGAACCTTAATGTGCTTTCCTTGCGGTTTGCGGAAATACTGCTTGAGAATTCTGGATGGTTTGAGCAGAAAGTGAAGGGAACTATTGCTGAGCGTGAGAGGCTGGCTGGAGAGCTTTCAAAATTCGCGAAGATCTATCCTTCTGGCGCGAACTTTTTGCTTGTGAAATCGGAAAAAATCACTTTTGAGAAATTGCTTGCGCTTGGGATAAAGGTGAGGAAATTCTCGTATTTGCCGGGTTTTTTCAGGGTTACAATTGGGACTGGGAAAGAGAATGGGTTGGTGATTGAGGCTGTGAAGCTGGTTGCGGGCAACTTTGACACAATAATGTTTGATATGGATGGGGTGCTCGTGGATGTGAGGGAATCGTACCGGGGCGCGATAAAAAAGGCTGTAAAGGGATTTGCTGGATTGGAAGTGACGGATACACAAATTTCTAAGCTCAAGGCAATACCTGGGTTCAATAATGACTGGGATTTGTCGTATGCTCTTGCAAAAGGAATAAATGAGCCGGAAAAAGTGGAAAGGAGCTCGGTTGAGTATGAGAGGATAAAGGAAATTTTCCAGCGGGAGTATTTGGGAATCAATGGGGAGGGCGGATTGAGGGAGAAGGAAAGCCCATTGATTTCAAAAGAGGCGCTTCTTGCGCTTTCGAAAAAGTACAAGCTAGGAATCGTGACCTCAAGGCCGAGGGAAGAGGCAATTTGGGCAATGGAGGGGATGTTTGCAGGGGTGTTTGAACCGAATTTTTTGGTGGCACAGGAGGACTGTGAAAAGGAGAAACCTTCGCCTGAGCCATTATTGGAGTGCATGCGCAGGATGGATGCGAAAAAGTCCTTGTATGTTGGGGATTCTGCTTCGGATTTGGCTGCTGCGAAAGAGGCTGGAATTCCGTGCGCGTATGTTGGAAAAGAGAGGGACGGGGCGAAACTGTGGCTGAAGGATGCGAGAAATTTGGGGAGGGTATTGCCATGAGGATAGGGAAAGTGGAGAGGAAAACCAAGGAAACTGCAATTCAGGTCGAGGTTAATCTGGATAAGGCTGGTGAGAGTGTAGTAGAAACCGGGATAGGTTTCTTTGATCACATGCTCACTGCGTTTGCGAAAAATGCGGGAATTGGATTGCGAGTGTCCGCGTCCGGAGATTTGAAAACAGGGGCGCATCACACGATTGAGGATGTGGGGATTTGCATTGGGGAGGCAGTAGCGAAAGCACTTGGGGAAAAGAGGGGGATAAACAGGTACGGGTTCTTCGTGCTGCCCATGGATGATGCGCTGGCGCAGGCTGCAGTGGATTTTGGCGGTAGAGTTTACTGCAAAGTGGATGCGGAGTTCAAAGCAAAAGCGATTGGAGGGTTTGAAATTGAGGCAGTGCCTGAGTTTTTTTCGGGATTTGCGCAGGGGGCAAGGGCGAATGTGAATGTCAAGTGTATTGAGGGAAACAATGACCACCACAAGATTGAGGCGATGTTCAAAGCATTCGGTAGGGCGGTTGGGATGGCAGTTGCAGTTGACGAGCGTGCAGCAGGGGAAGTGCCAAGCACAAAGGGAGTGTTATAGGTGGAAAATGCAGCTGGTGAACGCTATACGGGCGAGAGCGGGGCGATATATATGGAAAATGCAGTTGTTAAGGTTGCGATTCCGAATAAGGGGAGGCTCATGGAGCCTGCGCTGCGCGTGCTTGAGAGGGCGGGAGTGGAGCTTGCTTCACCGAACGGCTCTCTTTTCGTGAAATCCGAGTGCGGGGGGTATGAGGTTCTGTTTGCCCGCGCGGATGATGTTCCAAGGTATGTGGAAAACGGAGCCGCGGATTGCGGGATTACCGGATTGGATATGATACGCGAGGCTGGAGCTGATGTTGAGATTGCGTGCGAGCTTGATTTTGGGAGGTGCAGGGTTAGTGTGGCAGGAAAAAACGGCATCAGTGTGAGGGAGCTGGAAGGGAAAACGATTGCTACAAAGCTGCCTAACATTGCAAAAAGGTTCTTTGAATCGAAGGGGGTCCGGGTGAAAATCCTTGAGGTGGCGGGTGCGACTGAGCTTACCCCTTACTTGGGGATTGCGGATGCGATTGTGGACCAGGTGAGCACAGGGAACACGCTTGCGAGGAATGGATTGGGCGAAATTGAGCGGGTGCTTGAATCGAAAGCCGTGTTTATTGTGAATAAAAAGGCTGGAGCGAGAGTGGCTGCCCTGAAAATGTCCGTTGAAGGGGCGGTTAGGGCTGATGGGAAAGCGTATCTTATGCTGAATGTTGGGGAGGGCAGCATGAAGGGCGTGGCTGCGCTGCTGGGGGGAATGGAGGCGCCGACAATGATGCCGCTTTCGGAAAAGGGGATGTATGCACTGCACTCCGTAGTGGCAAAGAAGGGCCTGGAGAGGCTGATTGAGAAATTGAAAAGGGCAGGCGCGAAGGATATATTGGTAATGGGAATCCAGAGGATAGTGCCATGAAAGGAGCGCGATGATGCCAGAAGCGCAAGGAAGGATGGGAGCATGAAAATAGCAATAGTGGATTATGGGGCAGGGAATACCGGAAGTGTCAGCAGGGCCCTTAGTTTTATTGGGGCAAAAACGGAATTGGTTACCGATGCGAGTGGGTTGGAGAATGCGGATGCGGTAGTGCTCCCTGGCGTGGGTTCGTTTTCATGCGCAAGGAAACTGGAGCCTATCAGGAAGGGACTGTTGAAGGCAATGGAAGAAAAGCCGTTCTTGGGGATTTGCTTGGGATTGCAATTGCTTTTCGAGTCAAGCGGGGAGGCGAAAGGGAGGGGGCTGGGCATTTATCAAGGAGAGGTGGAGAGATTGAAGTGCAAAAAAGTGCCGCACATGGGTTGGAACACTGTTATCATGCAGGAGGAAAGCAGGCTTCTGGAAGGGGTGGAAAGCCAGCCTTTTTACTTTTGCCACTCATATGCTGTGAAAGAATGCCCGGATGCGGTCGCATATTGCAACGAGGAGAGTGAGAGGTTCGTGGCAGCGGTTGAAATGGGAAATTTGTTTGCTGTGCAGTTCCACCCTGAAAAGAGCGGACCTGCCGGGCTGGAAGTGCTGCGGAACTTTGTGGGAGTGGTGAGAAAATGAAAGTGATTCCGGCTATAGACATCAAGGGAAAGAAGTGCGTGCGGCTCAGCCAGGGCGATTTCTCCAGAATTGAGGTTTATTCCGAAAACCCCAAGTCAGTAGCTGAGGAATTTATGGAAGCTGGCGCGACGCTTATACATGTGGTCGATTTGGAGGGGGTGATGGTCGGGAGGCTGGTGAATTTTGATATCATTGACCAGCTGAGCTTTATTGCACCCCTTCAGGTGGGAGGAGGGATTCGAAGCGTGACTGAGCTGAACAAGGTCATTGGGGTGGAGGCAAGAGCGGTCGTTTCCACTGCTGCGGTGAAGGATAAGAAGTTTCGGGAAGCGGTTGCTGAGCTTAAGGGAAAAGTATCGCTTGCGATTGATGCGAAGGAAGGGAGGATAGTGACTGATGGGTGGCAAAAGGAAACAAGCCTGGATGCGTATGAGTTTGCCAGGGAGAATCAGGGGATTTGCAGCGCAATCGTGTTCACAAGCGTGCTGCGGGACGGGATGATGCAGGGGCCGGATCTCGAAGCGATTGAAAGGATGAAGAAGGAGGTCTCGGTGCCGCTTATTGCGGCAGGGGGGATTTCAAGCTACGAGGATTTGGAAGGGCTGAAAAAAATTGGCATTTACGGGTGCATAATCGGGAAAGCGCTGTATAACGGGAAAATCGAGCTTGCAAGGGCGATAAAAGAGGCTAAATAGGGGGGTTGTTATGGTGCTCAAAAGGATTATCCCGTGCCTCGATGTGAAAGAAGGCAGGGTGGTGAAGGGAAAATCTTTCCAAGGGCTTGAGTATGCGGGAGAGCCTGTAAAGCTTGCAACAAAATACTATGAGCAGGGCGCTGACGAGCTTGTGTTCCTGGATATCACTGCAACAAACGAGAGAAGGGGGACGGAGGTTATGCTCGCGGCGGCTGTTGCGGAGCAAGTTTTTGTGCCATTTACAGTTGGGGGCGGCATTGCAAGCTTTGAGGATGCAAGCGCTGTTTTGGATGCAGGGGCAGACAAGGTTGCGCTCAATAGCGCGGCAGTTTTGAGGCCTGAGCTGATTGGCGAAATTGCGCAAAGCTACGGGTCGCAGGCAGTGGTAGCTGCAATAGATGCAAAAAGGAACGAGAACCGTGGGCGGGAGGTCTGGATTAATGCTGGAACCAACAATACAGGAAAGGATGCAGTTGCGTGGGCGATGGACGCGGTAGATGCAGGGGCTGGCGAAATATTGCTCACTAGCATAGACAAGGATGGGACAAATTCGGGTTATGATTTGGAATTGACAAGGGCGGTTTCAGTGGCAGTGGGCGTGCCAGTAATTGCATCCGGCGGTGCAGGGGGAGCAAAGGATATGGCAGATGCGTTTGCGATTGGAAAGGCGGATGCCGCTCTCCTTGCAGGGATGCTGCACTATGGGAAAACGACGATTCAGAAACTGAAGGGGGAGCTTGTGGGGCTCGGGATTCCGGTTCGGGTGGCGTAAATGAGATGGAGCGCAAAAAAAGCCAAGGCGTTTGCGGGAACGATTGACTTTGCAAAAATGCAAGGCCTTGTTCCTGCAATAGCGCAGGATGAGGGGACCAAGGATGTGCTCATGCTTGCGTTCATGAACCGGGAAGCGCTAGTGAAAACCCTGACGAACGGGCTGATGCACTATTATAGTAGGGGCAGGAAGAGGCTTTGGAAAAAGGGAGAGGAGAGCGGGAACGTGCAGCAGGTTGTTTCGGCCAAACAAGATTGCGACTCGGATTCGCTGCTCTTTTCCGTGCGCCAGAAGGGGCCTGCTTGCCACACAGGAACTGGGACGTGCTTTGGCAGGAAGGGGTTTGGGGTAGCTGCGCTAGGGGACTTGATTGAAGGAAGGACAAGTTCGGCAAAGGGCTCTTACACTGCAAAACTGCTGCGGAACAGAAAGCTTGCGTGCGAAAAAGTGATGGAAGAGGCAGACGAGCTCGTGGAGGCTGCACAAAAGAAAGGGAAGCGTGCAGTTGCGTGGGAAGCGGCCGATTTGCTATATCACCTGCTAGTGCTTGCGAGCTCCAGGGGCGTCCCATTTTCGAGAATAGAGAAAGAATTAAAACAAAGGCACGAGAAAGCCCCCTTGAGAAGGGTTTTAGGGGGCTGGTAGCATGGACATCATGGAGAATATCAAATTCGTGCTCAATTTTTACAAGAATGAGGAAAGCAGGAAATGGTACGTGCTGACCGGGCTTGGGATGGTCGGCATGCGCATTGTATTGCTTGCATTGGGGATTGCGTTTGGGATAGTGCTTGCGCTTTTCCTAATTGGACAGGCAAAGGAGGATATGAGCTCAAAGGAGATACTTGCTGCGCTCGTTACCCCGCAGGGGATTGCACTTGTCGCGGCTTGGATGATAGTTGTTACTATTATATCCACCCTGCTCTCGATTGCGATTCAGGCGTTCTTTGAAATTCGGTTTTTCAAGGTTGCGATGAGGGAAAAGGCGCTCAAAGTGCAGGAGGAAGTTCCGTACGTGCAGTTCGTGCTGCTCCAGATTGCAAGAAGCCTTGCGGTGCTCACAAGCTGGCACTCGAGGATTGGGCAGGCGCTGCTGCTCCCGCTTATAGGCGCGCTTTTGCTTTCCGGAATGTGGCTTATTGGGGCGTGGGACAAAATATCCGGGACATTGATGGCTGCGCCCGCATCAGAGGGGAACACTGCAATGCTTATGGCGCTGGTGATGGAAGGGCTGATGTATGCAGTTCTTGTGGGAGTCGCTTACCTGCTTGCGCTTTGCGTTTGGTGGTATAACAGCCTAAGGCTCATATTCTCGAATAACGTGTTTGTATCAGGATATAAGCAGGGCATAATGGAAACCATGAGGGCGTCATGGGAAATTTCAGAGAAGAAGGTGCTGGATATTTTCATCGTCTGGCTCGTGTGCGGGTTTGTGTTCGGGATTGCGCTGCTTATACTATTGGTGCCGTTCATGATTGCGATGCTGATTGTTTCAGTCGCTGTGCCATTGGCAGGAAGGCTGCTCATGGAATTCGTGATGTACTTCGTGTTCATGCCTTTCTCGCTCGTGCTTGCAAGCTACCTTTCAAGCGGAATCTTGGCGCAAATAATTGCTGAGAAGAAGCTTGTGGGGTTTGCACCGGGCGCTGCACCGTATATGCCAAGCAAGCCGCTGCCTGTCCCGAAATTGAAGAAAAAGTAGGGAACTAGGGTTTCAGCTCCTTTTTCCCTATTAGTTCCCAGAGCGCTGCACCGATAATTCCGAGAAAGAAACACATGACTATCCATATGGCTTTGTAGTCGCTACTGTTTTTTGAAACCCCCACGGTTACCAACACTGTCAGCGGATAAAGAGCCATTAGAATAGCGCCCAGGACAACCAGCAGCATACATGCAACTGGAACGAGCGTTTGTATTGCTTGGCACAATGAAGAGTCGCAAAAGTCCGCTGATGCGCTGCTTGAGCCTCCGAAAGCAAATAGGAGCGGGGGGGCGATTGCGACAAAGAGCACGCCCAGCACGGCAAGGAGAAGCGAGCCCATGCCTGCATAGAAGCACCATTTCCGTATTTTGAGAAGAGCGTTTGTTTCAACCATCCTTACACCTTAATCGATTCCCCGAGCGCAGGGGCGTAGGCGTCAAAGCCCATCTCGTTCAGCTCTGCTGCGAATTTTTCGGTCTCGTCACCGTGAACGCAGAATATTTTCTCG
>JAGVHI010000022.1 GCA_020056635.1 archaeon | reverse complement strand
TTGCAGAGGAGCTTGTGGGGGCTGCGCAGGATGCGCTCTCATCAAGCATCTCCGGGGGCGAAAACAATTCCTCTTCGGGCGCGACCCTCTCCGCACTAATTTCGCCCCCTGCAAAATCCCAAGGCGGCAAGCTGCCCGAGGTGCCGCTCCTTGGCTCAACTGCGCTTGCAGGTGCCGTCCTTCTTATCCTCTTCCTCGTGGCTGCAGGCTGGTTCTACCTGCGCAACCGACGATAAATCCCGCGTTCCGACGTATTCTACCCCGTCTCCGAGATAACGTTTATAAAACATTACCTCGAAAGCATCCCTGCAGATTGTAATTTTGGGAGGTGTATATAATGGGACAGAAAGTAGGCAGTGAAAAAATCAAGCGAGAGGACGGCTACCTCTACTACATCGGCAAGGACGGCTATGTATGGGCAGCGCCGATGAAGCACAACAAGAGCGGTCGCAAGAAGAAGATCGGCTCAGAGAAGGTCGACAAGCAGGGCGGCTACATGTACTATCTCGGGAAGGACGGCTACGTCTACAAGGCGAAGCTGAAAAACGCTTGAATTTTTTTGAAAAAGCTCGCCAGCTTATTTGGGCTGGCGATTTCTAATTTTTTTATATCCCTACTCGCTTACATTCATAAACTCTCCAACTCCCAACCTACTCCATGTTTGAAATAACATTCCTCGGAACAAGCGCATCAATCCCCTCCCGCGAGCGGAACCTCTCCTCAATCGCGGTAAAGCGCGAGGGAGATTTGCTCCTGTTTGACTGCGCAGAGGGCACGCAGCGCCAGATGATGAAATTCGGGCTAAGCATAATGAAAATCAAGGCTATTTTCATCTCGCATTTGCACCTAGACCATGTTCTGGGCTTGCCCGGGCTCCTCGAAACGATGAAATTGTCTGGGCGCACTCCAGAGCAAAAACTTCTCATATTCGGGCCAAATGGCACCGAGAGCTTCATGCGCGAGTTCCCGTTTGTTCAATTCATGCAGCTTCGGGATGGATTCGAATACAAATTCCAGGATTTTACATTCAAAGCGATGCAGAATCCGCACGCAACCGAGAGCTATGCGTTCCTTCTCCAGGAAAATGCAAGGAGGAAGTTCAACGAGGCGAAAGCAAAGGGGCTGGGGTTGCGCGGCCCGATGTTCACGCAAATACAGAAACTGGGCGAGCTTGAAATAAGCGGGAAAAAGGTGAAATTATCGCAGGTTTCCAGGGAAGTGAAGGGGAAGAAAATATGCTATTCGGGCGATTGCCCATATTTCGAGCCGCTGGCGCAATTCGCATCAAAGGCTGATTTGCTCGTCCACGAATCCACATTCGATGAGAAAATGGAAGCTGAAGCGCGCGAGCGGAAGCACTCTACTTGCACAGATGCGGCACGAATGGCGGCCGCAGCGAAGGCAAGGAAACTTGTGCTCACACACATCTCTTCCCGCTACGCTGATGCAAAACTGCTTGCAGAGCAGGCAAGGGCTATTTTTCCGAAGGTAAAAATTGCAAAAGACGGAATGAAAATTAAAATTTGACTGCAGCCAAGCTAGACTGGGACTGGAAATATAGAAAAAGGGCAAAGCGCGCCCTTGCCTAACCCCCCATTATTGCTGTTTTCCCGCAGCGCCGCCCTTGGCAATCTGAATCCTGGGTGGAATCATCGGCGGGGACAGGTTCACCGGCCTTACCACAAGCGTTCCGTTCGTGCCGCATGTGAAATTCACCGTATTTAGCACGACCTCTGCAAACACATCTGGCAATTTCTTATCCTTTTTCCAAGTGTCTGCAATCTCCTTGGCAGTTTTTGGCTCCTCTTTTGCATTGAGCACGCCTGTAATTTTCAGCGAGCCAACCCCTTCCTGGTACGTGGCCGCATACGTGTAGTATACCTCCACATTCTCCCCTGTCGCTTTCACATCATCAACGGCTATGTTGATGTCAAGCCCTTTGATTTCTGCGTCATTGTTCCTTTTTGCCTCAACAGAGGTAATTTTCCCGCCTACTATCATCCAAAACACCTCGCAAATCGCAATTTCATTTCAGGCTGACTGCCTGCCCGGGCCGAAGCACCACTGGTTTCACGTTCCCGAGCCCTTCTGTAAATTCGCTCATCTCATCAACGCGTATCTTCTCGTGCGTGTCGTAGTGCATCGGGATCGCCCACCTGGGCTTGATTTCCTTGACCACTTCGCTTGCTGAAAACGCGTCCATCGTGGTCGAGCCGCCAATCGGCACCATCACCAAATCGGCCTTTATCGTTGCCATCTCAGTGTACTTGTAAGTGTCCCCCGCGTGGTAAATTGTAAGCCCCGGCAGCTTGAACAGATAGCCGACCGATTCCTTTGCCTGGGGGTGGTATGCGCGGACAACCTCAACATCAAGCCCCCGCACCTTGAACTTGTCACCTGCCTTTACCGCAACCTTAAACCTATCCGATATCTTAAGTTTGTCAAGCGCTGCTTGTGGCGCCACCACCTGCGCCTTTGTCCGGTCGGATATCTCAGTCACTGCCGCAACGTCGCAGTGGTCCTCATTCTCCTGCGTTATGAAAATAACATCAGCAGCCTTCACGCTGGCAGGGGAAAGCGTGTTTGGGAGCAGCCTCTCCTTCCCATCCACCTCCTTGCCAGTGAATATGTCGATAAACAGCCTGTGCGTGCTGCTCTCGATCTCAAAGCACGAGTGCCCATGGTATTTTACGGTTGTCAATCAAACCTACCTAACGCCATTTCTCTCCTCATATTTATAAAAACAGCGTGCGGGGTCGGGCGCAAAATACTGCTTTAAATACCCTTTCTCGCCAATACCATCTGGCGATACGATGAGGTTTCTTTCCGTGGCGAAGGCTGCATTGGCAATTTTCGCGCTATTTTCCATTCCATTCGCTCAATCTTCCAACCCCACTGCCTCGGTCAGCGAGGCGATGGCGAACCTGTGCGCTGGCATAATGTCACTTGTTCCTGTGGCATCGATGCTCATGCTAGTGCTTGCGGGCGTCATATACGCGGCAGGCCAGATGATGGGCGCAGAAACCCGCGCAAGGGCCAACGTATGGGCCACGGCATGCCTCACAGGCGCGCTAATCGGGGTCCTGATAGTCGCAATCGCGCCAACCGTGCTTGCGCAAATATCCGGCTTTGACATCTCATGCACACCAACCCCCTAGCGTGATTAGAATGGAAACAGGCACACTGAGAATCAGGCTTGCGGCATTGGCATTTGCCCTATTGCTCAACCTGGCTGCTGCGCAGACCTCTGCCCTCTCATCCGCCCTATACAACCTGTGCGTGGGCGTAAAAGACCTTGTTCCTGTGGCAGCGATGCTCATGATTACGCTTGCAGCGGTAATCTATGCTGCAGGCCAGATGATGGGCGCAGAAACCCGCGCCCGCGCAAATGTATGGGCGACCTCCTGCCTCACAGGCGCGCTAATCGGGCTTATTATCGCAACCATCACCCCCCAGGTCCTAAACACGCTGCAGTCCGGGATAAGCGACGCCTGCTAGGCTGCCTGTATTCTTCTTAGCACAGTCACGTTGTTTTCAAACTCCTTCTCAGCAATGTAACCGTTTTCCAGCAGCCCGCTAACATCAGCCCTCTTCACGGATATGTACTTGAAACTTGCAAAGCTGCACGGCAGCCCGAATTCCGCCTTTCTCCAGAATATGTCTGTAAGCTTCGTGCTATTTAAGCCGGCATAATCCTGCGCAACCCTGACCATGTATTCGGGGTTCGTGATATTCGACCCCTCGCCAGGAATGCTCCAGCAGAGCCCCCGCCCCCCCTTCCCATCGAAATGGTTTTTGTAAAACACCACGCTTGGCGAATACGACCCTGCAACAAGCACGTTCTCCTTCCCTGCAAGGTAAATTCCAGCATCCCTCTCCCCGTTCGCGCCAAAATCAAGGCTTGACATAACCCAATACGTGCTGCCGACCATCGCAACGATGCAGGCGGCAATCACCGCCTTTCCCAGCACATTCAGCCCGCCCTTTGCAAACAAGTGGCCTGCGCACACGGACAGCATCGGGGCTATGGGCATGAAATACCACGGCATCCACTGCCCGCCGAAAAGCGCGAAAATCCCCATCGCAAGCCAGGCAAGCACGAAATAATCCCCCCTAAGCTGCCATGCGCCGCTGACATAGAACCCGACCATGTAGAACGAGAGCGCGACAAATGGTATGGCAGAGCGCATCAGCCGCTCAAGCGCCCCCCCTGCATCTGCTGACGGGAGCTTGTCCGTAGCGTTATGCAGGTACTCATCAACTATCGCCTGCCTGTCTTCAAACGCAAGGAAATATCCTCCCGCCGCGAGCGCGAGGATGAAAAACGATGCAATGAAATATTTGTCAAGGAGCGCCCCCCTTTCCCTGGTGGCAAAATACGAGACTGCAAGGACTGGGATTATGAGCGCTACGACTGTTTTCACCAAAAACGCGCAGGCGGCAAAAACCCCTGCAGCAAGGAACAGCCTCCTCTCCTGCTGCCCAAGCACATAGAAGTTCATCGCAAGCATGATGAACGTGAGCAGGAGCGTGTCTGCAAGCACTGTCGAGTTCACATAAATCACAAGCCCGCTTCCGGAAAACAGCGCGCTTGCGGCAAAAGCCACATCCCTGCCCCACAGCCTCCTTGCAAACAGGTACACAAGAAGCACATTTATCGTGCCTAGTATTGCGGAAGGAAGCCTGTACGCGACCTCAGTTTGCAGCCCTGACTTGAGAAGCGCGTCCGCAAACGGCGCATAAGCGAAGAAAAAGAGCGGCGGCCTCCATGCCACCTCCTGCCCCAAATAGTGCGGAATCGCCTGCGGATGCGCTATTGTTTCATCGATAATGCCCGCATAGAGCGCCTCATCAAGCACAAGCGCCTGCAGCCCGAGGAATGGGAGGCGCACAAGAATTGTCAGCAATAATAGCGCAATAAGCCAGAGCCTCTCCTCATGCTGCATGCACCCCTTTTCCAATCCAAATCTTTTTATGCCGTAGCAGCGTGAGCATGGGCGTGAGGGCGTTCGCCTCGTTTTTGCTCCTTCTTGCCTCGCTTCCACTACTTGCGCCAATAGCAGTCCCCCTCCCTCCAGCCCCGGAGCTTTCAAGCGCCATCTCACTTGAGCGCGCTTATTATGATTCGGCTGGGCTCAAGGATGCAATACTCGAATCAGCCAGGCTCGGCGCGCTTGATGCGAAAAAGGAATATTTTGCGCGAATTTCTGCCGGGGATAAGGAAGCCGACCTTGCAAAGCTGGTGAAACGCCATGTGCATGAGCGCCTTGCAACCCTCTTTAATTCCCTACCCCCAAACGCTGCAATCTGGTGCGGCCCGATTTCAGAAGAATCACTCACGCCTCCTGCAATCGGCGCATCAGAATCAGAACCCCTCACAATTCCATCTGGTGCAAGCCCGCTCGAATCGCCCTATTGCGCAGATTTCATCCAGGTCGACCCGGTTGCAATGCAGCTCTGGCTTGAGATGCCAACAAGCGCGCTGTTTGATGAGGCGCAAGGAATAGGCATTTCCCTTTATTCGAATGGGATTTCGCACGTTTCATACGTTCCAATTTCAAAAAGGGTTGGTTTTGGATGAAAAAAGCGCAGCTTTCCGCAGAGCTCCTGCTCTCTGTCGCGGCATTCCTCGCAGTGCTTTTCCTGCTTTCATCATCCCTAGCGCACACATCTGCGCGCGCTTCCCGCGCCCTTTCGCTTCAGTCATCTCATTCAACCGCAATGCAGTCCTCGCTCCTTGCATCTGAACTTTGGCTCTCATGCAAACATTGCATTCCGCCCGCCGCGCTTTCCAACTGCACAGCAAGCGAGGGAAAAATCACGTGCGGCGGCTCAAGCGTTCCTACGATTGCTGAAATTGAGGGAAAGGGGGGTTACCTTGTGCATGCGACGCAATTCGAGCCAATATGATGGCAAACTGGGGTTCTTCTCATTCGATGCGGCAGTCGCCCTCATATCGCTTCTGCTAATCGTGCATGCAATCTCATCTGCCCATGCGCACTTCTCATCACAATCTCTCTCCCTCTCGCATTCGCTGGAACGGCAATCTGCCATCCTGCAAACGGCCGATTTTCTCATAAAAGAAGGCGCAGCAATAAAGTCCGATTCCGCATTCCCAGCTTCAAGCTTTGCCTCGCACCATGAGATTTCATCCAACTGGGACTCGGACACCGATGCCCAAGGCATTGCAAAACGAATGGGCCTTGCCTACCTTGGCATTTCAACAGGGGGCGCAGTAATCTCAACCTCGCCAGATGCGCCCTCCCATCTTTACTGCATTTCCCGCATTGCGCTCTACAAGGGCGAAATAACGAAGCTGGAGGTGTGCGGTGCATGATGTCAATTGATTCCATTGCATGTCTCGTTGCATCGCTCGCGCTCATCATTATCGCCATCTCATCCCAGCATCCTATGCAAAACTCCATCCAATCCCTCTACGAATTCCAGCTTGCAAACGATGCGGCGGAGGCGCTCTACAAGAAAAACTCGCTCTCCAAGTTCGCGGAATACTCGGAAGCAGGCGCCCCTGTGCCAGATTCCCTGCTAGCCGACCTAAAGCAAATCTCCAACCTCACTGGCAGGTGCATCCTGCTTTCTAGTTCCAAATCTCTTTACTCATGCCCTGTTTTAGACCCTAAGACAACAGTCCAGCGCCTGGTCCCCTATTCCAACGGTGTGGCATCAGTTTCAATAGCCCTCGGCCCGCACTCCGCAAACACTTAAAACAGGGCTCGGGCATAATCCCATATGTGGGTTGCCATAAGCTTGTTTCAGAGCTTTCATCAGGGCTTGATTCAATCGGTGCCGAGTGGGCTCCCTGCCTCGGGGTGCGAAGCTGCTTTGATATTGCGGCACGGACGAAAACTCCTTTTTTGCTAAAAGCCCTTGGCAACATCGATTCCCTTTCTCCAAAATCCGCAGCCGAGCTCTCAGGCATAAGCTTCCTGCTTGGCGGAACTGCAATTGTGGTCGGCACTCACGCAAACTGCTATCGCATGCGCAAGGACGTTCTGTACTTCCGCCACGGGATTTGGTGCGCTACTGGCGCAACTGCGCTCTCGCTTATGGAAGGCAAGCCCCCCAAACTCGAGAAGTTCAAAAAGGCAAAGGTCCGGATTTGCGGGCCTGCGCTAAAATCCGCAAGGAAAAGATCAGGGTTCTCGGTGCAAAAGCTTGCATCCCTCCTGGGCATCTCGCGCCAGACCCTCTACCGGTATGAGGCCGAGCTGATCGGCGCATCGCAGGAAAACGCCAGCGCGATTGAAGGGGTGCTGGGCAGCCTCCCCCTGTCCCAGGCCCATTGCATCCCCTCCCCCCATGCAAAAACATTCAAGTTCATGCAGATGGATGCTGTGCGCGTCGGCTCGCCGTTTGAAATATTCGCAAAAGAATCCCGAGTCTCCCTTATGGTATCGAGCTTTTCTGATGTGCGCGAGGCAAAAAAACGCAGCGGGGCATATTCGCAAATAGCCCCCGTGATGCGGTCCCTCCCGCTGTTCCTTACTGAGAAAAAGCAGGGCGACTCATTTTTCGGAATCGCCCAAGTGAGCAAATCGGAGCTCTCCAAGCTTGGCTCAAAGCAGGAGCTCATTTCGCTTGTGCGCTCCAGGGGCAAGAACTAGGCTATTTTGCAAGTCTGACGAGGTCGCCCAATAACCGCCCGCCTGCTCAAGCAAGATCAGCATCTATTGCCTTCTGGAATTCGCTGTAAGCCACCCCTCCTTCAATCAGCTGCCCGTTTATGAAGAACGACGGCGTGGCCTGCACACCGGCCGCCACCCCATCATCCAAATCCTTCTGCACAGCATCGTATTTTTCCCCGGAATCCAGGCACGCATCAAAAGTTTTTCCGTCCATCTTAAGCTCGCGCGCATATTTCTTCAAGTCGGCATCAAAGAGCGCCTGCTGGTTTTCGAACATCTTATCATGCATCTCCCAGAACTTGCCCTGGTCAAGCGAGCATTCCGCAGCCTCCGCAGCTTTCTGTGCATTCTCATGTATGCCACGGAGCGGGAACTGCTTGAACACGAACCTCACCCGTCCTGCATAATCCCCCATAAGCCGATTGACCGTGGGCTCGGCGCTCCCGCACGCAGGGCATTGGAAATCGCTGTAAATCACAAAGCTGACTTTTGCGTCATCCGGCCCGAATATTTTGCTTGTTCCCCTGTCCGGCGTGCCTGCACACCCGAAAAGCAGCAATCCTGCTGCAAGCACTGCAACCAATGCAAACTTCATTTCCATGAAAACCACTCCACTCAATGATTTTTTCGCCCCCTTTTTAACTCTCGCCCCAAACCCCACGCCTAAAACCCATCCAGTATCCTAAACGCCTTCATTGCATCCTCTTTTTCCAATATGAATACAGTGTCTGTATGGCACGAGAAGCACTCCTTGATGTTTATCCCGCTTCTTGCAAGCGCATCTGTCGCAAACGCCACGAACCCAGGCACTTTTTCCAGTTCCTTGGGCGAAACGAGCGAAATCATATGCAGCCCCCTCTCCGCCTGGAGCACATTGACCTTCCCAAGCTGCGCCAATGCCTCATCTGCATACTCGTCATCCACAATTATTGTAATCGCATTCTCGCTCTCAATCAGCGAAAAATCCCGTGCATTCCTCTCAATCTCCCGCAATTTGAGCAATTGCCTGAATTTTGGCGGAGTGCGTATCACTGCAACAGAGGAGCGTATGCTCACTTTTGTTTTTTTCACCAATTCCCTAAGCTCGCGCGCCGCATCGTATTTCTCGAGCTTCTCCCCATACCTCCTCACTGCCGCCTTCACGGCAAAATACGAGGATTTAGGCAGCGCGCACTCCTTCATTATATGTTCAGCAACTGCAGAGAGGTTTGCAATCCCCCTCCTCATCGCGTCAGTCGCCCCCTTGTCCGAATCAAGGTAATTGGAAACTTTTTTTGCAATTGATTCTGCCATTTCTCCCACCGTCTCATTTGCTACATTTTGAGTTGCAATTGCCACTTTTGCGCCGGAATATATAAATAGCAATCACAGGCCGAAGAAGGGCACGGAAAGGTGATATATTGTCCATGAGGAACTTCAATACTGCGCTCATTGCATTCGCCGGCAACTATATGCCGAGGTTCAAGGCGCTCCATGATAACCGCACTATAACCCTGCAAATACGGGCTCTCATGCGCCAGATAGCAACCGAGCCGCGCGGATATCATACAGTGCTCAAGGCGCACGAAATTCATCAGCTTGCTGGGAAACTCGCCCCTCCAACCCCTGGAAAAATTGGCGAGAACGCTTGGCAAGTGCACCACTGGACTATGTCGCTTCTGGAAAAAGACGCGGCTACATCGTCTGCCGCTTCCCAAGCGATCAAGCATAGCCTAAATGCCATAGACCGGACATTGCCTCTGGTCGAGGCGCAGCTTTCCCCAACACAATCCAAGGAGCCCGTTCTGGTGCCTGCACTAGGCAGATAATTCTACAAATAGTCCAAGAGCCCGTTTGATTTCTTTTCCTTTTTAGAAGCATCGCGTTCCTTCTCGGTTTTCTCGGCAGATTCCTTAGGCGCTTCTTTTGAAATGGCTTTTTTCACGCCAGTTTCTCCTTCGCCCCCTTTCGCCAGTTTCTCCTTCGCGCCCTTTGTTTTTTTCGCAGGCTTTTCTTTTTCAATGATTTTCGTTTTTTCTGGATCATCTGATTCATCCGCATTGTTCTTCTCCGCTTCTTCAAGCATCCTCCCAACATCATCCTCACTCTTCCCCAAAATCGACGCAATCTCGGAATTTTCAAGCCCGAAGTGGAATTTCGCCCCTGCAACATCCTGCTTGCACAAAAGCTCAAGCACGTGCATGTACCAGCGCGCATCAGGGAGCGAGCAGTGGCACAAAAGCGAAATTTTCCCGGCTATGGATTTTGAGACCGCGCGCTTCCCCTTACTTGCGCCCATCGAGCGCAAATAGGAGGGGAACGCATAGTTTACGAACTTATGGTACTTCTCCTGCTTTGAGAGCGCCACCCCCGCAGTCATCAAGTCGTTGGAATATCTCATGAGCCCCCAGTACTGCCTCCGGTAAATCCGCCCGTCGAACACATCCGCGCGCGAAAGCCTGTCAAACGCAAGCGCCACATCCTCCTTTTTCTCATATTCGTTCGGTATGTTCTCCCCGATCCAAAGCTTGAAAGTGTCATGGTCCACCGAAAGTGACATTGCCGCCTGCCTCCCCTCTAGGTAATTATCCCCTTTCAGCACGCTTCGGACAGAATCAAAAACGTTCTTCTCCCGCTCGCGCGCGGACGCAAAATTGCCACCTTGCAAATCGTTTATAGCGCTGCGCAAATCCCCTGACGCGTTCTGCGCAATCGCGGAGAGCTGCTCCTCGCTTATTTTTGCCCCCTCCTCCTTCACAATGCGCCGCAGCACTTTCTCAACCGTCGCCGAGTTTATCCTTTTCAAATCTACCCTCGCGCAATAGTTCCTGAGAGCCGCAACTTTCCTGTCATACGCATCCTCCACAGTTACAATTATCGGCATCGCCATTGCCGATGCGGCTTTTGCAACCGCGCCCAATCCGCCCCTGTCCTCGCTTGGCGCCATCGAATCGGCATCATCAACAAGCATGAGCCTTGTTTTCCCGAACAGCGAGCTTGCCCCCCCTCCCAAAAACAGCTTTTCCACGCTCCTCTCATCCCTAAAGTCCGACGCGTTAAGCTCGATTACTTCCCAGCCCAATGTCCCTGCAAGCGCATATGCAAGGCATGATTTCCCGACCCCACTAGGCCCTGCAAGCATTATCGGCTTTCCCGCCTTCTTCCTCTCCCACTCAATCGCCCATTTGCGCACTTCCTCCACTGCGGAAGGGTTGCCAACAAACTCGCTTAGGTCCTTTGGGCGGTATTTTTCGCTCCAGAGCATAATCTGATTTGGGCAGTTAGCGGTTTAAACCCTTCTTACCAAATCCGAAGGTATGCAGATAGGGATATGCGGCAAGCCAAATTCGGGAAAGAGCACCTTCTTCTGCGCAGCCACGATGATGGATGCGCTTATTGCAAACTACCCGTTCACCACAATCGAGCCAAACAAGGGAATCGGGTTTGTGCGCGCAAAATGCCCGCACACCGAGCACGGAAAAGTTTGCACTCCTAAAATAGGCTCTTGCATGAATGGCACGCGCCTAATCCCAATTTCGCTAATCGATGTTGCGGGATTGGTTCCTGGCGCGCATGAAGGAAGAGGGCTTGGGAACAAATTCCTGGATGATTTGCGCGAAGCAGACGCATTTATCCAAATTGTGGACTGCTCCGGGCACACAGACCTTGAAGGAAATCCTGCAACTGCCGCAGACCCTGCAGAGGAGGTGAAATTCCTATACGACGAGCTTTGCTGGTGGCTTGAGAGCATTCTGGAGCGGAATTGGGCGAAAATACAGGGGAAGGGGATAGACGAGCTTGCAACCGTGCTCACAGGTCTTAAGGTAAGCAAGGCTGAAATTTCACACGTTGCGGATTCACTCATGCTTCCGACCGAGGGCATAAGCTGGGACGCAACCGGGCGGCTTTTGTTCGCAAAGGAAATATTCAAGAAAAAACCGTTTGTAATCGCTGCAAACAAGATGGATTCGCCTGCTGCCCGGGCAAATTTTGCGAAATTGAAAGCAGCGACTGCACCAAAAAACACAATCCCATGCTCCGCGGCCATTGAACTTGCACTAAGGAGGGCAGCAAAGGCAAATGTCATCTCCTACGTTCCAGGCGATGCGTCATTCGAAATTTTGGGCGGGGACGAGAAGCAAAAAGCCGCGCTTGAAACCATGAAATCCTTCATCTCTTCCAACAATGGCTCAGGCGTCCAGCAGGCGCTAGAAACAGCAATTTACGATTCGCTTGGCATGGTCGCTGCCTACCCGGTTGAGGACGAGCACCACTGGGCTGACAATTTCGGTCATGTGCTGCCGCATGCGTTCCTCATGCCAAAAGGGAGCACAGCCCTTGACCTTGCCGCAAAAGTGCACACAGACCTCGCGGCAAAATTCATAGGCGCAATTGACTGCCGCACGCACATGAGGCACGGCAAGGAATACGTGCTTAGGCACGGCGACGTGATAAAAATCGTGGCTGGGCGGTAGATCTGTGCGAGTGCAAATCTTGGCAGTAACCGTGCCTATCTTGCAGTTTGGGCAAAAGGTTAATAGCCAAAAAGCCGTTTCATGCATGCTGTTAATTTTGAGGTGATATTATGCCAGGTGAACACAAGCCAAAACCATTGCCATTCGCATATGATTCCACTCAAGGGATTTCTGAGCAGGTGAACAAGTGGCACCATGACACGCACTATGTGGGGTACGTGAACAAGCGGAACGAAATAGAAATTTCGCTTGAAACTGCGGACCGCTCCAAAGCGAACGCAAACTATTCCCCATACGGGGAACTCAAGAGGCGCGAAACGTTCAATGCCTCAGGGCAGATTTTGCACGAGATTTACTGGGGTATGATGGGCGGCAAGGGTGAAATTGATGCAAATTCGGAAATTGCAGCAAAACTGATTTCCGATTTCGGCTCATTCGAGAAATGGCGCGAGGATTTCATCGCCTGCTCAAAAGCCTCTTTGGGCTGGGCAATACTCTGCTACGACCCAACTGACGGGAAGCTGCACAATTTCCTGTGCGATTTCCACAACGGGGGCGCGGTATGGGGCGCAATCCCGCTCCTTGCAAACGATGTGTTCGAGCACGCATACTACAAGGACTACGGGCCTGACAGGGCAAAGTACATAGAGGCATTCCTTTCGAACGTGGACTGGGCAAAGGTGGATGCGAAATTCAGGAAAGCAACTTCCGCAAACGTCTAGCCCTGCTTTTTCACAACGCTCACAATATCCCTGTCTGCAAGCGCGTGGTCCAATCCTGCCTTCTGCCCGGGGAATTTGGCGCTTTTGCCCCAGATTTGCGCATACTTGAAATCCCTTGCCAAGTCACGGTGCACGCGCGCGCAGAAATCCGCAACAGTGCTTCCTGTGCGCATTATCATCGGCTCCAGCATATCCGCCTCTCCCATCCTGGGCTTCGTGTAGATGTGTATCAAATTCAGCTTCCTGTAAACCTCATCCTTTAGCCTCTCGACATTCTGCCTCTTGTCAGCCGAGACTGGCACGAACCCGAACCCAAGCGTTAGCAGGTACTGCGGGGTGACCAAATCCACCTTGTTCAGCACCACAAGCGAAGGGATGTACCTCCTGTTGTTCTCAAGCACATCAATGAGCTGGTCCTGCGATATGTCCTCGCGCAGCACCACCTGCCCGTTGTGAATCCCATACTCGTTTAGTATCCCGACAATAATCCTGTCATCCAGCTTCGTGGTCTTCATGGTGCGGTTTATCGTAATCCCGCCGCGCAGCGCCTTTTTTATAGTAATCTCGGGGGGCTTTGAGTCGAGCCTGATGCCTATCCCTTCCAATTCATCCTGGATTGCGCGCAGCATGTTGGGCTGGAACACATCAAGCAGGATAAGCACAAGGTCGGCGTTGCGCGCAACAGCCAGCACTTCGCGCCCCCTTCCCTTTCCCTCTTTAGCGCCTGCAATTACCCCGGGCAGGTCCAGAATCTGTATCTTCGCCTCATTATGCTCCATTATCCCAGGGATGCACGTCAGCGTTGTGAACTGGTACGCCGCTATTTTGGATTTGGCGTTTGTGAGCGCGTTGAGCAGGGTTGATTTCCCGACAGATGGCAATCCAATGAGCACAACAGTTGAATCCCCGCTCTTTTTCACATCGAACCCGTGCCCCCCTCCCCCTCCGCCGCGCCTGCTTGGGGAAATGAGCTCCCTTTTCAATTTCGCAATCTTGGCCTTTAGGATTCCGATATGGAACTCCGTAGCCTTGTTCTTCTGCGTCCGGTGAAGCTCGGTCTCAAGCTCCAAGAGTTTTTCATGCAGCCCCATCGGGAAAGTATTTTGCGGGATTGCATATAATCCATTATGTTTTTCGTTCCCTGCAAAAAACACCCGCGCTTTGCCAACACTGACAAATTGCTCGCAGCCAACCTATATACCCCTCAAGCTGGCATTTGAGTCCTCTATGGTATACAAAGAACGTGATTTCCTGCGAATGTCAGAGGCTCTTGCATCGCAAAAAAAGCGTGTTTTGAAGGATTTTGAATATAGCGGGGCTGCGGACTACGAAGGCTCGCATTATGCCAATGGCGAGGAATAACCCGGGTTTTTGGTTGGGCGCCCTTCAGGCAGAATAACACTTAAGCGTAAGGGGCCTTGCGCCAACCTGGGTTAGCCACGAGCTTCCCTTGGTGTAATTAAGGGACAGCGTGAGCTCGTAGCTCTGCCCCGGGGTGCATACAAAATCCCAGATAAAATACGCATTCACATCTGTCGTTTGCCTGTGTTCCTGCCCTGGAGAAAAAAATGAATTAAAACTCGTGCTTTTCGTTTCATCCCCAATGGTGCCGAGTGTCCCATTCCCTGCAACGGCTACGGTTCCACCTGTAAGCGATATCCCATCCGTCCCCTTATTCTGCATGACAAAGTAGAACCTGGATTTTTCAGCATCGTAATATTTCAGCATCGCTTCGGAAATTCCAAACGGGCTTGCAACCCCTCTCCAATAAATGCTTGACTGGTTGGTTTTTGCATCCCCTGCAAGCCCTGGAAAAAAAGCCATGAGCACCATCGCAGTAAGCGCAATAAGCAGCACGACTGCAAAAATCGACAGGTACTCTGTAGCGCCCTGCCCCCTCAAAAGCCGCATGGGAAAGAAAACGGGGGCGATATTTAAATCATTTCATCTCACAAGCGCGAACTTGAACCCGTAGTGGAGCAATCCCTCATCAGAATCCTCCGCAATCCTGCGGAACACCATCCGCACTATTGAGCCTATTTTCACGTCCTCCTCGCGGCAGTCCACAAGCTGCGCAGTCACCCGCACGCCCTCATCAAGCTCGACAATCGCAAACACATAGGGGGCCTCAAGCTCGAACCCCGAGGGAGGCGCGAAAATCGTGGTGAATGAATAGATCTTCCCCTTGCCAGTGAACTGGACATTCTCAATCTTCCCCTTTCTCCTGCACTTAGGGCATATTTTCCTTGGGGGGAAATAATTCCCGTTGCACGTTATGCATCTTGTCCCAAGCAGCCTGTAGCGCTCCGGAATCCTTCTCCATGTGATTGCAAGCGATTCTTCCATAGACAAACCTCATATGGGGCTGTCGCCCCCTCGCGGTTTTTCCTCGATTTCCCCTTCACCCCTACCATACCTTCCTGAATATGCTGACCACTGCGGTTGCGCCGCTCCCGCCTACATTGTGCGCAAGCCCTATCTCCGCGCCTTTTACCTGCCTTCCTTCCGCCTTGCCGCGCAGCTGCCATGTGATTTCAACCGCCTGTTTCACCCCAGTCGCGCCTACTGGGTGGCCGCACCCCTTGAGCCCGCCGCTTGTGTTGATCGCAACCTGCCCGCCAATCCTGGTGAGCCCATCCTCTGTCGCCTTTCCGCCCATGCCTTTTTTTACGAACCCCAAATCCTCAATCGCCATTATCTCGGCAATCGTGAAGCAGTCATGCACTTCTGCAACATGGATGTCCTTTGGCGCAAGCTTCGCGCGCTCGAACGCCTTTTTTGCCGCAATCTCGGTCGCCTTTATTTTGGTCAGGCTCTCCCTGTCATGCAGCGCAATCGAATCGGACGCCTGCTCGGATGCGACGATTTCGATAGGCTGCTCGCATATTTTTTTCGCCTTCTCAAGCGGCGCAAGCACCACTACCGCAGCCCCGTCTGTAATTGGCGAGCAGTCAAACACCTTAAGGGGCGATGCTACGCTTTTTGATTTCATCACAGTTTCAATCGTAATCTCATTCTGGAACTGCGCATACTTATTCTTCGCGGCGTTCGCATGGTTCTTCACTGCAACAGCTGCCATCTGCTCCTGGGTAGTGCCATAATCAAGCATGTGCCTTCTTGCCATGAGCGCATAGAGCCCGGGAAAAGTCGCGCCCATGAACAGCTCCCATTCCTGGTCGCCTGCGCCCCCAAGCGCGTATGATGCCTCGGCAGTGGGCACATCGGTCATCTTCTCAACCCCGCCTACCACGACAATGTCGTGCACTCCGGAAGCAACCGTGACATATGCCTGGCGCAGCGCAACCCCTCCGCTTGCGCACGCTGCCTCAAGCCTGGTGGAGGGAATCGGGGTCAATCCCATGAAGTCCGCAATCAATGCCCCTGCGTGCTCCTGCCCGACCAGCGCGCCCGATGCCATGGTGCCGCAGTACAGCGCCTCGATTTCGGAGCCCGAAAGCCCACAGTCCTCAAGCGCACGCACCCCAGCTTCCAGTATCAAATCCCTAAACCCACGGCTCCAGTCCTCGCCGAACCGTGTCATGCCAACTCCAACTATTGCAACTTGCCTCATAAAAATTACCTAATTCGTATGCCTCTCCTCAAACCTATCTGGGTAACTTGTGGCAGTGTCCTTGCGTATTGGCTCCTGTCCGCCCCCTATGCATTTTGAGAACGTCTCGCCGCCCTGCCCAAGCACGGAACAGCCTGCAAACCTGCCTCCTGTGGTCCCGCCCTTAATCACTGGGCTAATACGCTCCACTGTTATTGGCTGCCTATCGGATTTCGGGAATACTTCAACCATCCAATCTGCCTCTTACAAGCTCTTCAGTTTCTTCCTATGCTTCACATACAGCCCATAATCCAGGTATTCCTTGTGCACTAGGTAATCTGCAAGCTTAGGCGATTTTCCGCGCTTTGATTCGATCACATCGGTCACTTCGATTGCAAACGAGTCGCTCCCTGCACCTGAGCCAAACGAAGTGACCAGTATTTTTTCCCCAGCTTTTGCGCTGTCCAATACATTTGCAAGCCCGATAATGGATGCTCCGGAATAAGTGTTCCCAATTACCGGCGTAACCAGCCCCAATTTCAGCTTCCCCTCATCAATTCCCATCTTTTTTGCGGCCTCAAGCGGAAATTTCCCATTGGGCTGGTGGAACACAATATAATCATAATCCTTGGCAGTGGTATTGGTTTTCTCAAACAGCAGCTGCGTCGAGGCAATCACATGCTTGAAATACGCAGGAATCCCGGTGAACCTGCCTCCGTGCGACGGGAATTCTGCATGCTGCCTTCTCCAAAAGTCCGGCGTGTCTGTGGCATACGAGCACGTTGCAAGTATTTCAGCAATGCACTCCGTTTTCTCCCTTCCAATGATATACGCAGCCGCCCCGGCGCCTGCGGTGTACTCTAGCGCATCCCCTGGCCTTCCCTGAGACGTGTCGGTCCCAATAGCCATGCCGTAGGAAATCATTCCAGCGCCCACAAGCCCCATGCAATACTGCATCCCTGAAGTGCCAGCCTTGCATGCAAACTCCAAATCAGCTGACATTATATTCGGGCCCGCGCCCACAGCCTCCGCAACTATGGTCGCAGTAGGCTTTACTGCATAAGGGTGGGATTCGCTTCCAACTAAAAGCGCGCCAATTTTCTCAGGCAGTATTCCAGCCATTGCCATCGAGTTCCTTGCAGCCTCGACCGCAAGCGTGGCCGCATCCTCATCTATTCCCGGGACCGATTTCTCCTCAATCCCAAGCCCTTTGCGTATCCGCTCGCCCTCCTCGCCCCAAACCCGCGCAATTTCCTCGGGCTTGATGCGGTATTTTGGAACATATACGCCATACCCTACAATCCCTATCATATGAACTCCCCTAGTGCCAAATCTGCATTCCAGCCTTCATAGGCCCGGCTTCCACACGTCTCATGTCCCCTAATCCAGAGTGGAAAAGTGTGCATCCGCAGGAATATAAACACAGACGTAAGTTAATTCGGCAAAAAACGAATTGCTACAGTTTCCCAAGCACTTCCTTGATTTTCGCTACGTCGGTATTCGTGGTGACCACGGGCAGCTGCTCCCGCTCCGCAATTTTGAGCGCAAGCGCATCCACATTGTCAATCCCATGCAGCACCACGATGCTGGGCTTCATAGGCGTGACTCGGATCACCACAAGCGGGCTTCTTCCGGTCGATACTTGGGTGAAAATGAACGCCCGCTCGCTCATGCTTCCGTACAGCCTCGGGAACTGGTTGAACGGCATGTCAAGGATTACCTTGAGCGAGTCAATGAGCGTGTATCCATACAGTTTCTTGCTTTTTAGGAGCTCCTCGCCGCCCACTACCTTTCCCCCTATAAGTTTCATGAAATCAAGAGCTGTAATCGAGGTTGCAAACTCGTGCGCCTCAAAGAACTTGCCCTCCTGGTCCTGCCCGTGCGCAAGCTTGGCAATCATCGCCCCGCCGCGCGCGGAATCTATGGTGAACAATGCCTCCACAAACCGCTTAATCACACCCGAGCCCGGGCTCTTTCGCCTGTTCCCCTCATAATCGCTGATGGTTGAAGCGGAGATTTTAAGGTGCGATGCAAGCTCGTTTTGGCTTATTGCGAATATTTCGCGCCATTTTCGCATGGTCGAGCCAGGCTCTGCTGACAGTGTGACCTCGCCTGCAATCTCGGCCTTGATTTTTTCCATGCAAACTACTCTCAACTAGGCAATTTAAATCTATCGAAACTAACGAACCTGGGTTAGACAAAAGCCGAACTAATGCCTAGTCCTGCGGGCTAAGCATGTCGCGCACAGCTGGGCAGATGCGCACAAATTCAGCAGTTATATCTGGCCTGCCATCCATCTCCTTTTTGGCAATCCCCATAACATTCGAAATTCTCGCAAACCTTGCCTGCTGCTTGCCAGCAGTTCCTTCAACTGCCCAGCCCAGCACATATCCATCAATGTCGTGAATGTTGTACGCAATCGTCTGGAGCGCCCGCTCGAAGTCAATCGGCTCCTGCGGGTTCTGCGCATTGAACTTTTTCACCACGTTGTAAACCGCCCTTGCGGCTGCATCATTTATCCCATAGTCGTTTGCAGCCCTGAAAAGCGGTATAAGCTCAAATTGCGATGAACCCGGGTATTCCCCCTGGTGCGCCCCTGCCGCGGCTTTCGCCTTCTCATACAAATTCATCTCGTGCATGTGCCTTTGGAAAAAGATTGCCCCTACTCCAAGCACAACCACTGTGCCAAGCACTACCCATGGCTTTGCGCGCCCCCAAGCCCGCCGACTCTCCTGCCGTGCAACATCGCGCGAAAGCTCCCTAGTGAGCCTGAGTGAAGTGGTATCCCTATACGGCTGATTGTTGCGCGCACGCACTTTTCGCCCAAACCCTGTCCATCCACCCTTATCAGTCATGGATTATCACCTAGCTAATTGAATGGAAATATTCCTCAAGCCCGGTATTTAAACCTATCCCTAAATACACGAATTTATACTCTAAACAATTGCCAAGTGCGACCTTTCCCTAAGCACGATTGCCTTGAGTTTCTTGCCTTTCAGCCGCGCCCTCATCCCTGAATCGTTCGTGCAGACCAGCACATCCGGGGATGCGGCGGTATGCACAATCCAGTCATCCACCTTTCCCTTGCTCAAAAGCACGCGCGCATTCCCCTTTGCAATCTCTCCTCTCCAATACTCAAGCGAATTCTTTGCAAACACGCCGTTTTTGGACCTCTCGCCTGCAATCCCCTCAAGCTCAAGCAGCGCACCGCTTGGGATTGCAAGCTCATGCGGCTCCTCCACCACCCTGGAGAGCTCATCCTGCAAATCAAGCTTGAACTGGTACGGGAGCATGAGCGCATTGGTATCGAGGATGATTTTTTTCAACAGGCTGCACCACTAGGGATTGGAAAGAGGGAAAATAAAAAACGGAAGGGGAAAAAGAAAAACAATTGCCTATTTTCCCCCTAGAAGCGAGCCGAGCCATGCGAAGAAGTCATCCACGAACCCAAGCCCGGCTGAATTGAGGATGCTCTCGGAGCGGGAGGTTTTCGCCTCCTCCACGCTTTTCTCCTCTTTTGCAGCTTCTTCCTTCTCAGCACCGGCTTCTTTCACTTCCTTTCCTATTTCCTTTGGTTCGGCATTCCCAATATCCTCGGCGCCTACCTCACCAATCCCTCCAGGCCCGGGAACCGGCTCTATCCGGTCTATGGTCGCATTCGCCCTCCTTATGCACAAGCTCCTTCCGGTCGCGCCATTGTTGTTCTCATTGGACTCAGCGCTCACATTGCCGTAATCGGCAGTTGCGCTTACTCCATCGCTGTTTTCAAGGCCAGTGCAGCTCATGCTGAATTCAGCTTGGAGCTGGTCGTTCGGATCCAGTGCAGGAACCGGGACGGCTGCAACCACTCTCCCGCCATAGGTAACTCTTGTGGTGCTTGGAACAGACGTTCCCTGTCCAGTATTCCTTGTGGTGACAGTTGCGCCATATGTTCTCCCCTGCGCCATACTTCGTGGCACAATCAGCGCGGAAATAACAAGGTCTGGCTGGAGTTCGGGTTCCTCCTCACAGATGTTCGTGAGCCCGTTGCAGTATTCGGAACAACACTGGCTGTTGTTCAGGCATGCAGACCCTAGCGGCAGGCACGACTGGCACGTTCCGCCAATGCAGATGTTCGAGCAGCAGTAGTTGTTGGCTGGGCAATCCATCCCATTCACCCTGCAGCAGGCCGGCACGGTCAATGGAGCCGCGTTGTTATTGTTCTCATTTGATTCTGATACATTGCTGAAGAAATCTGCAGTTGCATTGAATGCTGTATTCACCGGATTGCAAGATACTGGCCTGTTCATTGTTATCTGGCTGCCGGCGCCCAGCGCAAGGAAGGCCATGTCATGAGCAGAGCCTCCGTACCATGTCCTGACAATGGACGCGCCCGCCGAAGCTGAGCCAATGTTCCGCAGCGTTACTGCAATCCAATGGCCTCCCGGAAGAGGCGTGCTGCTGATGTTTGTGGTTACAATCAGGTCTGGCTGCTGCGCGGCTGTGCAATTGACTGTATACCAAATCGTATTGTCTGCTTCATTGGATTCAGTGACCAGCGTTGTATTGTCAACAGACGCTATGAACCAGGCCGTACCAGCTGCCTGGCATGTCAGGCTCACTACCGACGTGTTGCTTGCCCCTGCTGAAAGCGGGGGAACTCCCAGGTTGATACTGTTCCAGTTAGACAGCCGGACATTTGTTATAGATGCCCCTGCTGCCCCGGCCCCGTTGTTCAGTGTTGTGACATTCACGGTGAATGGGACCCCTACTATCTTCTGCCCAGCAAGCTGTGCAGGATTTACCTGGGGCACGAGGTTCGGAAGCTGCGGGGCAACACAGTTGACATTTACATATACCCAATTGTTATTGTCTTCACTCGATTCCGAGACGTTGTTGAAGAAATCAGCCGAAAGTTGGAATGTGTTTTGCCCCGGCGTGGTGCACGTAACATTCACTGTCTGCATGTTGTTAAAACCCGCATTGAGTGCAGGAACTGCGATGTATTGGCTGCTTCCTGAGAAAATGACTCTTGTAGTTGACACCCCGGCGGTCACATTTCCGATATTGGTTGTATTTATTCTGACACTGAACTGGACGCCAACAGTCTTGTTCCCGGCAAGGTCTGCCGCAGGCGCGCTTGCCACAAGGTCAGGCAGCTGAGGCGGGTTGACGCAGTTGAACGGATACAAGGACCATGTATTGTCGGATTCATTTGTTTCATAAATGACGGTTGTGTTGTCTACGCCAATGGCTACGTATCCGCTGCTTGTGCCATGGCATGTCAGAGTCAGGACCGTAGTGTTGCTCTGCCCAGGGGCAAGAGCCGGAACTGTTAAATTATAATTCTCAAAAATTCCCCCTGTGTAAAAATAGACCCTGGTCAGAGAAGCGCCTGCAGAAGTTTGCCCATCATTCAATGTCGTAATCGGGGCTGTGAATGGAACCCCCACATAGCGGTTCTGGAAATATGATAGGTTCACGACAGGTTTCAAATTAGGCCATGTTGGATCGATGCAATAGCCGGTTGCATTTTTCACATTATTGGCTTCATTGCTTTCGGTGACATTGCCAGTTGCATCAACCTTTGCAAAAAGGGTAACAATCTGCCCCGGGGAGCACGGGACCACGGCATCATTCCTATTCCATATGCCTTGGTTCAATGGCGGCACTGAAAAGCTGCCTATCTGCCCAAGTGTGGTGTTGTACGTGGTTGCAGACCAGTTGGTTGCGGCAGAGCCGCTGTTTGTTGTGTAAATGATAAACGTGGTGCTGGAAGTGGAATTTGAATTTGGGTAAATATACGGCATGTAATCCGGCAGCGCAAACATCGTTCCCACAAATAATGCTAAGCAGAGACTAAAAAGCAGATTTTTCATCAATACCCACCCCGCAAGGTTTTATTTTGCATAACAAGGGGGGGGCAATTATATAAAGATTTTCAGAAGAACCCGCCCAATCCCTTCTGCGTCCCCTTGAATTTCAAATCGTCCTCGGAAACACCAAGCTCTTTCAAAATTTTCATCACGGAGGGCAGGATTTGGTGCTCGATGTAATAATTCGCATCATAATCCTTGGCAAAATCAACGACCTCTGCCTTATCTGAAATAGATGCGCCGGTTTTCGTAATCACATACCCAATCATGCTCCCACTCCCCAATTTCATCCCTCTCTTAATCGCTTTTCGCGCAGCCGCAATTTCCGGGGATAATAGTTCGTACTTTGCGGGGTCTTTTCTAATCGTGGTGTAAATCACAAGCTCCTCAAGCGGCACTTTCCCGTCCTTTAGCCTTCCAACCATCTCCTTCACGACCGAAACCGCCTTCTCCTTGGAGCCGTCCTTTAGGATTGCAGAAAGCACCGCGCGCTGCGTTTTTTTCGCAGCATCGCTCCAGTCCCTGCGCACAAGCTCAAACCCCCTAATCTTAATCCTCCCATCCTCCCCAATGAGCGCATACTTTTTCTTCGCCCCTTTTTCATTCCCTTTCTTAGTCACAAACACGCCGCGCGGGTAGAACCCCTCCAATTCCAGCTCCATCGTTTCGGGAAGCTCGGAATTGATTTTTTTCATGAAAGAGATCGCATCTTCCTTTTTCTTCTCTCCCATAAGAAGGAAAATCGAATCGGTGTCCCCGTAAAGCACTTCAAACCCGGTTTCTTGAGCTTTTGCAATCGTATCCTGTATGTATTGCCTCCCCCAAGCGGTAACTGATTCGCCTGCCTCCCTTGAATACCATCTAGAGCGTGCATACGCAAGGTACCCATAAAACGAATTGTTCAATATTTTCAATGCCTGCTGCCGGGCAAAAAGGACGTTATACTCTTCAGAATCCCGTGAGAGCCCTTTGAGCTTATCCTTAAGCTCGGCCCTTTTTCCAATCAAATCCCCAAGCACGGTGGGCACAAGCCCTTTCTTTTTCTTGCAGAAGCGCGCGCCTGTAGGGGATTTATGCCCGTCTGGTTTGCAGCAATCGCAGTCCAATGTATACGGGTCGATATTGTGCGCCATAATTATCGAGGGATACAGCCCGCGGAAGTCGAACACCACCATGTTATCGTAAATCCCTGGCGAAGGCAGCTTCACGAACGCCCCCTGAATCGGATTTGCCTCCCTTCTCTTGACTTCTCCCTCATCCGGCCTGTTCGGGATGAGCATCCCGTGCTCGAACGAGCGGTACATGAGGAGCGATTCAACCAATTGCCCGGTGGACGAGTTGCACACATCAAAAAGCGGGGTTTTGGTAAGCCTGCTCATCTCAATCTCAAGCGGCAGCACTATTTTCCCTATCTCAAGCGTAACCTCTGCATCATGCAGCGAGTACTCTGCAAGCTCCTTTCTCTCCTCATCCGAATCCCACATCTGCCAAATCTCAAGCCGCTTCACCATGTGCTTTTTCTTCCCTGTAATCTCCTCATACGCGTTCTCAAGTGTGAATTTCGATACTTTGAGCGCGCCAATCGCCCCAAGGAACCGAACAACCGGGTACAGGTCAATATGCAGCCTGCCTGTAACTTTCACCACATCCCGTATGCCCCGCTGCATTTTCCTAAAATCGCTCCCATCCCTGCCAAGCGGAAGCTTAACCCCGAGCACATCGGCCCGTTTCTTCAAATAAGGCAGGTCAAAAGATGCGGAATTGTACCCAAGAATCATCTCTGCATCATTGTTCTTCACAAGCTCGCAAAAAGCGGAGAGCATTTCCTTTTCATCATTCACCTTGTGCGCAAACTTCTTCCCAGTCTCTTTCCAGGTGAACACCCCGCTTTTTTCGTCCGCGTATGAGACCATTATCGCAGGGTCAAGCTCAGGCCGCGGTGCCCCGTGCGGGTTGTAAGTTTCAATGTCAAAAGCAAGCATTCTCAATTTCACGGGCCCGCTCTCGCGCACTTTGAGTATTTTCCTAATCTGCTGCCTCTCGCGCTCATAGGTCACAAGCGTGAAGGGCGCAAGCCCCTTGTCAATCATATACCGCTTTCCAAACGGAATCCGGTGCTCATACGCCTCATAGTCCTTGAGAGCATCCCGCAGCGCAGGAACGTGGAACGGGTGCTCGGCATAAATTTTGAGCAGTTTTTTCTTGTGCGCTCCAAACTGTATCTCATGCTCCTCAACACGAACCACTTTTGCAACCGAGCCACGGAAGTTTGTGCTTGTTTTTTCAATTGTTTCCTTCTCGCTTTTTGGCGCATCTAAATAGAAATATGGCTCGTAATCATCATACAGCCTAAACATCTTCTTCTTTCCCTTCATCAAAAGCCGGACTTTGGTCTTCCCTTCCCGCACGGAATAATCAACATCAATGAGGAGCGCAGTATGAACTACCATAAGCTAAGTTTGCATGAAGAAAATAAAAAGCAGCTATCCATTTCCGAAAAGCATCGCCAATATCCTTAACGGCGCGCCAAGAATGCAAAGCCCCGGGGCTTCATTCGCGGACTGTGCGGAGGATTTATGGGAGGCATTTCCATCGGCAACCAGCAGCACCTTGGCATATTGCGATTCATTTTCCTGGGGCGTTTCGTTCGCAGGCTCGCCCGAGCCGGACTCATTTTGCGGTAAAGGCTGGATTTCAGGCTCAGGGAGAATGCATTCGGAATCTGCGGTCGCTGTGCGAGAGAAGCTTTCACCTCCCTCAACCGTTGCCACGAAACTGATGCCGCCGTCATTAGGGCATTTTATGCTGAAAGTCCTCCTATTCTCCTGCCCGGGCACGAGCGCCGGCACATCGTAATTATACACGCCAAACTGATCCCCATACTGCAGCATCCCAACCTCCACATGCAATGCATTCCCTCTTCCAGTCCCGTTGTTTTGGATGGTTACGCTAACTCTTTCTGATTCCATTACGGCAAGGTTTTCAGGAACATCGACAGAAACGGAAATGTCCGCGGCAGGCTGGGGGCTGCAGGATGGCACCAAAACAGAAACCTCATTGTTGCCCTCGTCGCTCTCCAACACATCATCATCTGCGTCTGCGACAAATCTCACCTGCGATGCCGACTCCTGGCACTCAACGGGGTTTGATATGCGCTGTGATTCGCCAGGCTGCAGGCTGGCAACCTGGATTTTTATGGTTCCTGCAGGGCCTATGATGCGCACAGCAGAGGCAGGCGCACGCTCAAACCCCTCGTTCGTTATGTTTGCACTAAGCAGGTAATACATTGAATTCCTGACAGTATAATTATACGGGGCTGATGCGACTGGTACCAAATCCGCCCCAGTGGGATGCCCGATGTCATCCCCGCCTGGATTAGGGCATGCCGGTATGGCTATGGCGGCATGATTGTTGCCCTCGTCAGATTCGGCTATATGGTTGAGATGGTCCGCCCAAACTGCAAGCACATTCTCCTGCCCGCCCTCAAGACATTGCACCCCAAGCGTGACTGTGTGTTCTCCAAATTGGGTGAGTTCTGGCACTTCAATCCTCCAGCCAAACGGGGGCTGTGTGGGCCCGCTTGCGTAAGTTCTTGATGCGGGGGAGGCATCCTGCCCAATGTTTCTCGTGTGTATCGAAACATCATAGTAGGTTCCAGAAGAGTTTGTGTATGGGTTTTCGCCAACATTTAAACTTAGCGAAATATCAGGGATGGCAAACGCGCATGCTGCAAAGGCAAAGAGCAGAAATAGGATTTTTTTCATCAGCCCGCCCCTTATTCCCCCTACCCGCCAAACATCCATCTGAAGAAACCCTCAACCGCCCTGTCTATCTCCCCAAGCCCGAGCGAATTGAAAATCCCCTCTGAGCGAGTGGTTTTCGGCTTCTCCACCTTGTCAAGCGGCATTTGGGAATTATTCGCCCTCACCACCCCACTCTGGCACCGAACAGAAATCTCCCTCACGTTGTTGTTTTCGCTTTCCTCAACGACCACATCTGCCGAATCTGCGGTTGCCACGACCGGGAACCTGCCCTCATGCCAGCAGCGTATGCTGAAATTGCTTGGGCGAGTTTCATTCACCTGCAGCGCAGGGATTGCAAGATTCGCAACCAGGTTCCCGCCAAGCGTTATCCTCGTATTGGTTGCGGGGGAAGCTGCAGACCCATTGTTTCGAGTTGCCACGCTTCCTGTGTAAAACGGCCCGATGTTCATAAGCGATGGCGCGCTCAGTGCTGTGATTGTAAGGTCTGGAAGCGGGCACGCAAGCGGCGCGCTTGCGCTGTTGTCAGTCTCATTGAACTCAAATATGACGGGGCTCGCATCCGCAACCGCCATGAACGGCACAGTATTGCTGCACCTCGGGAACCAAGGTCCGGATTCAGCCGATTCGCCTGGCGCAAGCGGCCCGACCCACGCAAGCTCGTTTATCCCTGAGGGCTGGTGCAATGCCCTTGTTTGCGAAGAGCCGGCGGGAACGCCCCCAATGTTCCTTGTGATAATGCTTGCGATGTAATAGGTGCCGGAAGCATTTGTGAAGCTCCCATTGAGCCGTATTTCCGCAATCATGTTTGCAGCCGAGCAGTTGATGAAGTACTGCCCGATGAAATTGTTGAGCTCGCTGGACTCCTCAACTGCACGGTACATGTCTGCAGTCACATTGAACTGCACAAGGGGCTCATGGCACGTGAACCCAAGCGTTGCACGGTGCACCTGCCCTGGCACAAGCGCCATGACGGTTATAGGGCCAAGCCCAATCCCGTACTGCACAAGTGTCATGGAGGAATTGTTCGCGCTGTGGTTCCCTACATTCGTGGTGGTGAAGTTCATCTCAAAGGGGGTGTCAGCCTGCTGGTTTGGCGAATAGGAAACCCCTGGCACATAATCTGGGAGCGCGAAAATGCAAAGCGCAAAAAGAGCAATCGCAAGAGAAGAAACAAGCATTTTCCCCATCACATGCACCCCTCTGGCAGATATTTGCCACCAGCCTCTATTTATCGCTTTCCTCTATCTGACTCCCGCTGATTTTCTCACATCATCCGCCAATCTGCTTTCAAGCGCAGCTTTTGAGAAAAAGAAAAGGAACCCGAATGCAAACAGCGATAGGAAAACCGCAGATGCCGCCACTATATTCAAATTCTCCTCAGGAATGAGCGGCCTGGTCCCGATTATATAATCCGAAAAATCATTCACCAGAAAAATCGCTAGCACCGCTATTGCATGCAGCGGTTGAATCTTAGGTTTCATTATCAGCACCGCCTCTACCGCCATGAAAATATGCGGAATTATGTAGAGGAGCCAGCTTCCCGCAAAATATTCCGGCGACATGTAGTATTTGGAATGGAAAAGCATCACAAACACTGTCCAGAGCCCGTATTTTATGAGCCATGCGCTTGCGAAAAAAGAAGCGAATTCCCCTCTCCAAACCCCAATAAAAACTAAAATGAAAAACAGGATTGAAACTGGCGAATCTGGCACAAGGGGCCAAAGCGCGGGGCCAGTCTGCTGCAATTTTGGAATGTAATAATAGAACCCATACAGCATTCCTATTAGGTTTATCGCGAGGATTGATTTTGCGAGGTTGTTTAGTTTCATGGCAGCCTTCCATTGCCCTAAATAAGCTTGATTAAGCCTCTCCCGATTTCCGCCAAATCAGCGCCGAAGAGCGAGCCAGCCTGGCGTATGAACGTGAATGTCACTGTGAGCGCGATAATCGGGTAGAAAAATGACTGGAGCAGTATGTACACCGCGCGGTCGCGTATCCTGTCCACAAAATGCAGCCAGCCGAAAAACTTGGAATCGCGCCCGAAAGTTGAGCGCTCAACATTCCTTTTCACCTCGGCCCGCGCGGCTTCCGAGTCCCCTATGGTGTAATCAGGGCAGATGGGCTTTTGCGCAAACTTGTCATTCTCCGCTTTCACCTGCGCCACGAAATCCCCGCCGCACGAGAAGTTCGTGCCAGGGAGTGAAATGATTATCATGTACGAGAGCGGGAAAACGAAGAAGAACCCGAGGGAAAATGCTATCATGAACCCCCCAATGCCACGGGTATATGGGAATGCGCGAAGCACGAGCCCGAGGGGCAGCCAGAGCTGCAGCATCGTGATGTATATGTAATCAAGCGCGAAATACTGCACGTACTGGAGCATGAGCCCGTACACCAGCATCCCGTTTATGTAGTGCATCAGCCCAACCCAGCCTGAGAGATACCACATCCCAAGCGGCTCTGCGCCTGTCACATCCTGCCCGAAATTCGCCGCCTTCTCGACCCAGAAGTTGATGCGGTACAGGTATGCGTAATAATGCTTTTCGCACTCGGCGAGGTTGCCAAGGTAGGCCTTGGTCATTTCAAACGGCGAGAGCTGCGCATTCGGGGCCACATTGACCCCTGCGGCATTCTCAAGCGTCATCGCGGTTATCCTACCTGCGCTGTTCCAAACAGTCTCGACAAATCCGACCAGGAGCGCAAGCAGGAGCAGCGTGACTAGAAGCTGCATGTACTCGCTCTTGCACCACTGCTTCATGGACTGGAAGGAAAACGCCTTTGCGAACATGTAAAGCAGGGTGTTGATGAAGAAGCCTGCCATCACCACTAGGAACAGTATGTTCTTGTAGTCCCCTGTGATGACCTGCATCATCAGGTCAATGTCGGTTGGCATCATCAAACACCTATCGCTTGCGCTATATCATATGAACCTTGTGAGGTTGCTCACATCAACCTCTGACCCGAGCAGCGCGGAAAATTCCCGTATCACCTGGACCGTGACCGTGAAATTTATCGCCGTGAAAACCACCACTGCAATCGAATACCTGCTTATCAGGGTGAGCGGGTTTAGGAACCACTTTGCCGAATTGAGTATGTTCATGTCGCGCTTGGAGGAATCCCCAATCTCGCCATAAAGGTTGTTCAGCAGCTTGTCGCTGTCAAAATCCGGGTCCGCGGCCTTTATGCCGGTGAGCGTCTCGTTTATCGGCTGGTTCACCAAATCATAGAGCATCAAATCGTTGAACGTGAGGCAAAGGGGCAGCACGAAAAACAGCCCGAGCGCGATTGCGACCATCGCCCCCCCGAACTGCCTTGTGGGCGAGAATGCCATGAGCACCGCGCCTATGGGCAGCAGGAAGCCGAACATCGCCCTGCGCGAGTACTCGAGTATCGCCATTTCAGTGAGCAGCACTATGTACGAAATCATCCATCCTTTTGAGAGCAGCATTATGACTGATTTTATCGCAGCAAGCCCGGCAAAAGGCTGTAGGGTGACTCCCACCCCGAGCGGGATGCTGTTCCATACGGGCTCGGCCAGCCTTGCAACAACCGAATATGCGACCATCAGTATCCAGTAAAGCTCCTTGCCCGCTATTTTCATGTCCCGCAAATAATTCTCTGCAGCCTTGTAAGGAGTATGGTTGTCGTTTGCCACGCTGTAGCGCTCCCCAAGGAAGCTTATGTCAAACGAGCACATCTGCCCGACAATCCAGGCGATGAAAATCATGAACACGGCTATCGCAAGTATCTGGTATATCTCGTACTTCACCCACGCCTCGTACTGGATGTTGCGCAGGAAGGATGAGACCATGAACAGCACCGCCATTATCAAAGTCGACGCCCCAAGCGCAAGGAAAACAAGCTGCACCCACTCAGCCCCGAAAATGTTGTTCCCTAGGAACCCGCCGGATGCGGAATTGCAGATTTCAGTGAAGCTCATGGTTGCCACCCTTCAGAACAGCTTTTCAATCGCCGAGAGGTCTACTTCGCTCCCCAAATACTTTGCAAACTCCTTTGCGAACGTGAGCGTTATGAATATGTTGAACAGCGGGAGCAGGAAGCTTGTCACAAAAACATCCTGCGCCACCTTCATCATTATGGAATATATTGCATTGGTCGCAACGTACGGGAACGCGCCTGCCTGCAGCCCTAGGAAAAGCACCCCCAATGCGACAGCGCCTATTTTGCCTCCCCAAGAGAAACCCTGGTAGCCGCCAGTGGTCACCCCTTCGATAATGGACCTTAGGTTGCCCCTAAAGAAACACTTGCTTGTCCTGCACAGGTCAGGGAATGTTCCGTCCATGAACAGGCTGTAATTCAAATCCTCGTCAGCGCGGTCTATGGTGACATCCAAATCGGCATCATTTGTAATCCCCCCAAAATACTTGGAGAGCATCACCCCGTTCATGGTGAGCAGGAACGGGTAGACAAACAGGAGCGAGGCGCAGATCGCAAGCAACACGTTGCCTGCCCCCCTGCCAAAGTCAAACGCGCGCAGGAAAATCGCAATCGGCACCAGCACAGCCATCATATTGGTCCTTGCAAAGCAGAGCAGGAACATGTTCAGGTTCCACTGCAAAAGCGCAGCCGCAAGCGCGTTTATCATTATTCCAAGCGCATCGGATATGGGCTTGAAAATGGTCTTGGTCGAAAAGTTTATCCCTGTGAACAGGAGCCCGAAGCTCACGTTCAAGTTGCCGTACAGGTTCACCACCACATCAACCGCGGTCACCCAGAGGAAATCCTGTGTTATTGTGTTCCTGATTATCTGTGTGGAGCGGTATGCCATCTCAAGCTGGCCCATCCCGGCAGTGTCCAGCCCGACGTACGATGCCACGAAAACCGAAACCACCACTGCGCTTACGACCCAATCGTAAAGCGCGCGCTTGCACCATGCAGCAAGCCTGGGCGTGTGCATCGCGCTGGTTGCCATGTAAATGAACCCCAGGAACACCGCGGAGAGCACGAGTGCCACATATGCGAGCGATATCCACCCCCCTGGGAAGAACTGCCTCTCAGGGCACGCATCATCAATATTCTTGACATTTGCAAACCCCCAGTCGCCGGTAATTTCGCCTATGAGCGCATGCGCATTCGGAACCAGGAGCAATGCTAGCGCAAGCGGGAGCATCAGGCTGCTGCAGTTTTTCCTCTTTTCCATCCCCAAACCATCCTCATATCAGGTGCGTAAGCCCTGCAATTTCCGTATCCCCCCCCAGCATGGGTGAGAGCGCCTTGATTGATGCAAGCGTGGTCATCACGCCTATGAACGGGACCACAAGCGAGAACAGGAACAGCTTTGCAAGGTTTCCGAGATACCCGTCTGGGCCCAGGAAGAAATCAAAACCCCACGCCACATTGTAAGTGCCGAGGTTTGCCAAGTACCATGCGATTTTCACAGCGCTTGTCGGGCTCGATATCATCTTGTCCTGGAGCTTGTATGCAAACCGGTGCGCAATGTTCATGTCGCCTGCCCTGGGCGTATCATTGCACAGGTCCAGCTGCGCAGGCATAGGGCCTAATGTGATATTCTGCCCGCGGTTCCCCCTGGCATACGATGCGTTGAAATAAAGCTGCACCCCACCAAGCCCTTCAATCTGCGACCCCCCATCAACAGAGCCGGAAACCGGGTTTTCAAAGCCTGGGTGCGACACTCCAGTGTCATTGAAATTCACTGTGAAAAGCGCATTCTCACTCCTTAAGTCAAACCCGCCGGACCATAGGTAGAGCACCCACCCATTTATCGCGTACATTGTCGGGAACACAAAGTAAAGCGAGAGCGCAATCGCAATCAGCAGCCCCCCAAGCTTTCTTGTGAAAAAAAGCGTGCGCAGCATGAGCCCCATCACAAGCGTTACGGGAAAGAGGTACTGCACAGTGAAATCTAGGATGAACTGCTGGAACCGTATTGCCATGAGCGTTTTCACAAGCAAATCAAACACGGTCGCTATGTTCTCCCCAAGCATGGTGAGCCCTGAGAACGGGGTCGTCATTTTCATTGCGCGCAGGCCTGCCATCTGCCCGAAATTAAAGCTCATTGTTGCAACAGGCATGAGGTACGAGTTGAATGTGATTAGGTGCTTTGCATTGTCCACTCCTGTCATGAACATGATATCAAGGTAGTTTATCCCAAGCGCCACGTGGCAGGGCCAGACCGTCTGGTAAAGCGGGCAGATGGTGCTTGCCTGCGGGTCGATTTGGGCCAGTTGCGTGAGCGCCTGTGTCCCAACCGCAATTCCCCCAAGCGCAGCCATCACCGCAAGCACGGAAAAGAAGACCTGCACAAGCTCGTTTCTTGCCCAGGCCTTAAGCGGGTCATTCCCAGTCGCTTGCGAGACCATATATGTTATCGAAATCACTGCAACCGAGAAGACAACCATCACAATCCATATTTCCTTCCAGCTCGGGAAGGCGCCAATGTTCCAAAGGTCATTGACGTTCCTCCCCACATCAATGGGCTGCGCAAGCGCGGGCAATGCAAGCGCTGCTAGCAAAACAAGCGCAATTGCCATTTTCGGCAGGTTCAACCCCATTTTCCCATCATCCTCTCATGTGAGCTTCTGCCCTATGAAGCTCACTGTTGCTTTTACAAACGTGACAGTTATGGTCATCGAAAGCGCAGGCAGGAACACAGCCTGCAGCATTATGTACGCAAGGAAATCAAAGCTTCCGCCAAACAGCAGGTGCCATGCTGAGGAGAGCACCCCACTGCCCGCCGCAATCGGCAATCCCGCGCCTCCCAAACCGCCGAACCCGCCATCAATGTACTTGTCCACATAATCCTGGTTGTCGCTCCATACCTCCTCATCCATCCCAGGGTCAATCCCGCCCCCAATCGCATTCACATTGTGCTCAACAATATCCTTCATCACCATTGAGTGCATCACATATGTCATAGGGAAAACAATATAGAATGCAAGCGCGGATGCTATGAGGAACGAGCCTGCGTCCCGTGTGAAAGGTATCACGCGCAGCAATATGCCTGCGGGCAGCACGAACCGCAGCGCAACCGCCTGGATGAGCTGGAGCCCGACCACCTGGACAAGCAGGCTTGAGATGAAAGGAGTGATCAGCGTTATCAAAAAATCAATGCTGCTCTCAAGGAACTCGGCAAACGGGAACACGTGGAATATCACGCCCCATGCTCCAGGCCCGATTTTCCCTCGTATCGCGCCCACGTACTGCCAGAAAACCTGCGCGTTCCACAGCCTCTGCACAGTGGGCAGCGCGTGCGAATAGGTGAGCCCATTTAGGTAGCCCACGGATATTTCGAACGGGTCTCCCCCCGCAATCCCCTCACTGACCGAGCACATGGTCTGCGCGGATGCAAGCACCACCACCCAAATGATTACCGACACAAACACCTGGTAGAGCTCAATTGACACGAGGATTTCCAATTCCGGCCTTCCAATAAGCTGCCCTGTCGGCGTCTGCACCATCTGGCTTTTGCGCAGCGCCTGCGCGGCCATGTAAATGAGCGCAACCGCGACAGCCATTATGGTAACTACAATGGCAAACAGCTCGACAATGTCCTGCTCGATTCCGCAAACCATCAATCACACCAGTTTATCGGCACCCATCTACTACACCAGCTTTGAAATCCCGATTATCCTCCCTTCCCCGCCCATCACAGTTGAAATGTCCCGGAATAATGTGATTGTGATTATTATGCTCATCACAAGCGAGAGTGTCATGAACGCAAGCAGCTGCCCAGCCACCGTGGTCTCGTCAATCACGGATTCGAACAGGTAGAGCGTGGTGTCCGCAGGGGTGAGCATGAAATCGGTGTTCTCGTGCCCTGTAACGAGCCTGAAGACCCCGAACGGATCCCCAAATGTCGTATATGTCCTATACGCCCATGTGAACACCCACTCCGTACCCGCGCCAAGGAAATGTAGGAACTTCGAAAACCCTCCCCGGGTAGGGGCGGTCGGGCCGAAAAACTCGCTTTGCTGCTGCTCAAGCTGTGCTAACGTTTTATTTATGCTCTCATTGATTTTCACCGGGTCCTGCTCCTTGCAGAACTCGATCTTGTTCTTGTACTCAAGGAAATCAATCGCCTTGATGTGGTTGTAAGCATGGTAGGAGAGCACCACAGTGCTCGGATATACGAAATAAGCGACAAACACCACTGCAATTATGGTGCTGCCCACTTTCCTTGTAATTGGGATTGCGCGGAACAGCACTCCAAGTGGCAGGAACGCGGCAATCACCACGCTTTCTACGAACCCCAAAAGCATGTTCTGCGCGGCAATCGACGCAAGCGCAAGCCCGACCGCATCCACTATGAAAACGTGCGCGTCCGCTACCGGATTGGTTCCGGAATACGGCATTATCATAATTGAGGAAACCACCACTGTGTATGCCGGAAGCGGGATGTTGAACTGCCAGCTTGCAAGCCCTGCCATGGTGAACTCAAACGCCATCAGGTCAACATAGACCTTGCTCAGTTTCTTGAGCAGCACCCCCTCCCCAGCGCTGCACCCAAGGAAGAATTTTGAAACAGTGAAAATAGTCCGGCTCCCCCCACCAGGGTCTGTAGCCCAGCCGCAATGGTACAGCATATTCGTATTGGCAGGATCGACCGGAAGCGCGGGATTCGGGGTGTCCCCGAGAAAATTGCACGTGACATGGTCCAAAATTCCCGCAAAAATAGGGATGCTCGCCACAAGGAAGACTGTCACCACCACCTCCCAGAGCTCGGCTTTCACCCACGCCTGCAGCGGGACGGAATTCACCGCCTCAGCATACATTTTCGCAAGCGCGATTATCCCGATTGTGAGCAGCACCGCGAGCTTTATCATGTCGCTTGTCGCGGTTTTGTAAACTATGTCCCCTGCAAGGTTGCATGCTGGCGTTGCGCCGATTGCAGAAACTAGCGCAAGGAACAAAATAACCGCCGGCAGCACGCCACGCCTACCCATCGAAAGCTATATTCCAGCTTTCAATTAAAATAAGATTGCCCGGCAATCCTCACTCTCGGAAAGCCTTTTTAAGCAAAAAATCATCAATCTAGCGCATGCGCAATCCGAGCTTGCAATTAGTCTGCATTTTCACCCTTGCCCTATTGCTGCCCTTTTTGTTTGCGCAAGCCCCTCCCCCCCGCGGCTCAGAGGAGCCCCCGTGCGATTTCTGCGGGCGCGCAACGCTTGATGCATACGTGAGCAACAACTCCATAATCATAATTGCCACCTACATAAACTCAACCTTCAAGTCAAAATCCATCCCGGGCGAATCGGAACGCGTGCTTGGCGAGGTGAGCGCTGGCAGGGACCCGAACCAGGGCGGCGCAAATACAATCAAGACCGACATCGACCTTTCAATCTACACACAGAACCTCTCGTTCGCGCAAATCTACTTCTACCCCCAGGACCCGCAGGTGCAAAACCTCACCAACCCCTCAGGAAGCACGATTTGCCAGCCAGTGGTCACGAACATAAACGGGACTGCTGTCTGCAGGCTCCAATACCTCAAGCTGCAAAGCGGAACTCTCATTCCATTCCCGAACTACACCCGCTGCCTCCAGATTGAGCTAATCTATTATGGGAACAAATCAATCAAGCCTGCAACAGCCCTGATTACCGCATGCCCCCAGCACGCGTACGGCACAAGCGGATTCGGGCAGGCGATACAGGAGGTGTTCAACCAGGCGGCAAACCGGCTGGTCTGCCTGCCTGTGCTCATAGTCGCAGGGCTGCTCATCAGCTCCATGTATTATATGGGCAAGAACCCGCTCTCACTATTTGACATCACCACCCCGCGCGTACCGCAGGGCAGGAAGCTTCGCGCCGTCACAAGGATCGTGACTCCATTCCACCTGATGAAATCCACGCGCTCCGCAAGGGAATACGTGCGGCGCGCAACAAAATCAATCGAATACCAGTGGGCAGACTGGGCTGAGCTAAACGACAAGCTCAAGAAAGATGAAATCAGGAAAATTCTCGAGAGCAAAAAAACAGCAGACCAAAAGCGCAAGGAGATAGACTCCAAGCTTTCCTCCTGGGGGTTTGCCCAAGGCGCAATCGAATCGATGCGCCGGCGGATAAACTACATGATCAACCTGCACGAGCAGCTGGCAATCGGGCAGAATGAATCTAATGCAATCAGGCTCGCAAGGGGCGGCGGGGCGCCCAGCAGCTGGTTTGCAGGGAAAGTCCGTGGTTTGCAGGAATGGGCGTACGACAAGCACTGGAACATAATGGGCCGCGAGTTCTACTTAAGCAGGGTCCCAATGGTAGGTACTGCACTGGATTTGTGGGGTTCATTCCTGTCTGTTTCAGGCGGCGCGCGTTCCTTGCGCCGCGACACGCGCAAAGCGATGTTCGCGGAACTGATTTCAGGGGCGGATGCGGTCAGTGAAAAGATTGGCAAGCCTTTCGGGCTGGTGGAGAAATCAACAAAGCTCTACGAGCGCTATGTTGCGCAAAAGGACAACCTTGGCAATAATGTGAAGGTTTCAAGGCACGAGGCATACTGGCACAACGGGAAAGGCATAAAATCAATCCTGATGGCGCCGCTTGTGTTCATCGGCCCTCGCGCCATGTCAAAATTCTTCTTCGACCCTGCTGCCAAGGCGGAGAACATAATGCTGGCGCATTTCCACGACCCGCTGGATGCCTGGGCAAAGCAGGGGCTTGACCTCTCTGAAAAAATGACCGAGCGGGCGAGAATCGAGATTGTGAAGGCGATACTTACGGATAAGTACTGGGAGAAAATCAAAGGCAAAGAGCATCTCATTGGGAATCTTGATGACCTGACCAATCAGATCGATGCAAGCCTTGCAGAAATGCAAAGCAAGATAGATAGAAAAGAGGCATCGAAGAAGGGGAAATCAGCATCCGAGAAGGAGGCAATCGACCGTGAAATACAAAAAATAGCAAAGACGTACGACGCACAGGCCAGGGCAATGGTGGATGACATTGTCAAGAAGCTCACACCAATACAAAATACGCCGGATACTGAGCTGCTAAATGAGGCTCATGTATTGCTTGCAGTATCCCGTTTCATGCAGGCAAAGGACACCACAACTGGGAAGGAAAAGACATACGCGCAATACGAGGGGCACCTAAACGAGCTTCTTCGGGCTGCCGAAGCTGCGGGGCTCAAGACCGCAAGCGGCGGAACGTTTGCTGCTGCAGATTTCAAGAAAGACGCGAACCACAGGCACCTCATGAATGATTTGAGGGACATCCTAAACCACCGCTATGCGCTCTCAATAGTTTTCAATGACCGGGAAGAATACAAGTACGGGACAGTTGCAGGGAACGAGGAGATGAAAAAAGTCCTCAGGCCTTTTGCCAGGGAATTCGATTCGAATGGCAGGCTGGTGCATTCGTACATGACAATGGAAACCATTCTCCAAGAAACGGAGTGGTTCAAAAACAAGGCTGAAAACGGGGCAAAGGCGTACAGGGAATGGGTGCTGACCAATGGGGGCACAACAGGTGAGCACTGGAGCAAGGCATACCGCTACATGGGCCAGGACATGCTGGTTGGCGCGCTCTATGATACGCTTGTAGCGCATGCAGACGACCCTGCAGGGATCAAGGACGCCAAGGGCAACAAGCCCTACAAGCTCCTTTCGGGCAATGAAACAAGCGAGGAGATATTGGAAAAGGCAAAGGACATGTGGGGCAAGCGCGAGGTCTACTGGAACGGCAAGGACCTCAAAAAGAGCCTGCTTGACGAGGTGAACGTGCGCGCAGCCCAGTACCTTGCGGAAGAGGAAATGGTGCGGTTCCTAAAGCTCGTGAACCAGGAGGGCACCCACCCGCTGCTTGAGCGGGACCGAGTTGGCAAGGTGGTAAAGGGCTATGAGGATTACCTCTCATACCTCAAAAACATCAGGCTCGCAAGCCTTGAGGAAGGCAGCCTGCTTCGCAACATCGCTGATTACGAAGCGCGCATTGCAGAAATCAAGTCCCTGCTGAAAGGAGGGGCGGCTCTTGACACTTTCCTGCTCGGCCAAATAGCTGAAAAACTGGACTCGCCAGAACACCGCAGCAAGGGGGTTGCGCTCTCGCAAAGGCTTTTGGGCATAGGGGCAACGGGCCCGCTGCCTTCAGACGTTAAGGGCTACAGGGCGCTTATAGCAAGGCTCCAGGCGGATGCAACCAATGATTCGCTTGCATTGCGCGCATCCCCGAACGATGCCGCGCTCAAGCGCAGCTTCCTGCTTCGCAACGGAATCATAGAGGACCTAAACAAGCTGGTCGGCAAAGGGGCAATCGCAATTTACGAAAAGGGTTGGAAGGGGCAAATCCACTCATCCAATGACACTATACGCAATATCCAGCGGATGATAAAAAATGACGAGCACGGAAAAGTTCAAAAGGAAATCGAGATGCTGGAGGCAGGCACGACTTCCGCAGCCCTGCTCCAGCTTAGGGCCGGCAAATTCTTCGAAGCGGTAAGCGGGCAGGTGAAGACAATCGAGATGCTTGCAGAAGTGTCCGGCATTCACGATTATGCGCATACCAACTACCGCGACATACTCGAAAGAATGCAAAAAGGGCAGCTGCGCGACGCGCTGACTTTTGCAGGCACCGAGGAATGGGTGTTCCGGAACATCAAATCCTCGACTGCAGAATCAAGGATGCTCCCAACCGAGGTCCTTGATGACTATAAACTACTCAAGTACCAGGACCAGAAATTCGAGCTTGGAAAACGGTCTGGCATGCGCAAGCAGCTGGACGGGCTCTCGTTCGAATACAACGTGCGGCTCCACGAGGCATACCTGATTTCAAGGATAGTGGACGGATACAGGCAGAACATGCACCGCGATTTCCATGAGGCTTACGATTACAACTCAGGCATATTCGAAACGCTCAAGATGTACGCGCAAAAGGGGATATTCGGGAACGAAATAAAGGTCGAGAGCAACCCCAAGTGGTACTCCGAGCTCATGAAGCGCGGCTTTAGGTACAACGATTTGTTCGAATCGGTCTGGTTCGGGACAGGCAACGACACCATGGTCCCGTACGCGCGTTTCATACACAAGGTGAGCTCAAGCGAGCTTGGCACGATTGCGCGCGAGCTTGAGCATGCGGACAAGGCAAAGCTCACAAAGGGCGCGCGGGACGGGATTGCAGAGCTGCACAGGAACGGCAAGGCAGGCGATGAGATAAAGGTGGTTGCGAGGAAGGAGGGCACTGGCGAGCGGATAGAATACACAGTGCGCAAGAAGCGCAACGGCGAGCTTGCGGTGTTCAAGACGCTCAACGTATATTACAGCCCTGCGGACTGGTGCATGAACGAAGTGAAGGAATACATGAACCCGAAATACAGGCGGGCGGTGGAGCGCGACGCGGAGGGCAACGAAACCAAATCCCGCATGATCGAATTCTACGATGTGAAAAAGAAAGTCTCGCTCTTCGAAATCAACAAGGGCATCGAAAGCGGGGCAATCAAGATGCAAAACGGCGAGCTGCGAAACGAGCGCGGGGAGATAATCGGCAGGTACAAGGACGCCAACATGGCTGAATTTGCAAAGCACGGCTGGCTTCCAGGCAACCCGTATGAGAGCGGCAGCAAGGAAATCAAGCGCACCTACCAGGCAATGTTCCAGGAGGCGGAAATTGCAGTCGGGCCTGTGCGCGACCAGATGATGCGCGTGGCGCGCGACAACCTGCGCCTGCGCCTCATAGACGAGGACGCGGTTGCCGACGGGCAGCGGCGGGCATTCCCGCTTCGCGGCAAGCCAAAGACCTACCAATTCGGCCCTGCAGGCTATGTTGCTGACATCGAGGCGAAGATGCGGGACCGCGAGGGAATCCCGCTCCCCAGGGAGGCGCGCTACGCCTACCCGAACTCATTCAAGGTGTTCCACGGCTACCTTGAGCGCCTCGTGACCCGCGGCTCTGCCCCCTCAATGGAGAGGCTCCAGAACTGGTACTCCTCGCAGGCGCTTGCAAGGCAGGCCCTATGGGAGTTCCGCAACCGCGCATTCCTCATGGACAATGAGAACGCAATAGTTTCGCAGGAGCTCCAGGACCTGCGCATGGTGCAGGGCAAGATGGGGAAATGGACCGACGTAGTGAATGAGGTTTCAACCTCCGCACGCAAGCTTGCATTCCTGGGTGGAAAGGAGCATCTGGCTGGCAAGATTAAGGATGCAGAAAGCGAACTCTCAAGGGTAAATGGCGAGCTTTCGCTTCCAGCACTGAGCGCAGTCAGGCGCAGTGTGCTTCTTGCAGACGCGGACCGGCTGAACAAAACGCTTTCTGCTTATAACGAACTTCTGGAGAAGATGCCTCCAAGCAGGCAGAAACTAAGCTCATTGAAAATAGGGGATGTAGACAAGCTGATAAACGACGCAGCAGACGCGATTTCAAGGCGCAATTCCATGCGCGAGTACATGCCGCTTCTTACGCAGCAGGAAAGGGAGATGAACAAGCTGTACCGCAGCACCCGCTCAGCAAAGGTTGATGCGGCAGCATACGACATGCAGGCACTATACGATGTGTTCTACTACTGGAACGACATGTCAGCCATGAGGGACTGGAGGCGCAGCCACTCAGGTTTCGTTTCGCCTTCCACCCAAGTGGGCTATCAATCCACCCAATTGGTTTACGAGCCCCCAAACATACCGTTTGGCTCCAGGCTGATGTCTTCTGACTGGGCAAACGTCTGGGGGGTGAAGCCCTCCTACTGGATTCAGATGGGGTTCATCACACACGTGCGCACAGCGCTCTCTTTCTTCTCACAATACCCGGTCACTGCGGATTCTGACCTGGAGGCGGGGGGCAGGCTCTCCAAGCCCAGGTATTGGGAAGGACTGCGCTCGCTGCTCTCGCCTTTCAAGGGGTTCGACAACTACCAGAGGCTCAGGCTCCCTCATATCCACAATGTCAAGGATTATTTCAAATACTGGGTGCGCGACGAGTTTGGCAGGTTTAGGCTGCTCATGGACCCGAACATGGGCGGCAGGCTGCTCACCCCATTCACTTTCCTGTATGACTACCCCCACGGAATCGGGGGCGGCATGAGCGAAATAGACGATTTCTTCCTGCATAGGGAGAAGCTTAATTACGCAAGGAGGATTTCTGAAAAAGCATTTGAGCCCGAAGCAGCAATGCACTTTAGGAACTTGAGGCTGCCCCGCTCGATGCAGGGTTACAAGCAGATGCGCCACGAGCTTGACAAGGAGCTCTATGGCGGCACTTCCATGGACCAGTTTGACAGATGGTACTCCTGGAGCTCCCTCTACAGCGCAACCCAGCGCGCCGGCGTGATTCAGGGCGCGCACGGTGTCCGCACCAGGAAGCCCTACCTGTATATGGGCATGTGGAAAACCGCATTCTCGGTGCAGCCCCCTGGCATGTTCTACTGGCTGCCAGTTTCCCGCCAGGACCTTTTCAGGCCGGAAATATTCGCAGGAGGCACGCTTGAGCCGGCGCTTGCATCCTACCTCTCCCGCAGGGGCGCCCCTGTGATGAGCAGCAACCCGCGCTGGGACACATTTGACGAGATGGCAAGGGGCGACATACTGCGGCGCAACCTGCCTGGCGAGTTCCTCTCGCACATACGCTGGTCAGAAATAAGGGCATTCGGCACAAAGCAATACCACTGGACAAAGATGTCGGCTCCGGCTGGATTGGGGTTGGACAAACTGGATGACAAGATGATGGGGTGGGAACCGGACACTTGGGTGCCAAAGACTGGAAAGGCAGTGGTAAAAGCACTCCTCTCCCCAACCATGCCCTCGAACCTCGCGTTCGGCTGGCCCATGTCACCCCTATTTGGAATGTGGGCTTTCAACTACGATTACATTTACCAGCGCGGCCTCAAGGGCGGGCTATACGAAGGGGGGAAGCAATTGTTTGTCAAGACTCACCTTCACAAGCTGCTTCTTACCTCGGCACAAGCAGATGCGATCGAACACTCGGTCTCTTCACACGAGCGCAAGCCCTGGCTCAACTCCTACACCTGTGCGCTCTGCGGAGCCAGCACCTCGCGCAACATGCTGCACTACTGCTCTGCGCTTGGCAGGACTGCCAGGTATTCTGGCCCTAGCACCCATACGCCGCCAGGAACAACACCCTAGCTTTGGCAATACCTATTTATTCTCCAGAATCGAAATGGAATTTGGTTCACATGTCCGCAGCCTCAAACGCACTCACCGTGGTCACGCTTGTTGCAGGGATAAGCACGTTTGCGTCCCACACCCCGCTTGACATGATGCCAGGGGTAGGTGAGGGATTCAAGTTCGGCATATTTGCGGCAGGCGCTGGCGCAACCATGGCTTTTAGGGTAATAGAAGATTACTGAACTACTCGCCGGCTGCTGGGCAAAGCTTATTTTAATGCGCACGAGAATAGCAAATCCATGCGAACGAGGGGGGTCCTTTTAGGCGCGCTAGCCCTACTATCATTACTATTTCTTTCAGGCTGCACTTTCCGCACCCAATTCCCTGGAGTCAGCTATATAAAGTCAAACATGACCGAGAACCTGCTTGACACGCTCTCGCAGAACCCATGCCTCCCGGCAGACCAAATCAACCCATGCACGTGCATGTACTGCGATAACCGCTCAAGCGTGCTTGGCATCCCGATGCCAAGGTGGATGGACCGGTGGCTCATCCCGGACAGCTGGCTTGACCGCTCGCTTGCGAAGGGCAAATGCGGCTTCTACAAGTGCAACTACTCAAATTTCAACGGGTGGAACGGCACGAACATCTCGCGCTTTTTCATGGTGGGCCAGGGGCAGACGTTCTTTGAATACTCCGGGGCAACGCTCACAAACGATTCAGGCGCCAATTTCACAGGGGGCGCAAACGCGCTCTGCTCGTCCCAGCTCAAGATGGCGGTGCGCTGGATGCTGGGAAACGAGCTTCATGCGCCCTACGCCCCAAGCGAGAAGCAGGCAGGCTGCCTGCTGCACAAGGATGTGATGCCCCTATACATATACTACACCAACGGCTCGAACATAAACGAAACGGCATCCAGGGAAATTGCGCACGCGCTTAAGGGCGTCGGGCCAGTATTCATCACCACTGAGGCGAACTTCAACGGGAGCAATCCAGCCGTAGTGGATGCAGTGGTTTCCCAGCTCAACGCATCCAAGGACGAATGCCCAAACTGCCTTACAGTGCTTGCAGCGCGCGACATGAACGACTCGGACATTGCGGCAGTTTATGAAGAAATCTCATCCCGCGGGCAAAATCCATCCACGCTGATAGATGCAATCGGGCAGGGTTTCATACTAAACGAGGATGCGGACAGCTGCGACATAGACGTGCTGATTGGAAAGCGCCTCTCATATGCAAAAGAAACCATACTTAGGAACTACGGGAAGCCTGTGCTCTGGATGTATGTTGGCATGTCCCCCGGCCCGACCGCGCTTGCAGGGTGCAATTGGACAAACAGCGATATTGCGCGCGGCTACCTGCAGCTGCACACAAACCAGCAGGCAATGGTGGATTCCGGAATTATCGGGGTTGCGCCCTACCAGCTTGCGGACGCAAGGGACATCCTCCCATGCAACGCCGGCGACTGCAATTTCGGGCTTGCGGACTCGGATTTCAAGTTCAAGCAGCCGCAGGCAGCTGCATGGTTCTCAACCTGCGCAGACATTTTCAATGCAGGGAACGTTATCCCAATTGTCTATTCAACAAACGGCACCTCTGCATTCTGCTCGTTTGCGCAGGGCTGGGCAACCACTCGGCGGGTGTTTGAGTACGGGGAGGAATACGAGCTTCCATCCGAAATGACTGGCTACTACAACATCTCTTTCCGCTGCCCGTCCTGCATAAGCTACGATGAGGAGCCGCCCGGGGATTGGGTCACCTCGCACGCAAGCATCCCTGAGGAGAACTGCACCCGGTTCCCGCAAATCGACTTGAACGCTGAGATTGCCGACACCGACCCGTTCCTGCTTCGCGCAGTGGCATTGCAGGAAAGCGCGCTTGACCCGTGCGCAATCAGCTGGACTAGGATGGGGAACTCGGGGTGCAATGACCCGCCTCAGACACTTGAGCAGATATTCGGCCCAAGCCCGACCTGCCCCTCAACTGGCCAGCCAATCGACACCACTCCGTGGAAAATTGACGGCACAGGGGAATGCTCGCCAACTGGCACTGGCGCAGACTGCAAGCCGTGCGCATACGGGCTGCTCCAATGCATTGAGAAAAACGGGAGCTCGTATCCCCCAGGCAGCCTGCCTGATGCGATAAAATTGTGCGGCGGAACCCAGTACAGCCCGCTCTCGCCTGGCGACTCAGCCTGCTGCGGCTCTGTGAAATTAAGCGAGTACATACACGATGCTGAAGAGTTCGTATCAACTCACTATTCCGAGCTTGGCCTATCTGGCGATGATGACCAAGATGCATATGTTGCAATATTCCTCGGGCTTCTTGCGTACCACGGGGACCAGTACCTCACCTGGTTTAGCGAGTTTGATTCAAACGGGCACATCTGCCCTGCGGACGGCAGCCAGTACGACAATTTCATCGAGTACATAATCGAGTGCAAGGACGGAAGCTACGCGCAATCTGTATTGGGCTACTATGATGCATTGCGCGGCTGCGACAGCTATGACTGCGCAGGGCGGGAAATCAACAACCCGTACTACGTTTCGCAGGGCGGGCCGTAAGGGGAAAGAAAAATACATCGCAAATCCCTTAGCCGCCAAAGCTATGCATCCCTTCGCTAAACCAGAGCGAATTTTGCCTTCTTCCCCGATGCATAAACTTTCACAACAGCGCTGCGCTCAAGCGGGAACACATGCTGCCCGTCTATCACCACGTCCGCATCGCACTCCGATTCCACAATAAGCGTCGAGATTGCGCCCTGCGGCACAATCATGGGCTCAAACGACCTCCTGTAAGGCGCAATCGCAACAATCTGGCAGCGCGTGTCAGTCTGCCCCATCTCCTCCCCGCCGCACGAATAGGAATACGCGGTGGAGCCGGTTGCAGTGGAAAAGAGCACCCCGTCCGCCCTAAACGCATAGTCCTTTTTGTCCACCTTGAGGTGCATTGCAAGTATCCTGTGCTCCTTGTTGCGCACGCACACCTCGTTTAGCGCGTCCGGCAGCTTTTTCCCGTCCAGCTCTGAGGAAAGCATCGCCCTTTCCTCTGTTTGGAACCCGCCCAATATCTTCCCAAGCTTCTCCTTCCAATCATGGTGCTGCGCCTGGCAGATGAAGCTACTTTCGCTCCCGATTGCAAAAATGGGCTTGTCAAAATGCCCCTTGTTGAACAGCACGGTCCCGTCCCCGCCTATTGCGATGAACAAATCCGCGCTCCTCCCGCTAATCCGCACTCCCTTCTCACCCAAAAATTCGAGAACCTGCTTCCTGGTTTCAATCGCATTCTTCTTGCTCGGGTTTGCGACCACCACTGCGGACTTTACGGGTTTCATTTGCAACACACCCAATCTCAAGGCGGGCCCTTTGCCCCTAAGCAAGTACTCTCACTTCAATCGCGCCGTTCGACTGCTTTTCCACAGCGTCCTTGTAGATTTTTGCATCTGCTTTCGTGTCATCAAGGTAGTTATAGTGTATCGGGATAACTAGCTTTGGCTTGATATCAAGCGCGGCTTTTACCGCCTCCTCAATGTTCATAGTGTATTTGCCGCCTATGGGGAGCAGCGCAACATCGCATTTGTAATTTTTCATTTCAGGAATGTAATCCGTGTCCCCTGCATGGTATATCCTTGTCCTCCCCAATGAAACGATAAAGCCGCAACCAAGCTCCGAATCATGGTATGGCTTGCCGATATTGTACGCTTTCACTGCTTCTATGATTACTGCAGGCCCTGCGGCAATCTTTTCCCCAGGATGGATGCTCCTGCACGGGTGCTCGCACCCGCACCCGACTATGGGCACGCCCATCCTCTCATGCTTCTCGACGTTTGCGCAGTGGTCGAAGTGCTTGTGCGTGTGCAGCACAAGGTTCGGCTTCCTCATCTCGCGCGGGAGCACGAACGGGTCTATATGAATAAGAAAGCCCGCCTGCTCAAGCATCACTGACGCATGCCCAAGGTGCGTGATTGCCACCCCTGCAAAATGAGTCGTCTGCATGCTTTTGCATATGCTTCTTATGCTATAAATAGGTTGCTCCAATCGCGCCTATCCTCGTTATAAATTCAGCCAGCCATACCTAAATTGAGAACATGAAAGATGAAACCGCGCCGTACATCAGCAAGGCTTGGGAAAGCACATGCAGGGTATTTCTTGGAAGGCCGGTAGGCGGGATCGAAACGTATGAAAAATACCTTCAAAAATACGTGATGCCTTGCGGCGTTTCCAAGTCCGCACTTAGCGGGGATGAAGTTGTAGTCACTGGCAACTATGCAAAAGGCTCGAAATTCATTGCAGGGAATGAAATCCAGCGCTACGCCCCAATTATCGAGCAGGCAAAACTGAACATAAACGAAATAAAGGACATCGATTCGATACTGCGCGCCCTCTCCGAGCACATCTGCTATTCCGGAAGCGACGTGCTTGGCAACTCCTCCTTCGTAGCCCATTCAAACCGCATAGTGGATTCGAGCTTCGTATACAAGGCGCACGACGTGTTCTACAGCAAGTATGTTGCGCACACCTACCTCTCAAAATACAGCGAATACATATTCGGGTGCGAAAGCGTGGGGCAGGGTACCCATTTTGCGGTGAAATCATTTGAAACGTGGCAGGACTCGCGCCTGTTCGAATGCGTGCGCGTTTACCTGTCCTCGGATATCATGTATTCTGCAAACCTTGAGCACTGCTCGGACTGCCTTTTCTCGTTCAACCTGCGCTCCAAGCAGCGCTGCATAGGCAACCTCGCTCTTTCGCAGGAGAACTATTCGAAACTGAAGGCAAAGCTGCAGGAAGAGATGGCGCAGGAGTTGGAGTCCAAGCGCGCGCTAATCTCAATCCTTGACATAATAGGCGGTTAGATGGAAAAAATCGAGCGGGCATTCAGGCGCACGTGCGAGCTGCTGTTAGACGGCCCGCTGCCCGGGGGCATAGACGAGTATGGTCAATGGCTCACTAAGCACGTGAAAGGAAAGGTGATCTGGAGAAAATCAGCAATAAGCGCAAGGGACGTTTTCCTCCCGGACGTTGATTTCTATAGGCGGCTTGAGCCGAACATCGTAACCCTGGATGAATCGCTTGAGCTTGGCAAAAATGCAATTTCCCTCAAGGAAGTGGAATCCATCTCGTTATCCAACGCAAGAGGGAAACTCGGCAAAATCAAAACCACGACCCCTGAAATAATTTACGGGGAGAACATCGGCTCGGAGGAATGCTCAAACTACGGCCCAACCCAATATTGCTACAGGAGCACTTTCTGCTGGTTCTCAAAATACATAGCATACAGCTTCTGGCCGCGCGAGTCGGAGCACCTTTTCGGCTGCTCCAATGTTGCCGCCAACTGCAATTTCTCAATCCATTGCTACAGCTCCACGAAGCTTTCCCGCTGTTTCGAGGTGAACGACTCAAACAGCTGCACAGACTGCTACTTCTGCCATAACTGCGAGAACCTGGTTGAATGCATGTTCTGCTTCAACACAAAAGGGAAACGGTACGCGATCGGTAACAAGGAGGTTGGCAGGGAAGCTTACATGCGTATAAAGAAATTGGTTCAGGAACAAATTCGAAGCGAGCTTTCAGAGTCAAAATCACTCAAGTATGACATATATTCCCTCGCGATTTTCGGGACAAACGCTTTTAAAATAAAACAGGCTTAAGGAGTGCCACAATTCAATTAATTTGGAGGCTGGGTAAATGATAAACGGAGGTTGCGCCGCAAAAGGGTGTTTGCAAATCGTCAGCCCAGCTTCTATTCTGCAACTCTAAGAAATCGAAAGGTCGTCCAGCAAAATTATCCCCCCAATTAGCGCAGCGAATGCGCGACATCTATTTTTCAGAATTCGTTACGGTGCGCGAGCTTGCGGACTTTTTCGGGGTTTCCAGGATGTGCGCATGGCGCACCCTGAACAGGATGCAGCCAATCAGAGGCAGGGAATACTAAAATCCCAAACTGATGTGAAGCGAGTAGCGCATTGGCGCGATAATTTTTTCCTTTTCCATTTTTTTCCAAACATTTTTTGAAAAAATTTCCGATGCAATTATATAATTTCTCCAATCAACTCCATTCCATAAGCGGTGAAATTCTTGGGCGATGGAAAAATAAGCGGGTTCATGAAAGAGCATTACAAGCATTTCAACGCAGCAACACTAGTTGACGCCTCCGAAGCCTACAAAAAGCATGTGGAATCAGGAGGGAAGATGATGGTCACGCTCGCGGGCGCGATGAGCACCGCCGAGCTTGGAAAGTCGCTTGCGGAAATGATACGCCAGGACAAGGTGCATGCGATCACGTGCACTGGCGCTAATTTAGAGGAGGATGTGTTCAACCTGGTTGCGCACAAGCACTACAAGCGCGTCCCGCATTACCGGCAGCTCACCCCGCAGGATGAAAAAAAGCTCTGCGAAGCGGGCCTAAACCGCGTAACCGACACGTGCATCCCAGAGGAGGAGGCGATGCGCCGCGTGGAGAGCGGGGTTATCGAGCTTTGGAAAAAGCACGACGATGCCGGGACTCCGAGGTTCCCGCACGAATACCTGTACGAGCTTCTCAAATCAGGCAAGTTTGCAGGCCACTACGAAATCGACCCCAAGGACAGCTGGATTTTGGCAGCTGCTGAAAAAAACCTCCCAATGTACGTCCCTGGCTGGGAGGACTCGACGCTTGGCAACATGTTCGTGTCGCAGCACTTCAAGGGCAAGATAAAGAACCTCCTGACAGTGAAGACCGGCATTCAATATATGGAATCTCTCGTGCGCTGGTATAAGGCGGAGTCAGCAAAGCACAAAATCGGCTTTTTCCAAATAGGCGGGGGCATTGCAGGCGATTTCCCAATCTGCGTAGTGCCTCTCATAATACAGGATTTGAAGCAGAGCGTGCCTTTCTGGTCATACTTCTGCCAGATTTCGGATTCCACCACAAGCTACGGCTCTTATTCCGGAGCTGTCCCTAACGAGAAAATCACCTGGGGCAAGCTCGATTCAGATACCCCAAGGTTCATAATCGAATCGGATGCCACTATTGTAGCTCCGCTAGTTTTCGCGTACGTTCTCGGCTGGTAACTGGCAGTTCACTTCTTTCCTGCAAGCGCCTTTTTCACAGTTTCAAGCGCAAGCCTTGCGCACCTAATCCTTGCAGCCCCCGGGTCCATGCCAATCATCTTCACAATGTCCGAATCGCCCAATTTCCTTATCTCGCCTATTTTCATCCCCTTTAACTTATCGCTGACCATTGATGCAGACGCGACAGAAATTGCGCATCCTGCCCCGTCAAACTTGATATCCTCAAGAATATTCCCTTTCAATTTCAGGTGGACAAGTATCGAATCCCCGCAAAATGGGTTCGCCCCAATCGCTTCCGCATCCGGTTTCTGCATCTTTCCCTTATTGTGCGGGCTGCGGTAGTGCTCAAGAATGATTTCCCTATACAGCTGCTCGTTCTCTCCCATAATGTCCACATGCCCACTCTATCCGAATATTTTTGCAGCCCTTGCAACAGCTTGCGCAAGCCTGTCAATTTCCTCTTTCGTATTATACAGGTAAAAGCTTGCGCGCGTTGTGGCAATTTCTCCAAGAAGGTTCACAAGCGGCTGTGCGCAGTGGTTCCCAGCCCGAACCGCTATTGCATCCTCATCAAGCACTGTTGCAATGTCATGCGGATGCACTTTATCCACCTTGAAAGACACCACTCCGCCTTTTTTGCTCGCATCCGCAAGCCCGAATATCCTCAAGCCAGGTATCTCTCCTAGCCTTTTGTGCGCATACGCGGTAAGCTCAACCTCATGCGCTCGAATATTTTCCAATCCGGCTTTATTCAAGTAATCAATCGCTGCGGAAAAACCAACCCCGCACTCGACATTCGGAGTCCCTGCCTCGAATTTCCAGGGAATGTCATTCCAGGTCGACCCATCGAATTTCACTTCCCTAATCATGTCCCCGCCCCCAAGGAACGGGCCGTACTTTTCAAGCAGCTCCCTTCTTCCGAACACCACGCCTGTTCCCATTGGTGCAAGCATCTTGTGCCCTGTGAACACCAAAAAATCGCATCCCATCTGCTTTGCGTTTATCCTCATGTGCGGGGCTGACTGCGCACAGTCCACAATGGCAATCGCGCCGCCCTCCTTTGCGATTTTGCACATCTTCTGCGCATCATTTATCGTCCCAAGCACGTTTGAAATATGCACAAATGAAACTATTTTCGGCTTCTTTTTCTTCACAAGCCCCTCGAATGCAGCCATGTCGACGACTCCCTCTGCAGTTATTGGGGCATACTCCACTTTGCACCCGGTCCTTTTTGCAGCCAATTGCCATGGTACAATATTTGCATGGTGCTCCATCTGGGTAAGCAGCACCGTATCGTTCGCAGCAAGGGTTGGTGAAAGTATGTACGCAATGAGATTCATGCCCTCGGTCGCATTCCGCACGAACACGACCTCCTCTTTTCCCGCGCCTATGAATTTTGCAACCTTTTCCCTCCCTCCCTCATATGCCTGCGTTGCCTCAAGCGAGAGCGCGTACGCCCCCCTGTGCGGGTTCGCATTGTTCTGCTTGTAGTAATCGGAGATGGCATCAATTACCTGAATCGGCTTCTGGCTTGTAGCCGCATTGTCAAGGTACGCAAGCGTTTTCCCACGGAACTTGCGCTGCAGAATCGGGAAATCCTTCCTTATTTGCTCGACATCCAGACCCACCTGCCTCGCCCCCTCACTCCTTGTTTATCCAGCCATAACCCTTTGAATCCAGCTCCCCTGCAAGCTTCCCTGTGCCAGATTTCACAATCCTGCCATTCATCATCACATGCACGAAATCCGGCTTGACATATTTCAATATCCTGTCATAATGGGTGATTATAAGCACCCCTAGGCCCGGCCCCGCCTGCGCGCGGATCCCTTTTGCAACAGATTTTAGCGCATCCACATCCAATCCTGAATCCGGCTCATCCAATATTGCAAACTTCGGCCCAAGCATGGCCATCTGGAGTATTTCGCTGCGCTTTTTCTCCCCGCCAGAAAATCCATCGTTCAAATACCGCTTTGAGAACTCCTCTTTCATCCCAAGCTTCCCCATTTTCTTTTTCAAGTCCGCCACGAACTCAGGCACCGGTATTGTTGGCGCATTTTTCCCCCTTTTCGCATTAAGCGCTGTGCGCAGGAAGTTGGACATCCCAACCCCCTGCACTTCGCTTGGGTATTGGAACGCAAGGAACAGCCCCGCCCTTGCCCTCTCATAAGTTTTCATCCCAAGCACGCTTTTTCCATCCAGCAATATGTCCCCGCCGGTTATTTTGTATTTCGGATGCCCCATTATAGCAAGCGAAAGCGTGCTTTTTCCCGACCCGTTCGGCCCCATGAGCGCGTGAATCTCACCCTGCTTCACTCTAAGGCTGGCCCCCCTCACAATCTCCTTTCCCTCGATTGACACGTGCAAATCGCGGATTTCAAGCACCGGCGCATTCCCGGCTTTTTTATTCTTCATCCAATCGACCCTTCCATTTCAAGTGTTATCAGCCTGTTCAATTCCACCGCATATTCAAGCGGAATCTCCTTTACCACCGGCTCTATGAATCCAAGCACAATCATCCCGGCAGCCTCGGCCTCAGTCAGCCCGCGCGATTGGAGGTAGAACAGCTGCTCCTCACTAATCCTGCCTGCTGTTGCCTCGTGCCCGAATTCCACGTCGTTCTCCCAAACCTGCGCAGAAGGGAACGTATCTGACTTGCTTTCCGCATCCAGCATGAGTGCATCGCACCTCATGCTTGCTTTCGAGCCAATCGCCCCCTTGTGTATCCTTACCAGCCCCCGGAAAACCGAATGCCCGCCCCCTGAAGAGATGCTCTTTGAAACCACTTTCGATTGCGTATCCGGGGCAGCATGAATGACTTTCGCCCCTCCCTCCTTTATCGTCCCTTTTCCTGCAATTGCAATGTTCAAATGTTCCGCTCTTGCGCCCCTGCCTGAAAGCACTGAGCACGGGTACAGCATGGAAACCCCTCCCCCCAGGCTCCCCCCGACCCACTCCACAAACCCATTCTCTTCGACTATCGCCCTCTTCGTATTCAAATTATAGACATTCTTGCTCCAGTTCTGCACAGTTGTATACCTTGCATGGGCATTCTTCTTCACATAAATTTCAACAACCGCAGAATGCAGCGAAGCTGTGGAATACCTGGGTGCGGTGCAATTGTGGACCGCGACCCCGCAAGCTACGTAGCTCTCATCTTCTTCGACTCCGAAATTGTAGACCTTTATGTTTTCCGATCCTGTTTTTGTTATGGATTTTATTGGAACAAACCAAAGATTGCCTTGTATGCAAGCGTAAGATTTTGCCCGTGTGGAAAGAACCTCCAAAATCTTTTGATTTCCAACCGACACTTCCGCTGCAATTTTATAATCAACTAGCTCTGCAAATGGGCCAAGGAAGGCCCCTCCAACATAAACTGTCAGCATATCATGCCGTGGCGCTGTTCGTTTTGCTCTGTTAAGCGATGCAAAAATTCTAATCCTTAGGAGCATCTGCCTGACTTGAATGGCAAGCTTCTCAGATATCGTATTTATCCGGAACATCCTTTTGATGCCCCACGAATAGTGGGCGCACATGAAACTTCCATCCCCCCTCCAGAATCCCTTAATCAATTCGCCCTGTTTTTTCCGATTTTCTTTCATAACCCACTCAGGCAGATGCTTTGTCGCCGCGTGGTTGCCGAACTGGCCAATGAAGAATCTTGCAGCCAAAGTCGAACAGAGGACAACGCTAATCCCGTTCTTGTATTCTTTATACTCCAGCGGTGCCTTTCCAAAATATCTTTCTAAAAGCTGCGCAACATCTTCAACATACTCCCTCTCATTTTTGTTGAATGTGAACGTCACATAATGCTCCCCAATAGTTGTGCCTTCGGCAATGTAATACCCTACAAGCCTGAAGAAATCCGCATCAGTGATTATTGGCAATTCGACATCCTTCCACGCATGCCTGCCATGCCCGATTTTTACTGCAAAAAGCCGCGCATCGCTAGTCTCTTCAATATCATCTATTGGAATAGCAAGGTAATCGCCTTTCTGCAGATCTCCGGCCTTCACCCACTCTGCATTCCATTCCGTATTCTTATAATCAATGCGCTGCCTTTTTACGCAGAAAAACGGGTGTTCAGCTGTAACCGTTCCCACCATCGAATTAGTGTCCCCGTAGCATTGGATTGAATACAGTGGCCCAGAATACGGCCTGACCTGCGTACGATAAACTTTTCTAAAGCGGGATTTATGAGTCAGAACCTCGTCGCCTTCTTTTACCTCTTCTATTTTTTTCTCACCATTTTTTGTGCTAACTTTCGCGCCTTTGGTAAAACAGCCCTCAATATAATGCACGTTCGAGCCCTCTTCCGCAACTATGAGCGTGTGCTCGAACTGCCCCTCGTTCGCCGCGTTCATCCTAAAATACGTTTGCAATGGCAAATCCACTTTCACCCCTGCTGGCACGTACACGAAGCTCCCGCCGCTCCAGACCGCCCCGTGCAATGCGGAAAACTTGTTGTCCGCAGGCGGCACGCACTTCATGAAATATTTCCTCACCAGCTCCGGGTATCTTTGCACCGCAGTATCCATATCGGTCATTATCACTCCCTTGTCCTCCCACTGCTTTTTCAATTTGGAATAAACCCCCTCGGATTCGTACTGCGCTACCACCCCGGCCAGATATTTCCTTTCAGCCTGCGGAATCCCGAGTTTTTCGAATGTATTCTTAATCTCGACAGGCACCTCCTCCCAGGAATTCACTTTCCTGTCCTCCGGGCGGATATAATATGTCAACTCATCAAAATTCAATTTTCCCAAATCAGGCACGCACCACT
>JAGVHI010000018.1 GCA_020056635.1 archaeon | reverse complement strand
AGCCTGTGCTCCAGCTGCTGCGGTAACCGCTCCAGCCCCGGCCTTTGCAAGTATGCTCTTTCGGATGACCCCGACAGTCATGCCTGTCCTGCCGGCCGTCCTCGTGCGCTGGCCGCGCACTTTCTGCCCATATGCATGCCTGTAGCCTCTCCACGAGAGAATCTCCTTCTCATGCTCAATATCCTGCTTCACGGTGAAAGCCAAATCGGTCCCGATTATGTGCCTGTCTGCGCCGGTGGTGAAATCCTTCTGCCTGTTGAGCAGGTATCTTGGCACCCCAAACTCCGTCGGGTGCGTGAGTATGTATTCAACCCTCTCAATCTGCTGCTCGGAGAGGGTTCCGACTTCCACTGTCGGCTGCACTGCAAGCTCCCTTGCGGCAATCGTTGAAATCACATCCCCATAATTCGAGCCCACTCCCTTCACATATGTTATTGCGCGCTTGAGCGCCACGTGCCCCTGCAGGTCCTTTCCCGCAATCCTGACAATCCCCCTCAAATCGCTCCTCTCGGCGTGCTGCGCAGCTGCCGTTCCGTGCTGAGGAGATTTTGCCTGCCCGCCTTGTGGGACGTGCTGACCGCCCTGCGACGAACTGGCCATCGCGCCCTGCTGGGTGCCTTTCGAATCCTGCGGCTTTTGCTGCTGCTTATGCTGTTCTGCAGGCTTCCCCTGATGCTCTTTTTTTGGTTCTGTCTTTTCAGCCATTCATACACCTTTATTGATTAAAAACGCCGGGAATGGGATTTATAGGCAGCCCATTTTCTCAGCGATTCACTTTTTCTTTTTAACCCGAGGGTCTTTTTCTTTGGTCCCTTCTCTTTCTTTTTACCCAAGGGCTTTTTCTTTCGTCGCGCGAAAGAAAAAGGGCCTGAACCCATAAGCCCGTGAGGGCATACGATAACCGGATTGCGTTCCCCTTGTACCTCATTTCTTTCAAAAGGGAGATTTCCAGTCGTACGCGATACCAGATTCTGCCATCCCGGCACGCAGGGCTTACTTTGTCGTTGAGGGTTTATTAAGGTTGCGGGAGGAACGAACTCGGGAGGTGTGATGATGAAAGAGGCAATTCTGGCTATTTTGGCATGTGCGATACTACTATTCGGGTGTGCGGGATCTGAACCCCAGGCTGCGCCCTCAGGAGGAAACACTGGCGGGGCAGGCAATGTCCCGACAGGCGCAAGCGGGGGCAACCCTCCGACAGGTGGCGATAATGGCGCAACCCCTCCCCCCTCAACAATGCCGCCCCTTGATGCCCGCGGCGAGCTCTCAGACCTTTACAACAGGCAGAAAACTGCCGAATTCCTTGTTTCCTACGACGTAACGACCTCCATGTCGGCTGGCGTGACAAAAATGGACCAATACCTAAAAGGCATGAGCAAAATCCGCATTGACACCAAGTCGCAAGGGGTGGATTCGAGGGCATATATGCTCTCCGACATCCTCTACTCATGCATGATGCAGGGTGGGGCATGGAAGTGCTACAAAATGGACGTCCCGCTCAACATGTCGGAACTCGCCTCCGCAGACTTCTCGAAAAACCTGGACACGTACACGATAGTGAAGGACGGCTCGATGTCTGTTGCAGGCACGAGCGCAGCGTGCTACAAGCTCACGGAAATCTCGACAGGCCACGAGTCGCGCTCATGCTTCTCTGCAGAGGGCGTTCCTCTCTACGTGAAATCAACTGCAACAAACCCCTCCACTGGCACGTTCACCTCAGAGCTTACTGCGACAAACTATGGAACAAGCGTCCCTGACTCGGTGTTCGAGCTTCCAGCCGTCGCAGAAACACTTCCCTCATTCGGAGGGCAGATGGGGGGCACTGTGGACCCATGCGCCTACTGCGACTACCTTGATGGTGCGGACAAGGCGGACTGCCTTGCATCCTGCAACCAGTAAACGGGGCCGAACAATGGAGAGCAGAATGCTGATCATTGCAGTGTGCGCCATCCTGCTACTGGGGTGTGCATCCCAGCAGCAAGGAACGCAACCAGGGCCTAATTTTTCACCCATTCCCAATACCACAAGCGCCGCGCCCCAAACACCCAAGCAGCCAGCCGTGCTTCCTGCGCCCGCTCCAAGCGCAGCGCCTGCCCCTCTCCCCCCAAAGCCCCAATCAAGCCCGGAGTTCGAGCGCCTAGTGAAGCTTGGTCTGTCCTCGAATTGGACAGTGTCCTACGCCTCGCTCTCCATAAGCGACCCTGCGCTCCAAAACTCCTCCATCATACAATACTACGCGCGCCTGGGCAACAAAACATTGTTCCGCTCGGACATAGTTTCCGGGAGCCAAGCGCTCCGCACATACATACTTGAAAATTCTTCTTTCATGTGCGGGCATGACAACGGCAACTGGTCGTGCATGAGCCTTGAGGGGCTCCCAGAGGTCGACTCATTGCTCCCCAACGAAGACTCAGCATTCCTGTCCTCCCTTAGTACAATATCCTCTGCTCAAAACGGCACTATGGAAATCGCGGGCACCACGTCAAAGTGCTTTGACCTTCGCGACGGCGAGGATTTTGTCCGCGAATGCCTCTCCCCCCAAGGGGTTCCTCTTTACCTGCGTTCATTGCAGTCGGACGGAACGCTCGCGGAACTTATCGCAGTGGCATATTTGCCCCAAGTCTCCAGCTCTGATTTCGAGCTTCCCGGCCCTGTGCAGGCGCTCCCCTCGTACTACGATTACACGTCGCCGGATGAGACCTATGATGCGTGCGCCACATGCGAATACATGGACGGGCAGGACAGGGAGGACTGCCTGCTATACTGCAACCAATAGGGGGTTTCATTACTCAATTTTCAAGGATTTTTCCAGCCCCTCTTCAGGCTCCTTGAAAAGCAGCACATCCTTAGGGTCGAACGTGACGCACTTGGCATCATTGTTCTCATATTTTGAGCGCACCAGCAGCCGCATCCCATTGTAATCTATCTCGAAGCGGTAGTATGGGCCGAAAAGCCTGCAGTTTGCTACCTTTATTTTCGCCCCCTCATTACCAAGGTGCATGTTTTCAGGCCTGATTGCCGCAATGTAATCCCCCGACAGGCCCTCACTCAATTCCACCCCGAGCAGCTTGGCCTTCCCTTTCTCAAAATGCACGCGGAGGAAATTTGCTTCCCCAAGGAAGTTTGCAACAAACGGGTTAATTGGGTGGTTGTACACCTCTTGTGGGGTCCCGACCTGCATTATCCTCCCATCCCGCATAATCACGACCTTGTCAGCAAGCGCCATCGCCTCCTCCTGGTCGTGCGTGACATGAATAGCAGTAAGCCCGAGCTTCTTCACCATCTTGCGAAGCTCCACCCGAAGCTCTTTTCGGATATACGCATCAAGAGCATTCATGGGCTCATCAAGCAAGAGCAATTTTGATCCAGTGGAAAGCGCTCTTGCCATTGCAAGCCTCTGCTGCATCCCGCCGGACAATTCCCTGGGAATCGCAGTGGTCCTCTCTTCAAGGTGCACGAGCCCAAGCATGTCTGTTGCAATTCTCCGTGCCTTGTCAGGATTCTCGCCCCGTGCAATCAGCCCATATGCGGCATTATCCACTACTGGGAGGTGCGGGAACAGGGCATAGTTCTGGAAAACAAACCCAATGTGCCTATCCTCTGGCGCAAGCCCTGTCATACTCTTCCCCCCAATTCTCACATTCCCAGAGGTCGGTTCCAATATCCCGGCGATTATCTTGAGCAATGTGGTTTTCCCGCAGCCCGAGGGCCCAAGCAGCACAGTGTAATCCCCGTCATGTATTGCCAAGTCGACTTTTGCAAGCGCACGGACGCTCCCATAATACTTCGACACATCCCTTACCCGTATATCTGGCATATTGAATCACCATTTTTTTCTCTGGTTCATCCTAAGCACAATCACAAGCACGAGCGAGATTGCAAGCAGCAGCACTGCAGCAGAGGCAGCCTGCGCTTGCTGCCCGGCCTTGGTGAGATCCACAATCAATATCGGAATGGTCGCGATGTTTTTCGAGACTGCAAGCGTCCCGCCGGTTTCGCTCATGCTGTGCATGAACGCAATCACTGTGCCTGCAATCACTGTCGGCATTATGAGGGGGAGCGTGATGGTCCGGAATGCATAGAATGGAGTGGCTCCGAGCGAGCGCGCAACCTCCACAAGGCTCTTGTCCATGTCCGAGAGGATTTCGCTCACCGGGCTGACAAAATACGGGAATATTATCGCAGCGTGCGCAAGGACCAGCACCACCGCCTCATCAAGCTTGCCAGCCCAGAAAAGCGAGAGCGAAAGTCCGATTGTCACTGTGGGCATAAGCATGCTCATCTCAACGAGGAGCCGCAGAAGCCCACTATAGCTTTTTTTCGATGCTATGATGAGCGCAAGGGGCAGGCCGAATATTATCGAGAGCGCAATTGCAGTGGTGGCAACCCCGAACGAGACCAGCATCGCATCCATTGTTTTTGGCGAGAAGAAATTATAATCCGTGAATTTGAGGAAATAGAAAGACGGCAGCAGCACGATTAGGAATAGGAACAGGGCTCCGGCAGCATCCGAGCTCCACCCGAAATTGCTAAGCCTCTTTTCCGCATCTGCATATACTTTTCCGAGCCTAAACCTCTTCATCCCGCTCTGGTGGTGCACGATAAAGAACAGTATGGCTGAGAGCATGAGAAATATCGCGGAAAGAGAAACAGCGGCATCCATGTCCGCCGGAGTAGAGTTCTTGAAATAAACCACCAGGACTGGCACTGTCCTAAGCGCGCCTGCCACAATCATGGTCGCTCCGGTTTCCCCAAGCGAGCGGGTGAATGCAAGTATTGCTCCGGATATTGCGCCAGTGCGGAACAATGGGAGCCAGACCGAGCGGAACGATAGGAGTGGAGACGCCCCAAGAGTGCTTGCCGCCCTTCCAAGGTCGCAGTCTATCTCCATTATGGCAGCCTGCGTGGTGCGCACAACATAAGGGAAAGTGAATGCTATGTGCAGCACGACAATCATCCCAAGCCCGGGCGCAAAAATCCCAAGCCCGCTTTGCCCCCAGAAAAGCGCGATCGAGAGCCCAAGCGCGCTTGTGGGGATAATGAGGGGCAAATCAACCAAGCCGTCAACCAGCGGCTTTAATGGAAACTGCTTTTTCGCAAGCAGCCACGCAAGCGGGATGCCAAACAGCAGGTCAACAACGGTCACTACCCCAGCCACAAAGAACGAGGTGACCAATGCATCGAGCATCGGCTCAGAGAACCTAAAGCTTCCCATTTGGTTGAATATGAAAAACAGCGGCCCGAGCACGAAAAATAGGAAGAAAACAATAGCCGCAACATTAAGGAGCTTGCCCCAGACATGGTTTTGGGACGCCTTGTCCAGAAAATTCATACGCCGTAATCTTGATGGCGAGATTATTATTGGTTGTGCTTGCGGGCTGTTTATCACCCTCTTTGCTTCCAGCCTATTGGATACGTCCCCCTTTGCATGAAAACCCGCTCAACAGATGCAACCTTCCCTCCTTGCATGCCCGCAATCCTAGCTGATGCCGCTGCAGCCTTTGCAATCGCCCCAAGCTCCCCCTTCAGAGTCATTATCGCAACAGATGCCCCCTGCTCAAACTTGCCATCTATCGCACACACCCCTGGCGCATTCAACGGAGCGCCTGCGCAAATAGCCTCTACTGCAGAATCCTTTATTGAAATTTTCGGGATTGCAAGCAGGTTTTCAATTGGCTGCACCATCGCCCTCACTTCTGTTTCATCTTCTGTCTCTTTCGCAAAATAAGCAGCATCTGAAATCTCCTGCAATGTGTGTGCACTCCCCTCAGCAATGCCCCCCACTGAAATTCTTCTCAGCTCAAGCATCCTAGCCCCTCCAACTTTTTTTCCAGCATCAACGCAAAGTGTCCGGATGTAAGTTCCAGATTCGCATTCCACTTCGAAAAGCAAATCCCTCCCTTTCATTTCAAGCGCCCCTAGCGCATAGATGCTCCTTTGCCTTGCCACTTTTTTTACTGCGGACATTTTAGGCGGCGTTTGCACAATTGTGCCTACAAATGATTGCAGCACTGTGCTTGCCTTCTCAAAAGGAATGTCCTTTGCAAACCGGATTATGCACACATACTTTTTGCGCTCCACGCCAATGTACTGCAAAACCCTCGTAGCCCTGCCAAGCGCAACTGGCAATACCCCTGAAACGTTCGGGTCCAATGTCCCCGCATGCCCGCTTTTTTTCGTCCCCAATATCTTTCCGACAAATGCTGTCACCTCGTGCGATGACGGGCCGCATGGCTTGTCCACTATCACAATCCCGCTTTCAAGCAATTCCGCAAGCGTCCGCTGGCTCGGGGGCTTGCCAAAAGAAGCATCCGTTTCGCATTCCTGCAAAACCCGCATGGGATTTCCTACCCAACAGGCTCAAGATGCATGATTGAGGACCTGCGAACCTTGCCCTTCTCATCCTGCACTTCCACGAACATGTCGTCAATCACTTTGGTGACCGTAACTTTGGAGCCCGCCCGCCTCCCCTTCTTGAGTATGCAGACAGTCCCTGCCTTTATCGCCGCCATCCAAACACCCCTATCGAACTATTTTTTCTCCAGCGCGGCGCAGATTATGATTTTCGCAACCTGCTCCGGCCGGAATTTTTCCGAGCTTATTTCCAAATCGAATATCCCATGCTCCCTGATGTCTATGCCATAGAGCTTCTGGTACCTTCCAATGTTCTGCGCATCCCTTTTTTTCACATGCATTAGCGCTTCCCTCGCGCCCATCTTGTCCCTGCCTGCAACCCTTCTTGCCCTCTCCTTCTCGGAGCAGTTGAGCCACACGCGAAGCGTCGCGTTTTTTACCATCCAGGGCGCAAGCCATGTGACTGCAACGCATTCCTTGCCGCTTGCCTCCTTCACAATCATCTCATCAAGCTGCAAGTCGAACTTCTTGTCATTTGCAGCTTTGAGCTGCATCTCCTCAAGCCCGATTCCCATCTTCGCAGCCATCCCCTTGAATGTGAAATCTACCACCGGCAGCCCAAGCTCCCTTGCAACTATGGCTCCAGCAGTGTTCTTCCCGCAGCCGGCAAACCCAGAGATGCAAATTCTCATAGCCATCGGAAGTCACTTCAGAGCTTCACTGCATCAACATACCTTTTATACCTCACTTCAACCTCGCCTGCCGGAAGCGACCCGGACTTCAGGCGGCTCGCAAGCACGATTGCGTGCGACACGCAATTATGGCACAATACCCCTGCAAATTTCCTGCTTGGCACGCGCTCGCTTCGCGCAAGGCCCCTTGCAGTGGTGACCCCCTGCAATATCGCGCCGCACACAGCGCAGTGGTGCGTGCCCTCCTTCTTTTTCCTCCGGTAGCGGATAGAAACCTTGCCCTTCTGCGTCTTGCGGAAGATTTTCCGAACCGAGCTAGACCTGTTTTTTGGAACCGGCATCAATAACACCTCCTAAGGCGTGCTGACCACCCTGCGAAGAACTGGTCATCACGCCTCTCTTCTTCAATTCTTCCCTCGCCTTGTTGAATAATCCTACCAGCAGCGCCGATATCAGCACCGAAATCCAGAACCACCCTATCGGCCCGAAATGGCTCCTCCAATTGAGCCACGTGTTGAAATCTCCGAACAGCAGCTCGAAGTTGAGCAAGTTGGTTATGAAAACCGGCAGCTTGAACGGCAGGTCGATTGTGAATTTGTCAAACACGCCCATCAGCACTGGCGGGACAATCATTAGCACTGGAAGTATTATAATAAGTGGCTTAAGCTGTGTGAAACTTGCGCCCATGACCTGCGGCATCATCTTATTCTGCTTCTCGGACAGCTCGTCAATCCTCTTCTTGTCCTTTGCCTTGACCGCCTCCTCAATCTGCTTGTTGAGCTCCTTGAACTCCGCCTGTATCTTCATGTTTTTCTCCCGCTCGCCGAACCTGTTCTGTATGTAGGTTGCAAACAGGCTGTAGGCACAAGCGATGCCGAATATCCCATACAGCGCGATTTCCCCATTCACCATAATCCAATCCCTTCCCGATTCAAGCAAGCAGGATTTGAATCCTCTCTTGCGCCCTTGCAAGCCCATTATCCTCGTTTAGCACAATCATCGCAGGCGCGCCCGATAGTACGGAATAAGCGGCAAGCAAAGCCCTATTGTGCGCATCATGCTCTCTCGCTTCCCTCTCATCAAGCTCGCGCACCCTGCCCGCGCTCCCAGCCATGTCCTTCTTCCTCCTTGACATTATCTGCTCGATTGGCGCAGTCACAAGCACCAGGTAATCCACTTTCAATTTTGAGAGCAGCCTATACGGGATTCCGGGCAAATACCCCTTCTCAGTGCGCACAGAGCAATGCGTATCGAGTATGAACTGCCCTTTCCTTTTTGCCAATTCATTTGCCACCTGCTCCTGAATCTCGCTCTGCGCGGTCGGCGGCAGCTTCCTAATCCCGTCCCTATGCTCGATTCCGTGCTTCTTTTTCGCAAGCTCGAACATCAGGTCGCCCCAATTCACCTTTTCGCACTCGACGCCTGAAAGCACGGTCGATTTCCCGGCACCAGGCAAGCCCATGACTATTATCATCAAAAACTACCCCCAACGAGGTTTGAAAAAAGGGGAATAAAAAACCCTAGTCCTCCCCTAGCATGCTTGCAAGCATCGGGTTGGTTTCAAACAGCCTCTGGTTCTCCAAATCCTGGTACATCTTGTACAGTATGCCGACCGTAAGCAATATCCCAGTTCCGGTTCCCAGCGCCCCAAGCAGGTCCGCAAACCCTGCAAGCAATCCGACAAATATGCTCCCGAGTATGGTGATTGTTGGAATATACCTCTCAAGCACCTTTTCCACCACGCGCGGGTCGCGCCTGAAACCAGGTACCTGCAATCCGGACTTGTCCAGCTGCGTTGCCACGGATTTTGCATCCATGTTCGCTGTCTCGACCCAGAATTTCCCGAATATCACGCACAGCACTACCATAAAGAGGATGTAGCAAATCACATGGAGCATCTCAGGAAGCCCGAATGCAGGCGTGGTGCCAAACAGCAAATGGTTTGCATACGCCCCGTAATTGGTTGCGATGGGACGGTAAATCGGCGAGATTAAGTAAAGCAGCCCGTCGCGCAGCTGGCCAGAGGAATCCACCACCCCTAAAATATGCACTAGGTTGATTCCTGCCCCGCACGAGCCAGTCGCCTCATCCAGCACGCCCCCAACGCAGAGATTCTTTCCATTGAGCCCGATTGAAAAGAGCTGCATGTTTAGCAGCAGCGCTGAAGCTAGTATGACTGGGATATTGGATACGTACATGAGCTTGATTGGGAACCCTCCCCCAATCCCCCTTGCTCGCTCGAACGCAAGCGGGATTTCGACCTTTATCCCTTCTGCGTACACCACAACCACAAACACCACGAGCGTGAAAAATATCGGCAGCAGCGCCATTATCGCAAGCGGTATGGCTTCCGCGCCCCCGCTCTGCATCACTGCAACCACTCCTGTTGATGGGGCCATGAACAGGCTTATCGTGCCGCCCACTATGGAGAGCGCAACTCCTGCAGCAATGAACAGCGAAACCCCGCTTCCAATCCCGTGCTTTGACACCACCTCATCCAGGAACAGCAGAATCAGCGAGCCCAGCGCAATCTGCAGAATCACAATCACTTCTGTATACGGCGCGCTGACAATCTGGTTGCCTGCCGCATCAAGCGCGAACCCCTCTCCCATTCCAGGGAACAGTGGAGCAAGTATAACTCTGCTCGTCATCACGAACACCGCTGCCTCAAAGAAGCAGAGCAGTATCGCAAGTATTTTTTGCGCCCCGTGGAACGTTTTCCTCTGCTCAGGGTCGGTCATGTCCAGGTTGATGATTTTTGCACCAACGAACAGCTGCAGGAATATGCTTGCAAGCACAATCGGCCCGATTCCGACTGTAAGGAGTGACCCGATCCTCGAAGCAGTGACCACCTGCAGGAAATCAAGCCCGCTTGCGGAGTGCCGGACGCCTATTGCAAGCGTGTGGTACATCACAAAGAACAATATTAGCGCAGCCCCAGTCCACATCAATTTCTCATTTAGGGGGACTGGCTTCTCCGGGCTTTTCACCTCGGGCAGCAAATGGATTATCGGCTTTAGGAAATCGAGCGAGCTCACATATTCACCTTAATCAAACTGTCTTCCAAGTAGCAAGGCTTGGGCAATTGGTATTTATAAAACTAGTTCAAATGTTAGCCTGCGTTGCGGGTAAGACCACAAAGCTTATTTATCCCGGGGCAAAAGTCGAAGCATGGCAAAACCCGACCTCATCGTGCTTGGCGCAATCTCGCTTGCCCTAATCATCCTGGTAATCGCCTTTTCCTTCCTTGCTATGGGCGCGCGAGAGAAGCCTGCCCCAATCCTGCAAACCGAAGGGCAGCCTGTTCCCGAAACAACTGTCCCAATCCCCTCTGGCCTCCACTGCAACGGCGGCACTTCGCCATTCTCACTTACCTATTTCCGCCTCGTGCCTGACGGAACGCTTGTTCTGGTCCCGTGCAACAACGCGCCCGACACTATGACACTAAAGAGCCTCTCCCTGCGCGATGGATATTCCAGCGGCTCCCTTTCCAATGCCACCCTTTCCGGAACAACATTTGCGCCTGGAAAAGTGCCTGGCTACACCGCAACATTCAAAGTCAAAACCTGCACCGAGGGCGAAATCCGGGAATTTTCGGAAATAACGTTCACTTACGATACGCCGTCAATTTCGAACCTAAAGCAAATCGGCTCAAGGAACCTGGTAGTGAAGTGCAGCTAAGCCTTTACTCTTTCTTCTCTTCCTTCACAGGCTCTTCCTCTTTCCCTTCCCTCAAAATAAGCTCGCCGCCCGCTTTCTTTATCTTCTCGGCAGCGCCTTCTGATGCAAAATCAGCAGTAATCTTAACCGGTTTTGTCACAAACCCGCTCCCTAGCACTTTCCCCTCGAAATCAAGCGTAAATTTCCCATTCTCGCTCTTCAATTTCCCGGAAAGAAGCATGTTCTCAACCTGCCACAGGTTGATAGTTTTGACCTTTTCCCTGTGTATGCTTGCAAATCCATGCACCCCGAAATGCTTCTTATCATAAGCGGTAATGAACGTGAACCTGTGCTTGTGCAATCCAGCGCCTCCCCAGCCTCCCCTTCCGCCCTTCCCCCTCTTGTTCTTGGCATTCCCCTTCCCGTGGTTGCGGGTCCCGAAGAATTTCCGGTTGCGCTTTCCCAATCTCTTCACTACCATCCAAATCAACTCATCGCAATTAACAATGCATCAATATCATCCCTTGGCCCTGCAGCCCCGTGTGGGAACCTCTTCTTTATCGTCCCATTCCACCCGCCGCGAGGTGCGTGCAATGCAAAGAGCATATTATTGGTTTTCTTTTCAGGCTTCTTGCTTTCCGCCTTTCCCTTTTCGCCCTTGGCATCGGATTTCACGTTCTGGGAAGTGGACTCAAGCTCCCGTTTCTTATCTAGCAAGTTCCCCCTCTTCTCGGTCACTGCCCTAAGCGTTTCATCCTTTACCGCCCCCCAGCAAATATAGTCCTTTGCGACCTGAATCATCCCTCGCAAGCTCGGGCTGTCCTCGAAGACCACGCAGTGGTTGAGCCGGTGCAGCCTAAGGGACGCAAGCGTGGTCTTGACTGCGGGCTTTACTCCAAACAGCCCTTTCACGCGAACTATTGCAATTTTCGCCATAAATATCACTCAGCCTTCCTCTTGCCTTCCCAATTACCAGAATACCTCATGGAATTGAGCGAGTCAAGCGCGTTTGAAACCGCCATCGCGGTATTGTATATGCTCGATGTATGCCCGCGCGAGAAGCTCCACGCATCCTTTATACCGGCAAACGTAAGCACCTTCTTTACAACCTTGTTTGCCGCAATCCCAAGCCCGCGCGGCGCAGGCTTGAGCAGCACTTTCACAGAGCCGTTTTTCCCAAGCACCTGGATTGGAACTGAATGCTTCTGCTTGCATCCGCACTCCCAGGAGCCGCACCCAAGCGGAACCGATATAATTTTCCTTTTTGCATCCTTTACCGCAGACTCGATTGCGGGCTTCACTTCCTCTGATTTGCCAGCCCCAATCCCGAAGTGCCCTTTCCTGTCCCCCACAAGCACAATAGCCCTAAACTGCATCTTCCTGCCGTTGTCAGTCATCCTCTGCGTGGATGAAACCTCGAGTGTATCCTCCTCAAGGTCAGGGAGCAAAACGTCTACTATCTCGGACTCGGTAATCGGCTTTCCAAGCGCGAAAATCTCTTCAACTGTGAGTATTTCCTTGCTCTTGACCTTGGTTCCAATCGATGTTTTTGGAATCCACTCTGGCTTCTCCTCTTGCTCGCGCCTTCGCGGCCTCCTGTCCCTGTCAAATCCCATGTTATCACTTCTCACGAACTCTGCAGTTTTGCTTTCACCTGCGCAAACAGCTCTGGCAGCTTGGAAACATCCGCGCCATAAGCGGAGAACTGCTTTCCCGACCCGTTTCGCGCCTTTGCATACTCGGCAATCTTCTTGCCTGTAATCGAATCATCGTCAATCATCTTCTGCGGGTAATTCGTCTTCAGCCCCGCATCTATGGCACCCTGGAGCGCAGCATAAATTACCGCCCCTTTTGATGCAGCATTCATCCCGACATCAAGCACGAAGTCCGTTACCCCTTTTCCCTTCGCTGCTTTTGCGCATGCAAATCCGGCCAGGTATGCAGTCGGGGCGTTTGCCTTTGCAGGCCAGCCGTGCTTCTCGGAAAGCAGCCTGGATGCGAAGCTTGCAAGCGTCCTGTCCCCTTCGGGCGCGAACTCCACAAACTGCACAAGAACCCCCCTGCCCGATTTGCGGACTACCATGCGGGGTATGCCTGCTTTGACTAGCGCAAGCCTCTTTTTGTAGTCGGTGACGCCGCTCAGCCTTCGCCTAAATGCGACTTGGTACACCGGTCCTGTTGCTTTTGGCATATTGATCACTTTATGATTTTCTTCTCCCTAAGATGCGCCTCAAGCGCAGACCTGCCCCTAAATGCGCGCCCCTTTATCATCAGGTAAATGTGCCGTGCATCTGCGCTCTCAATCTTCTTCTCTTCCTTGAGCTTTGCAAGGTACGCCCTCTGGGCGCGCACTTTGAGCATCCAATCCTCCTTTTGTGAAACGCGCGAGTACATCTTCCCCTTCTTATTCCCTCTTCCCAGCTTCCTGCCCTTTTTCCTCTGCGCATGGTAATGCTGCCCGCGCAGTCTCGTCTGCCCTGTCTGCGGGAGCGCATATATCCCACCATCCTTGACCAGGCCGCGTATGTCTTCCCTTGTAAGGGCTTCGGACGCCTTGGTAAGCGAGTCGGGCTTGAACCGGATTCTTGCTTCCCCTGCCCCAAGCGCCTGCGCCGCAATCCTCCTTGCAGTTTTAAGTGACATAGCCATGACCTCTAGATCAGTTTGAAACCTTCACTCCAACAGATGCGCATTTCGAGCGCACTGCCTCCCTCTTCTTCTTTCCCACCCCGCCTGCAATTTTCACGAAATACAATTTGGCTGCATCCTTCTCTTTTAGCACAGCCTCAGCTTCATTCACATTGTGCACAAGCCTCTCCCGCAGCCCGTCGTCCTTCCTCTTCCCCCTCACTTTCTTTGCGTTCCGGTGGCCGATTGAGGGCGATGCGCCCATATATTCGACCTTGCGCCTTTTCTTGTTGTCAATGCCGCGGGGCGCCCTCCATGCCAAGCCGATCCGGCTCCTGGAGCTTCGGCCATAATTCGGGCGAAGGAACTTCGGGTGCTTTTTCTTCTGAATTGCCATATCTATCACATTTTACAGTTCCGCAACCGCATACAGCCCATCCTGGAACACGCGGTGGTCGCGGTTCTTGATTTTTGTCGCGGTCTTGATGTTTGCAAGCGTCTGGCCCACATCCTCCTTTGACGGGCCCCAAACTGTCATCTCCTGCCCCTTCACTTCAACCTTGGTCGCGCCCACAATGTTCACTTTGCGCGGCTGCTTTTCCCCAAGGAAATTCTTTATCATGACTTCCTTCCCCTTTACCTCCATTGAAAGCGGGAAGTGCGAGTAGAGCGCCTTTAGTTTCTTCGAATACCCTTGTGTGACCCCGAGAATCATGTTGCGCACGTGCGACAGTATCGTGTTCGCAAGCCGTTTTTCAGCCTCTACCTCAAGCTCGCTGCCCTTTAAGGTGACCTTCGCCTCCCTTGTCTTGAAGGGTGCGCTCACTTCGCCCTTTGGCCCCCGAACCGTAATCCTGCCGGGCTCGACTTTCACATTTACTCCAGTTGGGATTTCCATGTAGCTCACTTCAATATACGAATGCAATCAATCTTCCGCCTGAATTCTGGGACTTTGCCTCCTCATTAGTCATCAGCCCCTTGGGGGTTGAAACTATGAGGAATCCGAATCCCTCCCCAGGGATGAATTTCTGCTCCCAGCCGCTCCATTCCCCCTTTTTCACAGGGAACCGGGGCTTTATGCACCCTGTCTGGTTGATTTTCCCAAGCAGCCTCACTTTGAAGAACCCGCTTCTCCCGTCATCCACATATTCAAACTCGCCGACGTAGCCGCGGACCTGGAGTATGCGGAGAGTTTCGCGCACAAGCCTAGAAGGCCGAACTACGCACTCCTTCATCCCGTACATCTCATGGGTCTTTATTGTGTTGAGCGCGTCTGCGAGTGGATCATTTGTCATATCATCATCCCTTCAATATTTCCTGAACCCTATCTCTTCCCCTACTTCCCTAAAGCATCTTCGGCATGTCTGCAGCCCGTACGAGCGGATCAGCCCGCGCGCCCCGCCGCAGAACCGGCATTTCCTCTTCCCCTTTCCCTTGTATCTGTGTTCAAGTGCAATGGCCATCCCTACACCTCATGAAACCTGCGCGCCCAAGCGGGCTTGCGCAAATGAAATTGCCTCGTCCTTTGTCACCACATGATGCCTCCCTATCCTGGATGCGGCCCTCCTCCTCTTTACAATCCTATAGCCGCCCTTCCTGCGCAGCGTGACGCACACATCAAACCCAATGATTCCGATTTTCGGGTCGTACTTCGCGCCTGGGAAATCAATGTACTCCGGGACCCCGAATGAGAAATTCCCAGTCCGGTCAAAGCTCCTGCCCGAGAGCTTCCCGTCGCGCGCAACAAGCGCCTTTTTCGCAAATTCGAGCGCGTCTGTGCCCCGAATCGTCACTTTTGCGCCAATCGGGTCGCCCCGCTTTATTTTGAATACTGGGTTTCGCACCCTTGCAAGCGTGTTCACTGCCTTCCTCCCGGTGAGCCTCTCAAGGAGCACTTTTGCGTTCTCAAGCGCAGCTCCTGCTCCGCCCACGCCGATGTTCAGCGTGACCTTTTCGATTCCCACTTCCTTCATCGGGTTGCTTTCCATGTTCCATCCCTACTCAATTATGATTCACTGCTTGAACTTCTCATCCACCACGAACAGGTACTTCAATGCGGTGATGAACTCTCCTGTTTCTCCCTTCATCTTTGCATCGTTGCCCATCGAGCCCTTCCTCTCGAGCACAGACTCAAGCTCTGCGACCGCGCCTGCGTGCTTTCCGTCCACCACAAGACAGCGGCAGCCGGGCGCAAGCTTGTGCACCGCGGTTATCTTCTTCCCGACAAAATCAAACGTGACTGAGTCCCCCACTGATATCTTGTCGTCCGCAAGGCAGTTCCTGCCATCATGCAGTGTTAGCACCGTTTTCCCGCCCGCAATGGTGTGCTTGCCAACCACCTTGCAGAGCTTCTGGTGCTTTGCCTCGTGCTGCACCGGGACCATCTTCCCCTTCCTAATCACCATCTCATACGCTTTCTTCTCCGCAGGGAACGCAATTACATCCATGAGCCCGATTGGGATCCTCTCGTCATTCACTCTCCTCCCATCCACAAGCACAAAGCCGGACTTGATTGCATTCTTTGCCTCGTATGCGTTCTTTGCAATCCCGATCACATCCCTAAGCAGCACCAGCAGGGTGATGCTCTCGTGCTTCTTGTGAGGCCCGGGCCGTGGCATTGAGAGCCACATGTTCTGCTTCTTCCCTTTTACTGGCAGGCTTGCCGGGACTGTGAGCCGCGCCAGGTGCTTTGACGGTCCTTTTCTTGCCATAATCATCCACCTTACTGCTTCTCCCTCTCGATTATCTGCACGTTGCACGGCGCGACTGGGATCAGCTTCTCAGTTCCCTTCGCATTGCGCGCGCTTAGCCCTTCGATGTACACTTTCAGGTCATTGTAATCGCAGCGTATCACTTTTCCAGTGTGCCCCTTTTTCCTGCCCACAAGCACTTTCACCCTGTCCCCTTTGTGCACAGTAGACGAGCGCCCGCCAAGCGCAGCCCGCAATTCCTTTGCCACATTCGCGCACATGAGCTTCTTTCGGATGTGCATGGGCGCAAGGGCCCTCCTTTTCCTCTGCTTCCTTGGCTGTGTTGTTTTCTGCATAACTATCACATCTTACACTACTGCTGCTGCAATCGCGGCCACTTTCGGGAACCGGTCGGCAACCTCGCGCGCCACTGCACCCTTGATCTCCGTTCCGACAGGCAGTCCCTGGTCGTCCACCAGCACTGCTGCATTGTCCTCAAATGAAATCCGGGTGCCGTTAGGCCTTCTGAATTCCTTTCTCTGCCGGACTATGACTGCCTTGACCACTTTCTTCTTCATTGCCTGCGTCCCTTTCTTGACTGCGCAAGTGACTACCTCTGACACGCCTGCCTTGGGAATCATGCCGCGCTTTGCGCGGTACCCGTCAACGCCTATGACCTCGACTATCTTGGCGCCGGAGTTGTCGTTGCACACAAGCTGCGTGCCAACGCAAATCGCCTTTGTTACGGTTGAGCCCAATCCTTTCATGCAAACCACGCCACTATGACTGTTTACTCCTTCTTCTCCCCGCCTTTTTCCTCTTCCTTGTGCCTCTTCTGCACCCGCTCCTCGCGCTTCTTCTCAATCTTTGATGCCTGGACCGCCTCAAGCTCGCCCGCTTTGCGCACAATCTCAGTCACGATCCATGCCTTGGTCTTTGAGATGCGCCTGCATTCGGCAATCTTCACCAGGTCCCCGAGCTTTGCGCCGATCTCAAGCGGGTTGTGCGCCGGAATCCGCGAATGCGTCCGTGCATATCGCTTGTACTTTGAGATGTACGTGAGCGTGGGCTTCTCCACAATCACTGTGAGCTTGTTCTTGTCCGAAACCACTGTCCCCTCGGTCACATGCCCGCGAAGCGAGAGCGGCCGCGAGGCGTTCTGCGTTCCCTTTTCGTTTTCAACTGCAACCATACTTCATCCCTTTTTCACTTTTTTCAGCCGGTCTTCCGGGCGAAAGCAAATTCTTCCCCCGTCCAATAGTTCCGATTTCCCCCTGAATTGGAATTCGAACGTGCTTCCCTCCTTGGGCACAATTTTCCCGCCTGATTTGGTTTGCACCACAAGCGTGTTCTTGGTCTCGTCGACCACCACGCCGGATACCCCAACCAGGTCCAATGAAGCCGCTTTCACGACTTTCACACTCAGCCCGATCAGTTCGTGCACTTCGATTTCCCTCATTTTTGCAATCATCTCCTTCTCTCATTCACGTACGGCACCACTGTGATGCTCCCTTCGGGGTACCCGATGTCCACCAGCATTTTCTTGAGCTTGCCTGTGTGGTCCCCCTGCAGCACTATGATCCCATCCTTGGCAGTCCCGCCGCACGCAAGCCTTGTCTTGAGCTCCTTTGCGGTCTTCTCAAGCCGCGCCTCATCCAGCCCCTCGACAATGGTCACGAGCTTGCGGAAGTTTTTCTTGGTTGCAAACGCCCTGATTTTCTGCACATCCTCCTTTTCGAGAATGTCGCAGGCACATATCTCCTTCATCAGTCCGCATTTCGGGCAAAGTTCTGCCAATCCACTCAATCCTCCTCATCCTGTTTTCTTTTTTCTCTCCCTTATCTTCCGCACGATTCCCTTCTTCTTTTCGTGCATGATTGTCATCATCCTTGCAACTGTGCGCGCAAGCTCGGAAATCCGGCCCGAGTTCGTCGATTTCCCTCCGCGCCTTACCCTTCCCCTCTCAAGCGAAAGCTCGTTTTTCACTTCAGTGAGCTTCGCTGCGGCTTCCGCATCTGCCATTTCCCGGATCTGATTGGACCTTAGTATTGCCATTCCAATTACCTTCTCCTTCTTGGCGGCCCCCTTCTCCTGTCAAACTCCCGCTTCGGGGGCGCAGTAATCTGCTTTTTCTCCTCCCCAGTCGCCTCGCGCGGAGTCCTGTCAGTCACGTCCGCGGCGCTTGCGATGATTTTCGGAATCTCAATCTTTGCAACTGGCTTCTTGTCCGGGAACACGGTGCCCGGAAGCACTATCCTTACCAGCACCCCGATTGCCCCGGACTTCGGGTAAGCGGTAACGTGGTCCTCTGCCACAAGCCTTGCAGGCTCCCCGGCTTTCGGGATATAGCCCGCAAACACCCTAAACTTCTTGCTGCGCGCGCCTTTTGCCGCAATCTTTCCCGACGCTACTATTTCCGCCCCAAGCGCCCCATTCCTCATGATGTCGCGGAGCAAAAAGTGCAAAATGGCGCGCACTTTCTTGCCCATCTCAATGTACCTGCACGCTTTCTTCGCAATCAGCCTCGGCTCAAGCTCTGGCCTCGGGGTCTCAATCACCGAAATCTGCGGGTTGTCAATCTTGAATTCCCTTTGTATGAGCTCAGTCAGGTCCCGGATGCTCTTTCCCTTTTTCCCAATCACTTTTCCCGGGTTTGTCACCTCAACTGCGACTCTTGTGACCATCGGCGTCCTCTGTATGTCCACGCGCGAAAAGCCCGCCCTGTCAAGCTCCCCCTCAAGGAAGTTGGACACGCGGTACCTTGTGATTGCATCCTCAATGAATTTCTTTTCTATTCCCATTATTTCCCCTCAATCTACATCGGTTTCTTTGGAACATGCTGAGACGTGTGGACTGCGGACTTCGATGCCGCATCCTCGGCTTTCTGCGCCAGCTTTTCAGCCGCTTTTTCCTCTTTCTTCTGCTCAGTCTCTTTCTCCTCTTCGGATTTCTTCTCGCTGACCACTACCTTGTCCTTTTCGATTTTCATTTCAGTTTTAGTTTCCTTCTTTTCCGGTTTCGCTTTTTTCTCATCCGCCCCCTTCTTCGCCCCGGGCCGTTCCAGGAGCACAATCTCAACAAACGCAGTCTCGTAATCCATCCTCATCCTTCTTCCCTTCGGCGACATCCTTGGCAGGATATCCTGCTTGTTCGCCTGGATGTGGGCGACATACGGGCTTGCAAGGCTCTTCCCATTTGCAATCGCGTTCTCAAGCACCTCTTTCACAATTTTCACGGATTTCACTGGCCAGCCTCCTTTTGCGCCGCCCAGCTGCTTCCTGTGCCCCATTCCCGCATTGTGCCGGTAGAACCTGATTGCAACCTCTTTTTTTGCCGCAAGCTCAAGGAACGCGAGCGCGGACTGCGCATCCATGCCCCGCACGTTCGAGCACACTTCGCACAAATCCTTGTACGACGCGTCTACGCCGCGCTTGCTGGCTTTCGCCATCTCCCCGCCGTTTGCTAGGGAAACGACGCGACCGCGCCGGTTTGCCTTGAAAGCATAGTTGTGTTCCATATTGCTCACTTGAGCGGGATGAACTTCGACCCGCGGGTTGCGCCCACTCCCGGCCCGGAGTGCAATACCCTCCCGGTGGTGTGCGCGAAATCCCCTAGCCTGTACCCAACTTTATCGAATGTGACCTTTACCGGTTTCCATTCCTTCCCGGCATGCACTGCAAACGTAAGCCCGATCCAGTCAGGCAGAATGACTGCTTCCCTTACTTGCGTCCTTATCGGCTTCTCCCCCTTGCCTGCCTTCTGAAGTTTTGCAACCTTCTTTAGCAATTTTTTGAATTCAATGGACTTGTTTACCGCCCGCTTCACTGCCCTTCTTGCGCGCGAAGTGAAAAGCGGCATCGCCTGCTCGATTGTGAGCGATTTCATCTCGGCCTCTGTCTTTCCCCTTACCTTTTCTATCCTGACCATATTCCATCGCCTGCCTATTCCCAACTCTGCCTCTGCTCGAGCTTCTGCTCCTCTACATGCACCTTCTTCCTGCCAGTGCTGCGCGCGGCAATGTGCCCGACCTTCCTTCCAGGCGGCGCGCCCCTTGCAGTTGCGCTCCCGCGCCCCTTGTGGTGCTGCTTTCCGCCGAACGGGTGGGTATATGCTGACATGTGCACTCCGCGGTTCACCGGCCATTTCCTGTTCTGCGCGTGCTTTTTGTAGTGTGAATTTCCCGCCTTCATAAGCGGCCTCTCCAATCGGCCTCCGCCGCAGACAATCCCAAGCTGCGCCCTGCACTTATCCAAAAGCACCTTGGTCACCTTGCTTGGGAGCCTCACAAACACCTTGTTCCCTTCCCTTGAAACGATTGTTGCATAAGCGCCGGGCGTGCGGACCAGCCTTCCGCCGTCCCCTGCCCTCATCTCAATATTGTAAATGTAAGCCCCGTCCGGAATTTTTGAGAGCGGCAGCACCGAGCCAAGCGCCAGGCTGGTCCCAGCCCCACCCGTCCCCATATGGTCTCCCACTGCGATTCCCTCTGGCGCAAGGAGCATGGATTTCTGGCTGTTCTCAAACAGCACTTCCATCAGCACCGCATGCCTTCCTGGGTCGTCTACAAACGAAAGCACCTGCCCGCGCATGAAGCCGGTCCTTTCCAACTCATCATACGGCCTGTATACCAAATCCACCTTGTACCTGTGGCTAGGCGCGCGGTATGCCGGGGAACCTTTGCCCCTCCTCTGCTGTTTCAGTAGCTTACCCATATCTATCAAACCATCTTGAGCTTTGCCGCAATGTCATCAGCCTTGAACTCCTTTTTCAGCTTCACGTACGCTCTCTTTTCCCCCTTGGGGGTCACATAGGTGTTCACGGACTGCACTTTCACGGAGAAGGTCTCTTCCACTTCCTTCTTTATTTCGGGCTTTGTGGCCTTCATGTCCACCACGAACTGTATGGTGTTCTGCAATTCCACCAGGCCGATTGCCTTTTCCGTTGTGATTGGATACATTATTGCCATTTTCTCACATCGCAGACAGTTTCTCAATCGCCCCTTGCGTGTAAATCGCCAATCTCCCCGCCTTTGCGCCAGGAGCAAGCGAAAGCACGCTTAGCTTTTCCACATCCGCAACATCCACTCCTGCAATATTCCTCGCAGCTTTGAGCAATTTTGAATCCTTTGTTGCAATCACAATCGCGCTCTTGGGGTACCTCTTCCCGCCCTTTCTTGAGCCCACTCCGCTCCTTCTGCGGACCTTGCGCGCGCGCTCCAAATCAGCCCCAATCCCGATTGCAAGAAGCATCTTTTGCACATCCTTTGTCTTCGCCACATTCTCCGCATCCTTTGAAACGACAATTGGCACTTTCACGCTCCCAAGCGCATGCCCCCTTGCCTTCACCAGGTTCTCGTTTGCGGTTGCCGCAATCGCGCTCTTTAACGCAACAGCATACTCCTTTTTGTTAATCTCCTCAATTATCCTCGTTTCCACTTTCGGCGGGAACGCCCTGCGCCCCTTCACAGCCGACGGGATTCTCTTCACTTTGCCGAACTTTCCGCCAGGCTGGATTTCGTGCGGCAGCTTTGCCATGCCCCGGTTCTTATTTGAGCCGTAGTCCTCTTTTCTCCCCCTGTATCTGGCAGACGTTTCCAGCCCTGCCCAGATGTAGCTTCCCTTGGGCTGGTACTTTTTGGTCTGGTCGGAGATTGCGGCACGCGCCACAAGCCCCTCGTTCACCTCTGTGGAGAACACCGAAGGCAGCTTAAGCTCACCCTGGGGCTTCCCATCCATCCCAACCATCTGAACGCTCTTCATAAATATCACTTACTGCTTGCTTACCAATGACACTCCCTTTATTGCCGGAGTTGCCACTTTCATGCCTGCTTTCCTTACCGCTTTTCTCAGCCTCACCAATCTTTTTGGGGGCCCGCCGACCGACCCTTTGAGCAAAATATAATCATTCTTAAGCACTCCATAGTGGGGAAAGCCGCCTTTTGGGTTTATGCCCTCAGGTTTCCCAATCTGCATCACTCTTGCATTGAGCGCAGTTCTCTTATGATACCCCATCTGCCCTGCCATAGGGACTGTGTACATGACATATGCAGGGTGCCACGGGCCCAATGTCCCAACGTGCCTTACCCTTCCAGTCGCCTTTCTCCTCTGCTTTGCGACCCCGAACCGCTTTACCGCGCCCTGCCAGCCCTTCCCCTTAGTAATGGATATAGTGTCAACAAATTCCCCAGCCTTGAAAACGTCAGTTGCAGAAACCTCCTTTCCAAGCACAGAAAAAGCAAATTCCAGCTTTTCAGCAGCATCCCCACCGCCCACCGCAATCTCCATGGGCTCCGGGCTTTTTTTCCCAAACCCGGTCTTTTCGGGTTGCGAGAATGCAAGCACAAAAACATCATCCACATTCTCAGCTTTCAATTTTTCCTTATTCTTCGAACTTTCAGGATGCTTTGTTATCCCGATATCTTCCAGCTTTTTTGCATCATCGCACAGCACATCGCCGATGCAAATCCCCCGCTTGTACGCCCTTACACCATAAACATACATCGGCGGGGCTTCCACAACTGTTGCGGCAGCGGACACTTCCAGCCCCTTTGTCGGGGTTTCAGTGTCATCAATATAAGAGAAATGCGTCATCCCAGCCTTGTAGCCTGCAAACCCGAGCAGCCCCTTAGTCGCATCCGCTGCCCACGCGCCGATTCGCGGCTTCTGGCTCTCCGCCCTCTTTCGCGGGCGGAATGCAAGCGAGCCTTTCCTGTGCTTGTGCACATTTGCCATCTGAGATTACCTATCCTAAGGGACTGAATCCCTAAGCATCACGTGACCTAACTAAACACTTACAGGGCAGACTTCTCGGGAGCGCGCGAAAAAATGCGCGAACCCTCGATGGATGATTTCCCGTATTCACGGGAGTGTCACCCCTGTAATTAGGTAAATGGAAGATATTGCGACAGGGGTTTAAATAGGTATCGGCGAGCACGGCGTCATTTTCCCCTATACAATTTCAGCTTTCCGGTCCCCTTGCTCACAATCTCCTTCTTCCCAAACAGCACAATGCACCAATATTCAAGCTCGGAATCCTTCTTTCCTTTCGTGAGCCGGTACTCATATTCGTACTCGCCAGCGCTCATTGTGTCTACGAAATCGACGAACTGCAAGTTGTTCTCAATTGCAAATTTTCGAAGCCCACGTATCTCATCACTGTTCGCTTGCAGCACCACAATCGCCATCTCGGAAATGTTTGGGTGCGCACCATTATCCACATCATCGTAGCGGTTCAAATGTGCATCCTCATCCGAAATCACACCTTTTCCGAACCCAAGCATCGCGTGCGAAAGCGCGTTCATGGCCTTTCCGGTATCAAGCGAGCCGTTCACTACTGCAACGAGCTTCTTCTCAAAGTTTGGCATGTTCGCCATTTGCCGTGCGAACCCTCATAAACCTTATATTGCCTGCCCTCGAACCCTTCCCGAAGGGGTGGTTTGCTTGGATTTCAAGAAAATCTGGGAAGGGTCAAAGATTCCGATTATCGCAATGCTCGTGCTCACTGTGGTCACAGCAGCGCTTGGGTTGATCCCGGTGATTGGGGTGCTAATAGGCCTGCTCGCCTTTGTTGTGGGGCTTGGAATAAACTTCTGGCTGGGCTACAACGGGGTGAAGCAGTTCAAGTTCGACTATGTTGATTCTGCAGCCGGCGGCGCGATTCTGGGGGTTGTGAACGGGATACTCTCGCTCATAATCGGCATGGCCCTGTCCATGGCTGGCATAAGCGCATCTGCAGCAGCAATGGCTAATACGCCAGGCGGCGCAGCAGTGGGCGCGCTTGCAGCAGGCATCGTGTTCGCGGCACTGGTCACCGGAGCAATAATCGGCACTGTAATCGCGATAGTGGTTGCGGTAATCGGCGCTGCTGTTGCCCTGAACATGAAGTAGACAATCTTCCTTCTTTTTTCCTTTTTTACGCAAACAATAGCGCAAGCAGGCAAAAGAAAAGGGCAATCACAATGCCCAGCAGGAGCTGGTCCTTGTCATTGAGGTAGGTGGTGCACACAGAAAGCTCATCATCTATCCTGCTGTGGAATATGTTCAGGAGGGCTCCAAGCACGAGGGCAAACAAGCCAAGGCCGGAAACAGACCCCCCCATGATCATCCCAGCAGCAATTAGCGGGATGGACAGCTTCAAAAGATGCCCCCCAAGCTTGACGCTTGGGGACGTGTGCATGGGCCCGAAAGCAATGGATTCCGGGGAAAAAAGCGGGTTTAGCATCTGCATGAACCGCTTGCTTCCCAACAGCGGCATTTTCGCAACGTCTATCAAAACCGGGGCTACGGATGCCCCATCCCCGCCTATTTTTGAGGAAAACATGTCATACATGACTTCCGCCCCATCTTTATCCAGCCCTTCAATCACTGCCACTTTTTCCTCAAGCTCGCCAAGCACCTTCCATTTGGCGCTCCGGTATGCCTCACGAAGGCTGCGAACCATTGGTGTGCGCCCATGCCTCTTCCCCTCTTCCCTGCCCGGAGTTGCAATCTGCAGCTTGAGCGAATACAGCCCGAGCACGATGTCCAGCGGGCCGCGGTCTATGAAAACCCTCTCGACAGATTGGAGCGGGATTGAAAGCCCGATTGGGAAAACAAGGCCCTTTCGCACAAAAAGCGCGCTTCCCCTCAGTTCATATGAGGATGCCTCCAGGGACCATTGGTGGTAGAAAAACGCAACTGCAGCAGTCGAGAACGCGCCTGAGAGCAGGACTGAGAGGTGCGCCCACCCGATCTTTTTTTCCGAGAGCGCCACTGCAAAGAAGACTGCCATAACGGCGATGAAGGCCGAAACCCAGATTATCATTCCCTTTAGGATGAGCTTTTGGCTCACCGGAAGCCTTTTTACGTCAATTCCTTTCCCTTTTGACACTGGGATTTGGCTCACCGTTTTTCGTATTTTACTTTCTTCCCCTCAATCATGTACTTCCCTTTCGAGAACGAATCCACAATTTTCGGGAGCGCATCGTGCTCCCTCCCAAGTATTTTTGCGGAAACCTCGTCAGCGGATTTGCAATCCGAAATGTCCACCTTCTCCTGGTATATTATGGGTCCGCCGTCAAGCGAATCATCAACGAAATGTATGGTGAGCCCGGAAACCTTCTCCCCAGCTTCAAACGCATCCTTTTGCGCATGCGCACCGGGGTATTTTGGGAGCAGAGAAGGGTGTATGTTGAGTATTTTTCCAGAATATTTCTGCAAAAACTCCTTGCTCCGAATTATCCTCATGTAGCCAGCAAGCACTACCAAATCAGGCGAAATCGAATCGACTTTTGTCATTATTGCCTCATCAAACTGCTCTCGGGTTGCATAGTTTTTCGGCTCAAAAACCACGTATGCGATTCCGGCTTGTTTTGCCCGCTCTATTGCATATGCGGAAGGGTTGTCCGTAACTAACAATTCGATTTTCGCATTCACTTCTCCCTTTGCAACTCCATCTATTATGGACTGGAAATCGGAGCCCCTCCCAGAGGCGAACACTGCAATCCTAATCGTTTTGTTCATACTATCACGCCCTTCTCAATGTATTCTTGCCCTCTACCTTGGCAACACAGGCTGCCTCTTATAGCACTCGATGGTGCGGTTTTCTGTGACAATCCTCTGCACTGGCACATCGCAGTCCTCGCACGGAATGCGGTCGAGTATCTGCACCTCGTACGCAAGCCCGACAATCGGGCATGAGAGCTTTCGAAGCAGCCTATCATAGTACCCGTGCCCGTACCCCAGCCTGCTGCCTTCATGATCGAATGCAACCCCTGGCACAAGCGCAAAATCAACTTCCTCGGGGGTCACTATGCTCTCCCTTGGGGGCTCGCGTATGCCAAACTTCCCGAACACAAGCTTTGACATGTCGAAAATTTTTGCAATCCCAAGCGTCTTTCCCTCGACATAAGGGAGCGCGCAGAACCCCTTTTTCGAAATGGTTTTTGCAATAAGCCCCTCAGTCATCACTTCGCTCCAGTTCGAGCAGTAGAGGAGCACGCATTTTGCGCGCGTATACTCCTGGAGCGAGAGCACCTTCTTTTCCACAAGCGCGCTTGCCTCTTTCCCAGTGATCGCATGGTAGACCTGCCTCATCGCCTTTGCCTGAATTCGAAGCAGTTTTTTCATCGAATCACATCGATATTCCGAGCCTGTCCTTGCCCCTTGCCTCAGCTATCATGTATATGGAGCCTGCTATAAGAACCATATCCCCTTTGCGCGCCATTTTTTTTGCATGCGCAACTGATTTTTTCACATCAGGAATTACGTAGACTTTTTTGCAATACTTGCCCGCAATTTTTGCAACCCACTCGGCGTTTGCAGCGCGCGCCACTTTCGGCTGGTTCACAATTATTTCGCCTGCCTTTGGGCCTATCGCACTCAGCACCCCCTCAATGTCCTTATCAGCCATGGCGCCGAACACCAAAACCAGCCGCTTGTACTTGAACAATGGAAGCGATTGCGCAAGCTTCTCCATTGCCTGGGGGTTGTGGGCAGCATCCATCACAACCAAGGGGCTGAGGGATACAGTTTCAAGCCTGGCGCCAATGCGCGCTTTTTTCAGCCCGGAAAGTAGCTTCCCAATTCCAATCTTATCTTTCTCAGGCAAAAGCGACACTGCGGCAATGGCGCACGCGGCATTCTGCCCCTGGAATCTCCCGAAAAGCGACAGTTCAAAAGGGAACTTCACATTCCCAATCCTATAATCGAATTCCGAGTAATTGCTCCTGCATGCAATTTCGGCTGCATCGAAATCCTCCCCATAAATAAGAATTTTTTTTGCATTCTTCTCCTTTGCAGCTGCAACTATCGCATCCAGCGCCTCCTTCTCCATCTTCCCAACCACGACCGAGCTCCCCTGTTTTATTATCCCGGCTTTTTCATTGGCAATTTTCTCAAGCGTGCCACCAAGCTCCTTTGCGTGCTCAATGCCTATGCCAGTGACCACAACCACTTCCGCATCCGCTGCATTGGTCGCATCAAGCCTGCCGCCCAAACCGACTTCAAGCACTGCAAACTCAACATTCTTGCTTGCAAACCAATTGAGTGCAAGCGCTGTGGTAACCTCAAAAAAGGTCGGTCTGTCGGCCATTTTTTGCGCAATCACATCCACTTTTGCATACTCACGCACAAACTCATCCTCCGAAATCATGCAACTTCGTTGCATCATGATTCCGCTTCGCGGAATATGCCCTGCAGCCGAGCTGCAGGAGCCCGAAAAGCTCCGCTTTCCGGTCATCTTTCCCTGCACCAAGAACCTTTCCCTAAAATCATCAACGTGCGGCGAAGTGTAGAGCCCAACGCAAAATCCAGCTTCCTGCAAAACGCTTGCAACCATCGTGGCAACCGAGCCCTTCCCATTCGTTCCTGCAACTGCAATCACGCGGAACTGTTTCTGCGGCTCCCCGAGCGCGGAAAGGATTTTCTGCATGCGCGATAGCCCAAGCTTCATCCCAAACAATTCCAGCGACCTTATTTCCCAGAGCGCAGCGGAATAATCAAGCTTTCTTTTTGTTGCGCAAATCAGCGAAAGCTTCTCGAAGAAAAATGGGGCTGTTTCAAGCACTCTTGTTCGGAATCCTTTCCGTTCCAATCCCTCAACTGTTTTCTCTGTGCCCGAAATCGAGCTTGAGACGAGCAATAGCGAGCCATTTTTTGCAAGGTATTTTTCAAATTGGGAAAGGAACGCATCAACTATTTTTCTGCCAGACTTCCTTCCATCGTATGCTGCATTCTCGTTTTCATCTGCCATCCTCTCTTTTTTTCCAGTAGGAAGATACGGCGGGTTGAAAAGCAGCCAGTCGAATTTTTTCCCATTCACCGCAGAAAACAAATCAGATTCGAGAAATTTCGCATTCTTGATTTTGTTTGCAATGGCATTCTCCCTTGAGCATTTGACTGCATAGGGATTGACATCAACCCCGAGCACTTTCCCAGCTTCATTTTCCCGTGCGCACGCAAGCGATGCAAGAGCGCATCCGCACCCGACCTCAAGCACCGCTCCGCGCACAAGCCTTGCAGCCCACTTTGCAAGCAAAAACGAGTCCTCCGCTGGAGGATAAACAGTAGGCAAAATGGAGAGTTTCAACCTATCATACTCAATCAAATTCAAATCCACTCAAAGCACCGCATCAGAATTCAATCTTATCGCCTTCTCTCACTGCCCCTTTGCGCGCAACCCTCATGTCCACAAGGTCAATTACAGTTGAGCCCTGCGCGTACTTGCACCTTCCGCCATCAACAATCAAGGAAACTTCTTTTGAATTCAAAATCCCCTCCTCAATCTCGCCAATCTCAGCAGCGTCCTTCCCCCCGCTCCTATTCGCGCTTGTTGTCACAATCGGGATTCCCAGCTGCCTGGAAACAGTGCGCATGAACATGTGTTCCGGCACCCGCACCCCCACAAGTTTGCTGTCGGTTACTGGCAGGGGGATTTTCAGCTTGAGCAGGAAGGTATACGGGCCTGGCAGGAGAGCCGTGAGAACCTGTTCCTGCCTTGGCGATATTTCACAATATTTTTTCGCCATCGGCAAGTCAGAAACAAGAATGGAGAGGGGCTTTTTTGGCTCGCGGGATTTTATGCGATAAATCCCCCCAACGGCCTTCTTGCTTGTTGCGTCGCAGCCGATTCCGTAGAGCGTATCTGTCGGGTAGATTACTGCCCGGCCCTTTGCAATCGCCTCCTTTGCCTTCTGCAGGGCGGCATCGAACTTGGAAACCGGAATGGTCTTCCCTTTACTCTTCAGTTGCATTTGAGAGCGCCCCCCCTGTCATGTTTCCGTAAAGCGATTCGAAGCCGGCCATGAACTTGTCCGACGGGGCAGGCCCGTTCAAGGTGACTTGCTCGTGCAGCATGCTCCCATAAGCGTAATACTGCCCTGATGGCACCAGGAATTCCCAGTATGAATACGCCAAATCATCCGATGACCTAACTGAATAATATGCGACAGTCGCATTCCCATCACTATACCAAGTTTCATTTTTCAGTTTCAACGGAAACCCCTTTTCTGCCCGCTTTGGCTGGGAAACCAGGTTTGCAAATTCCATCCTTTCGAATACAGAGCCGCGCCCGCTTTGCGCAACATCCCGCACGCTCATATTTTCTCCGCATGCCACCAATGCATATGTGATTGCGTTCCTGTCGCATTTTTCCCCGTCGCACCCAAGCAGCACTCCAGTCCCAATCGTCTGCGCAACGCACGAATCGCCCCATTCAAAAACCGATGATTTCATGCTCTTGTAATCAAGGTCTGAGTATGCTGCTTCAAACGCGCCCTGCACCCTGCCTGCCGCAAGCGCATGGTCCGCAGACCTGCCAAATGCATTCGTGGAAAGTATCACCTTTGAATTGCAGCCGTTCCTTGGGCCAAGCTCAGATAGCCTGCTGCACAAATCCAGCTTCCCCCCGAAAATCGAAATCGCCTTTTTGCAGTAAGTCTGTGCGTCCTGATCCCTTGCCTGGTCGCAGAGCGCCCCGTCTATCGTAAGTGCTGCGTAAGTGTAGCAAACCCCTGCATCCTCCCTTGGCACGCTCCCGCATGCTTCATAACTCCTGTTGCCACGGACCTCTGCGATCGCCTGGTACAATGAGATGCTTTTTTCAGTTCCATTCGCAGCAATAGTTCGGTTATCTCCAACCTGAATTGCGCCTTCCCCATTTCCAGCGCATCCTGCCAAGAATGCGGATGCAATAACTGCGATTGCAACTATAGCTGCTATCCCCCTCATATCGCGCACCTCATACAGGCTTTCCAGCCTCAGAAAGCAGGCTCTCCTTTGCAGCAAGCTTAATTGGCCCGGCCCCAACGATGCAATCGTAGAACTTTTCAATCCCATGGAGTTTGGCAACGCTCTTCTTCACCTTCGCAACATCCTTCCCCTCGCAAATTAGGTGTGCGTTCGGGCCTGCGTCAAACGTGTAGCCGCACACAAGCTTCCCCTCGCTTGCATTAAGCTCCTCTATAGCTTCAATTATCCCCATCGAGCGTTCATTCAAGTATAGTATTGGGGGCTTGGTGTCAAGCATGGTAGCATGCATGTTCATCGAGTCCTCCATGGAGAGCGCGAATACGGTTTGCGAATCCCGAAGCATTATCGCCTGCCGCATTTTTGCAATCCTGGAAGGCAGGTCCAAAATCCTTTTTGCATACAGGCCGCTTGTTTTCACGGTCCGGTCCATCCCGGCGCTCGACCCGATTTTTTTTCTTCCGCTCTCAGCAACCGCAATCAAATCATGCAGCTCAGGCCAGTGGGATGCGGGCGCTATCTGCACAGCATGCGAATCGCCCCCATCCTTCTCCTCGCCCTTCTTCCACTCCACAAAGCCCCCTAGTACGCTCCGGCAAGCAGAGCCAGATGCCATTCTTGCAAGTATCGACAGCTCGGTTGGGTTCAATCCCAGCCCTGCCGCGTCGGATGCGGCGCACGCAAGGGCTGCAAAGCCCGAAGCTGAGGATGCGATGCCTGCTGCAGTCGGAAAATTGTTTTCGGACGCAATCGCAACCTTGGAGGAAATGCTGGCCTTCTGCCTTACCAAATCGGCTATCAGGAGCATCCTCGCAAGCTCCTCCCCAGATGTTTTTTTCCGGTTCAGCCACGCAACATCTTCTTTCAACCTGTCCGAAAAAAGCACGCTTGTAACTGTCTTAACCGAATTGCCAAGCGTAAAGGATATGCTGCTGTTCTGCGGCAGCACGAGCTTCGAATCCCGCTTGCCCCAGTACTTGATTAGCGCAATATTCGGGGTAGCCTCGAATGTGGAAACCATGCTTCCGATTTGGAAAACAGAAGCTATAAATCAATGCCAGAAGGGGCGCAAGCTACAAATGCACTGCATTGGACAGGCGCGGGTTGAGCTTTGCAAGTCCGGATTCCCTGAAAATAAGCGCCTTTTCCTCAACAGGAATCTTCTCATCCGCCCTCACGCGTATCTCAAGCAGCGCAGCCTCGGTTGCAACCATTTTCTGGTCTGATGCATTGGCGCCGCCCCCACTCACGAACTCCATTGCCCCACAGAAGACGCATGCCCTGCTCCACAGGTCTTTAGAGTCCCGAAACGCGCGGAAAAAAGCGAGCCCCATTTGGCTCATTCCAGCGCGCCTCTCGCGCACAAGAATAATTGGCACATTGCCTAGATCCTCGCCCCATCGCATCAATTTCACGCGGAGTTGGCGCATCTGCTGTTCTATGGCTAAGCGAAGTTAAGAAAGAATGCTAAAGCTGCCTCACGTCTATTTTCACACCGGCCTTCTTCTCAAGCTGCGAGATGTTTTTCCCGCCCTTTCCAATCACTGATGCCATGTCCCTCTCATCAAGCAAAAGCACCGCCTTTCTTCCCTCAAACTCTATCTGGAAATCCCTGCGCACAATTTTCGCAAGCAGCTTCTCAAGCGCAGCGCTTACCCGCTCCTCATCAATCGGCTCGCTTAGCTTTTGCTGCTTTGCGACCATCTCCTGCGTAATGGGCAGCACTACAGTCTCCTCTCCGAATTTGTAAATCTCATATTCCAGCTTATCAGTGTCAAAATCCCGAACCTCAATTACCGGCCTTGCCAAATCCTCCTCAATCATGCCAGTAGGAACGCGCACGAGCAATCCCATTGAATACACTTTTGCGACCCGGCCCCCCTTGATGAGCACAATGGTATCAATTATATTCGGAATCATCCCGAGCTCAACTCTATTGATGAACCGCTGCACCGCATCAATCGCCTTGTTCGCATGCAGCACTCCCACCAATCCAATCCCTGCCATCCTCATGTCCGCATACACCGCAAAATCAACAGTCTTCCTCATCTCATCATAGACCGAGTAATCCGGTCGCACGAGCAGCATGATGTCATTGGTGAGCTCAAAGCTCCCCTCCAGCGGCCCGTACTGTGTAATCCCGTCATCCACCTGCAGGTCCCTTGGGCTCTCCATCGTTTTCACCACTTTCCCAAGTGAGTAGTAGTGGTTTGCAAGCGCTGCTGCAAACGTGCTTTTCCCGCTTCCCGGAGGGCCGCAGATTATTATCCCCTCGGCAGCTCCAGTGAGCCTTCCGCGCAGCCTGTCTGACATTTCATAATCAGCCAACTTGAATTTTGCAATCGGCCTGACCAGCGTGATTTCAAACCCGTCCGAGAACGGCGGTTTCGTAATCACAATCCTGTATTTGCCCATCTGTATCACAGTCGCGCCCTCCCGCTCGATTTCAAAATAGTAGTCCCTGTTCCTCTCTGTAGCCTCAACAATCTCTTTCGCAATGTCCCGGACCTCATTGGTTGAGAGCGCAGCGCCAACCTCCTTCACCACAACCGAGCCGGGCTTTCCGGACTTTGAAACGACCGGCTGGCCTTCTTTTATGTGGACCGACATCGTGTCAGGCGCGAAATACTGCTCAAATGAAAGCCCCTTGGTTTCCTCGTGCGAGCGCAAGTAGATTACCGAAATGCCCTCGACAAGCGCAACCTCGTGCTGCACCTTGTCCCCTGTGACCAATGTCGCCCCAATCTCGCCTGCAAGATTGCGGATTTTCGCATCAATCTCCCCGGATTTCGCGTGCCCAATCTCAAACCCGGTCGGCCTCTCCCCGTCAAACGACAGCTCGATGTCAAAATCCTTTTGCAGCTCGCGCAATTTCTGGAGCACGTCCAATCCCGCAAACCCTGTCTCCTTTTTCGAATTCGCCTGGTGCTCAAGCTCCGCGACAGAGGCGCGCGGTACCACCACCCTGCCAGACACTTTCCCTTCCCGCACCAAGTCAAGTATCCTGCCATCCACTATGACCGACGTGTCGCAAACGAAAACCATTTTGGATTCCATACTGGCACCTTTCCCGCTTGGGATTTAAATACCAAACGAGAAACCAATCCATGATCCTTGTCACCGGGGCAACAGGCAGGCTAGGCCAGGCTGTTTGCCGCAGGCTGCTGCAAAAGGGATTCAAAACAAGGGCGCTAGTGCGGAAGGGCGCGATGACGGGTTTTTCGCAGGGTCGAGTGAGCGGTTGGAAAGCTGCGAAGCGGCTTTACGAGCTTGCACCGAAGGTGCAAGATGGTTTTTTAGCCGCTCGCGAAAGTGGTTGGCGCGTCCAAGGAAACGAGCACCTGCTCCAAAAGGGCGTTGAGCCGTTCGTTGGCGATGTCACTGATGCAAAATCGCTTTCTGGCGCTTGCAAGGGGGTGGATACAGTAATTCACCTTGCAGCCTCGCTTGATTTCATGGGCGGCCGGGAAAAACTATTTGCAATAAACTCCACAGGGACGGAAAACATCGCAAACGCAGCCTCAGATGCCGGAGTGAAGCACTTCATACTCGCAAGCTCGATTTCTGTTTATGGCAAGAACATCGCAGGGGAGAAAATAGACGAAAATTCCCCAACCGTTCCCACCACGGATTACGGGGCAAGCAAGCTTGCTTCCGAGCAGTCGGCATCCAACTTCTCAAGCAGAATGCGCATAACCGCGCTTCGTATAGGAGTGGTCTACGGCCCTGGGTTCAACGACGGGTACATGGCGGTTTTCCGGATGCTAAAAAAAGGCAAAATGCGCATACTTGGCGCAGGCGGCAACATAATCCCATTCGTGCATGCGGACGATGTTGCGGATGCAATCATGCTTGCGGCTGGAGCGAAAAGCTGCACGCCCGGGATGGAAATTTACAATATTGTGCAGAATGAAACCCTATCGCAATCTCAAATCCTCAAGCTTGCGGCAGAAGCGGTGGGCGCAGCCCCCCCCACAAGGCATACGGATGCAAGGCTTGCGTGGGTTGCCGCAAGCGCCATGGCGCATGGCGCTAGGCTTTTTGGCAAGCGGCCTAAAATGCAGCCCGAGTACGTGGAAATACTCTCTTCCGACAGGCGAATCTCGCCCGCCCGTGCGCAAAAAAAATTGGGCTGGACGGCAAGGGTTAAATTGGGTGACGGGATAAACCAAATGGCAGGGGAGTTCCTCAAAAGCGAGGGAATTGTGAAATAGCGGGGGATGTACATGCAAATCGGAAAGACGGAAAAATACATTCTTGAGTCTCTGGAGAAGAAGAGCGGGCTTCTCTTCTCGCTAGTCGACCCGGTGGATTACAAGTCCCCAGAGCTTGCGATAAAATCCGGCAAATACTCCGCGGATGCCGGGGCGGATGTAGTTCTGATAGGCGGGAGCATGGGGGTGCAGGGCGAGCTTCTCGACACCGTTGCCAAGGAAATCAAGTCCCATGCAAGCGTCCCGGTGGTGCTTTTCCCGGGAAACATATCAACAGTCACAAAATATGCGGATGCGATCTATTTCATGACTCTCCTAAACTCGCGGAACCCGTATTGGATTTCGCAGGCGCAGATGCTTGCCGCAAGCACTGTGGCGCAGATGAAAGTCGAGCCGCTCCCGGTGGGCTACATTGTAGTGTCGCCCGGTGGAACGGTCGGCTGGGTCGGGGATGTGAATCTTGTCCCGCGCGAAAAGCCGCAAATTGCAGCCGCGCTTGCGCTTGCCGCGCAGTACTCGGGAGACCGCTTTGTGCTCACTGACACGGGCAGCAACCCAAAAGAGGGGCACGTGCCCCTTGAGATGGTCAAGGCAGTTGCATCCGCAATTGATGTCCCTTACATAGTCGCGGGCGGCATCCGGACGCCAGAGCAGGCAAAATCGATAATCGCAACAGGGGGCGACATTGTCCAGATAGGCACCGCGCTTGAGCAGAAGGCGAACATGGCTGCGATTGCAGATGCTGTGCACAATGCACGCAAAAAATGAAGCCTAATTTTGCAGCTATCCTGCACCGGGCAGCTCCTGCTGTATTTGTGCAGGCGGCGCAAAGTCCGAGTCGCTTGCCGGGCTTGTGGCGCGAAGCATCGTTTCGCTCACCGCCCCGGCGCCCTCGAGCTTTATGTACGAGGGGACCCCTTCTGCTGTGTAGCACGCAATCATCTTGGAGCCTGTGGAAATAAGAGTGAAGCATTGCGCCGCCAGCTCTCCTACAGAGCTTGGGGCGGAACCAGCCAAAAGCACCTTGAAAAGGTCAGGCGACCTCACTGCAGCAAGCTCGTGGCGCAGGGTTTCTGGCCGAAGCATCTCAATCGAGCCTGCTGGCATGCGGAAGCATACCTCATCGAGCTCGTCTGCATCGCACCTATACGACGCTGCGCCATCCTCAAGGACCATAATCCTGCTGTTCGGGCTTAGCCTGTCCTCCACCTTCTGCGTTGGCTGCTTCACATACCATGTCTGCTCGGAACTCTGGTTGCCGCTGCTGGAAAAATATACCGCCTTGTAAGCAAGTTGCGCCCTCTTTCCTGCAACCTCCTTGAACGCGGCAAGCGCACGCTCCTGGGCTGCGATCTCCTCTACGGAAACATTGCCCTGCACCCCACCATTCTGCTTGACCTCGGGCTTAGGAGGGGGCAGGATGACGCATCCCAAAAGGAGAACAACCAGCACTGCTGCAAACGCTGCCTTAGCCCGCACGCTCATCTGCCCTCCTCCTTCTGCTGCGCTATGTCTTCTTCAACCTTTTTCCTCTCGTGATCGCTTCGTGATACGCCTGTAAAGCCTTCCGTGATTTCGCTTCGCGAAATACGTCCGGCAGCAAAGCTGCCGTCGGTTTTCCGGTCCTGCCACGATATCGCGGCCACAGGGCAGGAACTAATTGTGTTCTGCACCTCGGCAACGGACGCCCCGTCTGGGTTGTATACCTCGCTTTTTCCGTCCGCCTGCCTCATGCGGTAGACTCCTGGGGCAAGGCTGGCGCACAGGCAGCAGCCGATGCATATGCCCTTGTCCACCCACGCGGATTTTTTCTCTTCCTCTGCCATTTTTCAACTCACGCCAATTGGCAATCGCGGGTATAAAAAGAATCGCCTACTTGAAAATCCCGCCGGTTTCCGCGGACCAGAAAAGCAAGTCCACATGCTGCATGTCAATCCCTAGCGCCTGGGAAAACTCCTGCATCTTCCTCTCAATCTCGAAATATTTTTTCCTGCTCAGGCTTTTTGGGATCTCCCTTATCGCCCCGTGTAATTTCAGGTTTTTCAGTATGTGCCTGTCCAGTATCGCAATCCTTCTTGCGCGCCCTATGTTCCTCAAAAAATGCCCGGCTTCCTTGTGCCCGAACCCAAGCACGTTGTCCGCAAGGTAGTTGCGCGCCACGAAATCGTCCTCCGCGCCCTCAACAGCCTGCATGTGCTCGTCGAACTCCAATCGCGCCTTCACAAGGTACCGTGCCTTGTTCCTATGGAACCGCACCCCAAGCTCGCAAAGATGCGGGGCAATCTCCTCTTCTTTCCCGGAATTGAGGAGCTCCTTTTCGCACAGCCTTTTCACAGCCGCATCGCATGCAAGCGCTTTCGACTGCGGGGTGAAGATGCAGAAAGTAAACTCCTCAAAGAGTTTTTCGCGGGGCAGCTTCCCGACTGATTCGAAATGGGCAAGCCTCTCAATTATTTTTTGCTTTTGCTCCTTGTACGAGCTTTGCAATTTCTCATGTGACTCTCTTGGTATTTTCATTTTTTATCCCCCTCTTCCAAAGCCTGTTTTCCTATCTCCTCCTCTCTATCCCATCGTGCCCAGGGCAGAGCACGGAATAGTCAAGCGCCAGCAAATCATCCCTGCTTTGCTCAATCTGCTCCTGCGACCCGAACCCAAGGTCCGTCCTGCCCAAAATCCCTTCTGAGAAGAGCGTGTCACCGGAGAACAGCACGCCGCTCTTCCTCTCAAATATGCTAACGCTCCCTGGGGTGTGCCCGGGCGTGTGGATTATTTCAAAATTCCAATCCCTCCACCTCACCCGCATCTCAAGGGGGTATTTTTCCGCATGAGCAGGCGCGCGTATGAACCTGTCCCCTAAAAAATCCCCCTCGTGCAGGAGCGCCCTCCACCTTTTTTTTACGCCACCTGTATGGTCGAAATGCCCGTGCGTGAGGAGCACGAGCTCAGGCTCCAGCCCTGCAACGCCCTCCAATTTCCCATCCCCCGAATCAACGAGCAATATTTTCTCGCTCCCGTCCCTCGCCCTCACCACATAGGCGTTCGAGCACAGGTCGCGCCCGTCGCGCAATAGCAGTATTCCCTGGAATATTGGTTCCATAAAAACAGCCCAGGCTCATTTTTCCCCAAGAAGCATTATCTTTATTTTCCCGCTCGGAAGGGCTGACAGGACATCGCTCTCATCACACGAGAGCTTCTTTGCGAGGAATTTTGCCGCCCTGCCCTTCTCGTCCCCGCCTGGCAATACCCTTATCGCCTTTTCCAGCAGCCCTTGCTCTGGCGCGCAAGCCACAAGCCCCCTTTGCAATCCAATATATGTTTCAATTTTCATTTTCCTGAACCATTCCCTTGCGCCCTCTATCGCAAACCCCCCCTTGCCTACAAAGCCCCCTTGCGCATGCTTGCCAAGCTGCGATTTTTTCACACAATACGAATCAACTTCTGCTGCGCCAATTTTCCAGGCAGAGGAAAACGAGGCTGCGAATTTTGCCGCCTGCAGCTTCTCCCCATCGCCCGCCTTTGCGCCGTCTTTGAGCACAACCGCAGGCGCGCCCTGTATGTCCGCATGGAAGAACAAATCGCCATCCTCAAGGTGCCTTGCATAAAGCAAATCGTTCTGCTTTGCATCCCTTCCTGCAAGAACCAGCCTGCCGCCCGAGGTATAGAACCACCGGAAAGCCTCAAACCACTCGCGCTTGCGCTTCATTTTGATGCCCTTTGCCTTCGCTCCCTCTACTAGCGCCCCTTCTTTTGCCTGCGCAATCTCCTTTTGCGTTTTTTCAATGGCCTCTCTTGCCCCGTTTCTCTTCGCGGCGGCTTTTTTTGCAAGCTCAAAGCAGGCGGAAGCGTTTTCCATGGCGCTCCTGCGCACATCCAATTCAACCTCCACACGCAACCCTTTTGCTCGTGATTCCTGCTTCGCAGGAATACGCCCGTGAAACGCTTCGGCGTTTTCCGGTCGCTCCCGCTCTGCGCTCGCTCGCAAAAGCGTTGACGGAAAACTTTTCGCATCCACCTGTTTATCATTCACATGAAATACCATCTGAGCTCTTTGAACCAATCTTTTTAAATATACTGGGACAATTTACCGATGCCAATAGGCGAAGATACCGAAAGCTTTATGAATAGTATCATGTATAAGTATGGTGGTAAAAAGTAGTTGGATATTATTCCGCCATGAAGGTGACCCAGTATGCCCCGCGGCAAAAAAATAGTCATAGAGAGGCCAGTCAAAGACCCCGTCATCACTAAAGTCAAGGCAATAAAGATACCTGACATGGTCGAGCGGCGCGCAAAGGTGGAGGAGAAGCTCCACGAATCAATTTCAGCCGTTGTTTTGCAGGCGCAGGAGCTTTCAACGCAAAAGCGGCTTGAGCGCGAACAGGCGCGGAACATGGGCCTGCTTACAATCGAAGAGGCGTACGAGGAGGTCAAAAAGGCGGGCATCCCAATCTCGTTTAGGGCATTCGGGGGCCGTGTGGAGAGGCGCTCAATACGCTCCGAGAAAATAGGCAAGAAAAGGCTTATCCCAAGGCACACCATACACGATTGGATTTCGCTTCACCGCGACTACTACTCTGTGAAGCAGGCATACAACGAGCTTAAGCGGACCGAGGACATCAACTTCCGCGCTTTCATCGGCAGGATTGAGAAGGCATCAATCCCCTCGATAAAAATTGGGACGCAGCGCTGGGTGCCCCGCGAAGCGATTGAAGGCCTATGCTACATCAACAAGAACTACTACGATGTGAGCCAGGCTGTCGGGACCATGCTCAAGAAAGGCGTTAAGATAAAGCGCAACGCGTTCGAGCGCAGGCTTGACCGCAACCGCATACCGCACGAGAAAATCGGCGGAAGAAGGGTCATTGCGAAGGAAGTGCTTGAAGAGCTGGTCTCAAAGGAGCTTGCGCTTCTCGGGAAGCGGGCTTGATTTTTTTCTTTCTTTTCAGTTTTTCTTTTTGAATCAGCGCAAGCGCTATGGCGGCTCAGGCTTTTTTCGCATAGCTTAGCGTCCGCTTCGCCCCGCACAAAATACAAACATACTCCGCACATTTTGTTCTCTTATTCAATCTTACTCTCGCTGTTTTTCCTGCCTTCCAGTACGCGCCGCATTTTTTGCAGAACTTCAGTTTCATCTCTTTTGGCAGCCTGTAATTGTGCCTTTTGCAAAGCGCGCGCATGATCGCAATATACCTTTTTGCGCGCTCGGGGTTCGAATCCGATATTTTTTCAGCTAGCGAGAGAAGAACTGAAACTCTTTCTGAAACTATTTCCTTCACGGGTTTTTGTGCCTGCGCTGTTTGCATAAGGAGAACTTTTACGAGCCCAAATATTAACCCCTAGCCTAATTCAGGGTAAAGCGGGAACCGCATGGCGAGTTCTTTCACTTCCTCGCGCACCTTCTGCTTCATTGCAGCATCGCTCGGGTTTGAAATCACTCGCGCCATCAGGGATGCTATCACGGCCATCTCCTGCTTTCCCATTCCCCTTGTGGTGAGCGCGGGCGTTCCCAACCTTATCCCTGAAGTGATGAACGGGGATTGCGTGTCATACGGGATCGTATTCTTGTTCACTGTAATCCCCGCCTCATCAAGCGCAAGCTGCGCCTCCTTCCCAGTAATCCCTTTTTTCGTAAGGTCTATTAGGAGCAAATGGTTATCCGTTCCGCCTGAAACAAGTGTGAATCCGTTTGCCATGAGCTCATCCGCAAGCGCTTTTGCATTTGAAACAATTGCTTGTGCATAAGTTGCAAATTCCGGCTGCAATGCCTCGTGGAAGCAAACCGCCTTCGCGGCAATCGCATGCTCGAACGGGCCCCCCTGCAATCCAGGGAAAACAGCCTTATCCACTTTTTGCGCAAACTTCTCAGTGGAAAGTATAATCGCACCCCTCGGGCCACGCAGCGTTTTGTGCGTGGTGCTGGTTACAATATCTGAGTAGGGAATCGGATTTGGGTGCGCCCCCCCCGCAACCAATCCTGCAATGTGCGCCATATCGGTCATCAGGATTGCGCCGCACGCATCCGCAATTTCCCTAAATGCCGCAAAATCAATCGTCCTCGGGTAAGCAGTATAACCGCAGAGAATGAGGTTCGGCTTTTGCTCAATTGCCTGCTTTTTTATCGCATCATAATCAAGCAAATGCGTCTCCTTTTCAACATTATACGCAACGATTTTGTACCATTTCCCGGAAAAATTGACCGGGCTTCCATGTGTCAAATGCCCGCCATGCGAGAGGTTCAAGCCCATTATCGACTGCCCGACCTCCAATGCTGCAAAGTATGCTGCCATATTCGCTTGCGAGCCTGCATGCGGCTGCACGTTTGCCGCAAACGCGCCAAAAAGTTTCTTCGCCCGCTCGATTGCAAGCGATTCGGACTGGTCTATGAACTCGTTCCCGCCGTAATACCTTTTTCCCGGATACCCCTCAGAATACTTGTTCGTGAGCACGCTTCCCTGCGCTTCCATCACCGCAAGCGAGCAGAAATTCTCCGATGGGATCATCTCAAGCCCGGTGCGCTGGCGCGCAAGCTCCTTTCTCGCAATATCATAAATCGCAGGGTCAGTGCTCTGGAGGAATGATGCCATGAATCCCACTAAAAGATTTCCTAATCAAGGTTTATAACTTCCGCTATTCAACCGGCAAGCCAATCCATTCGGGGTGGAACAGCGGGAAAGAGGAGGCAAATTCCCCAACGTCGGCCCTTACCCTTCTAATCGTTTGCTCAATCGGATTGGCAAGCACTTCCTTTATGAAACCGGCTATGCTCTTCATCTCATCCGGGCCCATTCCCCTAGTAGTTACAAGCGGAGTCCCGAGCCGGACTCCTGAAGTTTCATCCGCCTTGCGCGGGTCTCCAGGCACAGTATTCATGTTCGCTATTATGCCTGCCTCCTGAAGCGCATCCTGTGCCTGTTTCCCGGTCATTTCAGTTTCCCGCAGGTCAATCAGCATGAGATGGTTTTCGCTGCCGCCGGCAACAAGCCTAAACCCATGCCCAAGAAGGCTTTCTGCAAGCACCCTGGAATTCTGCACTATTGCCTGTGCGTATGCTGCGAATTCCGGCTCACTGGCCTCGCGGAGAGCTACCGCTTTCCCTGCAATCTCATGCATCAGCGGGCCGCCCTGCAGGAAGGGGAAAACTGCCTTGTTGACTGCCGCTGCAAGTTCCTCATTGGAAGGGACAAGCACCATCCCTCCCCTAGTGCCGCGCAATGTCTTGTGCGTGGTGCTCGTGATTATATCCGCATATGGGACTGGGCTTGGGTGCGCCCCACCTGCAATCAATCCAGCTATATGCGCCATATCAACCATCAAAAGCGCGCCCGCAGAGTCTGCAATTTCGCGGAATTTTCCAAAATCAATAACGCAGGGGTATGCAGTTGCTCCTGCAACTATTACGTGCGGCTTCACCTCAAGCGCTTGCGCCGCTATCCTGTCAAAATTGAACCTCTGCGTTTCCGGGTCCACTTCATAAGTGAACGAAGCGAACCAGCTGCCTGAAAAATTGACTTTTGCTCCATGAGTCAAGTGCCCCCCATTTTTCAAGTCGAGCCCAAGAACCCTGAAATTCTTTAGCGGCTCTTTGCCCAGTTTCCGGTATTTTATGATGCCTGCATAAGCAGCCATGTTTGCCTGTGCGCCTGCATGCGGCTGCACGTTTGCAAACTTCACCCCAAATGCGCTCTTTGCCCTCTCTATCGCGGTGTTCTCAACTTGGTCTACAACCCCGCAGCCCGGATAATATCTAGCGTCCGGAAGCCCTTCGGCATATTTCGACATTAAAATGCTCCCAACGGCCTCGAATACTGCGGACGATGCGATGTTCTCTGAAGGTATCAGCCCAAGCGTCACCCGCTGGCGCGTTTCTTCATCCCGAATCCGAGTCTTAATTATAGGGTCTGTCACTTCAAGCGTGGGACGCGCCCCCAGCCCAAACCTGCAAAATTCATTCTCAAATGCTCTTATCTTATCTGCTCCCTTGTCATTCTGGTTCTCTGCGGAGTCTGTGCAACTGCCATCCAACCACCCGCCGATTCGATAATGAAATTAGCAACATACTTGACTAACTCCCACATCATTTCTCGATAAACATTTATAACCCAGCAGTTCGCAGGCTTTTGCGTGGCAGTGGACAAAGGACGCGGGCAGGCAGTGGTCGAATACATGATTCTTGCCGCAGTGGTGCTCATGGTGCTGCTCACCGCAACTGCGCTTCTCACATGGAACCCCGGAACCGCGCTGCACGTCAAGCTGAAGCAAAGTCAGGCGTACTGGCGCGGGGCGGCGCACCCTCTTGCGGTGCTTGACGCAAAAGTCTACCCGAACGGCACGCTTGCGATGAAAATACAGAACAACGCAGTCGAATCAGTCACGCTAAGCTCAGCTTCGGTTTCCGGGACCGCATACCCGCTTTCTCCGCACATATATCTGAGCCCAGGGGCAGGTATCATCATTGCAGTTCCTGCAAACATAAGCTCTCCAATTGGGATGTGCGAATTCCCGCTCTCCTTCACATATGGCACTGCGGCATTTGGCAGCCTTGTCCAGGCTGGGGCTCGGGATTTCATGGTGGTCTGCCCAGGCGAAATCGACCCGCGCTACGGCTGCGCCTATTCTGAAGGCCAATCGGGCTGCGCAAGCGAATTGCAATGTTGCTCGCAAAACGACACGTGCCTATTTTCTACATGCTGCAGGTACGAGGGGACTGCATGCACTGCAGGCTCGCAATGCTGCTCAGGCTCATGCATATCCAGCTCCTGCGCGTGCACAGCCAACGACCAAAATTGCGGCTCTGCGTCCGAGTGCTGCCAGTCAGGCGGGGTGCAGGCATGCGAAAGCAAATGCTGCCATCCGGAATTCACTGGCAACCTATCCGCCGCTAGCCCGAACTGCTGCTCCCCAACCCAACCGTTCTCATCTGCAGTCACAGGAAAAAAGATCTGCTGCAAATCCTCAACTACGCAGGGGAAGCCAAGCTGCAGCTCCGATGATGACTGCTGCTATGATTCCACCACCGGAATCCATGTTTCGGTTTGCCAGGACGGGCACTGCTGCAACGTGGCAGGGGAAACATGTTCCTCTAATTCGCACTGCTGCTCAAATAATTGTGCAGGCAACGTTTGCACCTGAAAAATGAACAAGAGCCTACTCCTTTGCCGCTTCCTCGACTATTTGCGGCGCTTCTCCAATGTAAGTTGCGTAATCGAACAGCTTTGAAAGCTCTGCGCGCGTCAAGTGCTTTGCAACCGTTTTGTTCGCAGAGAGCACCTCGAGCAACGGCCTGTTTTTCCTGAACGATTCGATGCTGGCGGCCCTGATGATCTCATGCGCATCCTGCCTGCCCATCCCCTTTTTTGCAAGCGCTATCATCACCCTCTCAGCCATCACGCGCCCGTCCGAGGACTCAAGGTTCCGCTTGATGTTTTCCGGGAAGAACTCAAGCCCCGAAAGTATGGATGCCGTTTGCTTCAGCATATAGTCACAGGTTATGAACGATTCAGCGAAAATGTACCTCTCATTTGCGGAGTTGCTCAAATCCCTCTCGTGCTCAAGCGCTATGTTCTCAAGCGCGGTCTGCACATTCGCCCGAAGCACCCTCGCAAGCGAGCAAATCCTCTCTGATTTGTGCGGGTTCCTCTTCTGCGGCATGGTGGACGAGCCAACTTGCGTGCTTGCGAAAGGCTCAGCCACTTCCATTATTTCGCTCCGCTGCAAATTCCGGATTTCTTTTGCAATTTTCTCAAGCGTTGCCCCAATCAGTGAAATCACGAACAGCACTTCCGCATGCCGGTCCCGCTGCACCACCTGGTTCGACACTTTGGCAGCCTGCAGCCCAAGCTCGGCCATCACAAGCGCCTGAATCTGCCTTCCCTTTCCCCAAAACGTTGCCATCGTGCCTGTGGCACCTGACATTTTGCCCACTGATATCCTTGCAAGCGCAGAATCCAGCCTTTCCAAATTCCTCCGCATTTCAGTGTAATAGAGCGCGAACTTCATCCCATATGTTGTGGGCACCGCATGCTGCCCGTGTGTCCTGCCCACGCACACTGTCCGCTTGTGCGCAACCGCAAGCGAGCGGAGCACCTTGCAAAGCTCAAGCGAGTGCTTCCTGATGAGCGCTATCGCATCCCGGAACTGCAGCGCGGTGGCGGTGTCCTCAATATCATAGCTTGTCGCCCCCAAATGCACATGGGCTCCAGACTTCCCCTGGCACTTTTCAGTGAGCGCCTTGACCATCGCCATCAAATCATGGTGCGTAGACGCCTCAATCTCAAGCACTCTGGAAAGCTCCACCTTTTTGGATGCCTTCTCAATCTCGGAAGGCGCGTCTTTTGGAATGTCCCCGAGCTTCGCATGCGCGTGCGCAAGGGCAACTTCAACTGCCATCCAGTAGCCAAGCTTTGCCTTGTCCTCAAAAATCGCGTTCATCTCGGTTTTGTACCGGTCCTCAAGTGGAGACACTGCCATACAAACCGGCTATACTCCGGCATGATTTTAATATCCATCCCCCCAAGGGAATTCTATGCGAAACCCGCTGCTGCCTGCCATATTCATTCTGCTCCTTGCGCTCCCGCTTTTCGCGGAATACTCTGAATCGATAAACATTATCGTGGTTGACCAGCTTGGCAGGCCTGTCCCGGGCGCAACCGTATGGGCGGAATACTGGATACGCTACGAACTAAAGGCGAACACGAGCAAGCTGATAACTGGGGCGAACGGGACCGTCACGATAAAATACTTCAACTACGACCCCTCCGGCTCCAGGACAAAGAACGATTACACAGTCTATGTGAAGTTCGGCTCTTCTTCAGTATCGCAATCATTCTCCCACAGCAGCACACCCGTAATACGCGAGGACCCGTACCCTATGCATGTCACGTCATACGCCCTTTACCTCAAGCTGTTTGACCAAACCCGCCAGCCGCACCCAAACACCACAGTGCAGTTCGAGAATTCTGCCGCAACCACCGATTCATCGGGCAATGCATTCCTCCAGGTGGGGGGCGGTAAAATAAACATCACCCTGCGCAAGCTCGGCTTTGAGTCTACGCGCTCCTTTACCATGGTCAACGATACGAACGAGCAAGTGATCTGGCCAATCTATTCCCCCAGGGTGAAAGTGATTGACGACCGGGGTGCGCCCCTCAACGCAACCGTGCGCGCCGGCGACATGGAAATTCAGACTGATGTGAACGGGACCGCCCAATTCCCAAAAACCCCGCTTGCCTCTGCTGAAGTTGCGGCCACGTATGGGCGCCGCGAGAAAAAGCTGGTGGCGGACTTCTCAGTTCAGGAATCGCTCACAATAGTGATCGACACGCACAAGCCGGTGTTTAGGAGCCTGCCGACAGTCGAGCTGGTTGACGGGCTTGGCAGGGTTACTATAGAGGTTGCGGATGAGGGGGCCTATGCAAGCGGCTTTGACGAGAACTCCCACTTCGTGGTGCGCTACAGGGTGAAGGGCCGCGAGCGGGACGCATCGATGTACACGCTCAAGCGCGGGACCTACCAGGCGGACATACCTGTGCAGCCACCCAACACATATGTGAGCTTTTCGATAACAATAAGCGACAAGGAGGGCAACTCGAACAAGGCGCTTGGGGAGTACATAGTGCCTTCTGGCACGAAGCCCAAGCCCCCTGGTGGCGGAACTGGCCAAAACGGCACTGGAACGACCCCTGATGGCGACAAGATATTCGGGTTCGACCCCACAACAGTATACGCTGGCGTTGGGGCGGCAATAATCGCAATGGTTGCAGGCTATTTCCTTATCCTGAAGAAAAAAGACGAATACTGACAATCAGGCGGGCTCCATATCCAATATTCTGTCTCTCAATAATGGGAACTTCAAATACCCGGCTTTTGCATTGAAATGGCCCCCAGTGGGCGACCTGACGAATTCTGCATCCAAGTTCTTGGCAATCTCGATTCCATTGCCCACAAAAACAATGGGATCGTCATCCGAGTGAAATACAACTATTTTTCCGCATTTCCCCCTAATTTTTTCCCAGTTAAAAGGCTTTTCCACAAACGGCCTGTCTGTCTCATAGTTTTTCAGAGGCGGTATCCCGATTGCGGCAGCCACAAGAAATAGCGCCTTAATCCTGACTTGGCTTTTTTCCATGACCCGCAGCGCAAACGTGCCGCCTAAGCTATGCCCAACAAGTATTGTATCCTCTGTGAACTCTTTCTTGTATTTCTCAAAAACAGCGAACCAATTCTCCAATGTCTGGTTTTCCGGGCTTGGAAACTTTGGGATTATGGCCCTAAACCCTTTCTTCTCAAGCTCCCCTTTCAGCCACGGGAACCAGTTCTCCCCAGGATGGCCGGCAGTTCCGTAGAAAATGAAAACGTTTTTCATGCGTCTCCCCCGAACCGCTGATACAGAGTGCAGGGAGGGAGATTTGAACTCCCGAAGACCTAAGTCATCAGATATCCCATCGCGCGTTTGCGAAGAGACGTGATCTTGAGTCTGACGCGATTGACCGGGCTCCGCCATCCCTGCGGCATTATTTAGTGCTCAAACGCTTTTTATTCCTGCCTCATTTGCAGCGCGAAAGGAAGTTTTTCAAAATCTCCTCCCCGTGCTCGGTGTGCCAGACTTCAGGATGGAACTGCGTAGCGAACAATTCCCGCTTCACGTTTTCCATAGCCTCTATTTTGCAAGTATCCGAGTGAGCAAGCACCAAGAATCCAACTGGTTCCTTCACAACCTCGTCAAAATGCGATACCCACACATTGAATTTTGCAGGAAGCCCCCTAAGCAGAACCCCCTCCTTATCCACTTCCACTTGCGCAAGCCCGTACTCTGCCGAAGGCCCTTTCTCGACTTTTCCCCCAAGCAAATGCCCAATTATCTGCTGCCCAAGGCAAATCCCAAGCACCGGTTTCCCTAATTTCCCTTCTGCAGCTTTATGCACTATTTCCTCGCAAAGAGGGTACTTGTCAAGATACGATGAGCCTGGCCCGCCCCCCATTATGAACGCTTGGGCATCTGCAAGCGTGTCCATCCTCTCCTTGTTCGCAACTATTTTCGCCTCGAACCCCAGATCCCGCACGCTCCTCCAAATCACGTGCGTGTACTGCGACCCGTTCTCGATTATGAAAATCATGCAGGTATAATGCAAGTGCGGTTTTTTAACCAGTTTCTCGCATTAGTCCCCTTATGGGGATGATGGAGCTCCTGAAAAACGTTGTCAAGGGCCAGGGCGGCAACGTCCAAATCAAGGGCGGAAAGGACCTAAAGTGCCCCAAATGCAAAAAGCCGGTGACGCTTGACATGGAGCGCTGCCCAGGCTGCGGCACGCACATATCCACAATGTTCAGGGTAGAATGCCCCAGCTGCAAGGAAAACAACCCAATCAATGCGCTCTCATGCTCCAAGTGCGGGAAATCGTTCATGCCCTCTGCCCCAACCGTGCCAGGGAGCACGTTTGTCTGCCCGCTTTGCGCCTACCGCGCGGACTACTACATGCTCTCCTGCCCTGCCTGCGGCGTAAAATTCATCTGAGCTCACCTGCCGCCGCTTTTGCGCGCAAGATCATCTGAGAAGCTTGAGGAGCCCTGACAAGTCCGCAATTTTCGCATCAGCCTCGCTTTTCGCTCCCTTTTTGCAGACTCGCGCGGTTTTCATCCCTGCCTCTTTCGCAGGGATTATGTCCTTCCCCTCCCTATCCCCCACCATAAGAACAGAAGCGGCAGGCATGTGAAGAATTCGCGCAATTTTCACATAAAACGCCTTCCCTTTATCGCACCCCAGCTCCTCGGAAATGAATGCGCCCTGCAGCACGTTATGCAGCCCCAGCCTATAGAGCTTGTCCCACTGCTTAAGCGCCTTCCCCTCTGATGCGGCATAAATCCCATAGCCTCTTTTCCGGAGAGCGAGCAATGCTTTGCGCACTCTTGGGAAGGGCCGGATTCCCGCCTTTGCTACGTGGTAAGCCGCGATCCCGGCAGCAATGATTTTCGGGTCGCGCTTATGGTTGAACCGCACGCACAAATCATCAAGGTGGTACTGGTAATTCGAGCTTTTGTTGCGCACTATCCCCCTAAGCGTGGAGTACGCCTGCGCCCCTGCCGCATTGAGCCCTGCCTTGACCATGGCTCGCACTGCGCTCTTGCGTGCCCTCTGCGCAAACTCGGTTGTAGGGAAAAGCGTATCGTCAATGTCAAATAGGATGGCTCTCGCGCCGCGCAGCTTCATGTGCGGATTTGCAGTTGCTACCTTTTTTAACCGCAGCCCCAAATCCAAATCAATGGACCCGATAATGCAGCTTGCCTTCTCGCTTGACGCCCCTCTGCTCACTTCGCTCTCAGTGTTCGTCTCAAACTATAGAATGTTTATGGTCATTCTTGTGCTGCTCTTCTTCGCAATCGCATCAGTTTTCCGCGAGCTTGATGCAACGCGCTTCCTTGCAATAACCGCTGCGTTTGCGCTGCTTATTTCGCTTGGGGCAAAGCCGCTGCTCGCGCAGGCGCGCCCCTGCCCTCAAATCGATTCCAAGGTCCCCTGCCCTGCGGATTTTGGCACTCCCTCGGGGCATGCAATCATAGCATTCGCATTCGCGCTTGCGCTCCACGAGCGCAAATCCTTCCCAATTTTCATTGCAATCGCGCTCCTGGTTTCGTTTAGCAGGATGTACCTGGGGGTGCATTCATTCATTCAAATAGCCGCATCTCTTGCGCTTGCGTTTGTAGCTCTTGCATCAGCAAGGCTGGCAGACAAATACTCACGGAGGATAAAATGAACGAATATCGGCGGATTTGGCCAGGAGCAAACTCTGGGTGGGCAGAATGAACGAAATAGACAGGCAATTGGCGCACCTGAACATCGGCCTTCTCATGCTTGCAACGCTTTGGCTTTTCGGGCAGGTCTGGGCAGCAGCCGCTGCATTCTCGCTGCTGCTGGGGTTCATGCTCCTTTCCTATTATGCAAAGCACCATGCGAAAAAATCAGGCACGCTATCTTGCGCGCTCTGGTCGCTTCTCTCGCTGTTCGAGCGCAGGGGCGCGAACCATTTCGAGGGCGCGATTTGGTATTCCGCAGGGCTCCTGCTCCCGCTCTCAATCCTTCCCTACCCGGAGCAGGCTGCAGCCGCAGTGTTCATTCTCGCGGTGGGCGATTCCGCCTCCACCCTTTTCGGGCTGCATGGGAAAAGGAAGCTCCCTTACAACCCCAAGAAAACAATGCTTGGCACGTTTGCATTCTTCGTCTTCTCCTCAATTTCGGTTGCGATCGCAGGCTGGATGGCGCTCGTTGCCTCTGCAGTTTGCGCGCTTGTTGAAAGCCTCGAGCTTGGCATTGACGACAATATCACTGTTTCGCTTGCGGCAACCGCGCTGCTTTTTGCGCTCTAGCCACCAACATTTATGAACTTGCAGGGGAGAACTAACTACATGAGGCTAGCGCTTCTTGTATTAATCGCTGCAGCGGTCATATTCCTATCGGGCTGCGCGCAGAACCAGGTTCCTGATGCCTGTTCCTCAATTCCTGCAGGCGCTGGGAAGGAGAGCTGTGTTTACCGGGAATCGGTTATTGCGCAGGAGCCTTTCAGGTGCTATAACATTGAAAAGCAGGAGCTCCGCTCCACCTGCCTCTCGGATTCAACAGACGAGACGGCAAAAAAGAAGCTAAAAAAGCCGCCTGTCCCAAAGCAGCCCACCATAACTACTATCTCACCTGAGCAGGTTCAAAACACAACTGAGAACCGGACTGAGGTGGCGCAGCAGTATGCAGAGTGCTACCGCAGCAGGATTCCAGAAGTGCGCGACGCGTGCCTGCAGGGGCAGGCATTGGACAGGCGCGAAATTTCAGTCTGCACATTAATCGAATCCGAAGAATTCAGGCACGAATGCGTGATCAACCTCGCGCAGCTCATCCGCGACCCTGCAATCTGCCTTTCATTCAACACATCCGACCGCGCGTTTGAGCGCGACCTGTGCAACACTCACGCAAAAGGCGGGGAGATAAAGTAAGGGAATTCATTTTCTGCTCTTTTTCAAAAAGTCTCCCAGCTTGTCCATCGCCTCATTGAGCTCATCTGGCTTTGGCAGGAAAACAAGCCGCGCATAAATGCCATCCAAATGCGGAGAGAACGCCGAGCCTGGGACCATCACAATGCCCGTCTCCTCAATCATCGAGTAAACGAACTCCTTGTCGTCCTTGAACTTGAGCCCCTCGAATTTCGGGAGGGCATAGAAAGCTGCAGTGGGCCTAGCGCAATGCACCCCTCCCATTTCCGAAAAGCGCTTCATCATCACATCGCGCCTCTCGCGAAGCTTCCTCTTGGTTTCAGCAAGGTGTGTTTTCGGGCCTGTGAACGCTGCAAGCGCGGCGCGCTGCATCTCCCAATTCACCGACAGGCGGGCATTGCAAAGCTTGAGCAGGGCAGAGGAAAGCTCTTCTGCTCCAGGCCCCCTCACCGCAAGGTACCCTACTCTTGCTCCAGGATAAAGGTAGTTCTTTGAAATTCCGTTCCCGGTAATCAGGAGCACGTCATCCCCTGCAACATCGCGCATGTTTATCGAATGGTCCTCGTCAAGCGTGAGCTGGTCATAAATCTCATCAGCAATGAGCGGGAGCTTGAACTCAGCTGCCACATCCGCAATCTCTTGCAGCACCTTCCTTGGGTAGGTTGCACCAGTTGGGTTGTTCGGGTTAATCACCACAATGGAGCGGGTTTTGCCAGTCACGCTCTTCCTGAGTTCCTCTGCGACCGGGATGAAATCCGAATCAGACGGGTAATACGCATCGCTTGCCCCATGCACCCTTGCTTTCGAAACGTAGAGCGGATAGGTCGGGTTTGGCAAAAGCGCCTCCTCCCCTATCCCGATAAGTGCCGTGAACAGGAAATCAATTCCCTCGGACAGCCCTGAAGTGATGAACGTGTGTTCTGCAGGCACCCCCTCAATCTTTCCAACCGCCACTCTGAGTTCCTCGTCCCCCTGCGATGGGCAGTATGCGCTGTATTTGCCGCTTGCCGCAGCCTCTGCCGCGGCTTTCCTCACGTGCTCGGGTGGGAGGAAATCGAACTGGTTAGGGTCGCCAATATTGAGCCAGTGCATCTTCTTCCCTTTCTTTTCTACCTGCTTTGCGCGCACCACTATGTCGCGTATCTCGTATTTCACCTGCTCCATCCTGGGGGCTAGTTTTAGCATATGCGGCGATTGGCTGCTGGGAAATTAAAAACGTTGTTGCGCAACCGACGTCGAAAAACGAAGTTTTATATTGTTTGGAGCATCTCTCTCACAGCAGGTGATGGATTGTCAAACCGCGTCATATTGCCACTTGCACTTTTGCTTATTGCATTTTCATCACTATCTGCCATAACCATCACCGGCACAGTGGCAGGCTACAACACCATGCTCCCGGGCGCAAAGGTGGAGCTTTTGTCCGAGGGCGCGCTTTTCATGGAAACGACTGCTGCAAGCGGCAAGCTCGATTACGCGCGATACACTTTTGAAAACGTCCCAGATGGCATATACATACTGCGTGCGAGCCGGTACAACTATGCGACGCACGTGCGCATCGTGAATGCGACCGCAATCGCGATTAGCGGCGATTCGCTTGACATAGTGATGTCCAAGCTGTTTACCGACAGCACCTCTCCTGGTTCGGCATATGGTAAGATAACTGCGCCAGTGCCGCTTGAGGGCAGAATCTACTTCTGGAAGGGCAATTCGGCAAAATGGGGGGAAGTGATGCCCGACGGGCAGTTCGTGATAACCTCGCTATCGCCAGGCACCTACATGATTAACATTACCCGCGGAGAGTACTATTATACCGGGGAGGCCACACTTGAGGACGCGGAAGCAAAGCTCCTTTTCATCACGTTAAACAAGATGCAGCCTCCTGTTCCCGAGGACACGACCCCTAAAATCTCAGGGACGCTTGCCGCAGAGCAGGGCGGTGTGATTTCGGTTTCCGTTACAAGGGGCGGCAAGCCTGCCCCGGGCGCCTCAATAGAAGCCACCACCCCTGCCGGCAAAACCACCTTAGTGTCGGATTCCGATGGGAAAGCAAGCATCACTGCGGTCGATGCCGGAGCCTATTCATTCAAGTTCGAAAACACAACATTCACATCTTTTGCAAGGCCGAATGAGAACGCGTCGGCCCCAAGCGCCCCGAAGCCTTCAGTGCAGCCTCCTTTTGCCGAGCCCCAACCATCTGCAAAGGAAACGCTCCCTCTCCCGCTGGTGCTTGCCGGGATAGCAATCGCAGCAATTGCTGGAATCTCATTTGCCGCATTCATCTTCTGGAAGCTTCTTGCAAGGGTGAGGGTGCACAAGCCACCTGAATATGCGGCTGGAACAGAGCGTGCTATGGCGCATCATGCCCAAATCGAGCAGGCAGGGCACGCAGCTGCCCACAAGAAATTGCCGCAGGCAAGGCATGCGCGAAAGAAACCGGGTGCTCATTCCAGGAAGCAGGCAAAACTCCAATAAGCCCTAGCAGCCCATCAAAAGCTAAGCGTTCCAAAAAGCAGCCAGGGGGAAATGCATCCTGGCAGGAAACACCCCTAGAAGAACGATGAGAGCGGCGCAGTGAACAGCTGCTCCTTTATCGACACCTTTGAATACGGGCACTGCACAGTGTCAGAGGCAATGACCTCTTGCGCCCCTGCCTCCTTGATCCTCTGGTCTGCAAAATTCAAAAAAAGCCCGTGGGTCGCACCGCACCGCACAGTTTTTGCGCCAGCCTCAATGCAGAGCCGCACTGCGCGCTCCATAGTCCCGCCGCCCGCAATCATGTCATCAAGCACTATTACCTCCCGGCCATTCACCGAGAAGTCCATCGAAAGCTCCTTCACCTCGCGGTACGCGGTCTTGTCATCCGTAACATACTCGCCACGCACCTTTTTCATCGCATGCCCGCGCCCCTCCACCAGGTAGCCTGCCCCAGAATCCGGCGAGACTATCACCGGGTCGTCTGCAATCTGCCTTGAGAGGTAATCCTCAAGCATTTTGCCCATCGACTTGTTGAGTATGGTCAGCTTGTCGCGCTTGTGTTCCCCGCCTTTTTTCAAAAAATGGCAGTCATACGTGACCAAATTGGTGTAGCCCGAGCTCACAAGCAAGTTGCACACTATCTCCGCGCTTTTCACCTCGCCTGTTTTCCACGCTTTGTCCTGGCGCGCATAAGGGAGGTACGGCACAACCGCTGTGAGGGATTTTGCAAAGGGCGCAACCGCGTTGCCAATCAGCAACAGCTGCAGCAATGAGGAATCCTGCTTCGGGTAGCAGCGGTGCAGCACAGTCACGTGCTTGCCCTCGGTCTCCTCGTCAATCCGCACATACGTCTCCCCATCTGGGAAGCGCTTAATCTCGACATTCGGCTTTGCCAAATCAGCGCAATTAGGGGTGACCAGAAGTAGCTTGTTGCCTATTTGGGCCTCCATAATGTTATATTGGCACGGCTTTTTTAATAGAATGTCTATCTCGCTGCCAGCCTGCCCATTGAGCCAATGCGCGAATTCTGCTCTGCAAATAAGACCCGGTGGTCGCTTTGAAGGGTAGCTGCGTTTGAACGGGCGAAAATCAACGCTTGCTCGCGGAGCATCTGTCTGCGCCTCTCATTGGCCCTTCCTACTACCTTGCCCCAGGTTGCAGGCTCCCCTACAATAACGCCAAAATCCCTCTCCTCGCCCCTTGCAAACCTCTCAACAGCAGCAAGCAGCGCAGGCTCGCTCTCCTTGAGCAGCTCGTACATCGGCCCTCTTCTGTCAGAGAACCAGATTATAGAGTCGCGCACATCGCCGTAATTTGTAAGCACCCCCTTGCTTGCATCCCCAAGAAGCGCAGCCACCCTTGCAAGCCTGAATAATACGGCAATTTCCTCTGGGCGTTTGCCGGTGACTTCGATTGGCAGCAACAGCGTTTCGCTTTTTATGCCCCCGATCTTCACGTACCCGCTGCCATCTTTGCTATAAATGAAATCATCCGGATTTTCTGCAGCCATGTATGCAGGCGGCTTATGGCCATCTTGCCTTACTGTGTCGCCGCATAGCTTCTCAAATGCAAAATACAGCCTCCCGTCGCTTCCTTCCATTGACCCACCTCAAATAGTTGTTCCAATTGTGCATCAAACTGTTTAAAAATGATTTACAAAAGCGCGCGGGGAATTGTTTTTAATTGGGGCGCTCGAAGAACCGTATCGGGGTGGGATTTGGTGAAACTAGGGAGGCTCCTTGCCCTTCTTTTTCTCCTGCTGCCTACTGTTTTTGCGCTGCCGCACCTCGGTTCCGATTTCAGGCAGTTCTGGAACCAATCCCAATGGCTTGGCTCAAACCCATATATCCTCAATGCTGGGGGCATGCGCATAATGGCGGGCTATTTCCAATTAAGCCTCGATTCGCTCCAGATAGAATCGCAGGAGCCGGTTTCCGCACTCACCATCCGGGATTCGCTTGGCACTTCATTGCAGAATGAAAGATTCGAGCATGCCGCGCAGAACGCGCAGAAAGGGAGGGAGCATCTCGAGTCTGCAAGGGCCCATTATTCAAATGCGAAACTGCTGCACCAAAATGCCTTTAGCATCTCGCTTGCAAGCGCAGGCGCACTCTCACTCTCGCTTTCCTACCCAAACCTCATTCTCGCTGGCATGCCAGAAGCAATAGAGCTCAAGGACTATGCGGAGCAATACCAATCAGAATGGGCAGGCGCACTCTCGGATTATTTCGCTTCATATGCATACTACTGCGAATCTGCAAACCAGGCATTCCTCGCGTTGTCCGATGACAGGGTGGAGCTTGAGCGCGCAGGTCTGCTCTCATCTGATTACCGCGGCGTTGCAAGGCAGGGGGCTATCGATTTCATATCCGAAACCTCCACGCGCCAGGCTGGCGGGCTGGACTCCACTTTCTCAGAATCCGCATCAGTCGCGAATTCCCAAATAATTGAATACCTCTTGCGCGCCCCTCACATTGCCCAATTCCCAGATGCAACATTCTACTGGCTTGTGGCAGGGAAAAACGGCTCAATCCCAAGGGCAGCGACGCTTCACGCGCAATACGGGGCTCTCATTGCTTTGGCACATTCGGAAATTGAAAATGCATCTTTAATCTCATCTGGCAAAATAGGCATTGCGAAAAAAGCGCTCTTGCAGGCGCAAGATGCACGATCAGAGCTTGTCACCCCATCTGCAATTGCTTTTTTTTCAGATGAGGGAATCGAGGTGTCGATTGAACCTCTAGGTCCATCTGCAAAACTTTCGTACGCTCAAAAGCTTCTTTCGAGGGCGGAAGCGGAATGTTCGGCGGCACAATCGGCATTCACATCAAAAAAACTCCATTACATCTCAGTGTCCCTTGACAAATACTCGGATTGTTTTTACATTGCAAGCCAATCAGCCTCGCTTGCGCAAGCTGCGCTTGAGGAGGCGGAGGATGCTGAACAAAATGCACTGCATGACGCGGAAAAATGGATTTTGGACGCAACTGAGGAAATAGGGCTCCAGAAAAAATTGCAATCAACTGCAACGTCTGCGCTTCTTTCTGCAAGTGCCGAGCTGAAAAAGGCAAAAGAGGAATTCGAGAAGGCAGAAATTGCAGCCTCTGTTGGAGAGCGGTTTGTGCATTACTCCGGTGCCGCGCGCCTTGCAAGAAAAGCATCCGAGCTTGCATCATCTGAAGGAATAGCATCCAGGTCACAGGAACTGGAAGCTTCAGCTTCTATAAATTCGCTTGCCCACGCAATCTCGCTTGCAAAACAGGACGGGCTTGACACGTTCTTCGCTGAGCAGGACCTCTCCCTTCTCAAGCGGCTACAGTCAGACGCCACTTTAGACCCATCACTTGGGGCGCAGGTCGCACAAGCGAATATCGAATCTCTTCTTTCAGCCGCATCGCTTGAATACTCGGACATTCCTGCGAAAACTGCCGAGCTGGAATCGATTGCAAAATATTATGCCTCCCGCCTCCCCTCTCTTGGCCAGAAGCTCGAATCATACTCGGCTTATTTTGTTTCCGGGCAAGCCCAGCCTGCCGCCCTTGGGAAGCTCGCGCCAGCAAGAAAAGACCTTTTGGCGCTTTCGCAGAAAACAAATGAGCTTGCGCCTGCAATACTTGGGGCGGAATTTAGCCGCAACGCAATTGTTGAAGACCGGTCAGATGAGCAGGTGATCGTGGGAAAGTCCCAGCCAAGGAAGCTGCTCATAACGACTGCAAACTCGCTGCCAATAGCATATGACGGGGAAATTGAATTTCTCGCATCCCTGCCATTTCAGCCATCCGATTCTGACATTCTTGATGGGGATTGGATTTCTGGCGCAAGGGCAAACGGGGCGCAAACAGCCTTCATCGCACATGGGGCGGGCGCAAATTCCATGTACTCATTCTCAATCGAAAAGGAGACTGCTCTGCTCCCAATAATATCAGAGAGCACAGAAGTGCAATACGCGGACTCTGAAATAGCCATGGTTGAAAAAACGGTTTCTTTTGATGCGAAGAATGAAATTGAAAATGCAATCCTCGAATTGGGCGCTCCGTCCAGCTCGTCAATAATTTCAATTGACTCAGGCAGGCTTGGCGCCGCATCTTTTGCAAATGCAGGCGGCATTGCTATTTCATTACACGGCATCAGCAAAGGGAAGCATTCCATCGGGGTAAAATATTCCATCCCATTCCCATTCACAATCGCAAGGGAATCCGCATCCACTAAGCAGGCTGCATCGCATATGGGGCTCTCCTATATCCTATCAATCTCCAATGCAAAAATCATGATCCCAAAAGCGTCAATTGCGCTTCGCGAGCCTGGCGCTGCAAAAGCAGTGAACTATGCGGTTGCGCCCCTCTCCGGCTCCTCCGCACGCGTGTTCTCAAAATCCGAAAACGGCGAGGATTTGCTCGTGTCGCTTGAAACAGGCCCGATAACTCCTGGGAGCGGAACAAAATTCGCAATCTCCTACGAAATAGGCTCGCTTGGGCCCCTAGACGAAACTCTTGGGGCGGAGGCGGCAAAAACCCTCAAGCCTCAAATCCTTTCGCTTTATTCCAAGGCGCATTCGCTCTACTCGCAGGGCAAATTTGATGAGGCGTATGCGCAGTACCTTGCTCTCGACGCTGAAATATCTGGGCACTTGCAAGAAGAGGAAAAAAAGCAAGAGGCGGCATCACAACTCCAAGCCAAGCGGCCTGCGCCCCAAACCAATTCCTCAAAAATAAGGCTTGCTTACCTTGCAAGCGGATTTTCTGACCCTGCTCTTGAAAAGCTTCTTTCGCTTGGCGCCACTGATGCAGAGCTTGAGCGGGCGTATTCCTCAATGCTTGAATCCAAGCGCTCAAACATATCAGAAACCCTTCTGCAGGCTAGGCTTTCCCTCGAAGGGGCAACACTTGTGCAATCGCATTATTCAACTGAATACTCTGCGCTTGGTAGGTCTGCAAAAGCAAGCATGCCAAAGACGCCATCACAGGTCAAATCCGATATCGCCGCGCTTGAAAAGAGGCGCGGCACGCTTGAAAAATCGCTTGCAAAGAACATTTCCTCCTCTCTTGAAACTGACTCGCTCCTCCTTCTTGAGAACTCGCGCGCGCTTGTTTTGCAGCTGAACTCATCGCTTGCCTCGCTTTCGAATTCAGCCGAATCTTCGTATTCGCTTGCGGATGCCGCGCTCTCCAAATCCTCACTTCGGGACGGCACGCAGCTGCGCGAGATAAAAGCAGTCATTTCAGAGGCCAAATCCAAGCTTGACGATGGAAAATTTGCGGAGTCGATTTTGCTTTCAAGAAAAGCGCTCGCTTCAATCTCCTCGCTCCCCCCTTCCCAGGATTCATCTTTATCCATTGCAATGCTCGCGGTTTCCACGCTGCTGCTTGTTATGCTTGGGGCATGGCTGCTGTTTGGAAAAGGAAAAAATAAGCAGGAGGGGAAGCGGAAAATGCCAAAGCAGGGCCCCGATTCGCCCGCATCCACATAATATATATAAGGTTCGAGCATATTTGTATTGGGGTAATCCATTTGGGCCGGAAAAGGGGTCAGGCAGCAACCGAATTCGTGATTCTTTTTGCAGTAGTGCTTCTTGTCGGCATCGCAGCTATGTCGCTTCTCTCCTTTTCGCGCCCGCTTGGTTCATCCCGCGTCACCCAATCGCAAATTTACTGGGAAAGCGCAAGGCCGATTGCAATCACCGGCTGGTCGTCGCTGCAGGAAAAAGTCCGGCTTACGCTTCGCAACAACGGCCCGCGCCAGATACTGCTCACTGATGTGGTGGTCATGAACCAGCTTGCAAGCTCGGAAACCACCACTCATCTCTCTTCGCCCGCGCTAATCAGCCCAGGCGGGAAGGCGACTGTGGATGTCGATTCCGACTACACAAGCTGCATCGGGGACGCGGACTGCCCGTTCAAAATAAGGTTCGTGTACACGCTTGCCGGAAGCAGCCTATCAAAGACCCAATATGGCGCAGAAAGCCTGTTTGTGAAGCCCCCTGGCTGCGTTGGGCAGGGCAACTCATGCCTGGACAGTTCCGACTGCTGCACCAGCACCCCTTCACTCACGTGCTATGCGGGCACTGGCAAGTGCGAGTGCATATCTGAAGGCTGCGCATGCCGCTCAAACAGCCTCCCATGCTCCATCAATTCCGACTGCTGCTCGACCTACTGCGAAGCAGGGATTTGCGCTTGCAAGCCAAGTGGGCAGGAATGCTCTTCCTCATCAGAATGCTGCGGCACGCTCTGCGATGCAGGGATATGCAGCTCAGCCTCGGGCTATGCTTGCTCGAACGATACGGATTGTGACACTGGTCTCTATTGTTCGAATGGGATTTGCGCCTCATGCAAATCAAACGGGAACACGTGCGCTGCAGCGGCGGAATGCTGCACTGGCTCGTGCGACGATGGGGTGTGTTCGGAATGCACATCCAACGGGAACTCCTGCTCATCTCCCAATGAATGCTGCTCAGGCTCCTGCTCAGCAGGCTCATGCGTCGGGTCAGTGGGCGATGGCTGCAGCTCGGGCGTTGAATGTGATTCCGGCTACTGCAGCCTATTGGGCCAGTGCTCTTCGTGCGCCAGCAATTCGCAATACTGCACAAGCGGCGATGATTGCTGCTCTGGCATCTGCTCGTATGATACTCTGGAGGCATGCGGCTGCTATCCTGCAGGCCACGAATGCAGCGAGAATAGGAACTGCTGCTCGAACGCATGCAACGCAACCACGAGCCAATGCGTCTCATGCCTTGCGGCTGGGGGCAACTGCACTGCGGACTCCAGCTGCTGCTCCGGAATCTGCTCCGGGGGAGCCTGCACCTCGTGCCGGGCAACCTCAGAATCCTGCGGCTCTAATTCAGACTGCTGCTCCGGGCTTTGCACAAACGGCGCATGCACGCTAAAGCCCAACGGGCTTTCCTGCGGCTCTGATTCGCAGTGCGGCACGAACATCTGCGACAATGGGACGTGCGCCTCCTGCCGAAGCAACGCAGGCACCTGCACAGGCAACTCAACCTGCTGTTCGAACTACTGCTACAGCAATGCGTGCGCCTGTGCACCGCTCAACAACACCTGCACCGATGGTTCACAGTGCTGCACAGGCAACTGCTCGGGCGGCATGTGCCAGTGGCCCTCAATAGGCGACCCATGCCCGCCCGGCGGCGCGGCATATTGCCCCAACCCGCAATACTGCGAAAACGGCTTGTGCGCCCTCTACCCAGATGGGCATAGCTGTGACGGCGGGGGCGACTGCCAATCCACTTATTGCGTTTTAGGCACATGCGGTCCATGCGCTGCAAACGGCGAAGCATGCACTCCAGGAGAACCAGACGACTACAGCTGCTGTTCTGGCTACTGCAACGTGTATACTAGCACATGCTCTGCTGCGTGCGAGGACGTAGGGGCCTCATGCACATATGACCAGAACTGCTGCACCAACTTGTGCAACGGATTCAATTGTTTATGCAGGTATACTGGCTCACCATGCTATTACAGCGTCACGTGCTGCTCTGGTCATTGCCATGATCTCCAATGCGCCGAGTGCTATGGCGAGGGCGAGGCATGCAACAACACTTTTGAATGCTGCTCAAACATTTGCTCCAATGGGGCATGTGCGTGCACCGCTCTTGGCGAGTCCTGCTCCACAAATGTGAACTGCTGCTCTGAGATATGCAACTCCTCGAATCTGTGCGCCGATTGCTTTGACAATGGGCAGTCCTCCGGCAATTCGTCCCTATGCTGCTCGGGCTACCTGAACGGCACCGTGTGCGCATGCACGCCCACTGGCAACTCATGCACCGGAAACTCTCAATGCTGCACCAATTATTGTACAGGCGGAGCATGCGCATGCAACCCGAACGGCAATTCCTGCTCGAACAACTCGCAATGCTGCTCCGGTCTGTGCTCGGGTGGAGTATGCACCTGCCAGGCAAATCAGGCATCCTGCCCAGGTTCAGGCGCCTCATATTGCTGCTCCTCGACATGCGCAAACGGTGTAGGGGCAGGTCTTTGCAGCACATCAAGCAAATGCTGCATCCCGCTCGCGAGCACGAGCTGCTCTTCAGTTAGCGACTGCTGCTGCGGAACCGCGGCAGGCAACATAACATGCACCTCGAGCAAGTGCTGCATAGCAACCCAGTATGGTGGATGCAGTTCTGCAAGCCAGTGCTGCGCAGGCGGCAGCATCTCGTGCAGCGGGAGCAAATGCTGCTACGCGACACAAGCAACAGGATGCTCTGTTGTGGCAGACTGCTGCCAAGGCGGCGTCGACACCACTACCTGCACTTCTAGCAAATGCTGCTATCCAACCGGAACCACTGGAGCAGGAGCGTGTTCAGTGGCAGCAGACTGCTGCGCAGGCGGCAGCATTACCTGCAACTACACGTGCTTTGGCGCAGGCACTATGGTAACGACGCCGGATGGCGAGCTTGCAATT